>NZ_CP009571.1:616666-1233333 GCF_000764535.1 Sphingomonas taxi | reverse complement strand
AACCGCATCAGTCCGCCCGGCAGTCCCGTCGACGATCGCAACGTGCCGACCAATTGTTTCAACTGCTCATCGTCCTCGCCATCGCCGAACAATTTGATCGACGGCAAGGAAAAGCCGAACATCGATCGCTTCGCTTTCTGTACGTCCTGCCGATCAAGGACGACGATGTCCTTCTTGCGCTGGGCGTCATCCATCGCCTGTGCAGCGTGATCATAACAGGCGAGGCGCGCATCATTGTCGGCGACCGTCCGACATTGCGTGAAGGTCTGAAGCAGGTCCGGACCGGCAGGTGCAGTGGCAAGCGCACTCGCCAGCAACAGATAGGACAGCATGACGTACCTCTCTCTTTAATGCTTTAGGCAACATTGTTGCAGTCTATTGCCGAAGAACACGTCAACAAAGCTGCCGATGAAATGTGACGGAAATATCACTACGGTTTTGTAATCAGATACTGACGCCGATTTGTCATTGTCTGCATGTCGCCGCGCTGCAACAAAAATAGCACGACCGAGCCAAAGGCCGGTGCGATCGGGTCACCCGGGGGGGTGGTTCGGACACAAAGGGGATCTCATGACGCTAAGCCTTCGTTCTCATCTTCTGAACACGACCCTCATCGTCGGGGTGGTATTGATCGGGTCGCCCGCCCTGGCGCAGACTTCGCCGTTGACACAGGAAACCCAGCAGAAGTCGGACGATCCCAATGCGGCACCGCCTGCCGCGGAAGGCCAGGACATCGTCGTCACGGGCACGCTGATCAGCAACCCGAACCTCGTGTCGTCGACCCCGGTCAACACCGTGTCCGAGAACGAACTGACGTTGCGCAACGTCAACAATGTCGAGCAGATCCTCCGCGAGCTTCCCGGCCTGACGCCGTCGCTCGGCTCCGCGGTCAACAACGGCAGCGCCGGTTATTTTACCGCCAACCTTCGCAATCTCGGTCAGCAGCGTAACCTGGTCCTGATCGATGGCGACCGGATCGTCCCGGCAGCCGAAACGGGTGCGGTCGATCTCAACAATATCCCGACCGCGCTGGTCCAGCGTGTCGACGTGCTGACCGGCGGTGCGTCGACCACCTACGGCGCCGATGCGGTCGCCGGCGTGGTCAACTTCATCACCAAGAAGAATTTCGCGGGGATGGAGGCTTCGGCCAGCCAGCAGATCACCGAGCGCGGTGACTCCAACTATTTCCGTGCCGATCTGACCGTCGGCGCCAATTTCGACGACGGCCGCGGCAATGCGGTGCTAAGCCTGGGCTATCAGGAAGCCGATCCCCTGTATCAGGGTGCACGCGACGTCTCCGTCTACGGCATCGGGTCCGGCAACGGCGTCGCCTCGGGTTCCTCGCGCACCGGCGTGCCGACCACGCTGAGCTTCACCAATGCGCAGGCGGCGCGCGCCGGCCTGTCGACCGGCGTCGTCCAGGTCAATCCCGCCGGCACCGCGCTGGTGCCGTTCTACAGCGGCTTCAACTTCAACCCGTACAACATCTTCGCGACGCCTTTCAAACGCTACAATATCTTCGCCCAGGCGAACTACGAGATTAACGACAATCTCGAAGTCTACACGCGCGGCATGTTTTCGAAGAATACGATCCAGCAGATCATCGCGCCGTCGGGTATCTTCGGCGAGGCACTCACCGTGCCGGGGTACAACCCGTATCTGCCGTCGGGCCTGCGCGATCAGCTCTGCCAGATCAACAACATCGCGCTCGGCGCCGCCTGCAACACCAACGCCGCGTTGACGCTGCCGGCGGTGTATCGCCGGTCGACCGAGCTCGGCCCGCGCACCTCGACCTACACGACGACGATGTTCGACTATAAGGCGGGGCTGCGCCTGCGCTTCTCCGATCACCTCAAGCTCGACGTGTTCGGCGCTTATGGTGAGAGCGATCTCAACCAGACCCAGTCGGGCTATGTCTTGCGCAGCCGCGTCCAGCAGGCGCTGAACGCGAACAATACGACGAGCTGCCTCGTCACCACCAACAACTGCGTGCCGCTCAACCTGTTCGGCGCCCAGGGTTCGATCACCTCCGATCAGGCCGGCTTTCTGAACGGCCAGAGCACGATCCAGATCCACACCGCGCTGTCGCAGGCCAAGGCGGTGTTCAACGGCGACTTCGGCACGACCTCGCCGTTCGCCAGCGAGCCGATCGCCTTCGCGGCCGGCGCCGAATATCGCAAGTACAGCTATCGCCGCGAACCCGACGCCTATGCGCTGTCGCCGGGTGAGCTCGGTGGCGCCGGCGGTGCGGTGCTGCCGTTCGCAGGCAGCTACGACGTGCGCGAAGTATTCGGTGAGGTGATCGCGCCGCTCGTCGCCGACAAGCCGTTCTTCCACTCGCTGACGCTGGAAGCGGGTGTCCGCTATTCCGACTATAAAGTGCAGGCGGCGAACAACCCGAGCTTCAACGCGACCACCTACAAGGCGGGCGGCAGCTTCGAGCCGATCAAGGAAATCAAGTTCCGCGGCGTCTACCAGCGTGCGGTCCGTGCGCCGAACATCAACGAGTTGTTCGCGCCGGTGTCGACGGGGCTCGACAATCTGTCGCCGGGCCTTGACCCCTGTGTCGGTGCCCGTCCGCTCGCCAGCGCCAATCTCGCCGCCGCCTGCGTCGCGCAGGGCGCGCCGGTGTCGGGGATCGGCACCATTCCCGAGCCTTCGGCGGGACAGCCGAACGTCACCGGTGGCGGCAATCCCGCCATCCTGCCCGAAAAGGCCGACACCTACACGCTCGGCGTCGTGGTGCAGCCGCGCGGGGTCGTGCCGGGGCTGAGCATCGCGGTCGACTATTTCAACATCAAGGTGAAGAACGCGATCACCTCGGCCACGCCGGCGGACATCCTGTCGGAATGCTTCGGGACCAACCCCTCGGCGATCACCGCGGCACAGGCCACCTCGGCATCGTGCACCGGGATCCGCCGCAACGCGACCAATGGCGGTCTCAGCGGCTCCAGCGCGACGGTGGCGGGTCTGCCGCAGCCGCTCACCAACCGGGGTCGCCTGCGCACCGACGGTATCGACCTCAACGCCAATTATGCGCGTGATTTCGGCGATGTCGGGCTCAACCTCGGCTTCCAGGGCACATGGACGGCGCATCGCTATTTCCGCGCCTCGCCGACCGCCTACGATCGCGACTGCGTCGGCTATTACAGCACGAGCTGTTCGTCGATCCAGCCGGAGTTCCAGTGGAACCAGCGTACCAGCCTGACCTTCGGTCCGGCGACGCTGTCGCTGCTGTGGCGCCACATCGGCAAGGTCCGCTACGAGGCGCTGGCCCCCGACGCGGTGCAGCGTCAGGTCACGACGCCGCTGTTCAGCGGTGTGGTCACCGGGCCGACGCCGCTTGCCGGCGGCACCTATAACTTCAACCAGATCAAGGCGTACAACTACTTGGATCTGACCGCGCAGATCGAGGTGAACGATCACCTGACCTTCACTGCGGGCGTACGCAACCTGCTCGACAAGAAGCCGCCGCTCGTCGGCTCGGCCGCCGGGTCGACCGCCTACAACAGCGGCAACACCTATCCGTCGACCTATGACGTGCTGGGTCGCCTGTTCACCGTTTCGGGCAAGCTGCGCTTCTAAGCGCCGCCGTTCGTCGAACGAACTCAAGGGGCGGCCTTCGGGCGGCCCCTTTTTGTATCTGGACTTACCATCTTGTTGGATCGAGCCTGACGCGATGACCGACCTACCGCAACGCGCCCATGCGCTCGCCACCCAGGCGATGACCGCCCGCCAGCGCGGCGATGCCGCCGCGGAGCGCCTGCTGCTCGATCAGGCGCTCGGCCTCGCACCGGAGCATCCGCAACTGCTCAACGCGCGGGCCATGCGGGCGATGGCGGATGGTGACCTGCACGACGCGCTGGCCGGCTTCGCCGCGGCCGCTGCCGCCGATCCCGGCGAACCCGTGCTGCACGTCAATCAGGCGACGGTCTATCGCATGATGGGGCAGGACGAGGACGAGCAACGCGCGCTGGAGGCCGCATTGGCGATCGACCGGCGCAACTTCACCGCGCAACTGCGTATCACCGAATTGCATCAACGCTGTGGCCGCGAGGTCGAGGCGGCGCAGGGCTGGTCGGGCATCGTGCAGATGGCGGCGGCGATGCCCGATCGTCCGCCGGCGATCGACGACGCGCTCGCCCGCGGCCGTGCCTTTCTCGCCGATCATACCGCCCGGCTCGGGTGCGAGATCAACGGCGCGCTCGGTGACGGGGTGTCGCGGCGGATGGCGGCATGCGTCGATCACATGCTGGGCCGCCGGGCAATCTACACCAATCAATGCGCGGGCGTGCACTTTCCGTTCCTGCCCGCCGACGAATATTTCGAGCGCTCGCTCTTCCCCTGGTTCGCAGAACTGGAAGCGCGCACGGAGGCGATCCGCGGCGAAGCTCTAGCGCTGCTGCGCGACGGCAGCGATGCGATCCGCCCCTATGTGCGTCAGGCGGCGGGCACGCCGGCCAATCGCTGGTCGGGCCTCGACGGCAACGCCGACTGGAGCGCCTGCTTCCTGTGGGAATATGGCGTGCGCAACGACGCGGTCTGCGCGCGCTGCCCCGAGACCGCCGTAGCGCTCGCCGCGGTGCCGCAAAGTGACATTCCCGGCAAGGCGCCGACCGCCTTCTTCTCGATCCTGCGCCCGCACGCGCATATCCCGGCGCATACCGGCGTCACCAATACGCGGGCGATCGTGCATCTGCCGCTGGTCGTGCCGGAGCGGTGCCGCTTTCGTGTCGGCGGCGAGACGCGCGCGTGGCGCGAGGGCGAGGCGTTCGCCTTCGACGATACGATCGAGCATGAAGCGTGGAACGATAGCGACGCGCCGCGCATCGTGCTGATCTTCGACGTCTGGAACCCGCATCTGACCACGGCGGAGCAGGCGATGCTCCGTCAGGTCTTCCATATCACCGGCCAGGGTGGCGTCGCACCCTAAGCCTCGCTGCCCAGCGCCGCGATCAGCGGTTCGAGGTGCCGTTCGTAATGCCGCCAGCGCCCGGACGAACGCTGATGCAGCTGCTGGCGGACCTGCCAGACGCTGGCGGTCCTTACCGGGCCGGCGGCCTGCTCGGGGTGCAGCACGGCGTCGTCCCACGGCAGGTCGCAGAAGGCGAGGACCTCGGCCATCACCGGCGCAGGATCGGCGACCAGCCGATCGTAGGACACGTCCAATATGTCGTCCGGATACAGGCGGCGCCAATGCGCCATCAGCCGGCGATATTGTCCCACCCAATGCGCGATATGGCGCAGGTCGTGGCCGTAGCTGATACTGTCGTCGAAATAGAGGAAGTAGATCGACAGCGCCATGTCGAGCGGATTGCGCGTCGTGTTGATGATCTTTGCGTTCGGAAACAGACGCTTGATCAGGCCGATGTGCAAGAAATTATCGGGTCGCTTGTCGGTGAGACGATCGACGTCGCCGAATTGTCGGCACACTTCGTCCCGATATTGCGCACGCATCGTCGCGAGCGCCGCGGCGGGCAGATCCCGCAGCGCCTCGGGTGACCCCAGCGCGGCGGCAAAGGCCGGCACGATCTCCAGTTCACCGCCCTTGGTGATGCGCGTATGACGCGAGAGCATCTGTTCGATCAGCGTCGAGCCCGATCGGAACATGCCGCAGATGAAGATCGGCGGTTCTGCATCATCGGTGCCGGCCGAAATGGGGCGGGGCGTCGCCGCGATCGTCGCCTCGATCAACGCTTCCTGTCGCCGCGGATCGTAACGATAACCGGGATGCGCGGCTTGCAGCGCCGCCCGATTCGCCGCGGCAAACGCCGCGAAGGCTTCGTCGTAATGCCCCTGCGCATCGAGCGCCGCGCCAAGCGCGAACCCGGCTTCGGCCGCGTCGGTTGGCGAGAGGTCGGGATGGGCGAGCGCCTGCCGTAGTGCCGGAAGTGCGACGTCGGCGCGTCCTTCGAAGATGTCGATCGTCGCGATCCGGGCATGCGCGCGACCATTGCCGGGATCGAGCGCAAGCACCCGCCCATAAGCCTCGCGCGCCGCAACCGCATCGCCGGCGTCCTCATGAAGATTGCCGAGATTCAGCCACGCCGCGACGAATGTGGGCGCCAAGGCGAGGGCGGCGTGCAATTCGCTCACGGCGTCGCCGATCCGCCCGCAATATTCCGACAGGATCACCGCGCGGTTGAGGTGCACCTCCTCGGGCCGGTCGATTCCCGCGGCAAGCGCCGCGGCATAGGCCGCCAGCGCCTCGTCGAACCGGCGGTCGCAACGGAGCAGATAGCCGAAATTGTACCACGTTTCCGCGTCGGCCTGTCCCGCTTCGACCACGGCGCGAAAAGCGGTGATGCCCTCTTCGATCCGCCCGTCACGCAGCGCCAAGGCTGCCCGGGTCCGCCATTCGGCTAGCGTAATCATCGGGTTCGTCATCGTGGCGACGGTCATCACGCGCGGCGTCGTGAAAGTCCACCGCTGCCGGTCCACGCTAACCGAAACGCACTGGTATTTTTCTCAATCGCCGCATTGCCGGATGGTAGCGCTATCGATAGGTCTGTGAAAACAAAGACATAACGATCTGCCGGCGCAAGACCGGCTCGACATCTGGAGGGATGCTTGTGGCACGAATGATCTGGAATGCCTTGCTCGGTTCGGTGAGCATCGGCGTCATCGCCGGCGCGGTCCATGCGCAATCGCTCACCGTCACGCCGTCGGAGACGCTGGAGACGCAGGGGCTGACGGTCATCGTCGACCAGAACCACTTCAGTCCGATCTTCTTCGACGAGAAGAACGCCGGCATCCAGATGGTGCTGCATGGCGAGCGCATCGCCACCGACGGTGCCGTGCGGCTCGACCGTACGCCCGAGCAATGGGCGCCGGTCCCCGCCTTCGTCGGCCGGACGCGCGGCAGCGAACCCAATCAGTTGGTCGTGCGCTCCGCCTACACGCAGCAGAAACTGTCCTATAGCGTCAAGGTCACCGCCGAACCCGGCGGCTTCCGCATCGCGGTCGATCTCGACCAGCCACTGCCGGCCAGTCTCGCCGGCAAGGCGGGGTTCAATCTCGACTTCCTGCCGACCGCCTATTTCGGCAAGACCTATCTGGTCGATGCCGCGCCGGGGCTGTTCCCGCGCCATCCGACGGGGCCGATGGCCAAGGACGGATCGGGCGATCCGCTACCGCTCGGGAGCGCTACCAAGACGATCACGCTGGCGCCGGAGGATCCGCTGACGCGGGTCAGCATCACCTCCGACACCGGACCGATCGACCTTTATGACGCCCGCGCGCGGGCGCAGAACGGCTGGTTCGTCGTCCGTTCGCTGATCGCCGCCGGCGCGAAGGAGAATGCGATCGTCTGGCACGTCCGGCCGAACGTGGTGAAGAACTGGACGCGCCAGCCGGTCGTCTCGTTCAACCAGGCCGGCTACACGCCGGGGCGGCCCAAGGTCGCGCTGATCGAGCTCGATCCCAATTTCAAGGCGCCGGGCGAGGCGGAACTGGTCCGGCTCACCGCGGACGGTGGCAAGCAATCGGTGTTCCGCGCCAAGGTGCAGTCGCGCGGCCACTGGACGCGCTACGATTATGCCGCCTTCGACTTCTCGTCGGTGCGCGAGCCCGGCCTGTATGCGATCAGCTATGCCGGGCAGACGACCAACCCGTTCCGCATCGCCGCCGACGCCTATCAGCGGATCTGGCAGACCTCGCTCGACACGTTCATCGCCGAACAGATGGATCACGTCGGCATCCGCGAGCAATATCGCGTCTGGTCGGCGCCCTCGCATCTCGACGACGCGCGGCAGGCGCCGCCGAACATCACCCATTTCGACGGCTACAAGATGGGGCCGAACCTCGATTCGCCGTTCAAGGCCGGTCAGCACATTCCCGGCCTCGCGGTCGGCGGCTGGCAGGATGCCGGTGATTACGACATCCAGACGCCGGAAAATGCGGCGGTGACGCGCGACCTCGTCTGGGCGCGCGAACTGTTCGGCCTCGACTGGGACGAGACGAGCATCGACGAGGCGGCCCGCAAGGTCGAGATCCGCAAGCCCGACGGCGTCGAAGACGCGGTGCAGCAGATCCGTCACGGCACGCTGCAATTGCTCGCGCAATACAAGGTGTTCGGCCACGCGATCGTCGGCATCGTCGATCCGGCGCTGCGTCAATATGCGCATCTCGGCGATGCCGGATCGCAGACCGACAATCGCCTCTACGACGCCAGGCTCGGCGCGGAGGAGATCAAGGGCGGTGCGTCGGGGACGCCCGACGATCGCTGGGCGTTCACCACCGATCTGCCTGCCAACAACCTCGCGGTGGCCGGTGCGCTCGCCGCTGCCAGCCGGGCGCTCGCCGCGAGCGACCCGAAGATGGCGGCGGAGGCGCTCGCCGCGGCCAAGGCGTTGTGGAGCAAGCAACAGGGCGGGGTGGTCAAGGCCGGCGACGGGCGCGACGATTCGTCGTCGCCACGTTCGGCCGAGGCCGCGAACGTCGTCGCCACCGTCGAGCTGCTGCTGACCAGCCGCGGCGATCGCGTCTATGCCGACCGGCTGCGCCAGTTGCAGCCGGTGATCCGGCAGAACTTCCCGTGGCTCGCCGGTGCCGCGGTGCGCGCCATTCCGCTGATGGGCGCGGACTATCGCGCCGCCCTCGTGCCGCTGGTGCAGGACATGAAGGCCAAGGCGGACGGCGGCATGACCAACAATCCGTTCGGCGTGCCGATCGCCGACGGCACCTGGGCGGGCTCCAACCAGGTGGTCAGCTTCGGCACGACCATGTACCTGTTGCACAAGGCGTTCCCCGAGATCGTCGGCACCGCCTACACGCTGAATGCGATTGATTACGTGCTCGGGCGGCATCCGGCCAACAACCTGTCGCTGGTCTCGACCGTCGGCACCGCGTCGAAGCTGATCGGCTATGGCCACAATCGCGCCGACTATAGCTTCATCCCCGGCGGGATGGTGCCGGGCGTGCTGATCGTCAAACCCGACTATCCCGAGGCGAAGGTCGACTGGCCGTTCCTGTGGTTCGAGAACGAATATACCGTCAGCACCACCTCCGCCTACATCCTCGCCGCGCGCGCGGCGATGGCGGTCGCCGCCGAGACGCAGTGAGGGCAGGGGCTGGCAACGGGACGCGGCGAGGAGACGAGATGCGGCAGTATCGGGCGCTGACGGTCGCGGCCGTCGTCCTCACGGCCATACCGGCGGGCGCGCAACTGCCCGCCGGGCCGGTGCTGCCGCGGGTCGCGCCGCCGGCCACCCAAACCGGGCCGCACCGGATCGTCATCCCCAACCGGCCCGATCCGGTGCCGATCGTCCTCCACGTGGCGCCCGAGGGGTCGGACGACGGCGACGGGTCGGCCGCGCGGCCGTTCGCCAGCCTGACGCGGGCGCAGGCGGCGGTGCGGCAGCGCAACCGGGACCATGACGTCACCGTGCGGATCGCCGCCGGCACCTATCGGCTGGCGGCGCCGCTGCGCTTTACCGCCGACGACGGCGGGCAGAACGGCTTCACCGTCCGCTGGGAGGGGGCGGCGGGCGCCTATCCGACGCTGTCGGGCGGCGTGCCGGTCGAGGGCTGGCGGCTGGCGGATCGCAAGCGTGGCATCTGGGCGGCGCCGATCCCGCCGGGCAGCGATCCCTTGCAACTCAGCGTCGGCGGCCGGCTCGCGCAACGCGCGGCGATCGAGATCCCGCGGGCGGCGGTGACGTTCGCGCCGTGGGGACTGACGATCACCGACCCGGCGTGGCGGACGCTCGCGCAACTGCCCGACCAGCGCCGCATCGCGGTGGAAGGGATGAGCTGGTTCACTCACCGCCACGCGATGGTCGAGCGGATCGAGGGCGACCGGATCGTGATGCAGCAGCCCGGCTGGCGCAACAATCTGGTCGGCTACGACACGTTCGCGCGTCCGGTCTCCGCGGAGGTGGCGCGCATGTTCCTCGTCAATGCGCTCGCCTTCCTGCGGGAGCCGGGCCAGTTCTACGCCGATCCCGCTGCCGGGCGCCTCTATTACAAACCCCGCGCCGGCGAAGCGATGGACCGGGTCGCGGTGGTGCTGCCGCGGCTCGACCATCTGCTGTCGATCGCCGGCAGCTACGACCGGCCGGTGCGCGACCTTCAGTTCCGCGGGCTGGACTTCCGCGACACGAGCTGGCGGCAGCCCGCCGGGCCGGAGGGCTATGCCAGCCAGCAGAGCGGCTCCTATCTCGCTGGCGAACTGCCCGATTATCCCGCCGATCCCATCCGCGATTGCAGTTGGGGCTGCCGCCCGTTCGAGGCGGTGCGCAACCGCTTCCACCAGCAGCCCGCCGCGGTGCAGGTCGCCGCGGCGAGCCGCATCGTCTTCGACGACGACCGGTTCGCACAGCTCGGGCAGGTCGCGCTCGGCATCGGCAACAACGCCGACGCCAATTCCGCCGGGGTCGGTCTCGGTACCAGCGCGATCGAGGTGACGCGCAGCCGCTTCACCGATCTCGCCGGCGGTGCGATCATGGTCGGCGGCGTCCAGCCCGACGCGCATCATCCCGCCCGGCCCGAGATGGGGCTGCGCGACATCCTGATCCGCAACAACCGGATCAGCGGCGTCTCGCGCGACTATAAGGAGCAATCGGCGATCCTCGTCACCTACGCCTCGGGCACCGTCATCATGAACAACGACGTGTCCGATGCGCCCTATGACGGGATCGACGTCGGCTGGGGCTGGGGGACCAACGATCCGGGCGGCAGCGCCGAATATTGGCGCGCGCAGCGCGGCTATTATGACGCGCCCGGCAACCGCATCTACGATACGCCGACGACGCTGCGCGACACGGTGATCGTCGGCAACCGCGTGTCGCGAGTGAAGCAATGGTTTCCCGACGGCGGCGCGATCTATCATCTCTCCGCTGATCCCGGCGCGCTGATCGCGGGCAATTACGTGTCCGACATCGCCGGTTCGGGCGGCATCGCCATCTATCTGGACGAGGGGTCGCGCTACGTCACGGTGCGCGGCAACGTCGTCGACCGGGTGGGGGGCGTCTGGCTCAACCTCAACACGCAGGATCATATCGCGCCCAAGCGCACCGCGATGGACAATCGCGCGATCGGCAATTGGTACAATTCCGGCCGGCTGCAGGGGAATTGGACCGACTATCTGAACAACGTCGCCGAGCAGAACGTCGCCGTCGCCGGCGATGCCTGGCCGGAGGCGGCGCGCAAGGTGATCGCCGACAGCGGGGTGCAACCGGAGCCGCGACGCCCCTGATCGCGCGGCCGGCAAAGGGATGGTGCGGTGCAACGATCGCGAATGCGCTTCGTTCGTCCCGGCATCCCCCAGTCATCGATCAGAAAGGCCGAAACATGTTCGGACACACCAAGAAGGTGCGCTACGCCGTCGTCGGCGGCGGCCAGATCTCGCAGCAGGCGTTCATGCCGGGCGTCGCGCGCACGAACAATTCGGAACTGGTGGCGCTGGTCACCGGCGATCCGGTAAAGGCCGACAAGCTCGCCAAACTCTACGGCATCAAGGCGTGGACCTACGAGCAATATGCCGAACTGCTCGCCTCGGGCGAGATCGATGCGGTGTACATCGCGACGCCCAATTTCCTCCACATGCAATATGCGGTGCCGGCGCTCGAGGCGGGCATCCACGTCCTGCTCGAAAAGCCGATGGCGTCGAGCGTCGCGGAGGCCGAGCAGATCCTCGCCGCGCAGAAGACCCGCGGCGCGAAGCTGATGATCGCCTATCGCCTGCATCACGAGCCCGGCACGGTCGAGATGATCACCCGCGCACGCAACAACGAATTCGGCGAGCTGCGCAGCTTCGTCTCGGCCTTCGCGCAGAACGTCGCCGAGGCCAATTCGCGCGGCCACAACGGCTATTGGGGCGGGCCGGTGCCGGACATGGGCACCTATCCGCTCAACGCGGTGCGCAACCTGTTCGGGCTGGAGCCGATCGCGGTCCACGCCGTCGGCACCAAGACGCCCGACCGCGGCTTCAACTTCCACGAAACGGTCGCGGTGACGCTGCGCTTCCCCGGCGAACGCGTCGCGCAATTCACGGTAAGCTACGCCACCGCTTCGTCGGAATTCTTCGAACTGGTCGGCACCAAGGCGAGCATCCATGCCTCGCCGAGCTTCATGTTCGGCCCGAAGATCGGCATCCGCTACGTCGAGAAGACCAGCGAGGGCAGCAAGGAGCATAAGTTCGATCCGGTCGAGCAATTCGGCAACGAGACGCAATATTTCTCGGACTGCATCCTCAACGACGCGCATCCCGAGGCGGATGGCGAGGAAGGCCTGCTCGACATGCGCGTGCTGGCCGCGGTCGAGCGCTCGCTCGAAACCGGCGAGACGGTGACGCTGGAGCCGATGACGCGCAGCCGCCACGTCGAGCCCGATCAGGCGCTCAAGCTCAAGCCCGCCAAGGAGCCGGCCGAGGACGACATGATCAGCATCATCCCGCAGTCGGCGTAGGCTGGACGGCCGGCGCCCGTCCATCCACCCGTCATGCCGGACTCGTTCCGGCATCCACCGGCCCGCAGGAGCGGAAGGCGTTGCTCCTGTGGGACCGTGGATCCCGGAACGAGTCCGGGGTGACGGGGTGTTTTGCGATCGGTCAGTGCGAAACCGATCGCGCTCAGCCCCGCCGTGTCGGCGACGTAACTGCATCCGCGGCCTTTCCCCGTCGCGCGACACCTGCTTAAATCGCTGCATGCGCAACGCTTTCCTTCTCGCCCTGCTCCTTCCCGGCCCAGCCTTCGCACAGAGCGCGGTGGCGCCGATCGACGCGGTCGATCCGATGATCGGGACGGCGGGGGAGGGCCATACCTTCCCCGGCGCGACCGCGCCGTTCGGCATGGTCCAGCTGTCCCCCGACACCGATACCGGCTGCGAGATCCGCGCCTGCTACGGCCATGCCGCCGGCTATCGCTACGAGGACCCGACGATCCAGGGGTTCAGCCACACCCATTTCTCCGGCGCCGGCCATTCCGACCTCGGCGACGTGCTGGTCGCGCCACAGGCGGGGACGGCACGGCTCGATCCGGGCGATCCGGCGAAGCCCGGCTCGGGCTATCGCTCGCGCTTCGACCACGCCAGCGAGACGGCGCGGCCCGGCTATTACGCGGTGACGCTCGCCGACGGCGGCATCCGTGCCGAGCTGACCGCCGGCACCCGCACCGGCGTCCACCGCTACACCTTCCCCGCCGGCACGCCCGCGCATCTGGTCATCGACCTGCGCTCGTCGCTCTACAATTATCCCGGCAAGATCCTGTGGTCGGGGCTGCACCTGCGCCCCGACGGCACGCTGACCGGCTTTCGCGAGACGCGCGGCTGGGCGCCGGGCCGCAAGCTCTATTTCGCGATGCGCTTCTCCGCACCGCTGACCGGCCATGGCTTCGTCGATCGCGACGCCGCGGTGACCTACAAGGGCTTTCAGGGGCCGGGCCGGGGCAGCGAGGCGGTCGCCGAGAAACTCGGCAAGGCGCTGGAGGCGCAGCTCGATTTCGGCACGCTGGCCGCCCCGCTGGAGGTGAAGGTGGCGCTGTCCGGCGTCGACGAAGCCGGCGCCGTGGCCAATCTCGAGGCCGAGGCGGGCGGCTTCGACGCGATCCGCGCGCGCACCGCCGCCGCCTGGACGCAGGCGCTCGGCGCGGTCGAGATCGCCGCGCCCGCGCCGATGCGCCGCACCGTCTATACCGCGCTCTACCATGCCCTGCTCGCGCCGAGCGTATGGAGCGATGCCGACGGCCGCTATCGCGGGCCGGACGATCAGGTGCATCGCGCCGACGGCTTCACCTTCCGCTCGACCTTCTCGCTGTGGGATACGTTCCGTGCCGAGCATCCGCTGCTGACGCTGGTCCAGCCGACGCAGACCACGGTCGACGTCGTGCGCTCGCTCGTCGCCAGCCGCCGGTTCAGCCCCGACGGCATCCTGCCGGTGTGGCAATTCGCCGGGCGCGAGACCTGGACGATGATCGGCTATCATGCCGCGCCGGTGATCGCCGACGCCTATCTCAAGGGCATCCGCGGCTTCGACGCCGATGCGGCACTCGATGCGATGGTCGCGAGCGCAGACTATGCCCCCTATGGCGGGCTCGGCGACTATATCGCGCGCGGCTACGTGCCGATCGACAAGGAGCCCGAGGCCGCGTCGAAGACGGTCGAATATGCCTATGACGACTGGACGATCGCACGAATGGCGCGGGCGATGGGGCGCGACGCGATCGCCGCGCGCTTCGAGAAACGCGCCGCCAATTGGCGCAACAGTTTCGACACCAAGACCGGCTGGCTGCGCGCGCGCCTGTCGAGCGGCGCGTTCCGCACGCCCTTCGATCCCACCGCGATCAACTACGGCTCGGATTATACCGAGGGCAATGCCTGGCAATATAGCTGGTTCATGCCGCAGGATCAGGCCGGGCTGTTCCGCCTGCTCGGCGGCGACGCCAAGGCGATCGCCAAGCTCGATGCGATGTTCGACTATGACAATTCGAAGCTCGACTATAGCCACGCCGAGGATATCGCCGGACTGATCGGCCAATATATCCACGGCAACGAACCCAGCCATCACGTCGCCTATCTCTACGACTACGCCGGGGCGCCGTGGCGGACGCAGGAGCGGCTCGCGCAGATCGTCGCGTCGCAATACAAGCCGACGCCGGACGGTCTGGCGGGCAACGACGATCTCGGCCAGATGTCGGCGTGGCTCGTCTTCACCGCGCTCGGCTTCTATCCGGTCGCGCCGGGATCGAACGAATATGTCATCGGCCGGCCGTTCGTCGATCGCGCGACGCTCAACCTGCCCGACGGCAAGCGCTTTATCGTCGTCGCCGACGGCCTGTCGGCGACCAACCGCTATATCGCTGCGGTGACGCTGAACGGCGTGCCGCTGGCGCGCAGCTATCTGCGCGACGCGGAGTTGCGGGCGGGCGGCGAATTGCGCTTCACGATGGCGGCGACCCCGAACAAAGGCTGGGCGACCGGGCGGGCGGCACGGCCCTTCTCGATGACCGCGCGGTGACGGCAGGGCGGCGGCGACCGGCCACTACGGCCTTGTTTGACCGCGGTTATGGCATAGATACTGAAGACGTCGTCCTCCCCGAGTGATGGCTCGGACGCGATAGGAGTAGGCGGTGGCCTGGTACGAGAAGCTGGCCGTGGTTGTCGGCATGGTGCTGTTCATGGAGTGTTTCGCCTGGGCGACGCACAAATATGTCATGCACGGCTGGGGCTGGGGCTGGCACCGGTCGCATCACGAGCCGCACGAGGGCGCGTTCGAGAAGAACGATCTCTATGCGATCACCTTCGCGGTGATCGTCGTCACCTTGTTCGTCGTCGGCCTGCGCTGGGAGCCCTTGTGGTGGGCGGCGTTGGGCATCACCGTCTATGGCGGTATCTACGCCTTCGTCCACGACATGATGGTCCACCAGCGGTTCGGCATGCGCTGGGTGCCGCGGCGCGGCTATTCCAAGCGGCTGTTGCAGGCGCACCGGCTGCACCATGCGGTGAAGGGCAAGGAGGGCGGCGTCAGCTTCGGCTTCCTGTTCGCACCCGATCCGGCGAAGCTGAAGCGCAAGCTCGCCGATCGCGTCGGGCGATGAGCCCCGATCGGGGCAATACGCGCCACAGCCTGCTGCTCGCCGCCGCGATCGGCGCGGCCTGGCTCGCCATCCATATCGGCGGCATCTTCTTCTGGCAGTGGCGTGCCGCCACGGTGCCGGTCGCATTGCTGCTGATCGTGGTGCAGGCGTGGCTGAGCACCGGCCTCTTCATCGTCGCGCACGATTGCATGCACGGATCGTTCGCACCCGGACGCCGGGCGTGGAACGTCGTCGTCGGCACCCTGTGCCTCGGCGCCTATGCCGGCCTGTCCTATCGCGCGCTCTACCCGATGCACCACGCGCATCACGCCGCGCCCGGCACTGAGCACGATCCCGACTTCCACGCCGCCGCGCCGCGCCGCGCGCTGCCGTGGTTCGTCCATTTCTTCCGCGGCTATTACACCCATGGCCAGATCCTGCGGATCACGCTGGCGGCGATCGTCTACATCCTGCTCGGCGCGTCGTTGCTCAACATCGTGCTGTTCTGGGCGGTGCCGGCGCTGCTCGCGCTGGCGCAATTGTTTCTGTTCGGCACCTATCTGCCCCACCGTCACGGCGAGACGCCGTTCGCCGACACGCACAACGCGCGCAGCAATTCGCTGTCGCCGCTCGCCTCGCTGGCGACCTGCTTCCACTTCGGCGCCTATCACCACGAGCATCACCTCAGCCCGCAGACTCCGTGGTGGCAGCTCCCGCACATCAAGCGCGGCTGACCGGCTACGGGCTATCCCGTCGGCAGACCGACGAGCCGGAAACCGTGATCGACGATACGACGGGCGAGCGCGTCGCTGCCGCCATATCGGCCGGCGTCGAGGATCACGCCATGCAGCGCGTTGAACAGGAAGATGGCGGTGAACCGCGGGTCTTCGAGCCGCCATGCTCCCGCAGCGTCGCCGGCGGCGAGCAGTTGCGTGAGACCGTCGATCAACGGATTGTCGGCCAAACCGGCGTTTGTCGGCGGCGGGACATCGCGGAACACCATGTCATGCAGCGTGGCGAACGTCGCATAGCCCTCCGCGCAAGCGGTCAGCCAGGCGGCCAGCCGATCGCCCCAGTCACCCGTGGCGATGCGATCGACCGCGCTGGTGATGATGCCGCCGACGCGCTCGGCGAAGCGCAGGCGTAGCGCCGCGACGACATCCTCCTTGGCAGTGAAATGCAGATAGAAGCTGCCTTTCGCCACCCCCGCCCCGGACGTGATCTGCTCGATCGTCGTCGCGGCGACGCCCTGGTCGAGGAACAGGCGCTCGGCAGCGTTCATCAGATCGTCACGCCGTTGATCGGCAGGCTTGGTGCGGGGTTTGCTCGCCACGTCGGCTCCCATGATGGTGCAGGCGATGATCCCTGCCGCGAAACCGACAGCAAGAGAAGAGCTCAGCATATTGACTGACCGCCAGTCATATCGGTAATTCGGTTCCTCGGGCGCGTGTTTGATCGCGCCGCCAATCGAGGAGCCGCGAATGACCAGCATGCCGAAATGCCGTCAGGTACGCCTTGCGCGCCACCCGGAGGCGATGATCCAGCCGTCCGATCTCGTGATCGCGGAAACGCAATTGCCGCCATCGGGCCCCACGGACGTCGTCGTGCGCAATCGCTGGTTCCGGGTTTCGATTTCGACGCGACTGATGGCCGATCGCGACGCGCAGGCGGTCGAGGGGATACCTTTCCCGGCGCTCAGCCCCGGCGATACGCTGGCGGACGGTGCGATCGGTGAGGTGCTCGCCTGTCCGCCCGACAGCGGTTTTATGGTCGGCGATTTCGTCTCGCATCCGTTCGGCTGGCGGGACCATGCCGTCGTGCCGGTCGGGCAATGCGTGGCGCTGGGACGCGGGCCGATCGAACCCGCGGCCTATCTGGGCCATGGCTGGACGGCCTATGCGGCGCTGACCCGCGGTATCCGGATCCGCCCCGGCGACACAGTCTTCGTGTCGAGCGCCGCCGGCGCGATCGGATCGATGGCCGGTCAGGTCGCGCGGCGGCTCGGCGCGGCGCGGGTGATCGGCAGCACCGGGAGCCGCGACAAGGCGGACTGGATGCGCGCCGACCTCGGCTACGATGCGGCGGTGCTGCGCAACGGCGGCCCGCTCGCCGACCAGCTGGCGGCCGCGGCGCCCGACGGCATCGATGTCTTCGTCGACATGGTGGGCGGCGACCACCTCGTCGCCGCGGTCGGCGCCGCGCGCGAGGGCGCGCGCTTCGTGCTGCTCGGCGCGTTGACCGCGGAGCTGGACCGGCAGGGGGCCAGCGTCGTCGCCCCCGCGGCGCTCGATTCGTTCCAGCTCATCCTCAAGGACATCACGCTGCGCGGCTATAGTGCCGATCGCGACGTCGCGGCCTTCGCCGAATGGATCGCGTGGCAGCGCGACGCCGGGCTCCACTTCGCCCGGACGATGGTGGCGGGCCTGGATGCTGCGCCGCAAGCGCTGCACGATGCCTGCGAAGGGCGGCTGCGCGGCGTCGTCATCGTCGCGCTATAGCAAGGGTGACCGCCTCACGGCGCCGTCTTCATCTCGCGGCCGCGCTCGTCGATCGGGGCCTTGGGCGCTTCGGACATCGGGCTCGAACTGCCGGTACCGCGGCCGCGGAGATGGTCGATCTCGGCCTGGCGGCGCTGCAGGTAGAAGGTGCGGGTATTGGCGTAGGGATCGGCGGCGTCTTCGTGCAGCGTGCGCAGCGTGTCGTCGAACTCGGAGCGATGATCCAGCACGCCGAGCACCGCAGCGGGGATGACGAAGGCGGGCCTGGTCACGCGGCGGCCCGCGGCGATCGGCAGGACGAGCCGGTCGACGCCGCCACCGATCAGGTCGCGCACCGTCGTCGGGCCGACCAGCGGCAGGAACATGAACGGTCCCGGCGGCACGCCGTAGAAGCCGAGCGTATCGGCGAAGCCGTTGCCGCGGCGGGGAAGTTTGAAGGGCTTGCGCTTGGCGATGTCGAAGGCGCCGAGCAGGCCGATCGTCGTGTTGATGCCGAAGCGGCCGACCGTCTCGACCGCCTTGCCGATCTTGTGCTGGAGCAGGAAATTGATGAACACGACCGGCTCGCGCAGATTGTACAGCACGTTGTGGACGCCGTCGCGGAACGGCTTGGGCGCGGTCTTCTTATAGGCGCGCGCGATCGGCGCAACGAGCGCCTTGTCGACGGCCTCGGTCGCCTCGAACGAGCGCTCGTTGAGTGCGCGCAGCGGGTCGATCTTGGCGGAATTCTCCCGTGCGGTGACGACGATGTCGGCGGAATCGGTGATCGTCGGCTCGACGCGGCGGGTGTCCTGTGCAGGCTCGGGTGCCGGCACCGCGGTCTGGACGGGCAGGGGCGCGATCAGCGGGGTCGCGACGGGATCAGCGGGGAGGGCGACGTCCTGCATCACGGGCGCAGGGGCCAGTGCCGATACCGTCGTCCACAACACTAGGCTCAGCATACCACCCCATCAGCCGCTTTCGACAATTGTAGGCGGACGAAGGACGATCAACCACAGCCGGACTTAACAAGCCACCAAGAAGCGGCAGGGCGCGTGACGATCTGCGCAAAAAGTACCGCTCCCGCCCGTTGTCGGCGGGAGCGGCGGGGTTATTAGAGGCGCGAGCCGGTCGTGTAGCGCGCGCGCTCCTCATGCACCTCGTCGGCGGTATAGGCCGGGGCGGTGTCGTCGAAGCTGGTCCAGCCGGACTCGCGATAGCTCGCGCCGCGGCTCTGCGCGTCGACCGAGCGATTGCGCTCGAGCACGGCTTCCGCTTCGCTCACCAGCTCGTCGGGTACCTTGGCGCTGACCAACGAACCGCCGCGACGGACGCCCTCGGCATAGACGTGCGCGTCATTCTCGTCATGGCCGGCGTTCTTGAGCGCGCCGACGATGCTGCCGGTCGCTGCGCCGCCTGCCGCGCCGATGCCGGCACCGGCTGCGGTCGCGGCGAGCCAGCCGGCCGCGACGATCGGGCCGAGGCCGGGAATGGCGAGCAGGCCGAGACCGGCGAGCAGACCGCCGGCACCGCCGAGCACGGCGCCGGTCGATACGCCGCGGCTGACGTCGCCATGATCGTTGATGCTGTCATCGTCCTGGTCGACGTGCTCGCCGTGGCGCTTGTCGGCATTGCTGGCGACGATGCTGAGATGGTCGTGGGGGACGCCGATCGCTTCGAGCTCGCGGATCGCATTGGTCGCGTCGGCATAATCGTCGAACAGGCGCGTGATGGTCTGGGTCATGAAATCTCTCCTAAAAACAATGGGCTCGATCAGCGGCTGGTGACGTTGCCCTTGTAGTCGAGCATGACGGTCGCGCGCTTGCCGGCCTTCATCGCGGTGCCCTGCCACAGGCCGTCGCGCTTGGTCAGCTTGGTGATGCCGGTATAGCCGGCCTTGGCGAGACGGCCGCGTGCCTGATCCTCGGTGAAGGAGTTCGCGCCCTTCGCGGGGGCGGCGATCGTGTGCGGCGCGCCATTCTTGACGGCGGGGTTGTGCGAGCCGGTCTGGGCGGTCTGCGCGACGGCACCGCCGGCGAACAGGGTCATGGCGGTTGCCGCGATCACATAACGAAACATGGACGTCTCCTCTTCAGATGCCGGCCAACGCGCGGCACCGAGAAAAGGGGACAAGCCCCTGAAAAGGAACGTTAGCGCTCGATCGCTGGTTGGCGATGGGACGTGGTGGCCGATCGCGCCGCCGATTTCCCCCCAATCATCGGACGCATCATGCCCAAGCAGATCAAGGCCATTCTGTTCGACATCGACGGCACGCTGGTCGACAGCAACGATTTCCACGTGCTCGCCTGGGAAGAGGCCTTCGCCGGGATCGGCGCCCGCTTCGACCGGCAGACGATCCACGACCAGATCGGCAAGGGCACGGACAATTTGGTGCCGACGCTGCTCCCCGATCTCGACGACGACGCGGTCGAGAAGCTCGGCGACGCCCATGGCGCGGCGTTCAAGACCAAGTATCTCGATCGGGCCAAACCCTTCGCCGACGCGCGGGCGCTGCTCGCGCACGCTCATGGCAACGGCCAGCAGGTCGTGCTCGCCTCATCCGCGTCGGGCGAAGAGCTCGACCATTATCTCGGGCTCCTCGATGCCCGCGCGTTGGTCGGCGAGGCGACCAGCGGCGACGACGTCGAACAGACCAAGCCGGCGCCGGACATCTTCGCCACCGCGCTCGCCAAGCTCGACGGGCTGGCTCCCGACGAGGTGATCGTCGTCGGCGACACCCCCTATGACATCGAGGCGGCGGCGAAATGCGGCATGGCCGCGGTCGCGGTGCGCTCCGGCGGCTTCCCCGATGCGGTGCTGACGCGCGCCGGTGCGGTGGCGATCTACGACGATGCCGCCGCGTTGCTGGCCGATTATGCGGCGTCACCGCTCGGCGCCGGTAACCCGACCGCCTGAAATTCGCCGGTCCGATGTAACCCATGCGGGTCAGCGCGCGTTACATAGTATTGCTGATCCGAAGGACATCGATGCCGACACCCCGTCCCGCCGAACGCGGCGCCATTCTCGAAGCCAAGCGCAAGTTGAAGATGGCGCGTTCGACCCATGCCTATGTCCGGGGTAACACGGTCAAATTCTACGAATGGCTGGCGGAGTCGCGGGCATCGCGGCACGTGCCCGAAGGACCGGCGATCTGGATCTGCGGCGATTGCCACCTCGGCAACCTCGGGCCGATCAACGACGGCGACGGACGGATCGCGATCCAGATCCGCGACCTCGACCAGGCGGTGATCGGCAATCCCGCGCACGACCTCATCCGCCTCGGCCTCTCGCTGGCGACCGCGGCGCGCGGCTCCGACCTGCCCGGCGTCACGACCGCGCATATGATCGAGGAGATGGTGACCGGCTATGCGCGGGCGATGCGCGATCCCGGCGGCGACGACAGCGGCCCCGAGCCCGAGGTGGTGCGCAGCGTCAGACGGCGCGCGCTCGGCCGGCGCTGGCGGCACCTCGCCAAGGAGCGGTTGCGCACCGCCGAGCCGACGATCCCGCTCGGCGACAAATTCTGGCCGCTCGACGGCGAGGAGCGCGGCGCGCTCGCGACGGTGCTTGCCGAGCCCGACGTCACCGCTCTGGTCCTCGCGCTCGACGACAAGGATCGCGATCGCGCGGTGCGGCTGGTCGATGCGGCCTATTGGATGAAGGGGTGCAGCTCGCTCGGGCTGTTGCGCTTCGCGGCGATTGCCGGATTGAAGAACGCCAAGGGCCGGTCGGATTATGCGCTGATCGACCTCAAGGAGGCGACCGCGCCGATCGCACCGGCGGCGCGGGGCGCGACGATGCCGGCCGATCAGGCGGTGCGGGTGGTGACCGCGGCACGTGCGCTGTCGCCGCATCTCGGCAGCCGGATGGTCGCGGCGCGGATGCTCGACCGGTCGCTGTTCGTCCGCGAACTCTCGCCGCAGGATCTGAAGCTCGAGGTCGAGCAGTTCAGCGCCGGCCAGGCGGTGAAGGCGGCGCATTATCTCGCCTTCGTCGTCGGCAAGGCGCATGCTCGGCAGCTCAGCCGGGACGAGCGCGCCGATTGGACGCGGGTGCTCGATGCCGACCGGCGCGGCGCGATCGACGCGCCGGGCTGGTTATGGGAGAGCGTCGTTGCGCTCTCCGGGCTGCACGAGGCGGGCTATCTCAACCATTGCCGGCAATATGCGATGGGCGCCTGACGGCGCCCGTCGGATCACCGGAGCAGGCGCTGGAGCCGGGGGCGGAGACGCATGAAGCGGCGATACCCCCGTTCCATGACCCGCAACGCCAGCGGCCGGCGGGCGAGCAGGCCAAGCGGGCGCAGCAGCGGGATCGCACGCCACATTGCGGCGAAAGCGGCTGCGCCGGACAGCAATGTGCCGTTCTCGCTGGCGTGGAACCGGTCGAGCAGCGCGCCGCGGTCGATCGGGCAGATGCTGTCGATGTCGGCCGCATCGACGAAGGTGATCGCGCCGCGACGGTCGAGCCGGCGCATCATCGCGATCTCCCGCCGGCATAACGGACAATTGCCGTCGTGCCAGACGGTGACGCCGGTAGCGGGAATGGGGGGTGTCATTCCCCCTCAATGGCTCGGGCGTCGCGTCGTTCCTCTGGCCGCAGGGCGCTGGCGTTCAAAAACGCCCCGTCATGCCGGATCATGTCCGTCATGACGGGGGAGGTGGGGGACGCCTTTAAAGGCTTAGTCCAGGTCAGAACCGCGCGCGGACACCCAGACGGTAGAAGCGGCCCAGCGTGTCATACAGCGCCGGATTGACGTCGAGGCCGGTGTTGGTCTGCGGCGAGGCCTCGGGATCGTGATCGAACAGATTGTCGACCTTGAAGAACATGCTGACCTGCTTGGTGACGTTGAGCGAGCCGCCGATGTCGAAGTAGAAGGCGCCCTTCATCTTGTTATAGTCGATCGTCGGATTGTTGGCGGTCGAGACCGGGCAGGCGGTTGAGCAGACGACATATTGATTGCCGAACACGCCGTCGCTGAACCAGCGCTCCTGCAGCAGCAGGCTGAACTGGTCATTGTCGTAGCTTTGGATCGCCAGCCACTTCCAGCTCGGCGTCGCGCCCGAATTGGCGCCGGCGCTGTCGACCGGGATGGTACCGGGCAGACCGGGATCGGTGATGAAGTTGATGACGTGGGTGCCGAGGCCGCGCAGCGTGAAATTACCGCCGAGGCCCAGCGGATTGCGCCACTGGTAGCTCGCCTCGATGTCGAAGCCCTCGGTTTTGATCGAGGCGAGGTTGAACGACTGGACGTTGACGAACGCGGTCTGGTTGCTGCCGGGCGCGATGTCGAGATTGAATGCGCCGCAGGTGTCCGGCAGGTTCGAGATATAGCACAGATTGACGATCTGCTGCGCCGACAGGCTGGAGACGACGTCGCTGACCTTGATCTTGTAATAGTCGAACGACAGGCTGAGCCCCGGCAGCCAGGACGGGCGCGCATAGACGATGCCGGCTTCGGTGCTGCGCGCGGTCTCGGGGCGCAGATTGGGATTGCCGATCGTGTTCTGGATGATGAGCAGCTGGCGCCCGTTGGGATTGGCCGCCGTCGTGCGCGGATCGGTGAAGTTGGGGACGGTGGTCGTGGTCGGTGCGGCGAACAGCTCGGACAGGTTCGGCGCACGTACGTCGCGCGACGTGACGGCGCGCAGGCGCAGGCCATCGAGCGGCGTTTCCCAGGTGCCGCCGACCTTCCAGGCGTAGATGACGCCCGAGGTCGAATATTTGGTCGCGCGGCCCGCGCCGTTGATGCTGGCCTTGCCCAGCGCCGCCGAGTCGAGGATCGGCAGGTTGAGTTCGAGGAAGCTCTCGTAGACGTGATATTTGCCCGAACCGTTCTTGTAGTTCCCGGCGTACCAGTTGCTGCCGATCGTCGAGTTGAGGATCGGATCGGCCGGATAGTCGGCCGAATTGGGGCTGATCGCCGATACCCCGGCGCCGTACGGATCGGCGTTCACGCGATAGGCCTCGCGCCGGTATTCGACGCCCATCGCGATCGCGAGCGGACCCGCCCACAAATCGATCGGCGTGCCCGAGATGCTGGCCGCGGCGGCATCCTGCGTCTGGCGGGTATGCTGGAACGGGCCGTTCTCGGGCACGACATAAGCGAGCGCCGCGGCGGATGGCGCCGCGCCGCCGAAGATGTTGATCGGCTGGCAGCCGTTGGCACGCGCGGTCGCATTGGCGCAGACGATCTGGCCGTTGAGCGTCGTCGCGTTGATCGCCTGATTGTACCGGCCGTTCAGGCTGATGTTGTCGACGTTGATGTCGGTGATGTTGATGCCGTGTTCGTAATAGATGTCATAGGTCCAGTTGGACCCGAGCACATCGGCCTTGCCCTTCAGGCCGCCGACGAAGCGATACTGGCGGCGATCGGTATTGACCTTGATGTTCGGCAGGATCGCGTTGCTGAGGCCGTAGCCGAAGGTGGTGATGCCGTTGGCGGCGCAGGCGGCGCTGACCGATGCGGGCAGATAGGGGTTCGAACACTGGATGGTCAGGCCGGTCTTCGAGGCACCGGGGTTGGGCTGGTTGCTGGTCTTGACCTGCGCGATATTGGCGGTGACGTACAGCTCCGTGTCCGGCGCGATGTCGTAGCCGACGCGGGTATAGCCGTTGATCCGCTCGAGCGCCGATTGCAGCGACGTGCCCGATCCGACATGGCCCGACTGATCGCCGCCGACGCAGAAGCCGACGTAGCAGCCGATGACGTTGCCGCCCGCGGTCTTCGACGGCACGCCGTTCGATCCGTACTGGAACGGGAAGGGGTTGCCGTTGAAGTCGAATGCGGTGCCTTGCAGCGGGCCGCTGCTGATCAGGCCATATTTCGTATATTGATAGGCCTGGGCATGGTCGCGGTAGAGGAATTGCGGCGTGCCGCCGGCGCGGTTGCCGGTGTCGACCAGCGTCGAGGCGCGATACCAGTCGCGGCTGCCGGCGAGATCCTCGCCGAAATTGCCGGGGCCGACGCCCTGATCCTTGGCATATTCGCCACTGAGGATGACGTGCAGCTTGTCGCCCGCGAACGCCTTGCCGACCGCGAGCTGCGCCAGCACCTGACCGTCGTCGCCATACGTGGTGACGCCGGTCTGAAGGTTGCCCTTGACGCCGGTGAAGCGGGTATCGGTGATGAAGTTGACGACGCCGCCGACCGCATCCGATCCGTAGGAGGCGGAGGCGCCGCCGGTGACGATGTCGACGCGCTTGATGAGCAATTGCGGGAACTGGCTGATGTCGGTAACGCCGGTGACGTTGGCGCCGATGACGCGCTGTCCGTCGAGCAGCGTCAGGGTGCGGATCGTGCCGAGGCCGCGCAGCGACAGCGAGCTCAGCCCCTGCTGGCCGCTCGACGTGCTGAACGTGCCCGTCGTCGCACCGGTCGATCCTTGCAGCGAGGGCAATTGCACGACGGTGTTGAAGATGTTCGCCTGGGCATTCTGCTGGATCTGCTGTTCGCCGATCACCGTCGTCGGGGTCGGCGCGTTGAAGCCGTTGGCGGTGATGCGCGTGCCGGTCACGACGATGTCGCTCGCCGGCGCCTCGGCCTGCGGCGCGTCGGCGGTGCCGTCGGTGGTGGTGGTCGGCTTGGTCAGCTGATCGGGCGCGGCGGGGTCGGCCGAACGGGTCGAATCGGGCACCGCCGACTGGTCCTGCTGCGGCAGCGGCCGCGCGAAGGCCGGCACCGACACTAGCATCACCGCAAGTGCCGCGACGCTGGTAACGTTACCTGAAATGCCTGCAAGCCGTCGCCGATCGCGCGTGACCATCTTCATCATCCATCCCCTTTTTCCGCAGGGTCCGCGCCGGGCTCCACCGGTCTGATTCCCTGATACCGCGATCATTCTAGCCAAAGACGGGCGCCGCGGCATCTACGACCAAAGTCGATTCGTACCGCTTCGGCAGGACGTCAGGGGCGTGCCGTGTAGAGCGCGTGGTGGGTCAGGATGAACAGCGTGCGACCGTCGGCGCCGCCGAACAGCAATTGCAGCGGCCGGTCGGGCACGTCGATGCGGCCCTGCTCGCTGCCGTCGGCGGCATAGACGAACACCTGCCCGTTGGCGACGTAGACGCGCCCGTCGGGACCGGCGACGACGCTCTCGCCGCCGCGCGCCGCGAACGGCTTGAGATCGGTCACCGTACCGCCGGCACCGACCAGACCGCTGTAGGTGCGATCCTCCGAACCATTGGCGAGATAGACGCGCGTGCCCGGCCTCGCGGTGATCAGGCCATAGGTGTCGAGCGTATCCGAGAAGCGCCAGCCGCGGTGATCCGCCGGCCCCTGCTGCCAGACGCGGAAGGCGGGGAGGGCGAGGCTGCCGTCGGGCGAGACGTATTCGCGGGGTTTGGCGATCGCCATGTCGCGCGCGAACATCTCGGCGAGCGTGGTGAAGCGGTCGGTCGCCGGATCATATTGGTCGCGGAACTCGCCGTTGTTCCACAGGCTGCCCGGCAGGACGATCCGCGGGTGGGCTGCGGCTGGACGGGCGGCCAGCACGTCGACCGCGGCGGGGCGCCGGGGATCGAGGCTGTAGACGGTCGCGGCGGCTCCGGCGGAGGACAGCACCATCAGCCGGTCCGATCCGTCGACTGCGAGATTGACCGCGTCGAGCGGCGCGTCGGACACCACCGACAGGCCCTCGCCGGCGCTCCAGCCGTGGATGCGTTGCATCGGCCGGTCGACGAAATAGAGCTTGCCGGCCCGGTCGACCGCGCCGCCGCCGAGCGCGTGAAAGCCGCCCGCGACCCGCGTCAACGGGATCGCGGTGGAGGGGGCGACGACGGGCGCGTCGGTGACGTCGAGCACCGCGAATTCGCGCTCGCGGACCTCGGCGCCGCGCGTGATGTCGCGGATCGCGTTTTCATACGGATATTTGCTCGCGCGCAGATAGGTGCCGCAGCCGGCGGCGTCGCAGGTCGAAAAGCCGCTTTCGGCATTCACGTGCACGTTGCGGAAGCGGATGCCGGTCGAGCCGGTCAGCGTGATCGCCGCCGGCGCGCCCTGTAGCGAGCGGGTGACGCGATAGGCGTGGAGATTGGCGAACAGGATGTCGCGCGAGTTGCGGATCTCGAACGCCACCGTGTCGCGGCTCTCGCCCGCCTCCTCCTCGGTCTGCGGCGCGAGGAACTCCCAGTTGCGCACCCCGTCGAGCACGATCTCGGCGCGGCGGTGATGCTCGGCGGACATCTGGTAGACGTGGCCCGGCGTGTCGGTGTCGGAGACGACCAGCCCGGCGGCGGCATAGGTGCTCGGCGTCCACAGGCCGTTGAACGTGCCGCCGCCGCCGTCGGTCACCCACAGGCTGGCATATTGGCCGTCCCAGCGCTGCTTGGGATCGGCATCGCCGCTGTGATCGGCATTGTAGGGATCGAAGCGGCTGCCGTCGGCGCGGAAGGTGCCGTGACCGCCCTGGAATTTGACGTCGTCGACCAGCGACCGCTCGCCGGCGCGCCACAGCAAGGCGGTGGCGCGCGGATTGCGGCCGCCGGTGGCGAGGCCGAGGCCGGAGACGATCGCGTCGCCACCCTTGGCGCTGGCGAGCAGCGCGCGCGGGCTGCCGACGCCGCGGAAGGCGGGGCTGTCGTCGGCGAGGACGATCTGGGTCAGGCTGGGGTGGAGGCCGATCAGCACGCTGTCGGCGCGCAGCGTCAGCGTGTCGCTGACCCGGTAGAAGCCGGCGGGGAAATAGAGCACGCGCCGGCTGGCGATCGCGCGTTGCAGCGCCGCGGTATCGTCGGTGCTGCCGTCGCCGGTGACGCCGAGGTCGCGCACGTTGGTCCAGGCCGCGACCGGCGGCAGCGCGCGGATCGCCGGGGCGGGGCGTTTCGGATCGCGCGCGAGGGGGGCGGCGTCCATCCGGGTCGCGAAGCTGCCCGTCGCGCCGAGCGCCGGTACGGTGAGCCCGTAGTTGAAGGCGCGGACGCGATAGCGGGCACCCGATCCCGCCACCGTCCTGCCGCTGTCGCGGAAGCGCGCGAACACCGGCGTGCCGATCGCGGTCGCATCCTCGAAGCCGATCTGCGTATAGGCATTGCCTTCGTTGCTGATCACGACGCCGGCCTGCGAGACATTCTCGAACCGGACCTGCTTGCCCCACAGCCAGTCGCCATAGCCGCGATCGATCTCGATGCCGACGGGCACGTTGCGGAACACGGTGTTGACCAGGGTCAGCCCCGCCTCATGCTCGCGGATCGCGGCGTCCCGCTGGCCCTCGAAGGTCGCGTCGAGCAGCGTATATTGCCACGCCGGCGAGGGCTTCTCGGTCAGAATGCCGTAGCGGCCGCCGAAGAAGCGCAGATCCTGGCCGATGTTGCCGACCTGATAGATGCCGGCGAGGCCCGAGCCGAGATGGAAGTCGATATGGCTGAGATAGGCGTGCTGGGCGGCGTGGAAGCGCACCGCGGTCGCCGCCGGATTGCCGTCGCCGATCTCGAAATCGACGTTGGCCATCGCCGAATAGAAGGTGCCCGAATTGGCGTCGGCTATGCCCGGATCGAACGGCACGCTGGTCGGCGGCGGCACCGGCACCGGCGGGCGCGGCGGCTCGCCGGGGCGGACGGGCAGCGTGCCGGTGAAGAACACCATGCTGCCGACGCCGCGCTGGAAACCAGGCGTCTGCGGCGCGAGGAGGATGACGGGGCGGCGCTTGCCGACCCCGAACAGCCGCACGCCGGGCCGCATGAACAACGTGCGGGTGATGCGGTAGCGCCCGGTCGGCAGGAAAACGAGCCCGCCGCCGCCCTGCGCCGCGACCGAATCGATCGCGCGCTGGATCGCGGCGCTGTCGTCGGCCGTACCGTCGCCCTTGCCTGCGACCGTCACCGCACGCGGGTCGGCTGGTGCGGTCGCGAAGGTGGAGACCGACGGCGTCGCGGCGAGCGACGGCGTCGCGGCGCCGGCGAGCAGCAACGCCGCGAGGGGGCGGAGGCGGCGTGCCGCGCGGGATTTGGCTGTCATCACGGCGTTATCCTTGAAGAAGTCGTGGAGCATCCGGCTATCGAACGGGAGTAGGATCGCGCGCGCGACGCGACGATTGCGACAAAGGTCGTAATGGTCAGCCGGGCACGGACGCGGGATAGCGGCGTTATCGTCACGCCGGCAGCTCGGCCGGCCTCGAACGCAAGGGTAGCGCGTGCAGGGACAAGCAGGGACCGATCGCGCATATGCCGTCGTCGTCATGGGCGTGAGCGGCAGCGGCAAGTCGACGCTGTCGACGCGGCTCGGCGAGGCGCTCGCCTGTCCGGTGCTGGAGGGCGACGCGTTCCACTCGCGGGCCAATGTCGCCAAGATGCAGGCGGGGCATCCGCTCACCGACGAGGATCGCTGGCCGTGGCTCGACCGGCTCGGCACGGCGCTCGGCGAGGCGGCGCTGGCGGCGCCCGGCCACGTCGCGGTCGCCGCCTGTTCGGCGCTCAAGCGCAGCTATCGCGAGCGGCTGTCCGCCGCCTCGGCGGTGCCGCTGCTGTTCGTGCTGCTCGACACCGGCGCGGCCGAGATCGCCCGCCGGATGGAGACGCGCTCGGGCCATTATATGCCGCCCAGCCTGCTCGGCAGCCAGCTCGCCACGCTCGAACGCCCGGCGGCGGACGAACCTGCGGTGACGCTCGACGCCGCCCGGCCGGTGGAGGTGCTGACCGCGGAGGCGCTGGCGTGGATCGGCGACCGGCAACCCGCGGTCGCAGGTTCGGACCACCGGATATCCCACCGTTCGCCCTGAGCCCGTCGAAGCCTGTCCTGGGCGACGCCGCAGGCGGCGGAGAGTCTCAGGCCCTTCGACAGGCTCAGGGCGAACGGCGCGGGTAGGGAAACGCTCGACGACCAACTCGCCATACGTGAGCAGCCTGTGCCCGACGAGCCCTCGGTGACGCTCGACGCCGCCCGGCGGGTGGAGGTGCTGACCGCGGAAGCGCTGGCGTGGATCGGCAACCGGCGCCCTCCGCTCGCAGGTGCAGACCACCACATATCCCACCGTTCGCCCTGAGCCTGTCGAAGGGCAGGTGAGACTCAGGCCCCTATACCGGCTGAAGGCGAACGGCGAGGATAGGGAAACGCTCGGCGACTGAGGGAACCCGGCCTGCCTCACGGCATCAGCCGCTTGCGCCCCTGCGACAGATGCCAGCGCATCGCCAGCGCGGCGCCGTCGGCATCGCGGGTGCGGATCGCATCGACGATCGCGTCATGCTCCGCCATCATCGCGCCGATCACCTCGGGCGGTCGCGAGCGCGAGATGTCGACGCCGGCGCGCAGGATGCGCATCACCTCGTCCTGCAGATGGTCGAACACCGGCACGAAGGCGGAATTGCCCGTCGCCTCGACGATCGCGCGGTGGAGCAGCCAGTCCTCGTCATGCGCCGGCGCGTTCGACAGCAGGGCGCTGCGCAACGCCGCCAGCGTGCGTTCGATCTCGTCGAGCTGCTGCGGCGAGCGGCGCTGCGCCGCGAGCCTCGCCGCCTCCGATTCGAGCACGAAGCGGACCTCGTAGGTGCCGAGCGTCTTCGCGAGCGCATCCATCGGCATGTGCGTGCTGAGCCGCTCCGACGGCCGCCGCTGTACGTAGGAGCCGGCGCCGCGCCGCGCCGCGGTGATCCCGTCCGAGGCGAGCCGCGCCAGCGCCTCGCGGACGATCGTCCGCGACACGCCGAACGAGGCGGCGAGCCGCGATTCGGAGGGCAGGCGGTCGCCGATCGCGAGCCGCTCGTCGTTGATGATGGCGACGATCGCGGTGTACGCGCGATCGACCAGCCGGACTTCGCTCATGGCTGTCTTCCCCCGCACGTGTCAGACGACATAACTGAGTGCGACCACCAGCGCGAGCCCGACCACCGAAATCGTCGTCTCGAGCAGCGACCAGGTCCTGAACGTGTCCGCGGTGCTGGTGCCGACATAGCTTTTCACCAGCCAGAAGCCGGGATCGTTGACGTGGCTGAAGAACACCGAGCCCGCGCCGATCGCCAGCACCACCAGCTCCGGCGCGACGCCCGATCCGGCGACGACGCCCGGCATGATGCCGACCGCGGTGATCGTCGCCACCGTCGCCGACCCGGCGGCGAGGCGGATGCCGACCGCGACCAGCCAGCCGAGCAGCAACGGCGACACCGCATACATCAGCACCAGCCGTGCGAGCAGATCGGACAGGCCGGCGCTGACCAGCACCTGCTTCAACGCGCCGCCGGCGCCGATCGCCAGCAGGATCGCGCCGGCGGCCGCCATCGTCTCGTGCCACACCGCGTCCTGGATCTTCGCTTCGCGCAGCCGCCGGCCGAACAGCAGGGGGAGCGCGAGCAGGTTGGTGACGAGCAGCGCGATCACCGGATTGCTCGCCGCGACCAGCCAGCCGGTGCCCTTCAGCCCCGGCGCCATCTGGCCGAGCTCGCCGGTGGCGATCAGCAGCACCGGCAGCAGCACGATCGCCAGCGACGCCAGCCGCCCCGGCGTCGCGAGATCGAGCCGGTGGTCGTGGAGCAGCGGCGGCGCGAGGCGGACCCCCGGGGTGACGAAGCGGGCGAGCACCGGCCCGGCGAGGATCGCGGTCGGGATCGCGATCAGGATGCCGTACAGCATCGTCTTGCCGAGATTGGCGCCGAGCGCCTCGACCGCGAGCAGCGGACCGGGATGCGGCGGCACTAAAGCGTGGACGACGCCGAGCCCGGCGAGCGCGGGCATGATGAGCCGCAGCTTGGCGGCATCGCGGTCGGCGTCGTCCGCGCCGGCCATCGCTTCGGCGGCGGCGACGACGATCGGCAGCAGCAGCACGAGCCCGGTCTCGAAGAACAGCGGCAGACCGATGACGATCGCAATGCCGAGCGTCGCCCATGGTGCGGCGCGCGCGCCGGTCAGCCGCAGCGCGCTCTGCGCCAGCGCCGCGGCGGCGCCCGACAGGTGCAGCATCGCGCCGAGCGACAGGCCGAGCGCGACGACCAGCCCGGTGCCGCCGATGATGTCGCCGACGCCCTTCTGCACCGCCTTGGCGATATCGGGCAGTGGCAGCCCGGCGAACAGCCCGACCGCGAACGCGCCGCACAACAGGCCGATGAAGGGATGCAGCCGCCCGCGCACGATCATCAGCACCGCGAGCAGGATACCGGCCAGCGCGGCGACGACGAGCCGGATGTCCGCGCCGGTCATCGCGACACCGCGGGGGCCGGGCGGAGGTTCGACTCGAGGCATGTCCCCATCCGCCCCGTCACCCCGTATCGATTGGAAACTCCTGGCAATCGCCACCAGTGCTCCTGCGAAAGCAGGAGCCCAGGAGTACCGGGCACCATAAGGCGTTGTTCTGCTTGGCCCTGGGTTCCTGCGTTCGCAGGAACACTGCACAGCGGCAGTGACCAAGTGGACGTTTGCAGGGATCTCCGACACGCCCGTAGGAACGACCCGCGCGGGGAGAGCGTCTGCGTACCACGAACCTGCTTCGGCGACATGCGCGCTTCGGCGCTGGCCTGCCTGTGCCGCATCGACACCCTCCCTCCGTTTCGGCGACGCCTTCGTCTGCCGTTCTCCTGCTATCTGTAGGACAGGTTTTTGCCGTCCGCCAAGAAAAAAGGCTTGATCCCCGCAGGTTGTCGAGATCATACAGGAAATCTGTCTAACCGAATCCGTCCAAACACCGGATCGATCGACCAAAATGGAGCGTCCGACACGGGCGACCGCCGGCTTATGGCCACCAGAGGAGGATGACGATGGAAGGGACTTCCCCGATCGCCCGCCAGCCCGCGATCAACGCCGCTGCGGCGCCGGTTGCGGCCTGTGCGCTCGACCAGTTGACGCCGACGCAGATGAAGGTGCTGCGCGGTGTCCACTCCGGCTTGCTCAACAAGCAGATCGCCTACGATCTCGGCATCGCCGAGGCGACGGTGAAGGCGCACATGACCGCGCTGATGCGCAAGCTCAACGTGCGCAACCGCACGCAGGTCGCGCTCGCCGCACAGACTTTGGGCCGCCGCGCCTCCTGAGCCTCTTCCGCCGGTCCGGCGGACCGTGCGGCACGACCGATCCCGGGGAGACCTCCATTGAAGCATATCTGGCTGCTCGGCGCAGCGGCGCTCGTCGCGCCTGCGCCCGCTCTGGCGGCGACGACGTCCGTCTACCTGACCGCGCCAAAGGACGCGCGGGCGATCACCGTCCGCGGCGTCGGCGACGGCCGCGCCGACGACAGCGTCGCGCTTCAGCAGGCGATCGATGCCGCGGCGCAGGGCGGGAAGGGCGGGATCGTCTTCCTGCCTTCGGGCCGCTACCGGATCAGCCGGACGATCTTCGTGCGGTCCGCGGTGCGCATCTTCGGCATCGGCGCGACCCGGCCGGAGATCGTGCTCGGCGACAATAGCGAGGGCTTCGGCGCGGGCGTGGCGGCGATGCTCGCCTTCACCGGCGAGGATCAATATCGCGTCGGCAAGGCTCCGGTGCCGCCGCGCACCAGCGTGCCGTTCGATCCCGCCATCTTCGACGCCACGTCGAGCACCTTCTATTCGGCGCTCGCCAACGTCGATTTCCGCATCGGCGAGGGCAATGCCGGCGCGGTGGCGGTGCGCTTCCGCGTCGCGCAGCACGGCTATATCCGCCATGCCGACTTCCACATCGGCTCGGGCCTCGCCGGCATCTATCAGGCGGGCAACGAGTGCGAGGACCTGCGCTTCTTCGGCGGCCGCTACGGCATCATGTCGGAAAAGACCTCGCCGGCGTGGCAGTTCACGCTGATCGACTCCGACTTCCAGGGCCAACGGGATGCGGCGATCCGCGAGCATGAGGTCGACCTGACGCTGGTCAACGTCGCGATCCGCGACACCCCGGTCGGCATCGAGATCGACCGCGGCTATTCTGATTCGCTGTGGGGCAAGGACGTCCGCTTCGAGAACGTATCGCAATCGGCGGTGCTGATCTCGGAGGAGAAGAGCGTCTTCACGCAGATCGGCTTCGACAATGCGATCGGTATCGACACGCCGACCTTCGCGCGCTTCCGCGACAGCGGCACAACCGTCGCGGGCAAAGGCGCGCGCTACCGCGTCAGCGATTTCTCCTACGGCCTCAAGCTGGCGGGGCTGGGAACGATCGGCGATTATGCCACCGACGTGACGATAGCGCCGCTCGCCCGCGTGCCGGCGCGACCGCGGCCGGCGATCGCCGCGCTGCCGCCGGTCAAGGCGTGGGCGAACGTCCACGATCTTGGCGTCAAGGGCGACGACACCACCGACGACACCGCCGCGCTGCAACGCGCGATCGACACGCATCGCGTACTCTATCTGCCGATGGGCCGGTATCGCGTCACCGACACGCTGAAGCTGCGCCCCGACAGCGTGCTGATCGCGCTCCACCCGAGCCTCACCCACGTCTATCTGCCCGACGAGACGCCCGCCTTCATGGGCGTCGGCGGCGCCAAGGCGCTGATCGAGAGCGCGAAGGGCGGCAATGCCATCGTCCACGGCCTCGGTCTGTGGACCGGCGGGGTCAACCCGCGCGCCACCGCCTTGCTGTGGAAGGCGGGCGAGGCGTCGATGGTCAACGACGTCAAGATCCAGGGCGGCGGCGGCACGCTGCTGACCAAAGGCAGTGCGATCGGCTTCGGCGATCCGCGCGCGCGCTTCGACGGCCAATATCCCAGCATCTGGGTGACCGACGGCGGCGGCGGCACCTTCTCGGCGCTCTGGTCGCCCAACACCTTGGCCTCGGCGGGCTTCTACGTCTCCGACACCAAGACGCCGGGCCACGTCTACCAGCTGTCGGCGGAGCATCACTACCGCCACGAGATCGTCCTCGACCATGTCGAGAATTGGGAGTTCCTCGCACCGCAAACCGAGCAGGAAGTCCGCGACGGCGTCAACGCGATCTCGACCGAATTCCGCAACTCGCGCAACATCCTCTTCGCCAACTACCACGCCTATCGCGTCACCCGCTCAATCAAGCCGATGGACACCGCAGTGCGGCTCTACGATTCGGGCGACATCCGCTTCCGCAACGTCCATGTGAACGCCGAGAGCGGCTTCGCGAGCTGCGATGCCAAGGGCTGCGGCACCTATTTGCGCGCGAGCAAATATCCGTTCGAAAATGCGATCAAGGACATGACGCGCCAGCAGGAGGTGCGCGAGCGCGAGTTCGCCAAGCTCGACGTGCCAGCCGCGCCGGCGACCGCGGCCACCGCCTCGGCCATCCCGGTCTCACCAGGCGTGCGCAAGCTGGCCGACGGCTTCTATTCGATCGCCGGCGCGGCGACCGACAAGGCCGGCAAGCTCTATTTCATCGACCGCTTCTTCCAGCGCATTCATGGCTGGTCGCAGGCGGAAGGACTGACGACGCTGGCCGACGCGCCGCTCGACGCGGTCAATCTCGCGGTCGACCGATCGGGGTCGCTGCTCGTCCAGTCGTCGGCGGGGCGCGACGGCAGCGTGTACAGCATCGATCCCGCCAGGCCCGCCGAGGTCCGCGTCATCGCGCCGACGCCGGTGCGCGCCGGCCGCAAGGCGACGACGCTGCTGCCGGTCAACGTCTGGGCGAACGGCGAATTCGCCGATCGCATCGATCCCAAGACCTATACCTATCCGACGATCGCCGACTTCTTCACCGGCAAGATGGGCGAAGCCAAGGCGCAGGAATATGTCTCGCCCGACGGATCGCTCGCGCTGCCCGCGTTCCGCGTCTGGAACCAGGGGCCGGACGATCACCAGGGCTGGCGCTGGTCCGACACGCTCGATTCCTACGGCTTCGTCGCGGCGGCGCCGGGCAGCCGGGTGACGCTGACCAACGGGTCGGAGAACCGCACCTACAGCGGTCTGGTCGGCGAGGGCGGGCAGGTCACCGACCTCAAGGTCGTCGCCGACCGCGGCGGCGAGAGCGTCGCACGGGATGATGCGGGCAACCTCTACGTCGCCAACGGACAGGTGTTCGTCTACGGCGCCGACGGCGCGTTGCAGCGGCGGATCGACGTGCCCGAACGCCCGCTGCAACTGGTGATCGGCGGCACCGACCGCAAGACGCTGTTCATCCTGACGCACCACACGCTGTACGCGACGGACCTCTGATCAGCGGCCGGGGTGGGCGGGGGTTGCCTGCCCACCCGGTCAGACGCAGGTCGTCACAGCTTTGTCTCTGGCGATCGCTTCGATACCGATGTCGGATGTAGCCGCTGGTGACCCCTACGAGAATCGAACTCGTGCTTTCGCCGTGAGAGGGCGACGTCCTAACCGCTAGACGAAGGGGCCGTGTGCGGTGAGCGAGCGCCTCTAGGCCGCGGGGGCGGGGGCGTCAAGCGGCAATCGCCGACGCCCCCATATTCAACCGGCTTAGGCCGCGGCCTTGCGGCGTTCGGCCATTTCCTCGTTGAGCATCTCGGCGAGCAGGAAGGCGAGCTCCAGGCTCTGGCCGGCGTTGAGGCGCGGGTCGCAATGCGTGTGGTAGCGATCGGCGAGGCTCTGCTCGGTGACGTCGATCGCGCCGCCGGTGCATTCGGTGACGTTCTGGCCGGTCATCTCGGCATGGATGCCGCCGGCGTGCGTGCCCTCGGCGCGATGCACCGCGAAGAAGCCGCGCACCTCGGCGAGGATGCGGTCGAACGGCCGCGTCTTGTAGCCGGTCACCGCCTTGACGGTGTTGCCGTGCATCGGATCGCAGCTCCACACCACCGGATGGCCTTCACGCGTCACCGCGCGGACCAGCTTCGGCAGCGATGCCTCGATCTTGTCGTAGCCGTAGCGGGTGATCAGCGTCATGCGCCCCGGCACGCGGCCGGGATTGAGCGTGTCGAGCATGCGGAGCAGCGCGTCGGGGTCGAGGCTCGGCCCGCACTTCACGCCGATCGGATTGCCGATGCCGCGCAGGAATTCGACGTGCGCCGAGCCCTCGAAGCGGGTGCGGTCGCCGATCCACAGGAAGTGCGCGCTGGTGTCGTACCAGTCGCCGGTCAGCGAATCCTGCCGGGTCAGCGCCTCCTCGAACGGCAGCAAGAGCGCTTCGTGGCTGGTGTAGAAATGCGTCTGCGCGAGCTGCGGCACCGTCTCGGGATCGATGCCGCAGGCCGCCATGAACTCGAGCGCCTCGCCGATGCGGTCAGCGGTCTCGGCATATTTCTTCGACCACGGGCTGCGGCCCATGAAGTCATGCGTCCAGCGATGCACCTGATGCAGGTTGGCATAGCCGCCCTGCGCGAAGGCGCGGAGCAGGTTGAGCGTCGCCGCGGATTGCGAATAGGCGCGGATCATCCGCTGCGGATCGGGGATGCGGCTTTCGGGGGTGAAGGCGATGTCGTTGACGTTGTCGCCGCGATAGCTCGGCAGCTCGACGCCATCGATCGTCTCGTTCGGGGCGGAGCGCGGCTTGGCGAACTGGCCGGCCATGCGGCCGAGCTTCACCACCGGCAGCTTCGACGCATAGGTGAGCACCACCGCCATCTGCAGGATGACGCGGAAGGTGTCGCGGATGTTGTTGGCGCTGTGCTCGGCGAAGGATTCGGCGCAATCGCCACCCTGCAGCAGGAACGCCTTGCCGGCGGCGACATCGGCCAACTCTGCGGTGAGGTTGCGCGCCTCGCCCGCGAAGACCAGCGGCGGAAAGGTCGCCAGCGTGTCGGTCGCGCGGGCCAACGCCGCGGCGTCGGGATAGTCGGGAAGCTGGCGGGCCTCGGCCTTGGTCCAGCTGTCGGGGGCCCAGTTCGCGGCCATGATCTGTCGTCCTTTGGGTCTAAACGCGTCGCGACATGCGCCCAAAACGGCCTTGACGCAATGAAGGAAGGCTTTGGTGTCGCATGGCGGGGGCTTTGTCGGTGCCGTCGCCGGCGACGGATGCTGGCGGAGTCGACCGCCGGTCTGCTAGCAGGCTGATCCGGTGTGGGGCCATGGGGGACGGGCGATGAGACGGGCGATGATGATCCTGGCGCTGGCGACCGCTTCGCCGATTGCCGCGCGCGATTTGCCGGTGCCGCCGGACAAGAGCTGGCAACATGCGGAGACCGGATTGATCCTGCGGCCTCAGCTCGCCGGCCTGCCGCGCGGCGCGCTGACCGACGCCACGCAGAGCGAACATGATGTCGCCGCGCAATTCGAAGCGCCGGATGGCAGCGTCAGCGCGACGGTCTACCTCTTCCATCCGGCGGTTGCCGACGTCGCGCTGTGGTTCGACCGGTCGCGTACCGCGATCGAGAGCCGCGACCTGTTCCGCAATGCGGCGCCGGCGTCCGCGGATCCGATCGCCTTCGCCGCGCCGGGTGCGACCGCCGCGTCGTCCTTGCGGCAAGTGTATGCCAATGCCGGCAAGGGGTATCGCAGCACCGCGCTGGCGGTCGTCCCGGTGGGCGAGTGGATCGTCAGTATCCGGATGAGCGCCAAGGCGCTGACCGCCGAGCTGCTCGACGCGCAATTGCAGCAGGCGATCGCGACGATCCACTGGCCACGGCCGGCCGGTACCGTGGCGCAAGCGGCGACGCCGATCAGGGCGTGCGCCACGCCGCTGGTCTTCGCGCACGCCAAGCCGATCAAAGCCGCGGGCGGCGACATGCTGATGGCGTTGCTCGCCGGGGGGATCGCGGCGAAGGCGAAGGCCGATCCCTCCACGCCGCCCGAACCGCAAATCGTGTGGTGCCGCGAGGGCGAGGCGCGCCTCGAATATGGCGTCTATCGCGCCAATGGGGCGGGCTATGAGATGGCGTTGTACGATGCCGGCCGGACGGTCAGCGTCTATCCGTCGCTGATGGGCCAGATCGACAAAAGCGAAACCTATACGGTGGCGCTGACCGACGTCGACGGCACGGTGTCGAGCTTCTCCTCCTTCGACGGATTGCCGACCCCCAGACAGGTGTGGGAGCTGGTCGCCAGCGGCAAGCGCACCGGCGTGTCGAAGGGCAATCAGGTGACCATCGATGCCAAGGCCATTCGGTAGACGAAGCGTAACGAAGGTTTCGCAGGCGAACGCGCTGTTCTAGGGCGGCGGGATGAACAAGGCTCTGTTGTGCATCGCGCCCATATTGCTCGGAATCGGGAGCCCGTCGCCAGCCCGGGCGCAGGATAGCGCCGCGACCTTCACGGCGTTGCGCGCGGTGGACGGGCGGATGGCGGGGATCGCCTATCGGCTGACCACCGCCAACGTCGCGCTGTGCCGCGAGACGGCGCCGACGCCGGGCTGGGCGATCCATGCGATCGACCAATATGACGCGCCGCTGCGTGACCAGGCGCGCCGCAGCTTCGGGTTCGAGACGCCGATCGCGGTCGAGGCGGTGGTGCCGGGCTCGCCAGCGGCCGCCGCGGGAGTGCGCGAGGGCGATTCAATCGTCGCGATCGACGGCAAGCGGGTCGATGGCGCGGCACCGGGCAAGACCGCGACCAGCGCCGCGCGCGACGCGGTGACCGCGACGATCGCCGCCCTGCCCGCCGACCGGCCGCTGCGCGTCGACCTGTTGCGTGACGGCAAGCCGCGCAGCGTCACCATCGCCGCGTCGCCGGGGTGCCGCAGCGCGTTCGAGGTGCTGCTCGGGCCGGGGATGGACGCCTCGGCCGACGGGCGGATCGTGCAGATCGCGGTGCGCTTCTTCGAACGCTATACTGACGACGAGGTCGCGGTGGTCGTCGCGCACGAACTGGCGCACAACATCCTCCATCACGCCACGCGGCTCGATGCCGCCGGGGTGAAGCGCGGTCTGCTATCGGAGGTTGGCCGTAACGGCCGGCTGTTCCGCCTGACCGAGGATCAGGCCGATCTGCTCGGCATGTATTTGCTGCGCAACGCCGGTTACGACCCACGGATCGCGGTGCGCTTCTGGCGCGACCATGGCGGCGACGTCGATGGCGGGCTGTTCCGCAGCCGCACGCATCCGTCGTCGGCGGCACGCGCCAAGGCGCTGGAGGCGGAGATCGCGCGCATCCCGGCGAATGCTCCGAAGCCGTACGTGCCGCCGATCATCGCGACGGTGGATCAGCCGCTGGAATAAGCGGACGCGAACCGTCTCCGGTTACGGCGCCACCTTCCAGTCCCAGCCGAGCGGATCGCCGTCCATCACCTCGACCCCCAGCGCGGCGAGGTCGTCGCGGATCGCGTCGGAGCGCGGGAAGTCCTTGGCCGCGCGCGCCTCGCGACGATCGACGAGCCGCGCCGCGATCCCGGCTTCGTCGATGCCGGCGCTCGCCGGGCGGACGCGCAGGTCCTCGCGCGACAGCGTCGTCAGGCCGAGCCCGAGCACCGCATCGAAATCGCCGAGCGCAGCCAGCCTGCCGCCGGGGCTGATCGTCTTGTCGGCAAGCAATTCGTCGAGCACCGGCAACGCCTTGGGCGTGTTGAGATCGTCGGACACCGCCGCATCGAGCCGCTCGATATAGGGCGCGGCGGACGCGGCGCCCTTGCCCTCGCCGCGCGCGCGGAGCGCCGCGACGGTCTGCACGTAGCGTTTCAGCCGCGTCTGCGCCGCAGCGAGATTCTCCCACGAGAATTCCAGCTCGCTGCGATAATGCGCCTGCAGACACATCAGGCGATAGGCGAGGGGGTGGAAGCCACGCTCGACCAGCGTCGGCAGGATGAGGAACTCGCCCGAGGATTTGGACATCTTGCCGGTGCGATCGACGAGGAAGTTGTTGTGCATCCATAGCGTCGCGCCGGTGTCGGCGGTGCCGCTGAACGCCTGATTCTGCGCGATCTCGTTGGGGTGGTGGATCTCGCGATGGTCGATGCCACCGGTATGGATGTCGAAATGCGCGCCGAGATACTGGCGGCTCATCACCGAACATTCGAGATGCCAGCCGGGCGCGCCGCGGCCCCACGGGCTGTCCCATTCCATCTGGCGGTGCTCGCCCGGTGCGCTCGTTCGCCAGATCGCGAAGTCGGCGGCGTGGCGCTTGCCCGCCACCGTCTCGATCCGGCCCTCGGCGGGGCCGTCGTCGCGCGTCCCGGCGAGCCGGCCGTAATCGGGGACGGTTGAGGTGTCGAAATAGAGGCCGTCGGGAAGCCGGTAGCAATGTTTCTCGGCGATCGCCTCGCCGAAGGCGATCATGCCGGCGACGTGATCGGTGGCAAGCGGGAAGCGGGCGGGATCGCGGACGTTGAGGTCCTTGAGGTTAGCCTTGAACGCCTGCGTATAATGCTCGGCGACCGCCCAGATGTCGCGGCCGCTGGCGCGCGCCGCCGCCTCCATCTTGTCGTCGCCGGCGTCGGCGTCGCTGGTCAGATGGCCGACGTCGGTGATGTTGATGACATGGGTCAGGCCATAGCCCTTCCACGTCAGCACCCGCCCGAGCGTGTCGGTGAACAGATAGGCGCGCAGATTGCCGATATGCGCATAATGATAGACCGTCGGCCCGCACGAATAGATGCGGACGTCGGCGGGGTCGGCGGGCTGGAACAGCTCCGCCATGCGGGTCAGGCTGTTGTGGAGCGTCAGCGGCGTCATGCGGGCGCTCTAGCCCGGCGGAGGCGTCCGCGCCAAGGGGCCTGCGATCAGCGCCGCAGCGGCAGGTCGTCGCGCAGGTAGACGAGCAGATGCGCGTCCTCGCGCGGGACGGTCAACACCCGGCGATAGCCGGCGGCGAGCGCCTGCGTCATCGCCGCCTGGCTCGCGCGGTTCCACGGCGCCATCGGCGCATCCATCGTCACGATCACCGGCGGCCGGCGGGCGAGGATGCGGCGTACCTCGGCGGCCTCGTCGATGCCGGTGGCGCCCTGTTCGGCTTCATAGGCCAGCGTCGAGGGGAAGGCGTAGGCGGTCGGGATGCAGGCGTCGGCGAGATGGTAGAGGATGACGTCGCCGGCGAAGACATAGGGACAGCCGCCGCGGTCGTTCGCGGCCATCACCCGCGCCACCGCGCGCGCCGATGCGGCCTCGGTCGGCACCAGCGCCACCCGTACGACGAACAGCAGCAGGCCGTAGCCGAGCAGCGCCACGGGTGCCGCCCGGTAACAGCCGAGCGCCACGCCGGCGATCATCGCCAGCGGCACCATCAGCGGCAGCGCATAATGATCGAAGAAGGCGCCGATCATCGCGAAGGCGACGAGCGCCGCAGCGAGCCAGCCGAAGGCGATACCCATCTCGGGCCGGCGCGGCCGCACGCGCCACGCGAGCGCTGCGCAAGCGATGAACGGCAGCAATTGCGCGGTGGTGCCCGCGAGCCGTGCGGCGATCTTGGCGGCGGGATAGCCCTTGCGCAGCGACACCGACGCGAAATTGGCGAACCAGAAGGCGTCGAACACCGCCGGCCCCTGTGACCTGTAGAACAGCACGACCGCCGCGGTCGGCACGATGCCGAGCACCACCCACACCAGCGCCGCTGCCGAGAGCGGCGCGAGCGAAGTGCCGGCGCGGCGGAGATACCAGAGGTGGACGAGCCCGAAAAACGCGCCTTCGACGACCGGCGTATATTTGGTCTGGATCGCCAGTCCCGCGAACAGGCAGGCGGCGCAGCCATTGGCGACGATCGCGCCGCCGGCACCACGCGCGGCGAGCCGCGGCAGGCGCAGCGTCAGCACCGCGGCGGCGGCGACGAACAGATTGTAGAAGACCGGCGACTGCCCGCCGCGCCCGCTGAGCAGCGACAGCCACAGCACATAGGCGAGGCCGGCGACCAGCGCACCGCGCGGCGTCGCGCCGAGCCGCCGGCTGCCGCGCGTGACCAGCCAGGCGGTCGCCGCGGCGAACAGCGTCGCGACGAGCTGATAGGCGAGGATGCCGTCGCCGGGCAGCAGCCGCATCGCCGCGAAGATCAGGAACAGCCCCAGCGGCTTGCGGTCCCATAGATCGACATAGGGCAAGGCGCCGTGGAGCAGGCGGTCGCCGACGAGCAGATAATATTGCTCGTCGACGTGGATGATCGGATTGCCGAAGTCGCGACCGCGCAGCAGCAGCGCCCAGCCGAGCAGCAGCAGGAAGGTCGCCACGGCGCCGGGCCGGCTGGCGGGGACGCTCGTCGCTGCGGCCGGGGAACGCGCCATGGAGATCATGGCGCCCCCTTAATTCCGGCGATCCCTACCGTCATGCAGCATTTTTTTCGGGGGCAGGTGTGGAATGTCCAGATCGGCATCGTCTGTCATTCGGGGCATCGCAGCGACTGACGCGCGGCGCCGACATGGCCTTCCGGGGGGTAGACCATGTCGGCATGCGTCGCAGTCCGCGATGCCGCCAGGACCGTCTGCCGGGGGCATCATGTTTCTGATCAACGACCACGATCCGATGTCCCGCAGCGCGGCGGGATCGTCGATCGCCGCGCGGCGGCTGGATCGCCGGCCGACACCGCTGTGGACGGTGCTGATCCCGTTCTTCAACGAACGCGACTATCTCGCCGCGACGATCGCCAGCCTCGCCGCGCAGAGCGTGCGCGCGATCCTGATCCTGGTCGACAATGGTTCGACCGACGGCAGCGCCGAGGTGGCACGCGCCGCGGTCCGCGCACACGGGCTCGATGCCCTCGTCATCACCGAGACGACGCCGGGCAAGGTCGCGGCGCTGCGCACCGGGCTCGGCTGGGTGCGGACGCGCTATGTCGCGACCTGCGACGCCGACACGCTCTACCCGCCGCACTATCTCGCCGAGGCGGAGCGGCTGTTGCAGCGCGACCGCTGCGTCGTCGCCGGCGCCTATTTCGTCGACCCCGGCGCCGATCGGGCGGCGCTCGATGCCGAGGCGCGCAGGATCCTGTCGGCGGCGAAGCTGCTGCCGCGGCAATGTCATGCCGGCGGCGCCGGCCAGTGTTTCGACGTCGAGACGCTGCGCGCGGTCGGCGGCTTCGATGCCGCGATCTGGGGTTACATCCTCGAGGATCACGAGGTCATCCACCGCACGATGGCGCGGGGACGGATGCTCTATTCGCAGGATCTGTGGTGCATGCCCTCGCCACGCGAGCGCGACCGCGATTCGATCCGCTGGACGCTGTTCGAACGGCTGGTCTATTCGGCGACCGCGCCGTGGGCGGGCAGCTGGTTCTTCTATCGCTTCCTCGCGCGCCGGCTGCAGCGCCGCAAGCTGCTCAGCGTCCAGATCCGCGAGCGCGCGCATCAATGTGTGGAGGGTGCGGCCGTTGCGTAACCTGGTCCTGTGCGCCGACGATTTCGCTTATTCCCGCGGGGTAAGCGAGACGATCGCCGAGCTGGCGGCGAACGGCAAGCTCAACGCGACGAGCTGCATGACGCTGATGCCTGGGTGGATGGACGATGCCGCATTGCTTCGCGACCTGCCGGCGCACGTCTCGATCGGGCTGCACCTGACGCTGACGCAGGAACGGCCGCTGACCGACATGCCGCTGTTCGCACCCGACGGCCGGCTGCCCGAGATCGATCCGCTCGCCGGCCGCGCCGCACGCCGGCAATTGCCGCTGGAGGAGATCGCGGCCGAGATCGCCGCGCAGTTCGACGCCTTCACCGCGGCGATGGGCCGCGCGCCCGATTTCGTCGACGGCCACCAGCATTCGCACGCCTTGCCCGGCATCCGTGACATCGTGCTGTTCGAGACGGCGAGCCGCGCGCCCGATGCCTGGGTGCGCGACTGCACCGATCGGGTCGATGCGATGCTGGCGCGGCCGTTCGTCGGCAAGGCGATCGGCAGCGCCTTCCATTCGCGCGGGCTGCGCCGGGCGGCGGCGCGCTATCGCCTGCGCTGCAACGACAGTTTCGCTGGCCACTATGATTTCTCGACGGATTACAAGCGGTTGTTCCCGCGCTTCCTGCGGCGGGCGGCGGGTATGCATCTCGTCATGTGTCATCCGGGGGCGGGCAGGCGCGCCGGCGACGCGATCGCCGAGGCGCGGCCGCGCGAAGCGGACGTCTTGCGGAAATGGCCGATAGCGGACATGGCGGCGGCGGAAGGGCTGGCGTTTCCAGCCTGACGGGAGCGCGGACGCAGATTGGCCGACGGCGGACTTCGCGCCATCTTCCTCGAACAACGCGCGATGTTGTCGCGACTGTTGACGGCGCGGCTCGGGAACCGCGACGATGCGGAGGATGCGCTGCAGGACATGTGGTTGCGGATCGACCAGCTCGCCGATCAGCCGATCGCGCAGCCGGCCGCCTTCCTGTATCGCGTCGCCAGCAACCTGGCGACCGACCGGCGGATCGCCGCCGCGCGCCGCGGCGCGCGCGAGGCGGCGTGGCTGGAGGAGCAGCCGACCGCCGACGACCTGCCCGATGCGGAACGGACGCTGGTGATGCGCGACGAGCTGCGCGCGATCGAGGCGGTGATCGCCGACATGCCCGAACGGATGGCCACCGCACTGCGCCTCTATCGCGTTGAAAACAGGCCGCAACGCGCCATCGCCGAGCAATTGGGGATCAGCGTCAGCGGGGTCGAGAAGCTGTTGCAGCGGGCGTATCGGATTATTCATGCCCGCGCCGAACAGACTGCTGCGGATATGCCCGTGGCGCATCGTCATGATGATGGAAGGGGGCAGCGCCTGTGAGCCGTGACGCACCGAACATCATCGACCAGGCGATCGCCTGGCATCTGCGCCAGGAGCATATGGCGGCGGAGGATTGGGAAGGCTTCGTCGCCTGGCTCGAGACCCCGGCCCATGCGCGCGCCTATGACGCGGTGGCGATGCGCGACCGGCTGGTCGCCGCGGCGGCGTTTCCCGAACCCGATGCGATGCCGATTGCGGCGAACGACGACCAGCCGGCCTCGCGCGGTTGGTGGCGATTGGCGGGCGGCGGCGCGATCGCCGCGGCTCTCGCCCTTTGGCTGGTGCCGACGACGTTCGGCTCGCACGCGACCGAGACCGTCTATGCCACAAGCGACGGCGAGCGGCGCGACGTCCGCCTGGCCGACGGGACGCAGATCGCGCTCAACGGCGGCAGCCTGCTGCGGGTGAGCGGCGCCGATCCGCGCAGCGTCGCGCTCGATCGCGGCGAGGCGACGCTCCACGTCGTCCACGATGCCGCGCATCCGTTCGAGCTGCGTGCGGGCGATCAGCTGATCCGCGATCTCGGCACCACCTTCGACGTGCTGCACACCGGCGAGCGCCTCTCGGTCGCGGTGGCGGAGGGGTCGGTGCTGTTCCAGCCCGACGGCGCCGGGCTGCGGCTCGGTGCCGGCGACACCGTGACGATGGCCGCCGACCGCCGCATCGTTCGCGGCACGCTGCCGACCGCCGCGGTCGGCGGCTGGCGCAGCGGCGATCTCAGTTTCGAGGGGATACCGGTCGGCGAGGTCGTGGCGAGCCTGCGGCGGCAGCTCGGCGTCGACCTGCGTATCGTCGGCGACTTGTCGCGCCGCCCGTTTACCGGCATGATCCACGTCACAGGCGCTGCCGATCGCGACGTACCGCATCTGGCCGAACTGATCGGGGCGACATGGCGGCGTAATGGCGAAGGCTGGGTATTGGCGGACCGCGCTACCGCGACACGTTAAGCTCGTTTCCGCCGCCTTCGCGGCCGCCGCTTGCCTGCCGTCGGTCGCGCGCGCGCGCGATGCGGCGATCACCGTCGCCATCCCGGCGACGACGCTCGACGTGGCGGTGTTGACGCTGGCGCGGAGCAGCGGCGTTGAGATCGTCAGTACCGAGCCGGGACTCCACGCCATCCGCTGCCGTGCCCTGCGCGGAACGATGCCCGTCGCGCGGGCGCTCGCGCGGCTGCTCGCCGACACCGGCTATCGCGCGGTGCCCGGGCCGGGCGGCATCTATCGCATCGCCGCCGCGCCGCGTCGCGTGCGCCCGCCACGGCCGACGCCGCCTCGCCCCGTCCCGCCGGCGGACGTGCCCGCCGACATCGTCGTCACCGCGAGCAAGCAGCGCGTCCCCTTGCTGCGCTATCCCGGCAGCCTGACCCTGGTCGGCACGACGGCGCAGCCCAATGGCGCGACCGGGGCGATCAGCGACCTCACCAATGCGGTGCCGGTGCTGCAGAGCACGCAGCTCGGGCCGGGACGCAACAAGGTGTTCATCCGCGGCATCGCCGACAGCAGCTTCAACGGCACCACCCAATCGACCGCCAGCGTCTATCTCGACGACGTCCAGCTCAACGCTTCCGGTCCCGATCCCGGCCTGCGCCTCTACGACATGCAGGCGGTCGAGGTGATGGAGGGGCCACAGGGGACCTTGTACGGGGCCGGCGCGATCGGTGGCGTGCTGCGGCTGACCTCGAACGCGCCCCTGCTCGACCGGGTCGCCGCGGCGATGAGCGGTGGCGTCGTCGCCACGCATGGCGGCGCGGCGGGATATGATCTGTCGGCGATGGTCAACGTGCCGCTGCTCGACGAGCGGCTGGCGCTGCGCAGCGTCGCCTATGTGGTGCGCGACGGCGGCTATATCGACGATCCGGCGCGGGGGCGCGACGTCAACCGCGTCGGCACCGTGGGTGCGCGCCTCGCGCTGCGCGTCGAGCCCGGCGGCGGCTGGCGAATCGACACCAGCGGCGTCGTCCAGCGCATCCGCGCCACCGACGGCCAATATGCCGAGGTCAGCGACGGCAGCTATCGACGCAGCAGCCGGATCGCGCAGCCGTTCGCGGACCGCTTCCTGTTCGGCCGCGTCGTCGTCGCCAAGGATTGGGACAGCGGCCTGCGCCTCGTCTCGGCGACCGGAGTGGCGGATTATCACACCGGCGAGGTGTTCGACGCGACGCCGCGCGGCGTCGGACGGCCGGTCGCCTATAATGTCGACAACGCCAAATTGCTGCTGTCGCACGAGATGCGGCTGTCGCGTTCGACCGCGTCGGGCAATTCCTGGCTCGCCGGTTTCACCCTGATCAGCGACCGGTCGGCACTGTCGCGCGCGCTCGGCCTGACCGGCAACCAGATGGACATCGTCGGCGTCACCAACGTCACCCGCGCCGCCTCCGCCTTCGGCGAGACGACGCTGGCGGTGACCCCGGACCTGTCGGTCACGCTCGGCGGACGCTTCACCAGCGCGCGGATCGACGGCGAGCCGTCGGCAACGCGGCGACCGGGCGCCTATATCCGCGGCCGCTCGACGCAGCGCGCCGATCCGACGCTTGCCTTGTCCTACCGGCTCGCACCCGATCTCGCGCTGTTCGCGCGCTACCAGACGGGGTTCCGCACCGGCGGGCTGGCGGTCGCGCAGGGGATCGGCCGCGTCGCCAATTATCAGGCCGATTCGATCGCGGTTGGTGAAATCGGCATGCGCCGGCTGCGGCGCGGCACGACCGGCCTCGGCCTGTCGGTGAGCGCGTCGACCGCACGGTGGCGCGGCATCCAGGCCGATCTGCTCAACCGCCGTGGCCAGCCGTTCACCACCAATCTCGGCAACGCCAATATCCAGACGCTGGAGGCTTCGCTAGACTGGGTGCCGTTCGCCGGTCTGCGCCTGGACGCGGCGGCGCTCTACACCTACAATCGGGTGCGCGGACCGGTCGCCGACCAGTCGCGCGAGGACAATCGCCGGCTGCCCGAGACACCGCCGTTCGCGGGTCATGCCGCGCTGAGCTACGCCTGGGGGCAGGGGCGAAGCGTCGCGCCGCGGGTCGGCGCGACGGTGGACTATGTCGGGCGCTCGGTGCTCGGCACCGGCGATCTGCTCGACGTCAGCCAGGGCGATTACACCACCTTCGGTGCCTCGGCCGGCGTGCGCTGGCGTAACCTCGACCTGAGGCTCGGCCTCGACAATCTCACCGATGCGGCGGCCAATCGCTTCGCGTTCGGCAATCCCTTCGGCCTCGCCGCGCGCAATCAGGTGACGCCGCTGCGGCCGCGCAACGTGCGTCTCGGCGTGTCGGCGGCCTGGTGAGCGGCTATCGCGGCGGCTCGGTCGAGCAGGCGGCGCGCCTGTTTGAGATGCGGTGCATCGACCATCCGGCCGTCGACCTGCAACGCCCCCGCGTCGGGTGCCGCGGCGAAGGCGGCGACGATGCGCTGCGCCGCCTCGACCTGTTCGGCGCTGGGGGTGAAGGCGGCGTTGATCGCGCCGACCTGTGTCGGGTGGATCGCCATCATCCCGGTGAAGCCGTCGCGCGCCGCACGCCGCGCATAACCGGCGAGGCCGTCGAGGTCGCGGAAGGCGGGATAGACGGTGTCGATCGCCGCCACCCCGGCGGCATGCGCCGCGAACAGCGTCAGCGACCGCGCCATCTCATAGGGCGGCGTGTAGCGGCCGTCGTCCTCGCGGCTGGTCGCCGCGCCGATCGCGGCGGGCAGATCCTCCGCCCCCCACGTGATCCCGGCGAGCGCCACGCCCGCCGCCGCATAGCTGCCGAGCGCGAAGATCGCCGCCGGCGTCTCGGTGGCGATCGGCAGGATCGGCGCGTCGATACCGGCCGCGGCGAGCCGCTGCGCGAGCTCGCGGACGCTGGGTGCGCCCTCCGCCTTGGGCAGCACGATCGCATCGGGGGCGAGGCCGTGGAGCGCGGCGATATCCTCGGCGCATAATGCGGTATCGAGCGGATTGACCCGCACGAACAGCCGCACCGCGCCGCGCGGTTCGCGCAAGTGCGCCGCCACCGCCTCGCGCGCCGCCGTCTTGGCGCTGGCCGCCACCGAATCCTCGAGATCGAGGATCAGCGCGTCGGCACCGCTCGCCGCCGCCTTGGCGAACCGCTCCGGCCGGTCGCCCGGCACGAACAGGAGCGACCGCAGCCTCATGCCGCCGACCGTTTGAGTAAGGCGGTGCGCAGGCACTGGCAGACCACCTCGTCGCGCTGGTTGAGCATGCGGTGCGCGAAGGTGACGATGCCCGCGTCGGGCCGCGAGCGGCTGTCCTTCAGCTCGACCACCTCGGTTTCGGCGCGCAACGTATCGCCGAGGAACACCGGCTTGGGCATCACCAGCTTGTCATAGCCCAGATTGGCGACGAGCGTGCCGAGCGTCGTGTCGCCGACCGACAGGCCGACCATCAGCGCGAAGGTGAAGGTACCGTTGACGAGGATCTGACCGAATTCGCTCGCCCGCGCCGCCTCGGCGTCGAGGTGGAGCGGCTGCGGATTGTGCGTCATCGTCGAGAACAGCAGATTGTCCGTCTCGGTCACCGTGCGGCGGATGTCGTGTACGATACGGTCGCCGACCTGCCATGCTTCGAAGCTGCGTCCCGCCATCAAACCTCCTCCACTGCGATCCGCGCGAGCAACGTCCCCTCGGGCACCTGCGCGCCCTCGGCGACCTTGAGCTCCGCCACGACACCGTCGAACGGCGCGACCAGCGCCTGTTCCATCTTCATCGCTTCCAGCACGAGCAGCCGCTCGCCGCGCGCGACGGCCTGTCCCGCCGCGACCAGCACCGCGATGACGCGGCCCGGCATCGGCGACAGGATCGCGCCATCGCCTTCGCCGGCGCCGGCGATCGCATCGGCGCGCGGCGCACCGAACGGCCACGCCTCGCCGTCGAGGAACAGCACGCCATCGGCGACGATCCCGCCGGCGACGGGATGCTCGACGCGATAAGGCTTGCCGCCGACCTCGACGTCGATCGCAGTCGAAACCGCGCGATTGGCACGAAAGCCGCGCAGCGCCACCCACGGATCGTCACCCTGCGGCAGCAACGCCGCCGCCGCCGCGCCCAATAGGGCGGGGGAGGGGTCCGCCGCCGGGATCAGATCGGCGGCATGGCGTTCGATGAAGCCGGTATCGACGCGCCCCGCGACGAAGTTGGGATGCGCCGCCGCGCGGGCGAGGAAGGCGGCGTTGGTCTTCACCGGCCAGACCTGCGTGCCGCGCGCCGCCGCGGCGAGCCTCGCCGCCGCCTCTCGCCGCGAACCGCCATGGACGATCAGCTTGGCGATCATCGGGTCGTAGAAGGGCGTCACCGCGCCGCCTTCCTCCACACCGCTGTCGACACGCACGTTGGCCGGGAAACGCAGCCGGTGGAGCGGCCCGATCGAGGGCAGAAAACCGCTCGCCGGATTCTCGGCATAGAGCCGCGCCTCCATCGCCCAGCCGTGGATCGACAGTTCGTCCTGCCGGTGCGGCAGCGGCTCGCCCGAGGCGACGCGGAGCTGCCATTCGACCAGATCCTGCCCGGTGATCGCCTCGGTGACGGGATGCTCGACCTGCAACCGCGTGTTCATCTCCATGAACCAGATGCGATCGGCGCGCAGCCCGTCCGAACCATCGGCGATGAACTCGATCGTGCCGGCGCCGACATAGTCGACCGCCTTCGCCGCTCGCACCGCCGCATCGCAGACCGCGGCGCGCGTCGCGGCGTCCATGCCGGGGGCGGGGGCCTCCTCGATCACCTTCTGGTGGCGACGCTGGAGCGAGCAATCGCGCTCGAACAGATGGACGACCTGCCCGTGCGTATCGCCGAACACCTGCACCTCGATATGGCGCGGCGACAGGATGTACTTTTCGATCAGCACCTGCGTGTTGCCGAACGAGGCGGCCGCCTCGCGCTGGCAACTGGCGAGCAGCTCGGCGAAATCCTCGCGCGCATCGACCTTGCGCATCCCCTTGCCGCCGCCGCCGGCGACCGCCTTGATGAGCACCGGATAGCCGATCGCATCGGCCTCCGCCTGCAGGCGTTCGGGCGACTGGTCGGCGCCGAGATAGCCCGGCGTCACCGGCACGCCGGCGGCGATCATCCGTTGCTTGGCGGCATCCTTGAGGCCCATCGCGCGGATGCTGGCGGGCGGCGCGCCGACCCAGACGAGGCCCGCGGCGACCACCGCCTCGGCGAATTCGGCATTCTCCGACAGGAAGCCGTAGCCGGGATGGATCGCCGCCGCGCCCGTCTCGCGGGCGGCGGCGAGGATGCGATCCTGCCGCAGATAGCTGTCGGCGGCGAGCGCGGTGCCGATGCACACCGCCGCATCCGCCTCGCGGACGAAGGGCATGGCGGCATCGACGTCGGAATGGACCGCAATCGTGCGGATGCCGAGCCGCCGCGCGGTGCGGATGATGCGGCGGGCGATTTCGCCGCGATTGGCGATGAGCAGGCTCTCGATCATGGCCATCACATCCGGAACACGCCGAAGGACGGCGATTGGGGAATGGGCGCGTTGAGCGCCGCGGAAAAGGCGAGGCCGAGCACGTCGCGGGTCTGGACGGGATCGATGATGCCGTCGTCCCACAGCCGCGCGGTGGCGTAATAGGGGTTGCCCTCGTCCTCGTATTTCTGGCGGATCGGCGCCTTGAACGCCTCCGCCTGTTCGGGCGTCCAGCCGTCGGCGTCGCGATGCACGGTGGCGAGCACGCTCGCCGCCTGCTCGCCGCCCATCACCGAGATGCGGGCGTTGGGCCAGCTGAACAGGAAGCGTGGGGAATACGCGCGCCCGCACATGCCGTAATTGCCCGCGCCGAAGCTGCCGCCGATCAGCACGGTGATCTTCGGCACCGAGGCGGTGGCGACCGCGGTCACCAGCTTGGCACCGTTCTTCGCGATACCTTCCGCCTCATACTTGCCACCGACCATGAAGCCCGAGATGTTCTGGAGGAACAGCAACGGGATGCGCCGCTGGCAGGCGAGCTCGATGAAATGCGCGCCCTTCAAGGCGCTTTCCGAGAACAATACGCCGTTGTTGGCGAGGATCGCCACCGGCATGCCCCAGATCCGCGCGAAGCCGCAGACGAGCGTGGTGCCGTACAGCGGCTTGAATTCGTGGAAGTCCGAACCGTCGACGATCCGCCCGATCACCTCATGCACGTCATAGGGCGCACGCACGTCCTGCGGCACGATGCCGTACAATTCCTGCGGGTCGAGCTGGGGCGCCCGCGGCGCGGCGATCTCGATATCGACCGCCTTGGGCCGGTTGAGCGTCGCAACGATATCGCGGACGATCAGCAGCGCATGCTCGTCATTCTCGGCGACGTGGTCGACGACGCCCGACTTGCGCGCATGCGTGTCGGCGCCGCCCAGCTCTTCCGCGGAGATGACCTCGCCGGTCGCCGCCTTGACCAGCGGGGGACCGGCAAGGAAGATCGTCCCCTGATTGCGGACGATGACGGTCTCGTCGGACATGGCGGGCACATAGGCGCCGCCTGCGGTGCAACTGCCCATCACGCAGGCGATCTGGGCGATCCCCTCCGCCGACATCTGCGCCTGATTGAAGAAGATGCGGCCGAAATGATCGCGGTCGGGGAACACCTCGGCCTGATGCGGCAGATTGGCGCCGCCCGAATCGACCAGATAGATGCACGGCAGGCGGTTCTCGCGCGCGATTTCCTGCGCGCGTAGGTGCTTCTTCACCGTCATCGGGAAATAGGCGCCGCCCTTCACCGTCGGGTCGTTGGCGATGATGAGGCATTCGCGGCCCGAGACGCGGCCGATGCCGGCGATCATCCCCGCGCCGGGGGCATCGCCGCCGTACATGCCGTTCGCCGCCAATGCGCCCACTTCGAGGAACGGCGAGCCGGGGTCGAGCAGCCGCTCGACGCGGTCGCGCGGCAGCAGCTTGCCGCGCGCGACGTGGCGGGCGCGATGCTGCTCCGAGCCGCCGAGCGCGCTGGTCGCGACCGTCCCGCGCAGCGTTTTGGCGAGCGCGCGATTGTGCGCATCGTTGGCGGCGAAGTCGGTGGAGGCCGCGTCGATCGCGGTACGCAGCACCGTCATTGCGCGCGCGGCGCGTCATGGCCGATCAGCTCGCGGCCGATCAGCATGCGGCGCACCTCGTTGGTGCCGGCGCCGATATCGAGCAATTTGGCGTCGCGCCAATAGCGTTCGACCGGCCAGTCCTTCGTATAGCCCGCGCCGCCCAAGGCCTGGATCGCCTCGCCGGCGACCTTCACCGCGCTTTCCGAAGCGAGCAGGATGCAACCCGCCGCATCGAAGCGCGTCGTCCGCCCCGCGTCGCACGCCTTGGCGACGGCGTAGACATAGGCCCGCGCCGAGTTGAGCGCGACATACATGTCGGCGACCTTGGCCTGCATCAGCTGGAACTCGCCGATCGGCCGGCCGAACTGCTTGCGCTCGCGGACATAGGGCAGGACGACGTCGAGGCACGCCTGCATGATGCCGAGCTGGATGCCCGACAGCACGACACGCTCGTAGTCGAGCCCCGACATCAGCACCTTCACGCCGCCGTTGAGCGGCCCCATCACCTGATCGTCCGGGACGAAGCAATCGTCGAACACCAATTCGGCGGTCGGCGACCCTCGCATGCCGACCTTGTCGATCTTTTGCCCGATCGAGAAACCGGCGAAATCCTTCTCGATCAGGAAGGCTGTGATGCCCTTCGATCCGGCATCGGGGATCGTCTTGGCATATACGACCAGCGTGTCCGCATAAGCGGCGTTGGTGATCCAGAATTTGGTGCCGTTGAGCCGCCAACCGCCGTCGACCTTGTCGGCGCGCAGCTTCATCGAGACGACGTCCGATCCCGCGCCCGCCTCCGACATGGCGAGGCTGCCGACATGCTCGCCGGAAATCAGCTTCGGCAGATACTTGGCCTTCTGCTCGGCGTTGGCCCAGCGGCGGATCTGGTTGACGCACAGATTGGAATGCGCACCGTAGCTGAGGCCGATCGCGGCGGACGAGCGGCTGATCTCCTCGCAGGCGATGAGATGTTCGAGATAGCCGAGGCCGAGCCCGCCATCCGCCTCCTCGACGGTGATGCCGTGCAGACCCAGCTCGCCCATCATCGGCCACAATTCGCGCGCGAAGCGATCCTCGGCATCGACCGCGGCGGCGATCGGTTCGATCCGGTCGAGCGCGAAGCGGCGCGTCGTGTCGCGGATCGTGTCGGCCATCTCGCCGAGCGCGAAGTCCAGTTCAGCCATCAGTCTCTCCACCGTCTTTTGCGGCCTTGTAGCCGCTCGTCCGTCACATGGAAAATTGAAAGACGTGCAAGAACATCATAGAAACCGTCTATGATCGATCGCTACCATCTTCGCTATTTCCTGTCGGTGGTCGACACCGGCAATTTCTCGCGCGGCGCGGCGGCGTGCAACGTCTCGCAGCCGACCCTGTCGGTCGGCATCGCCAAACTGGAGAAGACGCTCGGCCGCAGCCTGTTCGATCGCAGCAACCGCCGCGTCGCGCTGACCGACGCCGGCGCGCGGCTGGTCGCATCGGCCCGAGCGATCGAGGCGGGGTTCGCCGAGGCGGAGCGCGCGGTGGCGGAGACGGCGCCGGTGCGCACGCTGCGGCTTGGCGTGCTGGTGACGACGCCGCGGCGCTGGATCGAACGCCTGCTCGCCGATCAGCGCAGCGCCCCCGGCGGCGACCGGCTCGAGATCGTCGAGGGCAAGGAGCGCGATCTGCGCGAGCGGCTCGCGCGCGGCCGCATCGACCTCGCATTGACGCTGCTGCGCGACGGCGACCCGCCCGAGGCGCGGCTGAAGTTGCTCGGCGAGGGCTATGCACTGGCGCTCGGCCAGGCGCATCCGCTCGCCGGCACGCCGGTGATCCGCGCCGAACAGCTCGTCAACGATCCGATGATCGTCCGGCGCCATTGCGAATTGCTCCCCGAAACCAGCCGCTTCTTCACCACCCGCGGCGTCCGCCCGGTGTTCGCCGCACGCACGACCAGCGACGACAAGGCGTTGAGCTACGTCCGCGCCGGGCTCGGCGTCACCGTCATGCCCGAGGGGTTCCGCGAGGATGGCGTGGTGCTCGCGCATCTCGACGGCTTCGATTTCAGCCGCGACATCGGTCTGGTGTTCGCCGCGCATGCCGATGCCGAGGCGCTGCGCCACGGCTGGCTGGCGACGTCGCTGGCGCGGGCGGTCGAGCCGCCCGCGCCGGACTGACGTTCAATACATCGGCATGCCGCCGGTCACCGGCACGATCGCCCCGGTGATGTAGCTGCCCTCGTCCGAGGCGAGCAGCACATAGGCCGGCGCGAGTTCGCCCGGCTGGCCGGCGCGGCCGAGCGGGGTCGATTCGCCCAGCGTCTCCAGCTCGTCGCTCGGCTTGGCGATCGGCTGGATCGGCGTCCACACCGGTCCCGGCGCGACCGCGTTGACGCGGATGCCCTTGGGCGCGAACAGGTTGGACAGGCCGATCGTCAGGCTGCTGATCGCACCCTTGGTGGTCGCATAGACGATCATGTTCTCGGTCGCGGTCTTCGCCTGGATGCTCGTCGTGTTGACGATCGCGGAGCCCGGCTTGAGGTGCGGCGCCGCCGCCTTGGCGAGACGGATCATCGCGAAGACGTTGGCGGCGAAGGCGCCCTCCATCTCGGCATCGTCGATGCTGTCGATATCCTCGTTGATCGTCTGCGCTGCGGCATTGTTGACGAGGATGTCGAGCTTGCCGAGCTCCGCCACCGTCTGGTCGACCAGGGCGGTGCACTGCGCGACGCTGCGGATGTCGCCGGGCAGCAGCAGGCAGCGCTTGCCCGCCTTCTCGACCCACGCCTTGGTATCCTCGGCGTCGACCTGTTCGTCGGCGAGATAGGAAATGGCGACGTCGGCGCCTTCGCGGGCATAGGCGATCGCCACCGCCTTGCCGATGCCCGAATCGCCGCCGGTGATCAGCGCCACCTTGCCGTCGAGCAGGCCCTTGCCGCGATAGCTGTCCTCGCCGTGGTCGGGACGGTTGCGCATCTTCGCCTCGACGCCGGGGGCGGGCTGCTGCGGCTCGTCGGGGAAGCGGGTGGGGGCGCTGGTGCGGGGATCGTTGGTCATCGGGATTCCTGTCTGGGGCGTGTCGCAGCAGGAACGAGGCAGGCCGGCGTTCGGTCCGTACCCCGTGCGATCACGTCTGCCAGCCGCCGCCGAGCGCGAGGAACAGCTGCACCTGATCGGCGGCGAGCCGGCTTTCCGCCGCGGCGAGCGTCTGTTCGGCACCGATCGCGGTGCGCTGCGCGTCGAGCACCGGCAGGAAGCCGGTCCGCCCGGCGCGGAACAGCGTCTCGGCGTCGCGCGCCGCCTTGCCCGCCTGACGGCTCGCCTCGCGCAGCGCCGCCACCCGGTCGAGATCGCGCGCGTAGACGGTCAGGCCGCTCTCGGTCTCGCGCAGCGCGGTCAGCACCGTGCCGTCGAACCGCGCATAAGCCGCGTCGCTCTCCGCCTGCGCCGCGGCGATCCGCGCCCGCACCCGCGTCCGGTTGGGGAATTGCCAGCTGATCAGCGGTCCGAGCGAGAATTTGAACGTGTCGCTGCCCAATGCCCGCTCGGCAAGGCCGACCGAACCGACCGAGGCGCCGAGCGCTATGCGCGGATAGAGATCGGCGGTTGCGACGCCGATCCGCGCGGTCGCCGCACGCAGCTCCCATTCGGCGCGGCGCACGTCGGGGCGACGGCGCAGCAGCGCGGCTCCGTCGCCGATCGGGATCGGCCGGTCGAGATGCGGCTCGCCGGTACAGGCGGCGACATCGCGGTCGAACTCGGCGGGCGGTCGGCCGGTCAGCGTCGCCAGCCGGTACAGCGCCAGCCGCTGCGCCGCCTGCAACGCCGGCATCGTCGCGCGCACCTGCGCCTCCTGCGTCGTCGAGCGCGTCGCATCGAGCGAGCCGCTACGCCCGGCGCGGACCAGCCGCTCGGTCAATCGCGTCGTCCGGCTCTGCAGGTCGAGCGCGCGCTGCGCGACGCCGATCTCGCGCGCCGACGAACAGGCATCGAGATAGGCGCGGGTGGTGTCCGCCGCGACGGTGATGCGGACGCTGTCATAGGCGGCGCGGGTCGCGGTGACATCGGCATCCGCCGCCTCGATCGCGCGGCGCACCTGCCCGGCGAGATCGAGCTGATAGGAGATGCCCGCGCTCGCCGCATAGACGAACGAACGGGGCAAAGCGGCGCCGGGCCGCAATTCCTCCTCCGCCGAACGCTGCGCATAGCCGGGCGACGCCTGTACCTGCGTCTGGACGCGCCGGCCGTCCTCGGCGACGTCGAGCGACGCCTGTGCGCGCGCGATATTCGCCGTCGCGACGCGCAGGTCGGTATTGGCGGCGAGCGCTTGTTCGACCAGCCGGTCGAGCCGCGGATCGCGATAGAGCTGCCACCAGCGGTCGGGCACCGGCGCCAGCGCCGCGAACGCCGCCTCGTCGCCGCCGACGAACGGCGCCGTGGCGCTCGGCCGGGCGATCACCGCGGCGTCGGGCCGATGGTAATCGGGTCCGGCGGTGGTGCAGCCGGCGAGCAGCGTGGCGGCCAGCAGCGCGAGGCGGCGCGTCATGCCCGCGCTCCCGCCGCCACCGGCCTGGCGCGCGGCAGCACCTCGACCGTCGCGGTACGGCCGACCACCAGCATCTCGCCGCGCGGCAGCCGGTCGATCGCCACCCGCACCGGAATGCGCTGCGCCAGTCGCACCCAGCTGAAGGTCGGGTTGACGTTGGCGAGCAGATTGGCGCCGGCGCTGCGATCGCGATCCTCGATGCCGCCGGCGATGCTTTGCACATGGCCGGCGATCACCTGATCGTCGCCCATCAGCCGGACGCGGACGGGATCGCCGACATGCACGCGCGGCAGCTTGGTCTCCTCGAAATAGCCGATGATGTGCAGCGAGCCGCGGTCGATGATCGCGAATTCGGGATGGCCGGCGGTGGCATAATCGCCGGGCCGCAGATCGAGGTTGCTGACCGTGCCGGCGACGCTCGCGCGCACCTCGGTCCGGGCGAGGTTGAGCTGCGCGGTCTGCAACGCGATCTGCGCCTGCGACAAGGCGGTGGCGAGCTGCGCCACCTTGGCGTCGCCCTGTTCGCGCACCTCGCCCGCGACGAGGTCGCCGAGCGTGCGGTTGCGCTGCGCCTCGCGCCGCGCCTGCGCCAGTTGCACCCGCTGCGCCGCCACTGCCGCCGCCGCCTGCGCCACCGCCAGCCGGTAGCGCGGCCGGTCGACGCGGAACAGCGGCGTTCCCGCCGCGACCGGCTGGTTGTCGCGGACCAGCACCTCGGTGACGAGGCCGGAGACGTCCGGCGCGACCTGGACGATATCGGCGCGCACGCGGCCGTCGCGCGTCCACGGCTCGGTCTCGTAATGCGCCCAGAGCCGGCGACCGGCGACCACCGCAAGCAGCACGACGGCGAGCGTGACGCCGATCCGCAGGACGACGCGCAGGGAAGGATGTGGAGTCATGGTCTTTCTAGCTGAAGAGAGCCGCGGCGGGGTCGCCGCCGGTGATCAGGCCGGCGATCCCGGCCCACAGGACGATGGTCAGCGCGACGTCGAACAGGCCGCGATGCCAGACGAAACGATACAGCCGCGCCCGCGCCAGCGCCCAGCCGATCGCCTCCGCCAGCACGAAGGCGAGGATCGCGGCGAGCAGCAGCGGGTGGACGAACACGCCGCCGATATCCAGGTCGGCGGTCATGCCGCCGCCTTCGCATCGTGCCAGTCGGGCGCGGCGGGGAAGACGTTGCGCCGCAATCCGACGAGATTGATCAATTGCCCGCGCTGTTCCTCGGGATCGGCGATCGTGCGGCCGGCGGCGATCGCACCGTCGATCCGGTCGAGCAGCTCGGCCGGGGGCGCGACATCGTCCCCGCTGGCGAGCGCGCGGAAGTGGCGGGCCAGCGCGGCGCGCAGCGCGGCATGGTCGGCAACGGGCGCAATCTGCGCGATGCTCAGCCCCATGCGCAATTCGCGCAGCGTCGCGGCGGCGGCGTCGCGCTCCTCGTCCTCCACCTCGCCGATGCGGCTGGCGAGCAGGCCGACGCGGTCGAGCATGCGGCTGCGCCACGCCGCGATCTGCGCCACCGCCGGGTCCGCCGGGCGTTCGGCGAGCGTGGCGAGGTCGCGCCAGCCGGCGCGGCGCAGCCGGCGGATCGCGGTGCCGGCACCGATGCTGCGGATCAGCCGCGTCATCACCATCGCCGCGGCGATGCCGATGATCTGCGCGACATTGGCGTTGAAGAAGCTCGCCGCGTCGACGGTGAAGCTGTTGGTCAGCGCCAGCCCGCCCGCGAAGCCGAGCATCATCGGCACCATTCGCCCGTACCAGCTCGGGTTCGCCATCACCGCGCCCATCGCGAGCAGCGGGGGCGCCATTGCCAGCGTCAGCATCGCGAAGCCGTCGATCGCCGGCAGGATCGCGAACAGATAGAGCGCGGCGAGCGGCAGCGACGCGATCGTCCACAGCAGGAAGCCGCGCTGCGCCGGCACCGGATCGTCCAGCGTCGCGAAGAAGCAGCAGACCACCGCCGCGATCATCGCCGCGACCGCCCCCTCCGGCCAGCCGGTGACGATCCAGAACAGGCAGCAGCCGAGCACGGTCAGCAGCGTCGCGGTCGCGGACAGCAGTGCCAGCCCGTAGTCGCGATGCAGCGGCCGTGCGGCAACGGCGCCGACCGCGGGCGGCGGACGGCCGGCGGGATCGGCGACCGCCGCCACCAGCGTCCGCGTCTCGGCCAGAGCGAGCACCAGCTCCTCCAGCCGGGCGAGCAGGTTGAGCGCAAGCAGGTCGCGCCAGCCGTCCGCCGCCACCGCGTCGCGCGCAATCCGGAGCGTGGCGATCACCGGCGCGGCGGGCAGGGCGGGGGTGGTCACCCAGTCGCGCACCGTCGCCACCGCATCGGCCAAAGGCGCGGGCAGCGGCCCGGCGGCGATCAGGCTGCGCCAGCGGTCCTCGACCGCGGAGACCAGCGGGATCAGCAGCACCAGCCGGTCCTGCATCCCGGTCAGCAGCGCGCGCGTCGGGCGGATGCGCGCGGTGTCGAACGGAATATGCGTCGCGGTAACGTGCAGGTCGGTGATGTCGCCGGCGAGCTTGCGCCGCTCGCGTCTGGTGCTCGCCACCGGCGCGGCGGCGAGCACATCGGCGATCCACGCCTCCGCCTCCGCCAGCACCCCGGCGACGCGGCCGCCGAACACCTGGCTGACGCTGCGCGGCCATATCACCGCATGGATGAACGCGGCGCAGAGCACGCCGATGCCGATCTCCTGCACGCGTAGCACCGCGGTGTCGAAGATCGCCTCGGGATGCGTCACCGACGGAAAGCCGATCAGCGCCGCGGTATAGCCCGCCAGCATGAACAGATAGGATCGCGGCGTCCGGTCGAGCAGCGAGACGAACTGGCACAGCGCCACCCACGAAGCGAGCGCCAGCGACAGCAGCACCGGCGCGTTGACCAGCGCCGGCACCAGCAGCACGGTGACGATCCCGCCGACCGCCGTGCCGGCGAGCCGGAACACCGCCTTCGACCGCACCGCGCCGCTCAGCGGCTGGCTGGTGATATAGACCGTCGCCATCGCCCAGAACGGCCGCTCCAGCCCGAGCGAGAAGGACACGAACAGCGCCAGCATCGCCGCCGCGAAGCAATTGACCGAGAATACCGTCTCGCGCAGCCCGATCCGCATCGCCGCCGCTCAGCCCTGTTCGTCGAGGCGCGTCATCGTCGCATGGAGCCGGTCGAGCACCCGCGTCGCGATCACCAGCTCCTCCGCCTCGATACAGGCGAGCAGCGTCTGGCGGATCTCCGCGGTACGCGCCTCGACCTGCGCGGCGAGCGTCGTGCCCGCGGCGGTGAGGTGGAGCAGGCGCGCGCGCTTGTCGGTGGTGTCGACGCGCCGCTCGACGAGGCCGCTGCGTTCGAGCTGGTCGATCAGCGGCACCACCGAGGGCGCCTCGACGCCGAGCTGGTCGGCGAGCGCCCCCTGGCGCAGCCCTTCGGCGGCACGGCCGATCAGCATCACCGCCAGCGCCGGCGTATGCGACAGCGACAGGCCGGCGAGGCCGTCGTCGAGCGCGCGCCGATAGCGACGGCCGAGCGGCACGAGGTGCGCCGAAAAGGCGCGCATCTGGGCAGGGGTAGGACGGGTCACCCGGCTCAGATAGATAGGTAGCTAACTAATCGCAAGGGTCCTGTTACGGCGCGGCAGGCGTCGCGCACGTTTCACAATCGCATTGCATGGGCGGCGCAACGTCACCGGAGCACCATCATGATTCTCGATCGCCGCATGCTGATGAAGACCGCCATGATCGGGCTGGGCGCCACCGCGCTGCCCGGCGGCGCGCTCGCGCTCCAGGCACTGGGCAACGCCCGCGGCTTCACCCATGCGGTGGCGAGCGGCGAGCCCGCCGCCGATTCGGTGCTGCTGTGGACCCGCTACGTTCCCGCCGACGGCGGCCCCGTCGAACTGCGCGTCGAGGTCGCGGAGACCCCCGACTTCGCCCGCATCGTCACCGGCGGCGCGCAGATCACCGGCCCGTGGCGCGACCATACCGCCAAGATCACCGTCGACGGCCTCCAGCCCGGCCGCAGCTACCATTACCGTTTCGTCGCGCCGGATGGCAGCCACTCGCCGGTCGGCCGCACCGCGACGCTGCCCGAAGACGGCATGAAGACCTGGCGCGCCGCGATCTTCTCCTGCTCGAACATCGGCTTCGGCTGGTTCAACGCATATGCGCACGCGGTCGCGCAGGGCGGCTTCGACTGCGCCATCCATCTCGGCGACTATCTCTACGAATATGCGCCGGCGCATTATCCGCTGCCCGCCGACGCCGTTCCCGGCCGCACCCCGGCGCCGCAGAGCGAGATCATCCACCTCGCCGACTACCGGCTGCGCTACGGCAGCTACCGCGCCGATCCCGATCTGCAGGCGCTGCACCGCGCCATGCCGATGATCGTGCAATGGGACGATCACGAAAGCGCCAACGACAGTTGGGAGGGCGGCGCCGAGAACCATACGCCCGAAACCGAGGGCGACTGGAATGCCCGCCGCGCCGCCTCGATCCAGGCCTATCGCGAATGGATGCCGGTCTCGGACGAGCCGTGGAAGGCCTATGACATCGGCGGACTCGCGACGCTGTTCCGCACCGAGACGCGGCTGCTCGCGCGCACCCGCCAGCCCGACGTGGCGCCGCTGTTCCGCGCCGCCGACCCCGTCGCCGCGCTCAAGGCGTTCCGCGACGGTCCGTGGCAGGACCCGGCGGTGACGATGATGGGCAGCCAGCAGGAGGTGTGGCTGAGCCACGCGATGCGCGCCTCGGTGCGCAGCGGCCGGCCGTGGCAGATCGTCGGCTTCGGCACGATCATGGGTGCCACGGTGATGCCACCCGAGACGCAGGGCTGGCTCGCCGCGATGAAGCCGGAGGCGCGCGGCTACGTCAGCGCCGGCGTCGCCGCCGGGGCGCTGGGCCTGCCGTTCAATTACGACAATTGGGGCGGCTATCCCGCCGCCCGCGCGCGCTTCCTCAAGTCGGTGCAGCAGATCGGCGGCAACACCGTGCTGATCTCGGGCGACAGCCACAACGCCTGGGCCTACGACCTCGTCCAGGACGGCCGTCCCGCCGCGGTCGAGTTCGCCGGCCACAGCGTCACCTCGCCCGGATTCGAGAGCAGCGTCGGCACCGATCCCGCGCAGGTCGCCGCCGCGCTCGTCCGCGCCAATCCCGAGCTGAAATGGTGCGACACGTCGCGCCGCGGCTATATGGCGATGACCGTCGCCGCCGATCGCGTCACCAACGAATGGATCATGGTCGACGGCATCAAGGCGCGGAACGCCCGCGGCACGGTCGGTCATCGCGCGACCGTGTTGCGCGATCGCCACACGATGGCATGATCCGTACGGCCACCTCACAAACGTTTGCGATAAACTTGATACCGCAATCAAAACGACGCCGAAGCGTCACACCCTGCCCCTAACCGCACGGTCGACCGCGGTCGTGCGGTCGCATTGGGGAAAGTCATGTCATTGCCGTTCATCGCCGCGCGCCATCGCCGCGGCGCGTTGTTGCTCGCCGTCTCGATCGCCGCGCTCGGCCAGGCCTCCGCCGCCGCGGCGCAGAAGGCGCCGGATGCCGCCGCGCCCGCCGCCGCGGCGCAGGGCGACGATCAGGACGGCGTGGTCGTCGTCACCGCCGCGCGCACCACGCGCTCGGCGGTGACGATCGACGGTGCCGAGATGCAGAAGGTGCTGCCCGGCGTGAACCCGGTCAAGGCGATCCAGACGCTGCCCGGTGTCCAGTTCGAGACCGCCGATCCGTGGGGCAACAACGAACAGAACATCTCGCTGATCGTCCACGGCTTCAACCAGAACCAGCTCGGCTTCACCCTCGACGGCGTGCCGCTCGGCGACCAGTCCTACGGCAATTACAACGGCCTGTCGCCGCAGCGCGCGGTGATTAGCGAGGATGTCGGATCGGTCCGCCTGACCTCGGGCGCCGCCGATCTCGCCACCGCCTCGGCGAGCAACCTCGGCGGCGGGCTCGAGACCTATACCAGCCAGCCGACCGCGCGCGCCGGCCTGCGCTTCGCGCAGACGCTCGGCAGCTATGACGCGCAACGCACCTATCTGCGCGTCGACAGCGGCAATGCCGAGGCGTTCGGCGGCACCAACAGCGGCTATCTCTCGATCGTCCGCCAGAAGGCGCGCGCCTGGGAATTCCCGGCGAGACAGGGCGGCTGGCAGGCCAATGCCAAATTCGTCCACAAGGGCGAACACGGCACGCTGACCGGCTATGCCGCTTTCTCCGACAAGGCCGAGCCCAATCAGGATTCGGTTGCACACAATGCCGGCGGGCTGGAGCCCTATTATCGCTCGTTGCTGTATCCCGATTGGCAGGCGGCGCTGCGCTACGTCGACGCGAACGGCAAGCCGCCGGCGAACAACCCCAACAATTACGCCAATTATTACGGCGACGCGCAGCGCACCGATTACCTGTTCTACGTGAAGTACGACTATCGCTTCAGCGATGCCGTCACCTTCAGCAACCAGGTCTACGGTCATCACGACGAGGGGCAGGGGCAGATCGTCGGACCGGTGTCGGCGGCGGGGCTGCCGGCGCTGTTCTCCGTCTATTTCCCCGGCCAGAACCTCAAATCGGTGTTCGGCAATTCGGGCTATGCGCTGCGCACGACCGAATATGGCATCGATCGCAAGGGCGTGCTCTCGTCGCTGGCGATCACCGCCGGCGATCACGAGATCGGCCTCGGCGGCTGGTACGAGCACAATCGGAATACGATCTTTCGCAATTGGTATGCGGTGCCGGTCGATGCGCCGCCGCCGTCGCCTTATGAATGGGCCGACCCGGCGCTGCTGAAGCTGACGCAATATGCCAGCGTCACGAGCTACGACGTCGTCCAGCTGCATTTGCAGGATCGCTGGCACGTCACGCCGACGCTGACGATCGAAGGCGGCTTCAAGTCGAGCCTGCAATTCGCCAATGGCCGCGTCCTCGTCCAGCCGCTGCCGAACGCCATGCCGCTGCCCGGTGGCACCTCGACGCGCTATCCCGAAGGACGGCTCAACACGCGCAAATGGTTCCTGCCGGCGATCGGCGCCGTCTGGGACGTGACGCCCGACGATCAGCTCTTCGGCCATATCCAGCAGAACGTCCGCCAGTTCCAGGCGTCGATCGCCGGCGGCCTGTCCCCCTATAACGTCGGCAGCCAGGACCTGTTCGACGCGATCAGGAAGAACACCCAGCCGGAGAGTTCGTGGACCTACGAAGCCGGCGTGCGCGCCCGGCATCACGTCGATGCCGGCCCGCTGACCGCGATCGAGGGCCAGATCAGCGCCTATCACGTCGACTTCAGCAACCGGCTGCTGCAGATCAGCTCGACGCAGGTGATCGGCTCGGTGCTGGGCGGCGCGAGCATCCTCCAGAACGTCGGTGCCGTGCGCACCAACGGCATCGACGCGGCGGCGACGTTGCGCTTCGGCCCGTCGGTGTCGCTCTACAATGCGCTGTCGTACAATCGCTCGCGCTACGCCGACGATTACAAGAGCGGCAGCAGCGTCATCGCGACCGCCGGCAAGGACGTGCCCAACGTCGCGCGCTGGCTGAACAAGACCGTGCTGACGCTCAACTCGGGCCCGTTCGAGACGCAGGTGATCGGCGATTACGTCGGCCCGCGCTTCGCGACCTACACCAACGACCAGTCGGTGCCGGGGCGGTTCCTGCTCAACCTGCAAGCCGCCTACACGCTGCCGCAGGACGTCGTCGCGGGGCTCCACAACCTGCGGTTCGCGGTCAATATCACCAACCTGACCGCCCGCCGCGGCATCTACGAGCTCGCCGGCGTCGGCGTCGTCAAGACCTACAACACCTACGCCCAGCCACCGCGGATGGCGTTCTTCACTTTGTCGGGGGGCTTCTGACGCAGCGGGTGCCCGGACGCCCCGGGCACCCGCAGCATTTCATCGCTTGTCACACATTGGGGGGCGTAGAATCCCCCTAGCGCACCCGCCGCAGCCGCCCGCGGAACAGCCCGCGATGCGTCACCGACTCGAACATCTCGCCCGGCCCCTCGGGGTCGAGCACCTCATTGTCCGCCAGCCATTTCTCGACGCCGTCCAGATCCGGCACCGTATAGGGCCTGAGCGAGCGGCCCGGCCCGCGCAGCCGCTCGATCGTCTCGATCAGCGACCCCGTCTGCTCGATCAACTGGCCGACGCGCTCAGCCGGCACGTCGAGATGCTCGGCGATCAGGTCGTTGCGCACCGCGACGATCTTCGCCTCCAGCCCGTCGTCCGGATGCCGCGCGGCGTCGAGCACCACGTCGCATTCGGTGTCGAGCCGCAGCGAACGGTTGTTGATGTTCGCCGAGCCGACGCGCAGCTGCCGGTCGTCGACGATGGTGATCTTGGCGTGGCAATAGATCGCCGTGCCGCCGCGGGTGAACGGATGGTACAGCCGCAGCCGCCCGTGCGTGTCACGCCGCCGCAGCGTCTCGACCAGCCGTGCGCGTGCGGTGTCCATCGCCAGCGGCTCGAGCCAGCCTTGCGCGGTCAGCGGGTTGACGATGACGATCTCCGGCCCGTCCGCCTCGTCCAGCCGCGCCGCGATCGCCTCGGCGATCCGGCGCGAGGCGAAATACTGGCTCTCGCAATAGATGTGGCGGCGCGCGCTGCGGATCTGGTCGAGGAACAATGCCTCGATCTCGGTCACCGGCGCCTCGTCGGGCATCTCCGGCTGGCTGCGCGCGATGCCGAGGTCGACGCCCTCGAAGGTCGCTTCGAGCGACGCCGGCCAGCAGCTGCCCTCGCTCTCGACCGGCGGCAGCATCACCCCCGTCGCCAGTTTCCAGCGCTGCCGGCACAATTCGCCGAGCGCCGCCGCCGCCGGACCGGTGATCGCGGTGGTCGCATCGTGCCACGGCTTGTACGGCTTGCCCCCCGGCAGCTTGCGGCCGGGATCGTCGTCGCGGTGCGCGCGCGTGTCCCAGCGCTCCGCGGTCATGTCGATGCCGCCGCAGAAGGCGAGGCAATCGTCGATCGAGACCAGTTTCTGGTGATGCGACGAGGCGGTCGGATGGTGGTGGTCGAGCTTGACGTGGATGCGCGGATGGCGCGCCCATTTCAGCACGGTGAACATCGTCTTGCCGCGGAACACCGACTTCATCGCGCCGACGTCCCAGCGCAGCAGGTACAGCTCCAGCTCGGGATTGCGCTCGACCAGCCAGTAGAGGAAGTCGCCGACCGTCTCCGGCCCCTCGGTGGTGCCGGTGCTGCCGATCAGCCGGATGCGCGCGTCGAAGTCCCAGCCGACCAGCATGATCCGCCGCTTCGCCTGCGCGAACGCCTCGCGCGCGACCCCGAAATAGCGATCGGCATCGACGATCACCGACAGCCGCTCGGCGCGGGCCACCCGCCATACGTTGCGGCCGGGCTCGAACACCCCTGACGATGAAGTGGCTGGTTCGCCCATGGTCGTGCGCTAAGTCCCGTTAACGGCCATAGATGCGGTCGAGCACCTCGGCGCTGCGCGCGAACAGCGTCGCGGCTGGATCGAATGCGGGCGAGGCAGCGAGCTGCTCCGCCCAGACGGCGGCCGACCGTGCACCCCAGGCATCGGGTGGCGCGGTCAGCGTGGTCGCGTGCGTACCGGTGAAATGCTGCGCCGTGAAGTCATAGAAGGAGCCGGCGACGTTGCGCAGCGCCGCGCCGCCCCTGGTGCCGCAGAAAGCGGCCTCGATCACCGCGTCGCTTTCCATTCCGCCTCGCGCGTCACCCTCCACGTCACGCGCCGCCCAGCTCGAGGCGCGTCTCGGCCGCGATCCGCGCACGGCTCGCCATCGCGATAGGCAGGCTTCCGACGCCGGCTTGCGCGGCGACGTGAAGCTTGCGATGGAACGTTACGCCACCGATTCCTGTTAGAGTGTGTTGATGAGAGACGATCCGACGGACACCGTGAACACCCAGGACGATCTCGGTCAATTTCCGCGAACCGGCCGCTTCCTCATGGGCCGTAGCCGCATGCGGATGACGCTCGAGGAGCGTCGAGTGCTCGAGGATGCGGCGACGACGGTGAAGGATTATCCGGCGCGCCACCACCTCGTCCGGCGCGGCGAGCCGGTCGAGACCAGCATGATGCTGATCGAGGGCTACGTCACCCGCTACATGGACGATCGCGAGGGCTATCGGCAGCTCGTCTCGGTCCATATCCCGGGCGATTTCGTCGATCTCCATGGCTTCCCGACCGGCCGCCTCGATCATGACATCGGCACGCTCGGCCCGGTCAAGATGGCGCTGTTCGATCATCAGACGCTGGTCGGCATCACCGAACAGCATCCCGCTCTGACCCGCTTCCTGTGGTTCGCGACCCTGATCGACGCGGCGATGCATCGCGAATGGATCTTCCGCCTCGGCCGCCTCGGCGCCGAGGGCAGGCTCGCGCACTTCTTCTGCGAGCTTTACGCGCGGCTGGAGATGGTCGGACTGGCGCGGGACGGAAAGTTCGACCTGCCGCTCACCCAGCCCGATCTCGCCGAGGCGTGCGGGCTGACCGGCGTCCACGTCAACCGCACCTTGCGCACGTTGCGTGAGCGGGCGCTGCTCACGTTCAAGAACGGCCGCGTCGAGATCCTCGATCACCGCGGGCTCTGCGCCGTGGCTGAATTCGCCAGCGACTATCTCTATTCGGATGTCGGCGTTTGGAAGGCGGGATGACCTTCGCAGACGAGCACGCCGGCCGTCCCTATGCCGTCCAGACCGAGGCGGGGATCGTGTCGGTGGAGAACGGGCAGGTGCTGCTCGATGGTCCCGGCGGCGTGGCGGTGGCGATGACCCCCGCGGCCGCCGCGGAGACGGGGCGCCGCCTGCTCGCCGCCGTGCATGCGGCGCAGGCGCAGGCCAATCAGCCGGGGTGACGTGCCGGGATCAGCGACTATGCTAGGTCGCTGAACGATCCGGAGAACGTCTTGCTGCAATATCTCGTCGCCGCCGCATTCGGCCTGCCCCTCATCGGTGCCGGTACGCTGGTCGCCACCGACGCGCTGGCGCAGTCGCCCACGGCCAACCCGCTGCTCGCCGAATGGACCGGCACCTATGGCGGCGTTCCCCCCTGGGACAAGGTGAAGCCGGAGCTGTTCCCCGCCGCGTTCGAGGCAGCCCTCGCCGAGCGCGCCGCCGACTATCGCCGCATCGCCGACGATCCCGCCGCGCCGACCTTCGCCAATACCTTCGTGCCGATGCAGCTCGCCGGCCAGCGCTACGGCCGGGTGATGACGCTGTTCGGCGTGATGACCGGCAATATGAACAGCCCGGCCTATCAAGCGCTCGACCGCGAATGGTCGCCCAAATTCGCCGCGGCGTCGGACGCGATCACCTTCGATCCCAAGCTCTTCGCGCGGATCGAGGCGGTCTACAAGGCGCGCACCAAGCTCGATGCGCAGCAGCAGCGGTTGGTGACGCGCACCTATGACAGCTACGTCCGTCAGGGCGCAAAACTGAATGCGGCGCAGAAGGCGCAGCTTTCGGCCTATAACCAGCAGCTCGCCAGCGCGTTCAGCGACTTTTCCAAGCGCCTGCTGGCCGACGAGGGGACCGCGATCCTCGTCACCGACGAAGCGCAGCTCGCCGGCGTCCCCGACAGCGTCAAGGCAGTCGCCAAGGCCGCCGCCGCCGAACGCGGCCAGACCGGCTGGGCGATCGTCAACACGCGCTCCGCGGTCGATCCCGTGCTCACCTTCGCGAGCGACCGCGACCTGCGCGAGAAGGTGTGGCGCGCCTTCACCAACCGCGGCGACAATGGCGACGCGAACGACACCAATGCGGTGATCGCGCAAATCGTCAAACTGCGTGCCGACCGTGCGCATCTGCTCGGCTTCAGGACGCATGCCGACTGGCGAATGCAGGATACGATGGCGAAGACGCCCGCGGCGGCGATGGACCTGATGCTGCGCGTCTGGCCCGCCGCCAAGGCGCGCGTCGGCGAAGAGGTCCGCGACATGCAGGCGATCGCCGACAAGAGCGGCGTGAAGATCACGATCGAGCCGTGGGACTATCGCTTCTATCAGGAGCAGGTGCGCAAGGCCCGCTACGACCTCGATCAGGCGCAGCTCAAACCCTATTTCGAGCTCAACAACATCATTCAGGGCTCGCTCTACGCCGCCAACCGGCTGTACGGGCTGAATTTCAAGGAGATCACGGGCACCGTGCCCGTGTTCGAGCCAAACATGCGCGTCTGGCACGTCACCGACCGCAACGGCAAGGAAGTCGGCCTGTTCTATCGCGACGATTTCGCGCGGACCGGCAAGCGCTCGGGCGCCTGGGCGAACACCTATCGGGGCCAGCGCAACCTCGCGCCGGCGCAGAATGTGCTGTCGTCGAACAACAACAATTTCGCGAAGGGTGCCAAGGGCGAGCCGATCCTCATCAGCCTCGACGATGCGCAGACGCTGTTCCACGAATTCGGCCACGCGATCCACGCGATGCTGCAGAACGTCACCTATCCCGGCCTCGCCGGCACGCCGCGCGACTTCGTCGAATATCCCAGCCAGGTGAACGAGCATTGGCTGCTAACCCGCGACGTGCTCGACAAATATGCGCGCCATTACCAGACCGGGGCGGCGATGCCGCAGGCGCTGCTCGACAAGATCGAGGCGTCGAAGACCTTCAACCAGGGCTTCGCCACCACCGAATATCTGTCCTCGGCGATCGTCGACATGAAGCTGCACACCGTCGCCGACGGGATCGTCGATCCCGACGCATTCGAGCGCAAGGCGCTCGCCGAGATCGGCATGCCGCGTGAGATCGTGATGCGGCACCGCCTGCCGCAGTTCAATCATCTGTTCTCGTCGGACAGCTATTCGGCGGGCTATTACAGCTATCTGTGGTCGGAGACGATGGACGCCGACACGTTCGCGGCGTTCGAGGAGGCGGGCAGCCCGTGGGACAAGGCGACCGCGGACCGCTTCGCCAAGATCCTGCTGTCGACCGGCAACGAGACCGACCGTGCCGAAGCCTATCGTGCGTTCCGCGGTCGTGACCCCGACGTCAACGCCTTGCTGCGCAAGCGCGGTTTCCCCACCGGAGCCGCGAAATGAGCGGCGCGGCGGCGGCGCCGGCGGGCCGGCTCAAATCGATCCTCGGCGGCTCGGCAGGCAATCTGGTCGAATGGTTCGACTGGTACGTCTATTCCGCCTTCGGCCTCTATTTCGCGCCGCATTTCTTTCCGAAGGGCGATCCCACCGCGCAATTGCTCAACACCGCCGCGGTGTTCGCGGTCGGCTTCGTCATGCGGCCGATCGGCGCGTGGATCATGGGCATCTACGCCGACCGCCGCGGCCGCAAGGCGGGGCTGACGCTGTCGGTGACGCTGATGTGCGCCGGCGCCTTCCTGATCGCGATCTGCCCGAGCTATGCGACGATCGGCTGGGGCGCGCCCGCGCTGCTCGTCTTCGCGCGGCTGATGCAGGGCCTGTCAGTCGGCGGCGAATATGGTGCGAGCGCGGTCTATCTGTCGGAGATGGCGGGGAAGAACCGGCGCGGCTTCTTCTCGTCCTTCCAATATGTCACGCTGATCGCCGGGCAGTTGCTCGCGCTCTTCACGCTGCTGCTGTTGCAGGCGGTGCTGAGTGAGGGGCAGCTCGAGGAATGGGGCTGGCGCCTGCCGTTCGCGCTGGGTGGGCTGCTCGCGATCGTCGTCTTCCGCATCCGCCGCGGGCTGATGGAGACCGAGGCGTTCACCAATGCCAAGGACAAGCCCAAGTCGAGCGGCTGGCTGCTCTTCTCCAAACATCCGCGGCAGGCGGCGACGGTGGTGCTCCTGACCGCCGGCGGTACGCTCGCTTTCTATGCCTATACGACGTACATGCAGAAGTTCCTGGTCAACACCAGCGGCTTCAGCCGCGAGACCGCGACCTGGGTGATGACCGGCGCGCTCGCGCTCTATGCGGCGTTGCAGCCGCTGGCGGGGGCCTTGTCCGACCGGATCGGCCGCCGGCCGCTGATGATCGGTTTCGGCATCGCCGGCGTGCTGGCGACGGTGCCGATCTTCACCGCGCTGGAGACGGTGAAGAATCCGCTCGCCGCCTTCGCGCTGGTGATGACCGCGCTGGTGATCGTGACCGGCTATACGGCGATCAACGCGGTGGTGAAGGCGGAGCTGTTCCCCGCGCATATCCGCGCGCTCGGCGTCGCCTTGCCCTATGCGCTGGCCAACACCGCGTTCGGCGGCACCGCCGAATATGTCGCGCTGTGGCTCAAGAACGCGCAGATGGAGCGCGCCTTCTACTGGTACGTCACCGCGATGATCGCGGTATCGCTCATCACCTATTGGCGGATGCGCGATACGCAGGCGCACAGCCAGATCGCGGAGGATTGACCCCCGACCGGTCGTGCTGAGCCTGTCGAAGCACCTTGAGACTCAAGCCCTTCGACAGGCTCGCGGCGAACGGTGTGAGACAGGCGGGCGCGAAACATCGCTTACCGCGGCAGTTCGATCGTCGCGCACAGCCCGCCGCCGTCGCGGTTCGCCAGCCGCACGTCGCCGCCCGCCTCGCGCACGATCGTCCGCGCCAGCGCCAGCCCCAGACCGATCCCGCCGGTGTCGCGATTGCGCGACGTCTCCAGCCGGGTGAACGCCTCGAACACGTCCCCCAGCCGTTCCTCCGGGATGCCGGGCCCGCGATCCGCTACCTCGATCCGCACCATGGTCGTCTCCGCGACCAGCCGCACCTCGGCACCGTCGCCGTATTTCACCGCATTTTCGATCAGGTTGCGGATCGCGCGGCGGATCAGCGACGGCCGCAGCCGCATGCGCAACCGCTCCGCCTCCTCGAAGGCGACGTCCTGGCCGAGATCGCGGAAATCCTCGACCACCGCATCGACCAGCGCGGCAAGATCGACCTCGGTCAGCGGCTCGCTCGGCCGTCCCATCCGCGCCAGCGACAGGATGTCGTCCAGCGTCCGGTTCATCTCGGCGATCGTGTCCGCCATCCGCGTGCGGTCGGTGTCGTCCTCGACCGATTCGATCCGCACGCGCAGCGCGGCGAGCGGCGTGCGCAGATCGTGCCCGATCGCGCCGAGCATCCGGTCCTTCTCGTCGAGCATGGCGGTGACGCGCAATTGCAGCGCGTTGAACGAGCGCACCAGCCCGACGATATCCGCCGGCCCGTGCTCCTCCACCGCCACCGGCGTCTCGCTGCCGCCGCGGCCGAAGCGCTGCGCCGCCGCGGTCAGCTCGCGCAGCGGTCGGGAGATCCGTCGTGCGATCCACAAGACCGGCAGCAGCACGACGCCGTAGAGGATCAACGTCTGCGCGAACAATCGCCAGAACAGGTGCATGCCGCCAGAGTCGCCCCATGGCACGATCACCGCCAGCCAGCCCGACCGGGGTCGCTCGATCGCGATCAGCAGCGCCTGCTCAGGCCGGTCGCCGTCGCGCCGCGTCCGGCTGGCACGCGCGATGCTGCGGCCGAGCACCGCATCGTCCATCGCGGTCCAGTTGCGCACGCCCGTATCGATCCGCCCGACCTCGACGCCCTGCTCGCGTAATTGGTCGCGCAATTCGCTCGCCAGTTCGGGCAGACGCGGCAGCCCGGTGGGGATATCGTTGCGGTCGGCACGCCGGATACGGCCATGGTCGCGCGGGATCGGCCGGCCGCCCTGTGCCTCGCGCTCCATCGCGTCGGCGATGCGGATCGCGACCGGCCGCGTCGCCTGCGCCAGCCGGAACGCCGCGCGCTCGCGCAGCGCCAGACCGAAATTGACCGCCTGCGCGACGAACAACGCCAGCGCGATCAGGACCGCCATTTGCCCGGCAAGGCTGCGCGGCCAGAGTCTCACGGCGTCGGCCTCACAGGCGGGTGACTTCCGCCGCCAGCGTATAGCCGCCGCCCCATACCGTCTTGATGATCTCGGGCAGCTTGGCATCCGCCTCGATCTTGCGGCGCAGGCGGCTGATCTGGTTGTCGATCGCGCGATCGAACGCCGCCGCCTCGCGCCCCTGCGTCAGGTCGAGCAACTGGTCGCGGGTCAGCACCTGCCGCGGCCGCGTCACCAGCGCCAGCAGCAGATTGTATTCGCCGGTCGACAGCGGCACCGACACGCCCTCGCGATCGACCAGCGCACGCTCGCCGGTCTTGAGCACCCAGCCGGCGAAGGCATAAGAGCCGCTTTCCGGCGCATGCTGGCGCGCGCCGCCGGCGGTCAGCCGGCGCAGCACCACCTTGACCCGCGTCGCCAGCTCGCGCGGCGAGAAGGGCTTCACGACATAATCGTCGGCGCCCATCTCCAGCCCGACGATCCGGTCGGTTTCCTCCGCCTTGGCGGTGAGCAGGATGACGGGCGTATCGCTGGTCGCCGCGATATGCCGGCACAGCGACAGGCCGTCCTCGCCGGGCATCATCACGTCGAGGATGACGAGATCGATCGCATAAGCGGCGAGCCGCGTCCGCGCGCTCTCCGCATCCGCCGCCTGGGTGACGCGAAACCCCTGTTTGGTCAGATATTGCGCGAGCGGTTCGCGGATCGATCGCTCGTCGTCGACGAGCAGCAGGTGCGGCATGTCTCCCATCGGTTCGGCATTAGCCACGGCACGCCCTTCCTGCAAAGTCCGGGCGGACAATCGCCCGCCCGGTCAAGATGTTACTGTGCCGGCGGGGCGGGCGGGGGCATGTCGCCGCTGCCGCGCGGGCCGCGCATCGGTCGCGCCGCGGCGAGTTCGGTCGCGTCGAGTTTGCCGTCATGATTGGCGTCGAGCCGGTCGAAGCGTTTGGCCGCCCGATCGAGCGCGTCGGCACGCGTCATCTCCCGGTCGCCCCCGGCGCGCATCCCGCCGCCGCCGCTCGGCCCCTCACCGCCGCCGCGTTGCGCGCGCATCGCCTCGCGCGCCGCGTCGCGTTCCTCGGGCGTTACCTTGCCGTCCTTGTTGGTATCCATCGCGGCGAAGCGCGCTTCCGCCTCGGCGATCATCTCCGCCCGCGTGATAACGCCGTCGTGGTCCGCGTCCAGCCGCATCATCCCGCCGCCGGGCGGTGGGGCAGGGGGCATGGTCTGCGCGACCGCACCCGTCGCCAACAACCCGCTCGCGATCGCAAGCCCGAACCGCATCGATATCATGACGTCCTCCACCCCCGGCGGGCCGATCCCTGCCGCATCATCTCCTTATGGCCGCTGCATGTCGCGGCCGTGTGTCCCGGGGGCCGGAATTTGTCGCAATCTGTCGCATGCGGCGGTCGCTGATCGCGTCAGGCGAACACCGCGACGCTCTGCATCTGCTCGGCGACCGGCGTTCCGTCCGTCGCCCAGATCGCCATCGCCTGGCTCGAACTGCCCGCCGACGCATAATCGCTCGTCGAGCGCAGCAGCCACCAGCCGTCGTCGGTCGTCGGCGCTTCGCCCAGCAGGTTGAGCTGCCACGTCATCGAACTCACCGGCGCCGACCGGCCGAGCAGCTTCAGCGCCACCGGCGGCAGGCAATCCGCCACCGCGAGCAGCGCGACGAGCGGATGCACGCCGTCGCGGTCGCGCAACCGGACCCAGCGCAGCCATTCCGCCGCATCGGCGTCATGCCGGTCGATCATGTCGAAATGCTGCGAGAAGGCGACCGCCGGATGGCCGCGCAAGATCGTGTCCGCCGGTCTCGGCGGGGCAACGTGCGGGGCGCGGCCGACCCGATGCTCCAACCCAGACTCGACCGCGCGCATGAACACGAAGGTCGCGCGCAACCCCAAGCCTGCCTCGCCCGACACGTCCGCCTGCACGAACGCGGCGTTGCGCCCGCGCCGCAGCACCTCGCCGCGCACCGTGATCGCGCCGCTCAGCGGCCCGACGAACGCCACCAGCGCCGAACGCAGCGGCGGCAGGTCGACGTCCGCGACCATCGCCGCATGCAGCGCCAGCGCCGCGGACAGGCCGCCATAGGCCGTCCGCCCCTGCAACCACGTATCCGGCACCGTGCCGCGCCAGCCCTGCGCCGCCGGCTCCAGTCCGGCGATCACCGCACCGAGCGTCGTCACCGCAGCGCCCGGTCGTCGAACAGGCCGAACAGCAAGGTCGAGGCATACATCGCCACGGCGCGTTCGCGCGGCATCGCCGCCGCCCATTTCCGCATGTCGAACGCCGCATTCTGCAACGCCATCAACGCCTGCGCCGCGACCAGCGCGTCGACCGCGCGGATCGACCCTTCGGCGATGCCGTCCATCATCGTGCCCGCGAAGCGCCGCGCGATCCGGTTCGACCGGTCGACCATCGCGGTGCGCACCACGCCGGGCAGCCCGGACAGCGCGGTCGTGCGCAGCAGCGGCGTCCGCTCGGCGAACTGCACGTCGAGCAAGGTGGCGATCGTGCTCGCCAGCCGCTGCCAATGCGTCCCGCCCGCCGCGTCGGCGAGCCGCTGCGCGTCGGAGATCGTGTCGAAGCTGCGCCGGTAGCAGGCGATGACAAGATCGTCCTTGGCGTCGAGATGATGGTAGAAGCTGCCCTTGGTGACGTTGAGCTCCGCCGCGATCCGCTGCACCGAGGCGCCGCGATAGCCGAGCTCGTTGATCAGCCGCGTCGCCGCCAGCAGGAACGCCGCGCGCCCCGGCTCGCTCTCCTCGTGGGTCAGGTCGATGGGTTGCGGCGCCCAGCGACCGTCCGGCACGGCGATGCCGTGGTCGAACACGTCCATCAGCCGCGCCTCGACCCGCGCATATTGATCGGGCTCGTAGCGGACCAGCCACACCGGCAGCCAGAAGGTGTTCTCGAGCAGCACGTGCGCCCGCGCACCGAACAGGTCGGTCTCGGCACGATTGGCCGGCGGACCCCACAGGCCGCGCGTCCGCCGGAACACTTCGCGCCAGCGATTCATCAATCGGGTACGGTTCGGCTCCTCGGTGGCGCGCAGGTCCGACAGGACCGCCATCGCGCGTTCCTCGCCGCGCTGCACCCGTGCGAGCCGCTCCATGTTGAGTGCGAGATAGCGCCGCACGCGCTCGCGCGGGGTCGACGCATGTCCCGCCTCGTCGATCATCGCCAGCAGCTGGTCGAGCGTATGCTCGAACGCCGCCGCCGCCAGATCTTCCTTGCGCTTGAAGTAATAGGTGACGCTGGTGGTATTAAGCCCGACGCGCCGCGCCACGTCGGCGAAGGTCATCCCCTTCGCGCTCTGCTCGTTGATCGCCTCGGCGGCGGCGGACAGGATCGCGTCGCGTTTCGCGCGGAAACGCTTCGTCCCCTGTTCCTCGTCTCCCGTGGCGCTGCCGGCGTCCGCCTCCGTCTCATCCATCCCGCCCGTCTACCAAGGCCGGTTTAGAAGAAACAGTGTTTTCTCCATCGCCCGGGATCAGGCGTGAAAAACGCCCGGTTCGTCCCCTCCCGCCACTTTACCGAATGTGCGGTACGGCCTAGACCATGTGCAGACACGTCGGAGAGAGGCGCATGGACTTCACACTGAGCGAACGCGAAACCTATTTCCGCGACCGGGTGCGCGCCTTCATTGATCAGGAGATCCGCCCGCGCCAGGCCGAGCATGACGCGCAGGCGCATGCCGGCGAGCGGTGGAAGGTGATCCCGGTCATCGAAGCGTGCAAGGAAAAGGCGAAGGCGGCGGGCCTGTGGAATTTCTTCATGCCGCCCAACTCAGGCCAGACGCACGTCGACGATACTTTCCCGTTCGAGGGGACACAGCTCACCAACCTCGAATATGCGCTGTGCGCCGAGGAGATGGGCAAGGTCGACTGGGCGTCGGAGGTGTTCAACTGCTCCGCGCCCGACACCGGTAACATGGAGGTGTTCCACCGCTACGGCACGCGCGACCAGAAGGAGCGCTGGCTCGGCCCGCTGATGCGCGCCGAGATCCGCTCGGCCTTCCTGATGACCGAGCCGGCGGTCGCCTCGTCCGACGCCACCAATATCGAGACGTCGATGATCCGCGACGGCGATCATTACGTCATCAACGGCCGCAAATGGTGGTCGTCCGGGGTCGGCGATCCGCGCTGCAAGGTTGCGATCGTGATGGGCAAGACTGATACCTCGGCCAAGCGCCATGCGCAGCAGAGCATGATCCTGATGCCGATGGACGCGCCCGGCGTCACGATCGAGCGGATGCTCAGCGTCTATGGCTACGACCACGCGCCGCACGGTCATGGCGAGGTGGTGATGAAGGACGTGCGCGTGCCGGTGGAGAACGTGCTGCTCGGCGAGGGCAGGGGGTTCGAGATCGCGCAGGGGCGGCTCGGGCCGGGGCGCATCCATCACTGCATGCGCACGATCGGCGTTGCCGAGACGGCAATCGAGGCGATGGCCAAGCGGCTGCTGTCGCGCGTCGCCTTCGGCAAGCGGATCGCCGACCATTCGGTGTGGGAACAGCGGATCGCCAAGGCGCGCATCGATATCGAGATGACGCGGCTGCTATGCCTCAAGGCGGCGGACATGATGGACAAGGCGGGCAACAAATCGGCGCAGCTCGAGATCGCGATGATCAAGGTCGCCGCGCCCAATATGGCGCTGCAGATCCTCGACGACGCGATCCAGGCGCATGGCGGCGGCGGCGTGTCGCAGGATTTCCATCTCGCCCACGCCTGGGCTGCGATGCGCACGCTGCGCTTCGCCGACGGCCCGGACGAGGTCCACAATCGCGCGATCGCGCGGGCGGAGTTCGGCAAATACGGGGACTATGCGGCCGAGCGGCCGGTGCGGTAACCAACTTCACCCTTACCCTTCCGACGCTTCGCGTCTCCCTCCCCCTCCCGGCGGGAGAGGGAAGAGCCGGCGAAGGGTGAGGGTGCGCGCGATCCGCTGATTGCGAAAGGAACATCCCATGAAAGCCGCCATCCTCTTCGAACCCAAACAACCGCTCGGCATCGAGGAGGTCACCGTCTCGGCGCCCGCCGCACACGAAGTCCTCATCCGCACCGCGGCGGTCGGCGTCTGTCGCTCCGACCTGCATTTCGTCGACGGCATCTACCCGCATGCGCTGCCGACGATTCCCGGCCACGAGGCCGCCGGCGTCGTTGAGGCGATCGGCAGCGAGGTGCGCACGGTCAAGGTCGGCGACCACGTCGTCACCTGCCTGTCCGCCTATTGCGGCCAGTGCGAATTCTGCGTCACCGGCCGCATGGCGCTGTGCGTCGACGCCGCCGTCCGCCGTCCCAAGGGGGCGCCGCCGCGGCTGATGCTCGGCGACCGGCCGGTCGCGCAGATGCTCAACCTGTCGGCCTATGCCGAACAGATGCTGATCCACGAACACGCCTGCGTCGCGATCGACCGCGACATGCCGCTCGATCGCGCGGCGTTGCTCGGCTGTGCCGTGACCACCGGCGCGGGTGCGGTGTTCAACACCACCGACGTGACGCCCGGCGAGACGGTATGCGTCGTCGGCTGCGGCGGCATCGGCCTCGCCGCGATCAACGCAGCGAAGATCGCGGGCGCGGGCAAGATCATCGCGCTCGATCCGGTGGCGGAGAAGCGCGCGCTCGCCGAAAAGCTCGGCGCGACGCACAGTATCGACGCCGGCTCCCCGACCGCGGCGGACGAGGTGATCGAACTCACCCGCGGCGGCGTCCATCACGCGATCGAGGCGGTCGGACGGCCGCAGAGCGCCGCCACCGCGGTCAAGGTGCTGCGCCGCGGCGGCTCCGCGACGATCCTCGGCATGCTGCCGCCGAGCGAGTCGGTCGGCCTGTCGGCGATCGACCTGCTCTCGGGCAAGAAGCTGCAGGGCGGACTGATGGGCAGCAACCGTTTCCCGGTCGACATCCCGCGCCTCGTCGACTTCTACATGCGCGGCGCGCTCGATCTCGACACGATCATCGCAGAGCGCCTGCCGCTGGAGCGGATCAACCATGCCTTCGCCGAACTCCGCAAGGGCGACGCGACGCGCACCGTGATCACCTTCGGGTGAGCGACGCGCTCGCCGTATTCCGCCCGTCACCCCGGACTTGTTCCGGGGTCCACCGGGCAACGGGAGAATGGCGAGCAGCATGCACGGCGCGCCTCGCCGCAGAGTGGACCCCGGAACGAGTTCGGGGTGACGGGATGGGCGAGGACATTTCGCGGCCTTTGCCCGGCCGCCAGCAAACCACGGGAACCGGACGATAACATGACCGACACCATCCCCGTCGCCGACAAGGACCGCCTCGACGAGGCCAGGCTCACCGCGTGGATGGAGGCGAACGTCGCCGGCTTCTCCGGTCCGCTGACCTACGCCAAATTCGCCGGCGGCCAGTCCAACCCCACCTATCGGATTGACAGCCCGTCGGGCGCCTATGTGCTGCGTCGCAAGCCGTTCGGCACGCTGCTCCCCTCCGCGCATGCGGTCGACCGCGAATATCGCCTGATCGCCGGCCTCCACCCCACCGGCTTTCCCGTCGCCAGACCCTATGGCCTGTGCACCGACGAGCGCGTCGTCGGCGCGATGTTCTACGTGATGGCGCTGGTCGAGGGCCGCAACCTGTGGGACGGCACGCTGCCCGATTACGCCCCGGCCGAGCGCACCGGCCTCTACAATGCGATGGTCGACACGCTCGCCGACCTGCACAATACCGACCATTTCGCCGTCGGCCTCGGCGATTACGGCAAGCCCGGCAATTATTTCGCGCGGCAGGTCGAACGCTGGACGAAGCAATATCGCGCCAGCGAGACCGAACTGATGCCCGAGGTCGAACGCCTCATCGCCTTCCTGCCGCGTACCGTCCCGGACCAGACGCGCACGTCGATCGTCCACGGCGACTATCGCATCGACAATATGATCTTTCATGCCACCGAGCCTCGCGTCGTCGCGGTCCTCGACTGGGAGCTGTCGACGCTCGGCGATCCGCTCGCCGATTTCTCCTATTTCCTGATGAGCTGGGTCACCGAGCCCGAGGGGCGATCGGGCGTGAAGGGGCAGACCGGGCCGGAGACGGGCATCCCGACGATCGAGGATATGGTGGACCGCTATTGCGCGCGCACCGGTCGCGACGGCGTTCCCGATCTCAACTGGTATTTCGCCTACAACCTCTTCCGCCTGACCGGCATCGTCCAGGGCATCAAGAAGCGGATCGTCGACGGCACCGCGTCGAGCGCGCAGGCCGAGCGGTCGGCGGCGCAGGTCCATCGCCTCGCCGCGGCGAGCTGGCATTTCGCGCAAGCCGCAGGAGCCTGACGCCATGGCCCGTTTCACCGACCGATCGATCGTCGTCACCGGCGCGGGAAGCGGCATTGGCCGCGCCGCCGCCCTGTTGTTCGCCGCCGAGGGCGGCCGCGTCGTCGTCGCCGATCGCACCGAGGGCGCCGACGAGACCGCCGCGCAGATCGCCGCCGCCGGCGGCACCGCCCGCGCGATCCGCATCGACGCTGGCGACGAGGACGACGTGATCCGCGCGATCGCGCTCGCCCGCGATGCGTTCGGCGGGCTCGACGTGATGTTCGCCAATGCCGGTATCTCGGGCGGCATGGCCAATATCTTCGATACCGATGTCGCGCTGATCACCGAGGTGCTGCGCGTCAATCTGGTCGGACCGTTCCTCGCGATCAAACATGCCGCGCCGCATATCGCCGAGCGTGGCGGCGGCGCGATCGTGCTGACCGCCAGCGTCGCCGGCATCCGCTCGGGCGCGGGCTCGCCCGCCTATTCCGCGTCCAAGGCGGGCGTCATCAACCTCGCCGCGGTCGCCGCGCAGCAGCTTTCGGGCAGCAACGTCCGCGTCAATGCGCTGTGTCCCGGTCTGACCGAGACGGGCATGACGCAGCCGGTGTTCGATTATGCCCGCGACGTCGGCAAGGAGGATCGGATCGGCCGTCTCAACCCGCTGCGCCGCGGCGCGCAGCCGGAGGAACTGGCGAAAGTCGCGCTGTTCCTCGCGTCGGACGACGCCAGCTACGTCAACGGTCAGGTGATCGCGGTCGACGGCGGCCTGTCGTCGAGCCATCCCGTCACCCGGCAGGAGTATGGCAAGACCGCGGTATGAGCGACTTGCCGCCGTCATCATAGCGGATCAGGATGACGCCATGCTCGCGCTCCTCACCGTCGTCGCCCTGGCGGCCGCCGACATCCCGCCGCCGCCCGCGCCGCCGGGCGAACAACAGCTCGTCAGTTGGGTGATGAGCCCGGCGCTGTGTCGTGGGAGCGGCGACACGCCGCGCGCCGAGCGCATGATCCGCCGACCCGACCCGCAGCATGCGCTCGCCTGGCTATATCCGGCCGTGTTGCGACCGGTGACGCTGGATTTCCGTATCGATGCGACCGGCCGTCCCTTGTCGATCGTCCGCGTGAACCCGGACTATCAGTTCGCCATGGCCGACGTCGTGCCGGCGTTCGCCGCGAGTCGCTTCGCGCCGGGAGGCGAACGCAGCCGCTGCACCGTGACCTTCACCGCCCGGACCGATGTGATCGCCGTCGCGCCGGTTGCCGACCTCGTCGCTTACAGCGTGTTCCCCAATGAACCGCCGCCGCGGGCCGTGTGGGATCGCGTGCGTCCTCCGGGATCGACCTGCACCGATCCGGTCCCCGAGGTGCTGCTCCGCGCCTTCCCGCATTTCAAGGCGCTGCCCGATCAGCCCGGTTACCGTAGCTGGTCGATGGTCGGCTACGACCTCGATCGCTCCGGCAAGCCGGTCAGGCCGCACATCACCGCCAGCAGCGGCACGCCCGCATTGGATCAGGCATCGGTGCGTGCCGTCGCGACCTCGCGTTTCGAGCGCGGCGCCCGCACGGGCTGCTTCTTCCCTTATTGGAAGGGGGCGGCGACCTTGCCTGCGCCACCGGCGCCCGAAGAGGACAGCGTCCGCCCCGCCGACGCCACCTGTCCCAAGGAGCATGATTTCGAGCGCAAGCCGGCGCTGTTCTACCCCGAGCGCTATAGCCGGCGCAGCATCGAAGGCTGGGCGATCATCGCCTTCGACGTCGCCTCCTGGGGCGCGACCGGCAACATCCGCATGCTGGCGTCCGAGCCGACGAGCGAATTCGGGGAGGCTGCCAAAGCGATGATCGGCAACGTCACGTTCAAACCGTCGCCGCACGGCTATACCGGCTGTATCGAACGGGTTTTCTATCGCATGCCGGCAGTCAAAAAGGCCGTCACGAGCTAGACCGTCCGCCGGCGGATCAGCCCTTCCTGCGCCGTCGTCGCGACCAGTCGCCCGTCCTGCGTGAAGATGCTGCCGCGGTTCATGCCGCGCGCGTGGCCCGCCCAGGGGCTGTCGGTGGTATAGAGCAGCCATGCATCGGCGCGGAACGGCTCGTGGATCCACAGCGCATGGTCGAGGCTGGCGGTCTGCATCTCGGGCATCAGCCAGTTGACGCCATGCGGCATCATCGACGTCGCCAGCAGCGCCATGTCGGACGCATAGGCCAGCGCGGCGCGATGCACCGCCGGATCGTCGCCGATCCCCGCCGCGGTGCGGAACCAGGCGGCATTGTTCGGCGCGCGCTTCTCGGGCGCGAACCAGCTGCGCGGGTAGAGCGGCCGCATCTCGATCGCATTCTGCCGCCGCGTGAAGAAGTCGCGAAACTTCTCCGGCACCTGATCCGCGATGGCGAGGCGCAATTCGCGTTCCGACTTGAGCGTCTCCGGACCCGGCACGTCGGGCATCGCGTCCTGATGGTGCAGGCCTTCCTCGGGCATCTGGAACGAGGCGGCGAGGTTGAGGATCGGCTGACCCTTCTGCACCGCCACCACGCGCCGCGTCGCGAAGCTGCGACCGTCGAAGTCGCGCGTCACGCGATAGATGATCGGGAAATTCTCATCCCCGGGCCGCATGAAATAGGCGTGGAGCGAATGCGCGTCCTTGCCCTCGACCGAGCGCTGCGCCGCCTGCAACGCCTGCGCGATCACCTGTCCGCCGAACACCCGGCCGCGGCCGCCCGGCTGGCGCGAACCGCGGTACAGGTCGGTATCGATCTCCTCGACGTCGAGCAGCGCGACGAGCATCGCCGCCAGCTCTTCGGGCGTGCGCTCGCCCATCAATAGCCTGCCGCCTTCGCCAGCCGGTCGGCATGGAAGCCGATGTCGCCGAACATCTCGGCGAGCACGCGGGCGCGCTTCATGTAGAAGCCGATGTCATATTCGTCGGTCATGCCGATGCCGCCGTGCATCTGGATGCCCTCCTGCACGCTGAGCGTCGTCGCCATGCCGGTCATCGCCTTGGCGATCGATACCGCGGCGTCCGCCTCGGCACCCGTGTCGAGCAATTGCTGCGCCTTGAGCACCGCGGCGCGCGCCACCTCCATCTCGGCATAGAGATGCGCGGCGCGATGCTGCAGCGCCTGGAAGCTGCCGATCGCGACGCCGAACTGCTTGCGCTCCTTGAGATAGCCGACGGTCATGTCCATCGCGCCGCCGCCGACGCCGAGCAGCTCCGCCGCCGCGCCGGTCCGGCCCGCGCGCAGCAGCCGGTCGAGCGGCCCGCACCCGCCATCGACCTCGCCGATCACCGCATCGGCATCGACCTCGACGCCCTCGAACGCGATCCGCGCGGCGAGGCTCGAATCCGCCAGCCGCTCGGGCGTCGCGGTGAGGTTGGCGGCGTCCTTCGGTACGGCGAACAGCGTGACGCCTTCGGCATCGTCGGGAGACCCCGCGGTGCGCGCCGCGACGATCAGCAGATCGGCGACATGGCCATGGGTGACGAACTGCTTCGCGCCGGTCAGGCGGAAGCCGTTGCCGGAACGCTCCGCGGTCATCGCGATCCGGTCGCGATGCTTTGCGCCCTCGTCGATCGCCAGCGCCGCCACCGTCTCGCCGGCGACGATGCCGGGAAACCAGCGCTCCGCCTGCGCCGAGCCCTTCAGCGCCTCGACCGCCGCGACCGCGGTGGCGAGGAAGGGGGAGGGGGACAGGTTGCGGCCGATCTCCTCCAGCACCACGCCCGCCTCGACATGGCCGAGCCCGAGCCCGCCTTGCGCCTCGGGGATCAATACGCCGTTGAGGCCCATTTCGGCGAACTGCTTCCACAGGTCGCGGCTGAAACCGGTCGGGTCGTTGCCGTCGCGCAAGGACCGCAAATGGCCGACGGGAGCGTGTTCGGCGATGAAGTCCTTCGCGGTATCGCGGAGCATCGTCTGTTCGTCGTTGAGGTAGAGGGGCATCGATCAATCCCTGCGTCACCCCGGACTTGTTCCGGGGTCCACCGTGCCTCATGCCGAAGCGCCGGTGGAGAAGTGGACCCCGGAACAAGTCCGGGGTGACGGAGTGTGTCGGTCTAGGCGCCGGGCAGCTCGAGAATCCGCTTGGCGATGATGTTGAGCTGGATCTCGCTCGTGCCGCCCTCGATCGAATTGGCCTTGGTGCGCAGCCACGCGCGCGGCATCGCGCCGGTGCGCGAACGCTCGCTCTCCCATTCGAGCGCATCCGAGCCGCCCGAGGCCATCATCAGCTCGTAGCGATCCTTGTTCAGCTCGGTGCCGACATATTTCATCATGCTCGGCTGCGCGGGATGCGCGCGTCCCGCCTTCAGCTCGTCGATGAACCGTTCGGACATCGCCGCGAACGCCTTGGCGCGCACCTCGAACAGCGCGATCTGCGTGCGCAGCACCGGATCGGCGAGCCGCCCGTCATGATCCAGTCCGATCGTCGCGATCGCCCCCTCGACCAACGGATTGCGCCCGCCGCTCGCCAGCCCCATGCCCGAGATCATCTCGCGCTCGTGGCCGAGCAGGTATTTGGCGACGTCCCAGCCCTTGTTCTCGTCGTGGATGCGGTTCGCCTTGGGGACCTTCACATCGTCCATGAAGGTCTCGCAAAAGGGCGAATAGCCGCTGATCAGCAGGATCGGCTTGGTCGAGACGCCCGGCGAGGCCATGTCGAACAGCACGAAGCTGATCCCGCCCTGTTTCGATGCCTTGCTGGTGCGCACCAGACAGAAGATCCAGTCGGCCTTGTCGGCATAGCTGGTCCACACCTTCTGGCCGTTGACGATATAATGATCGCCCGCATCCTCGGCGCTGGCGGCGAGGCCGGCGAGGTCGGAGCCGGCATTGGGTTCGGAATAGCCTTGGCACCAGCGGATCTCGCCGCGGGCGATCTTGGGCAGATGCTCGAGCTTCTGCTCCTCGGTGCCATATTTGAGCAGCGCCGGCCCGAGCATCGAGATACCGAACGAGTTGAGCGGATTGCGCGCGCGGATCGCCGCCATCTCCTCGCGCAGGATCTTGGTCTGCGCCGCCGACAGCCCGCCGCCGCCATAGGCCTTGGGCCAGTCGGGGACGGTCCAGCCGCGCGCGGCCGTCCGGTCGAGCCAGTCCTTCTGCGCCGGCGACGACGGCGCGAAATTGCGCCCGCCCCAGCAGACGTCGGTGTCGGATCGCACCGGCTCGCGCATCTCAGGCGGGCAATTCTCCGCCAGCCAGGCGCGGGTGTCCGAGCGGAAGGTGTCGAGGTCGGTGTCGGTCATGTCATGTCCTCTCCGCCGTTTGTGCTGAGCCTGTCGAAGCACGGTGGGTCGCACTGCCCTTCGACAGGCTCGGGGCAAACGGACTGTTACTTGATGGTGCCGCTCTTCAGGCTCCTGGCGACCGGGAAGCCGTGCTTCTCCAGTCCGGCAACGACCTTCTCGTACCCTTCGGTCTTCGCCCAGAACATCGGCCCGCCGCGATAGACCGGCCAGCCGTAGCCGTAGATCCACACCACATCGACGTCGGACGCGCGCTGCGCCATCCCCTCTTCGAGGATCAGCGCGCCCTCGTTGACCATCGTGTAGAGCGTGCGCTCGATGATCTCCTCGTCGGTGACGTCATGCTGCGGCGTGTCGGTCTTCGCCCGCCATTCGTCGATGATCTCGGCGACGCGGGGAGAGGGGGTGGGGTTCCGCTTCTCGTCGTAATCGTAGAAGCCCGCCTGTTTCTTCTGCCCCCAGCGCCCTTCGGCGGCGAGCGCGTCGCGGATATTCTCGATCCGATTGGGATCGCGGTGCCAGCCGATATCGACGCCGGCGAGGTCGGCCATCTGGAACGGCCCCATCGGCATGCCGAAGGCGACATGGACGCGATCGATCTGCTCCGGCGTCGCGCCTTCGAGCAGCAATTTGTTCGCCTCGACCTGGCGCGGCATCAGCATGCGGTTGCCGATGAAGCCATAGGTAACACCGGCGACCACCGCGACCTTCCTGATCTTCTTGGCGAGGTCCATGACCGTCGCGAGCACGTCGGGCGCGGTCTTCGCGCCGCGCACCACCTCGAGCAGCTTCATGACGTTGGCCGGCGAGAAGAAATGCATGCCGACCACGTCCTGCGGCCGGGCAGTGCAGGCGGCGATCTCGTCGATGTTAAGATAGGAGGTGTTGGAGGCGAGGATCGCGCCGGGCTTGGCGATCGTGTCGAGCCGGGTGAAGATCTCCTGCTTCACCTCCATATTCTCATAGACCGCCTCGATGATGAGGTCGCACTCGCCCAGCGCGTCGAAATCGAGCGTCGGGGTGAGCGCGGCCATCGCCGCCTCGACCTGTTCGTGTTTCATCCGCCCCTTGGCGGCGGTCGCCTCGTAATTCTTGCGGATCGTCGCGGTGCCGAGGTCGAGCGCCTCCTGCTGCATTTCGACGATCGTCACCGGAATGCCGGCCGACAGGAAGTTCATCGAGATGCCGCCACCCATCGTGCCGGCACCGATCACGCCGACGCGGTTGATCGGGCGGCGTACCGTATCGGCAGGAACGTCGTCGATCTTGGCGGCCTGCCGCTCGGCGAAGAAGATATGGCGCTGCGCGGCGGACTGGTTGCCCATCATCAGCCGCATGAATTCCTGCCGTTCGAAGGCGATGCCCTCGGCGAACGGCGCCTCGGTCGCCTTGACGACGCAGGCGATGTTGGCGGCGGGCGCGTCGAAGCCGCGGAAGCGCCGCGCATTTTCCTTCTGGAACGCGGCGACCGCCTCGGGATCGGGCTTCGCCTCGCGCTCCGACGCGCGCGGGATCGGCCGTTTCGCCTTGACCTCCCGCGCAAAGGCGATCGCATCGGCCGCCAGGCTGTCCTCGCCGACGATCCGGTCGATCAGCCCGGCCTCCTGCGCCTTCTTCGCCGGCATCGGGTCGCCCTTGGCGGTCAATTCGAGCGCGACGCGCACGCCCGCGATCCGCGGCAGCCGCTGCGTGCCGCCCGCGCCGGGGAGCAGGCCGAGCTTCACCTCGGGCGTGCCGATCTTGGCCGACGGCACCGCGACGCGATAATGGCAGCCGAGCGCCACTTCGCAGCCGCCGCCGAGCGCGGTGCCGTGGATCGCCGCGATCACCGGCTTGGTCGATGCCTCGATCATGTCGACCACCGTTGGCAGGCCGGGCTCGACCATCGGCTTGCCGAATTCGGTGATGTCGGCGCCGGCGAAGAAGGTGCGGCCCTCGCACCGGATCACCATCGCCTCGACCGTCGCATCGGCGACGCCCTCCTTGATCGCCCCCTCGAGCCCCTGCCGCACCGCCGCGCCGAGCGCGTTGACCGGTGGATTGTCGGATATGATGACGAGCACCTCGCCATGGCGTTCGGTGCGGATCGGTGAAGTCATGGAACGGTCCTTCGCTAATCGTCAGTTGAGCGCGGCGTAGATCATCGTCTTCAGCTCGCGGCGGATCGGATAGAGGCTCGACGGGCTGAACTGCGTCATGAACACCATGTGCAGCCGCTCGACGGGGTCGATGAAGAAGGCGGTCGAGAACATGCCGCCCCAATAATATTCGCCCTTCGACCCCGGGATCATCGTCTTCGCAACGTCCTGCGTCACCGCGAAGCCGAGGCCGAAACCGGTGCCGGCATTCTGCGTCTCGCTGAACAACGAGCGCGACAGGCTGGCGAGATCCTTGCCGCCGGGCAGATGGTTCATCGTCATCAGGTCGAGCGTCTTGCGTCCGACGATGCGCACCCCGTCCAGCGTCCCGCCATTCTCGCACATCCGGCAGAAGCGGTGATAATCGAGCGCGCTCGACACCAGCCCGCCGCCGCCCGACAGCAGCTTCGGGCGCCGGCTCCACGCGCTCGCCTCGCCGCGATCGTAGAGCTGGCGCTGCCGGGCCTCGCCGAGCGTATAGCAATCGGTCAGCCGGTCGATCTTGTCGGCCGGCACCTGGAAGAAGGTGTCGTCCATGCCGAGCGGCGCGAAGATCCGCTCCGCGAAGAAGGCGTCGAGCGTCTGGCCCGACACCCGCTCGATGACCGCGCCAAGCACGTCGGTGGCGACCGAATAGTTCCAGCCCTCACCGGGCGAGAATTCCAGCGGCAATTTGCCCAATGCGGCGACGAAGCCGTCGAGGTCGAGATTGCCGTGCCAGCTTTCGATCCGCCCCTCGCGATAGGCGGCGTCGACGTTCGACCGGTTCTGGAAGCTGTAGGTCAGCCCGGAGGTGTGCCGCAGCAGGTCGAGCATCCGCATCGGCTCCGCGGTCGGCTTCGTCGCGAACGGCACCCCTGCGCCCCCGCCATTGTAGACGCCGAGCTGCTTGAATGCGGGCAGGACGTGATGGACGGGCGTATCCACCGCCACCTTGCCCGCCTCGACCAGCATCATGAACGCGATCGAGGTGATCGGCTTGGTCATCGACGCGATGCGGAACAGCGACCGGTCGTCGATCGGCGCGCCGCCCTCGCGCGCCGCACCCTGATGCGAGAAATGGACGATCTCGCCGTCGCGCGCGATCAGCAGCTGCGCGTGCGGGAGCAGCCCGGTGTCGAGATACCGCGCCTTTAGAAAGGCATCGATCGCGGTGAGGCGGCCGGCATCGAAACCCGTCGCGGAGGCGGTCGCATTGGTCATCCTGTTGCCATACCCCGATTTCTAAACTTTGTCCTCTATTGCCTTGAGCGGGGCCGGAATCAACAGTAACCTTTCGTCGAAACGCAGGTCGCTGCAGGCCTCGCCGACGAAAGGATGCAGTTTTGCCAAGCGCTTCGGTTGTCCCGCTGCCGGCGTCATGGCCGGCGATGTCCATCGCGCAGGCGCATGCGCTGCTGACCGCGCCGGGCGCGAAGTTCGAGATGGAGACGATCGTCCTCCAGGGCGTCGCGACCCGCGTCTGGAAGAACGCGCCGCCGACGCTGCGCGATCTGGTTTCGGCGAGTCGCGCGCACGGCGACCGGCTGTTCGTCGTCTTCGAGGACGAGCGGGTGACGTACGACGCGCATCATCGCGCCGTCGCCGCGCTCGCCGCCGATCTGGTCGCGCGCGGGGTGGGCAAGGGCGACCGCGTCGCGTTGGCGATGCGCAACCTGCCCGAATGGCCGGTCGCCTTCTTCGCCGCGGTTTCGATCGGCGCGATCGTCGTCCCGCTCAACGCCTGGTGGACCGGAGCGGAGCTGGATTACGGCCTGCGCGACTCGGGCGCGACGGCGCTGATCGCCGATGCCGAGCGCCACGACCGGCTGGCGCCTTTCTATGCCGGCTTGCCCGATCTCGCACACGTCCTCGTCGCCCGCGCCGCCGCGGATGTCACCGGCGCGACGCGGCTCGAATCGGTCATCGGGACGCCGGGAGACTGGCCGTCCTTGCCCGATGCGGCGCTCCCTGCGGCGGCGCTGGCCCCCGAGGATGACGCGACGATCTTCTACACCAGCGGCACCACCGGTGCGCCCAAGGGGGCGTTGGGCACGCACCGCAACCTGACCAGCAACATCCTGTCGAGCGGCTTTACCGCCGCGCGTGCCTATCTGCGCCGCGGCGAGGCGCCGCCCGATCCGACGCCGCGCGTCGCGCTCACCGTCATCCCGCTGTTCCACGTCACCGCCTGTTCGGCGGGGATGATGGGGTCGGTGGCGACCGGATCGACGTTGGTCTTCATGCGCAAATGGGATGCGACGCGTGCGCTGGAGATCATCGCGCGCGAGCGGGTCAACCTGACGGGCGGCGTGCCGACCATCGCCTGGCAGCTGCTCGAACACCCCGATCGCGACCGCTACGACCTCTCGTCGCTCGATTCGATCGCTTATGGCGGCGCGCCCTCCGCGCCCGAGCTGGTCCGGCGCATCTACGAGGAATTCGGCGCGCTGCCCGGCAACGGCTGGGGAATGACCGAGACGACCGCGACGGTGACGCAGCATGGCGGCGAGGATTATCTCAACCGTCCCGACAGCGCCGGCGCGGCGGTCGCGGCGGCGGACATCGAGGTGCGCGGCGAGGATGGCGTCACCGTGCTGCCGCCCGATACGATCGGCGAATTGTGGGCGCGCGGGCCGATGATCGCCAAAGGCTATTGGAACAAGCCGGAGGCGACCGCGGCGACCTTCGTCGACGGCTGGGTGCGTACCGGCGATCTGGCGCGAATCGATGCCGAAGGGTTCCTGTTCATCGCCGACCGCGCCAAGGACATCGTCATCCGCGGCGGCGAGAACATCTATTCGATCGAGGTCGAGAACGTCCTCTACGCCCACCCCGCGGTCACCGACGCGGCCTTGGTCGGCATTCCGCACCGGACGCTCGGCGAGGAGCCGGCGGCGGTGGTCCATCTCTGCCCCGGCTGCACCGCGGACGAGGCCGAGTTGCAGGCCTTCGTCCGCGCCCGGCTGGCCGGGTTCAAGGTCCCGGTCGCGATCCGTTTCATGGCCACGCCGCTGCCGCGCAACGCCAATGGCAAGATCCTGAAGAAGGAGCTGAAAGCGCTGTTCGCCGATGCCGGCTGACCAATCGCAAGAACCACGGTGGCGGCGGCCGAAAATGCGCTAGGGTGAAGGGCTATGGCCGACGATCCCGCTTCGATATCCCCCGCTTCCGTCATCACGCCCGAGGAGCAGGTCGCGCTCGGCGCGCCGCTGCTGCCCGGCACGCGCAGCGAGATCGGCCGCATCGCGCAGCGCCGCGACCGTCTGCTCGCCGCGCTGACGCTGATCGCCGGCATCGGCCTGACGCTCGGCATTCCGTTCGCGCTGAAATCGGGGGCGGAATTCTTCATGCCGCTGACCATCGCACTGGTCATCGCGATCGCCTTGGTGCCGGTGCTCGAATGGCTGGAGCGGCGCCGCATCCCGTCGGCGATCGCCGCGCTGTTCTGCGTCCTCGTCTTCCTCATCATCGTCAACGTCGTGATCGCGGCGATCGTCGTCCCCGCGACCGACTTCTTCCAATTGCTCCCCAGCCGGATCAGCCGCATCCAGCACAATCTGTCGCCGCTGCTCGACCTCTATTCGACGCTCGAAAAGTCGGTGAACAAGATGTTCCGGCAGATCGCCTCCACGCCGGTGCGCCAGCCGCAGACCGCCGCGGTCGCGCCGCCCAGCTCGATCCTCGAACTCGCCGCCACCTCGGCGCCGACGGTGATCGTCCAGTTCTTCTTCGGCATCCTGATCGTCTTCTTCTTCCTCTCCGGCTGGACCGGCATGCGCAAGAAGACGATCACCGGCCGTACCAGCTTCGACGGCGCGATGGCGACCGCGCGGGTGATCCAGGACGTCGTCGACGACGTCTCGGCCTATCTCGGCACGATCACGCTCATCAACCTGACGCTGGGCGGCGTCGTCGCCGGCGCGCTGTATTTCATCGGCATGCCGTCGCCGCTGATGTGGGGCGGCATCGTCGCGCTGCTCAACTACATCCCCTATTTCGGGCCGATCATCGCCGCCTTCCTGCTGGCGATCGGCGGGATGATGACCTTCACCGACATCTGGGTGGCGATGCTGCCGCCGGCGGTGATGATCGGCTGCCACTTCCTCGAGGCGAATGCGATCACGCCGCTGATCGTCGGCCACCGTCTGACGATCAGCCCGCTGATGATCCTCGTCTCGATCAGCTTCTGGGGCTGGGTGTGGGGGACGGCGGGGGCGCTGCTCGCGGTGCCGCTGCTCATCATCATCCAGACCGTGCTCGGCGCGGCGGGCAAGCCCGATATCGCCGGCTTCCTGTTCGAACACGGCACCTTGGTGCAGCAGGAACGCGCTCGCCGGAAGCGCGATGAGGGCGGGAACGATCCGGCGCGCGAATAGGCCGTTGACACCCCCCCGCACCTCGCCTAGTTGGCGCGCCTCAACGCTTTCAGCGGGTGTAGCTCAGTTGGTTAGAGCGCCGGCCTGTCACGCCGGAGGTCGCGGGTTCGAGCCCCGTCACTCGCGCCATTCCCTCCTCGGGAACGGGAAAGTCTTCGGAACATGCGGGAGTATGTCGCGTCGCCGGTCGGGCGGACGATCTGCTCCGACCGCGTATCACGCGGGTGTAGCTCAGTTGGTTAGAGCGCCGGCCTGTCACGCCGGAGGTCGCGGGTTCGAGCCCCGTCACTCGCGCCATCCGGTTCACGGATGATGCCCCCCCCGATCCCTATCGCCAGCGTCCGGTTTCCATCCAGAGCAGCAGCGGCTTCATCGGCATGATCCACACGATCCCGGTGACGAGATAGAAGGGCAGTTGCAGCCACCACGGCCAGCCGCCGATGATCCCCGACGCGCTGACCACGATCGCGCACCACAGGCCGATCAGCATCAGGATGAGCAGGACGCCTGCGGGTTTGCGCCAACTGGGGGTCATGGGACGATCCAATCCGATTCGGTAGCGATGGCGTGCAGCGGCACGTCCCACGGGTCGGCTGGGCAGGCGTCGACCTGCTGCACCGACCAGGCGATGCCGATGCGCCAGGCGTCGGGGAGCTGCGTGAAGACGCGGTCGTAATAGCCCGCCCCCTGTCCGAGCCGATGGCCGGCGCGGTCGAAGCCGACCAGCGGCGTCAGGACGATGTCGGGGCGCAATTCGGGGGCGTCGGCCTGGGGCTGGAGCAGGCTATAGAGCCCCGCGACGAGCGGTGTCGCCGCGTCCCATGCGAGGAAGCGCATCGGTGCGCTGCGGCCGGTGACATGGGGCAGCGTGATGCGGCATCCGGCGGCACGGGCGGCGGCGATGAGCGGGGCTGGGTCCGCCTCGCTGCCGAGGGGCATATAGCCGGCGACGACGAGACCCTCGCGCAGCCGCGCACGGAATGCGTCCGCGACGAGGATGGCACGATCGCGCGCGAAGCCATCGCGGACGGCGCGCAATCGGGCGCGAAGGGCGAGCTTGTCGGTCATCGCTCCGGTTCGCTGCGCGCGGGAGGGAAGGGGCGGGTGGCGGGACCGCCGTGGCCGTGTGCCAAAGTATCCGCCGACGCCTGGTAACGTCAGGTGGGGACCATATACTTCGGACCAGGGTCCTAGCAGGGACAGCCCCCTTGGATGATGAATAGCCTCAGGGATAAAGTAAGGCTCGTACCGGGCAGAACCCGCCGCCTCATGATCTAGTGCGTCGCGGGGGTGGTGGCAATGGGTGCGGCCATCTATCCCGCCCCCCTTTCGTCATCCCGGCGCACGCCGGGACCCATGGTCACGATGTCGCTGACGGTTGAGCGCGACCCCTGCCGCCATCGCATCCATGGGTCCCGACTTTCGTCGGGATGACGAAGAGGAGGGGGTAGCGCCCCCAATCACCCCGGATCGCGCTCCAGCGCGTTGGCGAGCGCCTCCAGCCGGTCGGCAATCCGTGCCAGCGCCGGCTCGCTCACCGCCGCGCCCTCGGGCGGGCGCTGCTGGATCTCGTCGAGATTGTCGGCCAGCATCAGCGCGACGAACAGCATCGCCCGCTCGCCGGGAATGTTCGCCGCCGCGCGCAACGCCGTCGGCCAGCGTTCGTGGAGCATCCGCCCGAGCTGTTGCAGCCGCGCCTCCTCGCCGTCGCGGCAGGCGACGGTGAACGGCCGGGTGCCGATGGTCAGCGTGACATTGGCCATCAGGAGGCCGTGCCGCGCGCGATGACGTCGTCCAGCGCCGCCACCGCCTCGGCCATCCGCGCCTTCAGCGCGGCGTGGCGGCGGGCGAGCGCGTCCCCGGCCCGGGCGCGGGAGTCGATGGCGGATTCGATTCGGGCGATCGCGGCATCGATGCGATCGACCGCACTGGGAGTGTCGGGCATGGCAGGCGACGTAGGCGCGGCCGGGGCGAGCGGCAAGCGGGCAAAGCCCGTCCCGCAATCGGACCGGCGCACGCCGCGCGCGGTTGACAGAATGGGCCGCACCCTCGCAAAGGCTGGCGCGCCCAGCGCGGCCCGATGCGTCGCGCAGTTCATGCACACGCGAGGAGAGACCAGATGACGGTGAAGGTTGCGATCAACGGCTTCGGACGCATCGGACGTCTCGTCGCCCGCGCGATCATCGAGCGCAACGCCGGCGACCTCGAACTGGTCGCGATCAACGACCTGGCCGACGCCAAGTCGAACGCCTGGCTGTTCAGCCGCGACAGCGTCCACGGCAAATATCCCGGCACCGTCGTCGCGGAAGGCAACGACCTCGTCATCGATGGCAAGCGCATCCGCGTCACCGCCGAGCGCGATCCCGCGAATCTGCCGCACAAGGAACTGGGCGTCGAGCTGGTGCTCGAATGCACCGGCTTCTTCACCGACAATGTCGCCTGCCAGAAGCATATCGATGCCGGCGCCAAGAAGGTGCTGATCTCGGCGCCCGGCAAGGGCGTCGACCTGACCGTCGTCTACGGCGTCAACCACGACAAGCTGACCGCCGAGCACACGATCGTCTCCAACGCCTCGTGCACGACCAACTGCCTCGCGCCGGTCGCCAAGGTGCTCAACGACGCGATCGGCATCGAACGCGGCCTGATGACCACCGTCCACGCTTATACCAACGACCAGAAGATCCTCGACCAGATCCACCCGGACCTGCGCCGCGCCCGCGCCGCCGCGATGTCGATGATCCCGACCACCACCGGCGCCGCCCGCGCGGTCGGCGAGGTGCTGCCCGAGCTCAAGGGCAAGCTGGACGGGTCGGCGATCCGCGTACCGGTGCCGGACGTCAGCCTGATCGACCTGACCTTCACACCGAAGCGCGACACGACCAAGGACGAGGTCAATGCGATCCTCAAGGCGGCGTCGGAAGACGGCCCGCTCAAGGGCGTGCTGGTCTATTCGGACGAGCCGCTTGTCTCGATCGACCTGATGCATTCGCCGCAGTCGTCGACCGTCGACAGTCTCGAAACCGCGGTGCTCGACGGCAAGCTCGTCCGCGTGGTGAGCTGGTACGACAATGAATGGGGCTTCTCCAACCGCATGGTCGACACCGCGACCGTGATGGCGAGCTTCCTCTAAGCCGATGGCCATGCCGGGCGGCGTGCTGGTCGGGATCGCCCGGCATGCCCGTCCCAAGGGGCCGATGGAGCTGCTGGAGACGGTCGAGGTGACCGTCGACGGCGGGCTCGACGGCGATTGCCGCGGGCGGGTCAAGCCCAACGGCCGCGGCCGGCGTCAGGTGACGCTGATGGAGCGCGGCGACTGGCAGGCGGCGATGGCCGAACTGGGGCAGGCGGTCCCGTGGCAGGAGCGGCGGGCCAATCTGCTGCTCGACGGCATCGACATTCCGCAGGTGCCGGGGATGCGGATCCGCATCGGCACGGTCGAGCTCGAGATCACCGTCGAATGCGATCCCTGCTTCCGCATGGAGGCGGTCGCGCCCGGTCTCGAGGCGGCGCTGACCCCCGACTGGCGGGGCGGCGCCTGTACGCGCGTCAAGGCGGGCGGGCGCATCGCGCTCGGCGATGCGGTGACGGTGATCCAGCCCGGCATCACATAGCCCTCCACCGTTCGCCCTGAGCCTGCGAAGGGCATTGAGACTCACCGTACTTCGACAAGCTCAGTACGAACGGGTCGATAGTTCAAGAGATGAAGGAAGACGATGTGACCAAGGCCTTCAAGACGCTCGACGATATGGGTGAGATCAGCGGCCGGCGCGTGCTCGTCCGCGAGGACCTCAACGTGCCGATGGCGGATGGTGCGGTGACCGACGATACGCGGCTGCGCGCGACGCTGCCGACCGTCACCGAACTCGCCGACCGCGGCGCGATCGTGCTGATCCTCGCGCATTTCGGCCGTCCCAAGGGCGTGCCGAACCCTGAGATGTCGCTGGCGATGCTGACGCGGCCCTACAGCCATGTGCTCGGCCGCGAGGTCCGCTACATCGACTGGGAGGGCGCCGAGGACGCGGTCGCGATGCTCCAGCCCGGCGATATCGCCATCCTCGAAAACACGCGCTTCTTCGGCGGCGAAGAGAAGAACGACCCGCAAGTCATTGAACGCTTTGCGAAACTCGGCGACCTTTACGTCAACGACGCCTTCTCCGCCGCGCATCGGGCGCACGCCTCGACCGAGGGGCTGGCGCATGTCCTGCCCGCCTTCGCCGGCCGCGCGATGGAGGCCGAACTCGTCGCGCTCGAAAAGGCGCTCGGTAACCCCGAACATCCCGTCGCCGCGGTGGTCGGCGGCGCCAAGGTGTCGACCAAGCTCGACGTGCTCAAGCATCTCGTCACCCGCGTCGATCACCTCATCATCGGCGGCGGCATGGCCAACACCTTCCTCGCCGCCCGCGGCGTCAACGTCGGCAAGTCGCTGTGCGAACACGACCTGACCGGCACCGCCGAGGAGATCCTCGAAGCGGCGGACCGCGCCAATTGCACCGTCCACCTGCCGTACGACGTGGTGGTGGCGAAGGAATTCCGCGCCAATCCGCCGGTGCGCACCGTCAACGTCCATGAGGTCGCCGCCGACGAGATGATCCTCGACGTCGGCCCTAGCGCGGTCGAGGCGCTGGGCGACGTGCTCAAGAATTGCCGTACCCTGGTGTGGAACGGCCCGATGGGCGCGTTCGAGACGCCGCCCTTCGACGTCGCCACTGTCAGCCTCGCGCGCACCGCCGCGGCGCTGACCCAGGACGGCAGCCTCGTCTCGGTCGCGGGTGGCGGCGACACCGTCGCCGCGCTCAATCAGGCCGGGGTCGCCGACCGCTTCACCTTCGTCTCGACCGCGGGCGGTGCCTTTCTCGAATGGATGGAAGGCAAGGACCTGCCCGGCGTCGCTGCGCTGATCGGCCGCTGACACTTAGCGAGGCGCCGCTCAGGCGGGCGGCGCCTCGTTCAACAAGGGTGTCAGGATCGTGTTGAGGTCGTCCAGGTCGAAGGCCGCCGCCTTGGCGTAGCGGACGATCCCAGCGCGATCGATGATGTAATTGGTCGGCACCGCCCCGCCGATCAGCGCGTAGCGGCCCTTGACCCGCTTGGTCGGCGTGATCGCCATCGCCGCGAACAGCGGCTTCATCAGCCGCGCCGGCACCGAATCCTCCGTCGCCACCGCGAAGACGCGCAGCCCATGCTGCTTCTGCAGGCGATAATAGCCGTCGAGCAGCGGCAATTCGCGGCGGCACGGCCCGCACCACGTCGCCCAGAAGTTGAGCACGACGACCTGACCGCGCAGATCGGCGAGCCTGACCTTGCCGCCATCGATCAGCGTCAGTTCGAAATCGGGCGCCGGCTGGCCGATCAGTCCGGACCGCGGCGCGGCCTCCGCCGACACGACGGGCGTGGTCGCCAGCGCCAAGGCCGAGGCCAGATGAAGCAGCCGCATGATGATCTTTCCCCCCGGGCGCCGATTGATCACGACATCCCCGGCATCGTCAATATCGCCGACCTAAGCGGTTGATCGCCCGCCACGTCCGGGCTATGTTAAACGCGTTTAACAGGCAGGTGGCATGCTCGGCGTACGACTCGATACCGAATTGGAAGAGCGGCTCGCCGCGGTCGCGCGCACCCAGGGGCGCAGCAAGAGCGATATCGCACGCGAGGCGGTGCGCCGCTACGTCGATCTGCACGACGACGCCTATCGTCGCGAGGCCCGCCGCCAGTCGACCCGCGCCTCCGCCCGCGCCTCGGTCGAGGATGTCGTGTTCTGGCAGGACGGTGCCGCGTGGAGATAGCGCATGGCGCCATCGCGCTGGTCGACGGACCTGACGGCGAAGCGGCGCGGCCCTGCGTCGTCGTCCAGTCCGACCTGTTCAACGCGACGCATGCGACGATCACCGTCTGTCCGCTGACCAACGTCATCGGCGGCGAGGCCCTGTTCCGGGTGGTGATGTCGCCGCGCGAGCACAATGGCCTGACCGCGGAATGCGAGGTGCAGATCGACCGGATCTCCAGCGTCGCGCGCGAGCGGATCACCCGGGTGATCGGTCACGCCAGCCCCACCCGCATGGAGCAGATCGACCAGGCGCTGCGCCGCTGGCTGATGCTCTGACCCTATCCGACCCAAGGAGCCGACCCATGACCACCACCGTCACCCCCGCCGTCAAGGTGATCCTCGACAAATACGAAGCGACCAGCCCCGCGGTGAAGGCGAACCTCGCCCGCATCCTGATGCAGGGCAAATTGGGCGGCACCGGCAAGCTGGTGATCCTGCCCGTCGATCAGGGCTTCGAGCACGGCCCGGCGCGCTCCTTCGCGGTCAACCCGCCCGCCTATGACCCGCATTACCATTACCAGATCGCGATCGACGCCGGCCTGTCGGCCTATGCCGCGCCGCTCGGGCCGCTCGAGGCGGGCGCCGACACCTTCGCCGGGCAGATCCCCACGATCCTCAAGCTCAACAGCTCGAACAGCTGGGCGACCACCATCGATCAGGCGGTGACCGCCAGCGTCTCCGACGCGTTGCGCCTCGGCTGCGCCGCGATCGGCTTCACCATCTATCCGGGCTCGGACGGCATCTTCGAGCAGATGGAGGAGATCCGCGAGCTCAGCGAGGAGGCCAAGTCGGTCGGCATCGCCACCGTGATCTGGAGCTATCCGCGCGGCGGCAAGCTGTCGAAGGACGGCGAGCTGGCACTCGACGTCGGCGCCTATGCCGCGCACATGGCGGCGCTGCTCGGCGCTCACATCATCAAGGTGAAGCTGCCGTCCGCGCATATCGAGCAGGAGGAGGCCAAGCGCGTCTATGAGGGCACCGACTGGTCCAACCAGGCCGACCGCGTCCGCCACGTCGTGCAGGCGAGCTTCGCCGGCCGCCGCATCGTCGTCTTCTCGGGCGGCGCCGCCAAGGGCGCCGACGCGGTCTATCAGGACGCGCGCGACATTCTGGCGGGCGGCGGCAACGGCTCGATCATCGGCCGCAACACCTTCCAGCGCAGCCGCGAGGACGCGCTCGACATGCTCGGCAAGCTGATCGCCATCTACAAGGGCGAGGCGGCCTGATCGCCCATGTGCCGCTCCGGCTTTCGCCGGGGCGGTGATCCATGTAGGGGGCCGGGATGACCGAAGACGATCCGCTTGGCCCCCTCGATCCTGATTTCGCCGCCAACTTCCGGCGCAACGACCGCCGGCCGCCGTGCCAGCTCTATCTGATCTCGCCGCTCGACGTGACGGGCGGTTTCGCCGACCGGCTGGCGCGCGCGCTCGATGCCGGCCCGGTCGCCGCCTTCCAGTTCCGCGTCAAGGACGTCGACCAGCATATCGCCGCCAAGCTCGCCGAGCCGTTGCAGCGAATCTGCGCCGATCATGAGGTCGCGTTCATCGTCAACGACAGTATCGCGCTGGCGAAGCGGCTCGGCGCCGATGGCGTCCATCTTGGCCAGGAGGACGGCGACCCGCGCGAGGCGCGCGACGCGCTCGGGCCGGAGGTGCAGATCGGCGTGACCTGTCACGACAGCCGTCATCTCGCGATGGAAGCCGGTGAGGGCGGCGCGGACTATGTCGCCTTCGGCGCCTTCTATCCGACGACGACCAAGGCGGTCGAACATCACCCCGAACCCTCGATCCTGTCGTGGTGGGCGTCGATGTTCGAGCTGCCCAGCGTCGCGATCGGCGGCATCACGCCGGCCAATGCGCCGGCACTGGTCGCGGCGGGAGCGGACTTTCTTGCCGTATCCGGCGCGGTATGGGGCGGCGACGAGGCGGCCGCGGTGCGGGCGTTCGCCGAGGTGCTGCGCGGCTGACCGGCAGGCGATCGGGATAAAACGCCACCTGCGAAACCACAATTGCTGCGGACCGTTTGATCCACCAGCGTAACGGTTGAAGGGATTGGCGACATGAAGATGGTTCTGGCTACGGCGCTGCTTGCGGGCGCCGCGCTCGCCGCCCCGACGATCGCACAACGGACGGTCGCACAGCCGGTCCCCCAGGCGGTCCCCCAGCCGGCCGCCCCGGCGCTCGATCGCAACATCCTCCATGTGCAGGTGATCCTCGACTCGCTCGGTTTCGGTCCGGGCGTGCTCGACGGCAAGGGCGGCCAGTCGCTCACCGCCGCACTCAAGGGCTTCCAGGAGGCCAAGGGCCTGCCGCGCACCGGCAAGCCCGATGCCGCGACGTTGCAGGCGCTCTACCCGTATCGCGCCAAGCGCCCCACCGCGCGCTTCGTGCTGACCCGCGAGGCGCTCGCCGGGCCGTATTACAACCCGCTGCCCAAGGATTATGGCGAACAGGCCAAGCTGCCGAGCCTCGGCTATGCCACGCCGATGGAAAAGCTGGCGGAGATGTTCCACACCCAGCCGGCGGTGCTGATCGCGCTCAACTCGCCCGACACGCGACTCAAGGTCGGCAATACGATCGTCGTTCCGAACGCCTTGCCCGCCAGCCGCGCCTACGATCCCAAGCTGCCGGACCACTGGCGCCAGACGCTCAACATGCTCAATGTCGACGCCAACCAGCCGGTCGCCGATCATATCGTCGTCGACAAGTCGGAGAAGGTGCTCCGCGTCCTCGACAAGGACGACAAGCTGATCGCGCAGTTCAGCGCCACGATGGGCTCGGAACACGACCCGCTTCCGCTCGGCACTTGGAAGATCTACGGCGCCGACTACAATCCCAAGTTCCACTATAACCCTGCGCTGTTCTGGGACGCCAAGAAAGGCGATCAGAAGGAGATGCTGCCGCCGGGGCCGAACGGTCCGGTCGGCGTCGTCTGGCTCGATCTGTCGAAGGAGCATTATGGCATTCACGGCACGCCGCATCCCGAGCTGATCGGCCGCACCGAAAGCCACGGCTGCATCCGCCTGACCAACTGGGACGTCGCGCGCCTCGCGCAGATGGTGAAGCCGGGGACCAAGGCGGTGTTCCAGGCGTGAGCGGCCGATGCTCCGTCACCCCGGACTTGTTCCGGGGTCCGCTCTGCGGCGTGGAGCGGCGGCACGCGGCGGATACGATTTTCCTGCGAATGGGTGGACCCCGGAACACATCCGGGGTGACGAGGTGGATGAGGCAGGGCGCATGACCCGCCTCGGTTGGATCATCCTCGCCGTCGTCGTCCTGCTCGGCGCCGCCTTCGCGGCGATGACCAGCTTCGGCACCGCCTCGCGCACGACCGCGCCCCACGTCGGCGTAGCGGTCGGCGAACCCTCGGCGCGAGACGACGCGCCGCTCGCCGTCCCCGTCGCCGGCGTCCGCCGCGCGGCGATCGTCGACAGCTGGATGGACCCGCGGGGCGGCGGCAGCCGCGGCCATCACGGCACCGACATTCCCGCCGCCGCCGGCACGCCGGTGATCGCCGCGGCCCCCGGCACTGTCGAGAAGCTGTTCGCATCCAACCTCGGCGGCACCACCGCATATATCCGCTCGCCCGACCGCCGCTGGATCTATTATTATGCGCATCTCGCCGGCTACGCCCCCGGCCTGCACGAGGGGCAGCAGGTCAGGACGGGCCAGCCGATCGGCTATGTCGGCGACACCGGCGATGCGGGCGCGGGCAATTACCACCTCCATTTCGGCCTGCAGCGCATGCAGCCCGGCGAGCGCTGGCATCAGGGCGAGGACGTCAATCCCTTCCCGCTGCTTGCCGGCCGCGCGCGGGGACGGTAAAGGGGCGCCACCGGGCGTGCGCCAGTCGCGCGCCTATCTCGCTCTTTCCAATAGGTTCAGATCCATGAAGATCAGCGGCGTGGACATCCGTCCCGGCAACATCATCGAATATGAGGGCGGCATCTGGCGCGCCGTCAAGATCCAGCACACGCAGCCCGGCAAGGGCGGTGCGTATATGCAGGTCGAGATGAAGAACCTGATCGACGGCCGCAAGAACAACGTCCGCTTCCGCTCCGCCGAGACGGTCGAGCGCGTCCGCCTCGACACCAAGGACTTCCAGTTCCTGTTCCGCGACGGCGATGCGCTGACCTTCATGGACAAGGACAATTACGAGCAGATCACGCTCGACGCCGGCATCCTCGGCGATGCCGCCGCCTTCCTGCAGGACGGCATGGACGTGGTGCTCGAACTCTATGACGAAAAGCCGATCTCGGTCGAGCTGCCGAGCACGATCGAGGCGATGATCGTCGAGGCCGATGCCGTCGTGAAGGGGCAGACCGCCTCGTCGAGCTACAAGCCCGCGATCCTCGACAATGGCGTGCGCGTCATGGTCCCGCCGCATATCGGCGCCGGCACGCGCATCGTCGTCGACGTCTACGAACAGACCTACGTCCGCCGCGCCGACTGACCGATATCCCTCTCCCTGTGGAGAGGGTGGCCGAGCGTAGCGAGGTCGGGTGAGGGCAGGGCCTTCCTTCGACCTCACCCTCCCACCGCCCGACGGCGGCGGGCCCCTCCCTCTCCCGAACGGGAGAGGGGTATAGAGAAATCCCCATGCCCTCCCATTCCGGCCTCTTCACCGTCATCGAGCGTGCCGCCCGCAAGGCCGGCACCGCGCTGCGCCGCGACTTCAACGAGGTCTCGCACCTCCAGGTCAGCCGCAAGGGCCCGGCCGACTTCGTGTCGATCGCCGACAAGCGCGCCGAGCAGACGCTGTTCGAGGAACTGCGCCGCGCCCGCCCCGACTGGGGTTTCCTGATGGAAGAGGGCGGCGAGGTCGCGGGCGATCCCGACAAGCCGCGCTTCATCATCGATCCGCTCGATGGCACGTCGAACTTCCTCCACGGCATCCCGCATTTCGCCATCTCGATCGCGGTCGAGGAGCCGACCCCGTCGGGCAAGCGCGAGATCACGACGGGCCTCGTCTATCAGCCGCTCACCGACGAGAGCTTCTGGGCCGAAAAGGGCCGCGGTGCGTGGCTCACCGACCAGCGGCTGCGCGTCTCGGCCCGCCGCGACCTGTCGGAGGCGCTGATCGCCACCGGCATCCCGTTCCTCGGCCATGGCGACTTCGTCCAGTGGAGCCGCATCTTCGGTGCGATCGCACCCGAGGTCGCCGGTATCCGCCGGCTCGGCGCGGCGGCGCTCGATCTCGCGTGGGTCGCCGCAGGCCGCTTCGACGGCTATTGGGAATCGGGCCTCAAGCCGTGGGACACCGCCGCGGGCATGCTGCTGGTCAAGGAAGCCGGCGGCTATGTTACCGACTTCCGCGGCGCCGACAAGGCGATGGAGCGCAACGAGTTCCTCGCGGGCAACGACGGCCTGCACGTCAAGCTCCACAAACTGGTCGCCGGCGCGCTCCGCTAAGCTGAATCCTATCAAGTTCGTTGACTGTAGAATTCCTCCCCCGCCAGGGGGAGGTGGCAGCACGCAGTGCTGACGGAGGGGGAGGTAAGCGGTAAACTCGGTTCCGTGTCCTCCCCCTTCGTCACCGCTTCGCGGCGCCACCTCCCCCTGGCGGGGGAGAATTTCTAGCTACGTCGCCGATCGCCGCTTCCCCAATTGAGAGTGATTCTCACACCCTCCGCGGCCTTGCCCGTACCCCCTTGGGGGCCTAAAGCGACCCCCACATCCTTCGCACCTGCGAGAAGCCCTTTGGTCGATCTGTCGCAATATCTGCCTATCCTGCTGTTCCTGGGTGTCGCCCTGGCGCTGTCGAGCACGTTCGTGTTCCTGCCCATGGTCGTCGCCCGGCTGACCGGCACCAATAAGCCCAACGAACAGAAGCTGTCGGAATATGAATGCGGCTTCCCCGCGTTCGAGGATCCACGCAGCCAGTTCGACGTGCGATTTTATCTGATCGCCATCCTGTTCATCATCTTCGATCTCGAAGCCGCCTTCCTATATCCTTGGGCAGTATCGGTTTTCAGCATCGGCTGGACCGCATGGATCTCCATGATGATCTTCATCGGCGAGCTTGCCCTGGGCCTCGTCTATGCCTGGAAAAAGGGAGCGCTGGATTGGGAATGACCGCTATGTCCGGACCCGTCGAACTCGAACGCCCGGCGACCGCCACGTCGCTGGTGCCGCCCGACCAGGGCTTCTTCGACAGCCTCAACGGCGAGCTCAACGACAAGGGCTTCCTCGTCACCTCGACCGAGGAGCTGTTCCAGTGGGCGCGTACCGGCTCGCTGTGGTGGATGACCTTCGGTCTCGCCTGCTGCGCGGTCGAGATGATCCACGTCAACATGCCGCGCTACGATCTCGAGCGCTTCGGCGCCGCGCCGCGCGCGTCGCCGCGTCAGTCGGACGTGATGATCGTCGCGGGTACGTTGTGCAACAAGATGGCGCCGGCACTCCGCAAGGTCTACGACCAGATGTCGGAGCCGAAATACGTCGTCTCGATGGGCAGCTGCGCCAATGGCGGCGGCTATTACCATTACAGCTATTCGGTGGTGCGCGGCTGCGACCGCGTCGTGCCGGTCGACATCTACGTCCCCGGCTGCCCGCCGACCGCCGAGGCGCTGCTCTACGGGATCATGCAGTTGCAGCGTAAGATCCGCCGTCAGGGGAGCGTCGAACGGTGAGGGCGCCCGCTCCTGCCTGGGCCGCCGATCTCAACGGCGAGACGATCGAGATCGTCCGGGCGACGCTCGGTTCGGCGCTGCTCGACGCGGTCGATCAGGTCGGCGAGGTCGCGCTCTACGTCGAGCGCACCGCGATCGTCGATGCGCTGACCAAGCTGCGCGACACGCCCGGTCTCGAATATCAGCAGCTGATGGAGATCGCCGGCGTCGACTATCCGAGCCGCCCGGAGCGGTTCGAGGTGGTCTATTGCCTGCTGTCGCTGACGCGCAACCATCGCCTGCACGTCCATGTCGCCACCGACGACGTCAAGCCGGTGCCGTCGGTGACGGGCATCTGGCCGGTCGCCGGCTGGCTGGAGCGCGAGGTGTACGACATGTACGGCGTGCTGTTCACCGGCAACGCCGACCTGCGCCGTATCCTTACCGATTACGGCTTCCGCGGCCATCCGCAGCGCAAGGACTTCCCGCTCTCGGGCTTCGTCGAGATGCGCTATTCGGAAGAGGCGAAGCGCGTGATCTACGAGCCGGTGAAGCTGGCGCAGGATTTCCGCAACTTCGACTTCCAGAGCCCCTGGGAGGGCGCGGCCTATGTGCTGCCCGGTGACGAGAAGGGCATGCTGCCCGAGGCCAAGGGCGCACCAACGCCGTTGAAGGCGGACGATATCGTCAAGGCCGATGCCGCGCGCACGCCGACGCAGGCGCCCAAGGCCGGCAGCGAACCCTATGCCAAGAACGATTCGACCGGCACCGCGAACACCGGCGCCGGCGATGCCGGCCCCGGCAACGCCCGGCAGGACAAGCCCAAGGATTCGGACGTCGTGCCGACCAAGGGCGGAGGACAGAATCAGTGAGCCAGGACCCGCATCTCGCGCCCGCCACCAACACGGTCGATCCCTATGTCGACGAGCTGATGCACGTCACCAGCCCGGCGCATCCGACCGAGGGCGACGTCACGATCCAGAATTACACGATCAATTTCGGCCCCCAGCATCCTGCCGCACACGGCGTGCTGCGGCTGGTGATGGAGCTGGACGGCGAGATCATCGAGCGGATCGATCCGCACGTTGGCCTGCTGCATCGCGGCACCGAGAAGCTGATCGAATACAAGACCTATGCGCAGGCGATCCCCTATTTCGATCGCCTCGATTATTGCTCGCCGATGTGCATGGAGCATACGTTCGTGCTCGCGATCGAGAAATTGCTCGATATCGAGGTGCCGATCCGCGCCCAGTATCTGCGCGTCTTCTTCGCCGAGCTGACCCGTATCTCCAACCACATGCTGAACCTCGGCAGCCACGTCATGGACGTCGGCGCGATGACGCCGAACCTGTGGATGTTCGAGATCCGCGAGGATTGCTACAATTTCCTCGAGCGTGCCTCGGGCGCGCGCATGCATCACAATTACATGCGGCCGGGCGGCGTCCATCAGGACGTGCCGCTCAAGCTGCTCACCGATATCGCCGACTGGCTCGACACGCGCCTGCCGCGCCTGTTCGAGGATGCGATCAGCCTCGTCGCCGACAACCGCATCTTCAAGCAGCGCAACGTCGATATCGCGACGGTGAGCCGCGAGGATGCGATCGCCTGGGGCTTCTCGGGGCCGATGATCCGCGCCGCGGGCATCCCCTGGGACCTGCGCAAGTCGCAGCCCTATGACGTCTACGACCGGATGGAATTCGACATCCCCGTCGGCACCCGCGGCGATTGCTACGATCGCTTCATGGTGCGCGTCGAGGAGGTCCGCCAGTCGGCGCGGATCATGAAGCAGTGCCTGCGCGACATGCCGGAGGGGCCGATCGCCTCGACCGACCGCAAGGTGGTGCCGCCCAAGCGCGCCGAGATGAAACAGTCGATGGAAGCGCTGATCCATCACTTCAAGCTGTACACCGAGGGCTATCACGTCCCCGCCGGCGAAGTGTATGTTGCGACCGAGAGCCCGAAGGGTGAGTTCGGCGTGTTCCTCGTCTCCGATGGCTCGAACAAGCCCTATCGCTGCAAGATCCGGCCGACCGCGTTCAGCCATCTCCAGGCGATGGACTTCATGAGCCGTGGCCACATGCTGGCCGACACCACCGCGATCCTCGGTGCGATGGACATCGTGTTCGGCGAGTGCGACCGGTGACCGGTAACGTGGAAAACCTGATCCTGGAGCGGTTGCGCCGGATCGATGATCGCTTGTCGAATATCGAAGGTGATATGCACGACATCAAGTTGCGCATGACCGTTGTGGAAGAGCATCTGGGCAACATGGTGCTGTCGATTTCCGGTTTGAACGCCCGCATGGACCGCTTTGACGAGCGACTGACCCGGGTGGAGCGCCGCATGGAATTGCGGGGTGGAGAATAATGGCTGAAGCAGCACACATTCCCGACGAAGCCGAGACCCGCGCCCGCTGGGGTGGCTTCGCCTGGAACGAAGAGAACCAGAAGAAGGCGAACGAGATCCTCGCACGCTATCCCAAGGGCCGTGAGCAGTCCGCGTCGATCCCGTTCCTCGACCTCGCCCAGCGCCAGGTCGGCGCCGAGACGCAGACGCAGGGCTGGCTGCCCGTGCCGGTGATCGAGTTCGTCGCGCGTCAGATCGGCGTGCCGTACATGCGCGTGTTCGAGGTCGCGACCTTCTACACGATGTTCAACCTGGCGCCGGTCGGCCGCTATCATGTGCAGGTCTGCGGCACCACGCCGTGCATGCTGCGCGGCTCGGACGACGTGCTCGCCGCCTGCAAGAACCGCGGGCTGGTCAAGGGCGGCACGACGCCGGACGGCATGTTCACGCTGACCGAGGTCGAGTGTCTCGGCACCTGCGCCAACGCGCCGATGGTCCAGATCAACGACGACAATTACGAAGACCTCGACTACGACCGTACCGTCGCGGTGCTCGAGGCGCTCGCCAATGGCGAGACGCCCAAGGCCGGGTCGACGATCGGCCGCCAGACGAGCTGCCCGGAGGGTGGCCCGACGACGCTGACCGCGATGGTCGACGCCAATCATGATTATCGGGGGGAGTGGGCATAATGTCTGACGAACATCCGACGGTCGGCGATACCCGCTTCATCACCGAGATGCTCCGTGGCATCCGCGGTGATATGTCCGATGTGAAGGACCGGATGATCAATATGGAATTGCGGCAGACGGCGATGGAGCATCGCCTGCTCGGCATCGATACCCATCTGGCCGCGGTCCAGCAGGGCGTCGACGGCCTGTCGAGCGACATGCGCCGGGTCAAGCAGCGCCTCGATCTCGTGGACGGACACGCCTGATGCTTGCCGATAAAGACCGCATCTTCACCAACGTCTACGGGTTCCAGCCGTGGAACCTCGAAGCGGCGCTGAAGCGTGGCGACTGGGACAATACCAAGGCGCTGATGGCGCTCGGCCAGGACGCGATCATCGACGTCATCAAGGCGAGCGGGCTGCGCGGCCGTGGCGGTGCGGGCTTCCCCACCGGCACCAAATGGTCGTTCATGCCCAAGGAGCCCAAGCCCGACCGGCCGAACTTCCTCGTCATCAACGCCGACGAATCCGAACCCGGCTCGTGCAAGGACCGCGAGATCATCCGCCACGATCCGCACAAGCTGATCGAGGGCGCGCTGATCGCCGGCTATGCGATGCGCGCGCGTGCGGCCTATATCTACATCCGCGGCGAATATATCCGCGAGGCGGAGACGCTGTTCGCCGCGGTCGCCGAGGCGTACGACAAGGGGCTGATCGGCAAGAACGCCAGCGGTTCGGGCTATGACTTCGACGTCTTCGTCCATCGCGGCGCCGGCGCCTATATCTGCGGCGAAGAGACCGCGATGCTCGAAAGCCTCGAGGGCAAGAAGGGCCAGCCGCGTTTGAAGCCGCCGTTCCCGGCCGGCGCGGGCCTCTACGGCTGCCCGACGACGGTCAACAACGTCGAGTCGATCGCAGTCGCACCGACGATCCTGCGCCGCGGGGCATCGTGGTTCTCGGGCTTCGGCCGCGAAAACAACAAGGGCACCAAGCTCTATCAGATCAGCGGGCATGTGAATAAGCCGTGCGTGGTCGAGGACGCGATGGGCCTGACGTTCCGCGAGCTGATCGAGACGCATTGCGGCGGCATCCGCGGCGGCTGGGACAATCTGCTCGCGGTGATCCCGGGCGGCTCGTCGGTGCCGCTGGTGCCGGCGAAGGACATCGTCGACGCGCCGATGGATTTCGACGGCCTCAAGGCGGTCGGTTCGGGCCTCGGCACCGCGGCGGTGATCGTCATGGACAAGTCGACCGACATCGTCCGTGCGATCAGCCGCATCTCCTACTTCTACAAGCATGAGAGCTGCGGCCAGTGCACGCCGTGCCGCGAAGGCACCGGCTGGATGTGGCGCGTGATGGAGCGGCTGCGCACCGGCGACGCCGACATCGCCGAGATCGATACGCTGCATCAGGTCACCAAGCAGGTCGAGGGTCACACGATCTGCGCGCTCGGCGATGCCGCGGCTTGGCCGATCCAGGGTCTCATCAAGCATTTCCGCCCCGAGCTGGAGCGCCGGATCAACGAACGTAGCGGCGGCGATCTGACGCCGATGCAGGAAGCTGCCGAGTGAGGTCTTCGCTCGTCCTGGCAATGGTCGGACTGTCGATCGCCTCCGGGGCGATCGCACAGAAGCAGACCGAGGCGGATACCGGGACCAACATCCCGATCCCCCGCCGCGCGCGGCTGCCGGAGACGCCGGGCCTGTCGGCGGCCGATCGCGGCCGGATTGCAATGGCGGAGTTCGCACGCTGCACCGTCGATCGCCAGTCGGGCCGGGTTGCCCGGTTGCTCACCCTGCCTGCCGAGGACGTGAACACGAGCGCGCTGGCGCCGATGGCGGATAGCGAGTGTCTGGCAAGCGGCATGATGCGGTTCAAGCCGATGTTGCTGCGCGGAGCGCTGTTCGTCGAATTGTATCGCCGTCGGTCCGAGGCTGGGATAAGAAAGGTGGCGTGGCAGTTGCCGGCGGTGCCGTTCGACGCCAACACGCAGGCAACGACGGCCGATGGCGATCGCAATATCCAGATGGGTTTGCTCGTTCTGGCGCAATGCGTCGTCGAGCATGATCCTGTAGACGCGAAAGCGGTGGTCATGGCACGGACCGCCAGTCCGGCGCAGAATGCGGCATTCGCCGCATTGGCCCCGAATATCTCGCAATGTCTGCCGAGTGGACAAAAGTTGACTTTGGGCAAGATCATTCTCGAGGGCGCGTTGGGCGAAGTTCTTTATCGCGGTGTCGTGCCACCGGTGCGTCCCGCGTCGCAGGAATCCAAGTAATGCCGAAGCTGAAAGTAGACGGGATCGAGGTCGAGGTGCCGCAGGGCGCGACGGTCCTCCAGGCGTGCGAAGCCGCGGGCAAGGAAATCCCGCGCTTCTGCTATCATGAACGGCTGTCGATCGCCGGCAATTGCCGCATGTGCCTCGTCGAGGTGAAGCCGGGGCCGCCCAAGCCGCAGGCCTCGTGCGCGCTGCCCGCCGCGGACAATCAGGAAGTCTTCACCACCACGCCAATGGTGAAGAATGCCCGCGAGGGCGTTATGGAATTCCTGCTCATCAACCACCCGCTCGACTGCCCGATCTGCGATCAGGGCGGCGAATGCGATCTGCAGGACCAGTCGGTCGCTTACGGCAAGGGCCATAGCCGCTACACCGAGAACAAGCGGGCGGTGACCGAGAAGTATATGGGTCCGATCGTCAAGACGATCATGACCCGCTGCATTCAGTGCACCCGCTGCGTCCGCTTCGCCGAAGAGGTCGCCGGGGTCGAGGAGATCGGCGCGATCTATCGCGGCGAGGACATGCAGATCACCTCCTATCTCGAACAGGCGGTGACCAGCGAGCTGAGTGGCAACGTCGTCGACCTCTGCCCGGTCGGCGCGCTGACCTCGAAGCCCTATTCGTACGAAGCGCGGCCGTGGGAGCTCAAGAAGACGCTCACCATCGACGTGCAGGATGCGGTCGGCACCAACATCCGCCTCGACAGCCGCGGCCGTCAGGTGCTGCGCTGCGTCCCGCGCATCAACGAGGACGTCAACGAGGAATGGGCGCACGACAAGACGCGCCACCACGTCGACGGCCTCGTCCGTCGTCGCCTCGATCGTCCCTATGTCCGCCGTGACGGCAAGCTCGCCCCGGTCAGCTGGGACGAGGCGTTCGCGGTCATCAAGACCAGGGTCGAAGCCGCGGGCGCGAACGTCGCCGCGGTGGCGGGCGATCTGGTCGACTGCGAGACGATGTACGCCGCCAAGGCGCTGCTCGCGAAGCTCGGCTCGTCGCTGCTCGAAGGGCGGCAGACGGGCATGGACTATGACACGTCGAGCCTCGCCGCGGTCAATTTCAACACCACGATCGCCGGCGTCGAAGAGGCCGATGCGATCCTGCTGGTCGGCACCAATTTGCGCTGGGAAGCGCCGCTGGTAAACACCCGCATCCGCAAGGCGATCAAGAAGGGTGCCAAGGTCTTCGCGATCGGGCCGGAGACCGAGCTGACCTACAAGGTCGAATGGCTGGGTGCCGATCTGTCGCTGCTCGGCAATCTGCCCGAGGCGGTCGCCAAGCTCTTTACCGATGCCGCCAAGCCGATGGTCATCGTCGGCGGCGGTGCGCTAAAGGGCGGCCATGGCGCCGCGCTCGCCTTCGCCAAGCAGTTCAATCTGGTGCGTGACGGCTGGAACGGCTTTAACGTCGTCCATATGGCGGCGAGCCGGATGGGCGGGCTGATGCTCGGCTATGCGCAGAAGGGCGGCATCGCCGATCTGTCGAACGCGGCGGTGACCTTCTTCCTCGGCGCGGACGAGGTCGATTACCCCAAGTTCGGCGGCTTCAAGGTCTATGTCGGCCATCACGGCGACACCGGCGCGCATCATGCCGACGTCATCCTGCCGGGCGTGACCTATGCCGAGAAGTCGGGCACCTGGGTCAATCTCGAAGGCCGCGTCCAGCGTGGCGAGCGCGCGGTGTTCGCACCGGGCGATGCGCGCGAGGACTGGACGATCTTCCGTGCCTTGTCGGAAGTGCTCGGTACGACGCTGCCGTTCGACAGCCTCGCCGGGCTGCGCGAGGCGATGACCGCCGAGGTCCCCGCATTGCGCAACGTCGGCGAGCTCGCCGGCTATGAGTGGAACCCGCCGGCGCTCGACGGTGCCGGGCAGGGGAGCCTCACCGGCTATCCGATCAAGGATTTCTATCTGACCAACGCCATCTGCCGCGCGTCCCCGACGATGCAGCGCTGTTCGGCCGAACTGGTCCATGGCGAGACGTTCGCGGAGGCGGCGGAGTGATGAGTCCCTTCTATCGTAAGGTCATCCATGTGGGGCCGGCGGTGCTGCTCGTAATCGCGGCGATCAATTTCGTCGGGTCGCTTGCCTTGGTTTTCGGGGTGCCAGTGCGGCCGAATCCGTTGTTCGGGTTGTCTGCGTCGCTGACGTCGGCGCTGCTGCCGCTGATCGCCGCTTTCGTCTTGCTGCGGTTCGACCAGTGGTTTGCGTCGACCCAGACTGGAGTCGACCAGTGACCGATTTCTTCAACACGACCGTCGGCATGTCCTACGGCTGGGCATGGTTCGTCGCGACGATCGTCGGCATCCTCGTCATCGCGCTGCCGCTGATGCTGGCCGTGGCGATGATCATCTATGCCGATCGCAAGATCTGGGCGGCGATGGCGCTGCGTCGCGGCCCCAACGTCGTCGGCCCGTTCGGCCTGCTCCAGTCGTTCGCCGACGGCCTCAAGGTCTTCCTGCAGGAGACGATCGTCCCCGCCGCCGCGAACCGGACGTTGTTCCTGCTCGCGCCGATCATCACCTTCACGGTGGCCTTGATCGTCTGGGCGGTGGTGCCGTTCGGGGCGGGCGTGGTGCTCGCCGACATCAACGTCGGCCTGCTCTACGTGCTCGCCGCCTCGTCGCTCGGCGTCTATGGCGTGATCCTGTCGGGTTGGGCGTCCAACTCCAAATATCCCTTCTACTCGGCGCTGCGTGCCGCCGCGCAGATGGTGAGCTACGAAGTCGCGATCGGCTTCATCCTCATCTCGGTGGTGATGTGGGCGGGGACGTTCAACCTCAGCGGCATCGTGCTGGCGCAGACCAGCACGCTCAACCTCCACATCAACGCCTTCGGCATCAACCCGCTGCTCTTCCCGATGGCGGTGATGTTCTTCATCTCCAGCCTCGCCGAGACGCAGCGCGCGCCGTTCGATCTGACCGAGGCGGAGAGCGAGCTCGTCGCCGGTTATCAGACCGAATATAGCTCGATGAGCTTCGCGCTCTTCTGGCTCGGCGAATATGCCAACGTGCTGCTGATGTGCGCGCTCAACGCGACGCTGTTCTGGGGCGGCTGGCTGCCGCCGATCGACTGGGCGCCGCTCTATTACGTGCCCGGGATCATCTGGCTGTTCGCGAAGATGCTGTTCTTCTTCTTCGTGTTCAGCTGGGTCAAGGCGACGGTGCCGCGCTACCGCTACGACCAGCTGATGCGGCTGGGGTGGAAGGTGTTCCTGCCGCTGTCGCTGTTCTGGGTGTTCCTGGTGTCGGGCGTGCTGATGCTGATCCGCGTGCCGGTCGGCGGATGAGCCGGGCCAGCGAATGGATGATCGCCCGCGGCCTTCGGCCGCAGGCGTTACGGAATCGGGCGCTGATCGGCGTCGCGATCGGATTGATGGTCGTCGTGATCGACCGAATGACGGGATTGGGCTCTTGAGCGTCGCACAGATCATCAAGTCGTTCACCTTGTGGGAGTTCGTGAAGGCGCACGCCCTCACGCTGAAGTATTTCTTCAAGCCCAAGGCGACGATCAACTACCCCTATGAGCGCAACCCGGTCAGCCCGCGGTTCCGCGGCGAGCACGTGCTGCGCCGCTATCCGAACGGCGAGGAACGCTGCATCGCGTGCAAGCTCTGCGAGGCGGTGTGCCCGGCGCAGGCGATCACGATCGAGGCCGAACCGCGCGATGACGGCAGCCGCCGCACGACGCGCTACGACATCGACATGACCAAATGCATCTATTGCGGTCTGTGCCAGGAGGCCTGCCCGGTCGATGCGATCGTCGAGGGGCCGAATTACGAATTCTCGACCGAGACGCGCGAGGAGCTGATCTACGACAAGGCCAAGCTGCTCGACAATGGCGACCGCTGGGAAAGCGCGATCGCGGCGAACCTTGCCGCCGATGCGCCATACCGTTAATGCGCGCCGCATTCGATTCCGGGCTTAGGGGGCCGACCAACTCGTGATCCAGGCCATAGCCTTTTATCTCTTCGCGATCATCGTGATCGGTTCGGGGGCGATGACGATTTCGTCGCGCAATCCGGTTCATTCGGTGATGTGGCTGATTCTCGCCTTCTTCAACGCGGCGGGGCTGATGGTGCTCGTCGGGGCGGAGTTCATCGCGATGCTCCTCGTCATCGTCTATGTCGGTGCGGTGGCGGTGCTGTTCCTGTTCGTGGTGATGATGCTCGACATCGAGGTCGCGCAATTGCGCGCCGGTGTCGCGCGCTATGCCGCGCTCGGCCTCGCGCTCGCGGTCGCGCTGGCGGCGGAAATCCTGATCGGCATCGGCGCCTGGAGCGCCGGCGGCCTCAAGATCAGCCGCCGCATCGCGCCGATCGACGGCGACGTGCCCAACATCCAGGCGATGGGGCAGTTGCTGTATACGCGCTATCTCTTCGTGTTCGAGGCGGCGGGCTTCGTCCTGCTCGTCGCGATGATCGGCGCGATCGTGCTGACGCATCGCCAGCGTGGCGGCGTCCGCGGCCAGAACATCAGCCGCCAGAATGCGCGCCGTCCGCAGGATGCGACGCGCAACGTCCAGCCGACGGTCGGCGAGGGGGTGCAGTTGTGATTGGGTTGACGCATTATTTGGTCGTGGCGGCGATCCTGTTCACGATGGGTGTGCTCGGCATCTTCCTCAACCGGAAGAATCTGATCGTCATCCTGATGGCGATCGAGCTGATCCTGCTCGCGGTGAACCTCAACCTCGTCGCCTTCTCCGCCTATCTCCACGATCTCGTCGGGCAGGTTTTCGCGATGTTCGTGCTGACCGTCGCCGCCGGCGAGGCGGCGATCGGGCTGGCGATCCTGGTGATCTATTTCCGTGGCCGCGGCACGATCGCGGTCGACGATGTCAATCGGATGAAGGGCTAAATACAGGTGACCTCCATCCTCTTCATCGTGTTCCTGCCGCTTCTGGCAGCGATCGTTGCCGGGCTCGGCAACAAGGCGATCGGCTTCGTGCCGGCCAAGGCGATCACCACCGGCGCGCTGTTCCTATCGTGCCTGCTGAGCTGGCCGATCTTCCTCGGCTTCCTCGCCGGCACCAACACCGCGACCGTCGTGCCGGTGCTCAAATGGATCGTCAGCGGCGACATGGCGGTCGACTGGTCGCTGCGTGTCGACCAGCTCACCGCGATCATGCTGGTGGTCATCACCAGCGTGTCGGCGCTCGTCCACCTCTATAGCTGGGGCTATATGAGCGAGGACCCGGACCAGCCGCGCTTCTTCGCCTATCTGTCGCTGTTCACCTTCGCGATGCTGATGCTCGTCACCGCGGATACGCTGGTGCAGATGTTCTTCGGCTGGGAAGGCGTCGGTCTCGCCTCCTACCTGCTGATCGGCTTCTGGTTCCGCAAGCCGTCCGCCAATGCCGCCGCGATCAAGGCGTTCGTCGTCAACCGCGTCGGCGATCTCGGCTTCATGCTGGGTATCTTCGGCACCTTCCTGGTGTTCGGCACCGTCTCGATCCCGGCGATCCTCGCCGCGGCGCCGACGATGGCGGGCTCGACGATCGGCTTCCTCGGCATGCGCGTCGATACGATGACGGTGCTCTGCCTGCTGCTGTTCGTCGGCGCGATGGGCAAGTCGGCGCAGCTCGGCCTGCACACCTGGCTGCCCGACGCGATGGAAGGCCCGACCCCGGTGTCGGCGCTCATCCACGCGGCGACGATGGTCACCGCCGGCGTCTTCATGGTCTGCCGCCTGTCGCCGATGTTCGAAATGTCGCCGACCGCGCTGCACGTCGTGATGGCGGTCGGCGCCGCGACCTGCCTGTTCGCCGCGACCGTCGGCATGGTGCAGACCGACATCAAGCGCGTCATCGCTTATTCGACCTGCTCGCAGCTCGGCTATATGTTTTTCGCGGCGGGCGTCGGCGCCTATGGCGCGGCGATGTTCCACCTGTTCACGCACGCCTTCTTCAAGGCGCTGCTGTTCCTCGGGGCGGGCTCGGTGATCCACGCGATGCACCACGAGCAGGACATGCGCTATTACGGCGGGCTGCGCAAAAGCATCCCGCTGACCTTCTGGGGCATGATGATGGGTACGCTGGCGATCACCGGCGTCGGCCTGCCCGCGGTGTTCGGCAATCCGCTCGGCATCGGTTTCGCGGGCTTCCATTCGAAGGACGCGATTATCGAGGCCGGCTGGGCGGCGGGCGAACCGGGCGTGTGGTTCGTCGGCGTGCTCGTCGCGTTGATCACCAGCTTCTATTCGTGGCGCCTGATGTTCCTCACTTTCTGGGGCAAGCCGCGCTGGGCCGCGTCGGAGCATATCCAGCACGCGCTGCACGACGCGCATGGCCACGGCCATGACGATCATGCGCACGACGCGCACGGACACGATGCGCACCACGCGCATGGGCATGACGCGCATCACGCCGACGAGGCGCACGGCAATCCGGCGCAGGCCGAGGACAGCGGCGATCGGCCGTCGACGCACGGCGCGTCGCAGCAGGACCTGCCCGCGGGGACCGGTGGTTATCACCCGCACGAGAGTCCGTGGCCGATGCTGGTGCCGCTCGTCATCCTGTCGATCGGCGCGATCGCAGCGGGCTTCGTCTTCCACCGCTATTTCATCGAACCCGATGCGGGCGAGCTGTTCTGGAAGGGCGACATCGCCTTCCGCGAACATCTGATGCACGCGATGCACGAGGTGCCGGTGCCGATCAAATTGTCGGCGACGATCGCGATGCTGCTCGGCCTGTTCACCGCCTGGTATGCCTATATCAAGGCGCCGAGCTTCCCGGCGGCGGTCGCCGACCAGTTCCGCATCCTGTACCGCTTCCTCGTCCACAAATATTATTTCGACGAACTCTACCACCTGATCTTCGTCCGTCCCGCCTTCGCCATCGGCCGTCTGCTGTGGCATCGCGGTGACGAACAGACGATCGACCGGTTCGGGCCGAACGGTTCGGCCTGGGTGGTGCAGCTCTCCAGCCGGCTCGCGGGCCGGCTCCAGAACGGATATGTCTATACCTATGCCTTCGTCATGCTGATCGGTCTGACCGCCGTCGTCACCTGGGCGATCGCACAGTGAGCGGGCTGCCCATCCTCTCGATCATGCTGCTGATCCCCGCGCTCGCGGCGATCGCCTGCCTGTTCGTCCCCGCCGCCACCGCCCGTATGCTGGCGCTGGCCGCCACCTTCGTCGATCTGGCGCTCGGCATCCTGCTGTGGGCCAATTACGATATCGGTGGCGCGCAATGGCAGTTCGTCGAGCAGGGCCCGGCGTTCGGCTTCTTCCGCTGGGATCTCGGCATCGACGGTTTCGCGCTGATGCTCATCATGCTCAGCGTGTTCCTGATGCCGATCTGCATCGGCGCGAGCTGGCGCTCGGTGACCAATCGCGTGCCCGAATATATGGCGGCGTTCCTGCTCACCGAAACGCTGATGATCGGCACCTTCGCGGCGCAGGATCTGTTCCTCTTCTACCTGTTCTTCGAGGCAGGGCTGATCCCGATGTATCTGATCATCGGCATCTGGGGCGGGGTGAACCGCATCTACGCCTCGTACAAATTCTTCCTCTACACGCTGCTCGGCTCGCTGCTGATGCTGATCGCGATGCTCTACATGGCGCAAACCGCCGGTACGTCGAGCATCCCGGCGTTGCAGGCCTATGACTTCCCGGCGCACGTGCAGACCTGGCTGTGGCTCGCCTTCTTCGCCTCGTTCGCGGTGAAGATGCCGATGTGGCCGGTCCATACCTGGCTGCCCGACGCGCACGTGCAGGCGCCGACCGCGGGGTCGGTGATCCTCGCCGGCGTGCTGCTTAAGCTCGGCGGCTACGGCTTCCTGCGCTTCAGCCTGCCGATGTTCCCCGAAGCCTCGGGCCAGCTTACCTGGCTGATCTTCGGCCTGTCGGCGGTGGCGGTGATCTACACCTCGCTCGTCGCGCTGGTGCAGTCCGACATGAAGAAGCTGATCGCTTATTCGTCGGTCGCGCATATGGCGATCGTCACCATCGGCCTCTTCGCCTTCAATCGGCAGGGGATCGAGGGCGCGATGATCATGATGCTCAGCCACGGGCTGGTGTCGGGTGCGCTCTTCCTGTGCGTCGGCGTCATCTATGACCGGCTGCACACCCGCGAGATCAGCCGCTACGGCGGTCTGGCGATCAACATGCCGCGCTACGCGCTCTTCTTCCTGTTCTTCACCATGGCGTCGATCGGCCTGCCCGGAACCAGCGGCTTCGTCGCCGAATTCCTGGCGCTGATGGGCACCTATCAGGTGTCGACCTGGATCGCCTTGCTCTGCACGACCAGCATCATCCTCGGCGCGGCCTATATGCTGTATCTCTATCGTCGCGTCGTCTTCGGTGAGATCAAGTCGGACGATGTGCGCGAGATGCAGGATCTGTCGCATCGCGAATTGTGGCTGCTCGCGCCGATCGCCGCCGTCGCTTTGTGGATGGGTGTCTATCCGGAGAGCTTCATGGCGCCGATGCGCAAGGATGTCGGCGTGCTGCTCGCCCGCATCGATCGCGCGACGCCCGTCTCCGATTCCCAGCCGACTGCCGGCAAGCCCCTCGCCACGGCGCCTGCCGCCCACGGAATTGCTCACTGATGGATTACGCCGCCAATCTCGCCATGACCCTGCCCGAGGTGATCCTCGGCGCGGGCGCCGTCGTCCTGATGCTGGTGTCCGCCTGGGGCGGATCGGCGTCGACGCGGGCCGTCTCGTGGACCGCGGTCGCGGTGCTCGCCGGCGCCTGTCTCGCCTTGCTCGGCCCGGCCAGCTACGGCGGGGCGGCGTTCGACGGCCTGTATCGTGCCGACGCCTTCGCCGCCTTCGCCAAGGTGCTGATCTTCGTCGCCGCGGCGGTGAGCATCGTGATCGCGCCCGACTTCTTCCAGCGCACGCACGGTGACGATCTGCGTCCCGAATATCCGGTGCTGATCCTGCTGTCCGCCGCCGGCATGGGGCTGATGGTCTCGGCGAGCGACATGCTGACGCTCTACGTCGGCCTCGAACTCCAGAGCCTCGCCGCCTATGTGCTGGCGAGCTTCATGCGCCGCGACACGCGCTCGGCTGAGGCGGGCCTGAAATATTTCGTGCTCGGCGCGCTGGCGAGCGGCATCCTGCTCTACGGCATCAGCCTGGTCTACGGCTTCTCGGGCACCACGCTGTTCACCGGCATCGCCGCCGCTTATGCGGGTCCGCAGTCGCTCGGCCTGCTGTTTGGCCTGGTCTTCGTCTTCGCGGGTATCGCCTTCAAGATCGCCGCGGTGCCGTTCCATATGTGGACGCCGGACGTCTACGAAGGCTCGCCGACGCCGGTCACCGCCTTTTTCGCCTCCGCACCCAAGGTGGCGGCGATGGGCCTCGCGGTCCGCGTTGCGGTCGAGGCGATGGGGCCGGCGACCGACCAGTGGCGCCAGATCGTGATCTTCGCCGCGCTCGCCTCGATCCTGCTCGGCGCGGTGGCGGCGATCGGCCAGACCAACATCAAGCGGCTGCTCGCTTATTCGTCGATCAACAATGTCGGCTTCGCGCTCGTCGGTCTCGCCGCCGGCACGCCCGAAGGCGTGTCGGGCGTGCTGATCTATATGACGATCTACATCGCGATGACGCTGGGCTCGTTCCTGATCGTGTTGCAGATGCGCGACGACGAGGGCCAACCCGTTGAAAGCATTGCGGCTTTGTCCGGCATGTCGCGCACCCGCCCGGGCCTTGCGGCCGCGCTCGCCATCTTCATGTTCAGCCTCGCCGGCATCCCGCCGCTGTTCGGCTTTTACGCGAAGTTTGCGGTGTTTGACGCCGCGGTGCGCGCCGGCCTGTTCCCGCTCGCCGTGATCGGTATCGCCGCCTCGACGATCGGCGCTTACTACTATCTGCGCGTCGTCAAGACGATGTACTTCGACGAGCCGGCACCGGCCTTCCCGAAGGGCAACAACCCGGTCGAGGGCGGGCTGATCGTGCTGACCGCCGCCTTCGTCTCGCCGCTCGGCTATCTGGCGATTCCGCTGCTCGGCGGCTGGACGATGGCTGCGGCGCGCGCGCTGTTCCCGGCGATTTGACGATCCGGACCGTCGCGGAGACGGGCTCGACCAACGCCGACATGCGCCTCCTCGCGCGCCAGGGCGCCGAGGAGGGGCTCTGGCTCCGCGCCGAGCGCCAGACCGCCGGCAAGGGCCGGCTCGGGCGCCAATGGGTGTCCGAGCCCGGCAATCTCTACGCCAGTACGTTGGTCCACCTGCGCCCCGCCGATCCCCAGCCTGCGACGCTGGCGCTGGTCGCCGCGGTGGCGCTGCATCGAGCCGTCAGCGTCTTCTTGCCCGACGCTGCCCGGCTGAAATGGCCCAACGATCTCTTGATCGGCGACGCCAAGCTGTCCGGCATCCTGCTCGAGCGCTGCGAGGACGCGGTGGTGGTCGGCATCGGGGTCAATCTGGCGCATCACCCCGATCTTCCCGATCGCGCGACGACGAGCCTCGCCGCCGCCGGGGCCGTGGTGACTGCGGAGGCTTTCCTCGACGTACTGGCGGAAGCCTTCGGCCGCTGGCTGACGGTGTGGCGCGGGCAGGGGCTTGCCGCGGTCCGCGATGCCTGGCTCGCCGCAGCGCATCCGGTCGGCACCGCGCTCAGCGTGCGACTGCCGGACGGCGGCACGCGCGACGGCCTGTTCGACGGGCTCGACGCGGACGGCGCGCTCATCCTGCGCTTGGCGTCGAGCGAGCGGCATGTCATTCACGCCGCCGACGTTTCTGTCCTGAAGGATTGACGATGCTGCTCGCGGTGGATGCCGGCAATACCAATGTCGTCTTCGCGCTGGTCGAGGGGCGGACGATCAAGGCACGCTGGCGCATCGCCACCGATCCGCGGCGCACCGCCGACGAATATGCCGTCTGGCTCAGCCAGTTGCTCGCGCTCGAAGGCCATGACCGCAGCCAGATCGACGCGGTCATCATCGCCACCGTCGTGCCGCGCGCGCTGCACAATCTCCAGGTATTGGCCCAGAAATACTTCCACAGCGAGGCGCTGATCGCCGGCCGCGCGCCGGTGGAATGGGGCATCGTGCTCGACGTCGACGAGCCGCAGAGCCTCGGCGCCGACCGCGCCGTCAACACCATCGCCGCGCATGCGCTGCATGACGGCGACCTGATCGTCATCGACTTCGGCACCGCGACCACTTTCGACGCGAGCGATTATTCGGGCGCCTACAAGGGCGGCATCATCGCGCCGGGGATCAACCTGTCGCTCGACGCCCTGGTCAGCGCCGCCGCCAAGCTGCCGCGGATCGCGATCGAGGCGCCCAAGAACAACGGCAGCGTGATCGGCCGCAACACCGTCGATCAGATGACCATCGGCATCTATTGGGGCTATATCGCGATGATCGAAGGGCTGGTCGGACGGATGAAGGCGGAGATCGGCCGCCCGGTCAAGGTCATCGCCACCGGCGGCCTCGCCACGTTGTTCGAACAGCATACCGACGTGTTCGACGTCATCGAGCCGGACCTGACGATACAGGGGCTGGCGATCATGTACCAAAACGCCCATATCGGCTGAGACGCGCTCGCGCCATCCATCGGCCCGCCGGGCGCCACATTCTTTGAAAGACCTAAATGACTCCCAAGACCAACGAACTTCTCTTCTGTGCTCTCGGCGGCTCCGGCGAGATCGGCATGAACGTCAATCTCTACGGCCATGCCGGCAAATGGCTGATGGTCGATTGCGGCGTGACCTTCGCCGATGCGGCCTATCCCGGCATCGACATCGTCCTGCCCGATCTCTCGTTCATCGAGGATCGCATCAACGATCTCGTCGGCATCGTGCTGACCCACGGCCATGAGGATCATATCGGCGCGCTGCCGTATCTCGCCGAGGACCTCGGCGTGCCGCTCTACGCGACGCCCTTCACTGCCGGGCTGATCCGCGGCAAGCTGGAGGAAGAGGGCAACGCCAATCGCGTCAAGCTGCGCGTCATCCAGCCGGGCAAGGACGGCGGCATCGCCGGCGTGCAGATCGGGCCGTTCGGCGTCAGCTTCATCGAGCTGTCGCATTCGATCCCCGAGCCCAATGCGCTGGTCATCGAGACCAAGGCCGGCCGGGTGTTCCACACCGGCGACTGGAAGCTCGATCCCACCCCGGTGATCGGCAAGCCGACCAGCCCCGAACAGCTCAGCCGGATCGGCGATGCGGGTGTCGACGTGCTCGTCTGCGACTCGACCAACGTCTTCAACAAGGACGCGTCGGGGTCGGAAGCGTCGGTGCGGGTCGGGCTTGCCGAACAGGTTGCCAAGGCCAAGGGGCGGGTGCTCGTCACCACCTTCGCCTCGAACGCCGCGCGCCTGCACACGCTGGGTCAGGTGGCCAAGGAGACCGGGCGTAAATTGTGCGTCACCGGCCGCTCGCTCGACCGGATCCTGAAGGTCGCGCGTGCCACCGGCTATCTCGGCGACTTCCCCGAGACGGTCGATCCCGAGACGGCGATGCGCCTGCCCAAGAACAAGGTGCTGATCGTCGCCACCGGCGGCCAGGGTGAACCGCGCGCCGCGCTCGCCCGCGTCGCCGACGGCTCGCATACGATCAAGCTTGACCTTGGCGACACGGTGATCTTCTCGTCGAAGCAGATTCCCGGCAACGAGGTGGCGATCGGCAAGATCCAGAACACGCTGGCGGGCAAGGGCGTGGTGATGATTACCGAGCGTCAGGCGCACGTCCACGTCTCCGGTCATCCGGGCCGCCCGGAACTCGCCCAGATGTACAAGTGGATCCGCCCCGAGGTGCTGATCCCCGTCCACGGCGAAATGCGCCACATGATGGAGCATGCCCGTTTCGCGCTGAGCGAGGGCGTGCCGCAGTCGATCGTGCAGAGCGACGGCGACATCCTGCGCCTGCTGCCGGGCAAGGTCGAGAAGATCGGCAATGCCGGTGTCGGCCGGCTGGTGCTCGACGGCGACGTGATCCTGCCGGCGGACGGCTCGACGATCAACGAGCGGCGCCGTCTGGCGATCAACGGCCAGATCTCGGTCGCGGTGGCGATCGGTCGCGACGGGCGCGCGCTCGGCCGGCCGCAGATCCGGGTACAGGGCGTGCCGGTCGAGGAGGATCGCGCCGCGTTCGTCGAGGATGCCGCCGAAGCCGCTGCCGAGGCGATGAAGGGCCAGAAGCGCGAGCTCGACCGGCGTCGCGAGGACATCCGCCTCGCGGTACGTCGCGTCGCGACTCGCTGGACCGGCAAGAAGCCGATCGTCGACGTGCTGATCGTCGAGGCCTGATCCCCGTGCGCTGGACGTCGATGCTGGCGATCTACGTCCTGTTCTGGGCGTTTTCGGTCTTCCTTGTCCTGCCTTGGGGCGTCCGCACGACGCGCGAGGTGGGGGGCGACTATGTCGCCGGGCAGGCCGAAAGCGCCCCGCACGACTTCCGCCTCGGCCGGCTTGCGATCCGCGTGACGATCGTCGCGACCCTGCTGTTCGTCCTGTTCTTCGCCAATTACCGCTTCGGCTGGGTCACGCCGCAGATGCTTGACCTCTTCAATCGCGAGGCGGTGTATAACGCGGTGTGAGCGGGCGAGATGACGCCGATGTCATCTCGCCGCCAGCATTCCGCGTCCTGCATCTGTTATGGTGCGGGACAGGGTGGCCGCCGGGGCCGCCCGATCGTGGAAGGCCGCGCGCGTGACCCCGACCAGCCTTCAGACGCTCGATCTGCTGACCCGCGCGCTCGTGCTGATGGACGAGGAGGGGCGGCACCATATCGCCGCGCGCATCGCGATGGCGATCGACGATCTCACCGACGATCGATCCTCGCCGGAACATACGACGATCAACTGATCGCCGTGCCTGTGGCTCAGCGCAGCCGCTCGATCGCCTGCGCCAGAGCCACGTACAATTTGCCCATGTCGGACGACAGCAAGGTCACGCTGAGCGGCGAGCCGTCGCGCTGGGCGAGGATGTTGCGCAACATGCTCTCGAAGTCGTGGATGTAGCGATTGACCGCCTCGCGGAACGTCTCGTCGTCGTCGTACAGCCGGGCGATGTCGCGGGCGTCGGCGGGGTCGAGCACGCGGACCGCACGGCGGGTGAAGACGCCGCGGTCGCCCTTCAGATAGGCCGCCCAGGCGCTGTCCGATATTTCGGGCGCGAACGCCTTGGTGATGTCGATCGACGCCGAGTGGAGCGATTCGATCAGCAGCGAGGCGCGACGGGCGAACGTATCGTGTTCCGCCTCGTCGCGCTCGTTGCGTGCCTGATCGATCTTCGCTTCGACCAGCGCGGTCTGTTCGAGGATCTGGCGGACCTGTGCGGACAGGCGCTCGGTCGCGCGGGTCGCCGCCTCGACCGCTTCACCGGTCGCATCGGTGATGGCGCGGACCTGACGCTCGACGGTGTCGCCGGTGGCGCGGCGCATCGCCTCGGCGCCCGCCTGCTCCCATTGCGCCGCGGCATCCGGGATGACCGCGGAAAGCGTTTCCCGCGCCTTGTCGGCAGCGACCGTCGCGGTCTCGCGGACGCGGAGCAAGGCGTCGACCAGCCGCGGCGCGGCGTCCTCGGCGAAGCGGTGGGTCCGTTCGATCGTCTCGTCGACCATCATGCCGAGCGCATCCGCCTTGGCACGCCCCTCGCTCAACGTCTGCAGCAGGGTGCCCGAAAGCTGATCCAGCGTGCCGCTCTGCTCGGAGATGACGCCCGCGATCGCCTCGATCGCCTCGTGTGTGCTTTCCGCGGCGGCGACCAAAGCCAGCAGTTCGGGCTTGGCGGCGACGACGACCTGCTTGCTGGCCAGGACCTTGGCATCGAGCCGGCCGAGCGCCTCGGGCAGCGTCTCGTCGATCTCGCGCGCCGCGGCATCGAGCGCGATCAGCAAGGATTCGGTGGTGGAGATCGTCCGCGATGCCATGACGTCGCCAGCGCGTAACGCCTCGGTCATCGCGTCGGCGGAGCCGCCGAGCGCGCTGATCGACGCGGCGAGCATCTGCGATCGTTCGACGCCGTGCACGTGAAGCTGGTCGAGGCGGGTCTCGACCTGCCCGATGCCGCCGTCGAGTCCGGCGAGCAGTTCCTCGCTCGCCATCCGCTGGTCGTGCAGGCGCAACGTGACGCGATCGATCACGTCCTCCAGCCCCGCGACCCGCTCGGTGAGCGCATCGACGCTGTCGCGCGCGGCGCTGTCGAGCGCCGCCTGATTGACGCGCAGCATCGCCAGCATCGCCTCGCCCTGCACGGCGATGCCCTTGCGCGCCTCGTCGACGGCATCGGCAGTACGGTCGAGCAGGCCGTCGACCGCGTCCGACATGCTGCCGGTAACGGCTTCGAGCCGTGCGCTCGCGGTTTCGCTGGTCGCCTCCATGCAGGCGATATGCGCCGCGAGCTTCTGCGCCGCGCTACCGGTGACGTTCTCCGCCTCGCGGCCACGTTCGGCGAGCGCGGCGAGCTGCGCCGACAGCGCCGCGGCATGCTCGCTCGCGGCAAGGCCGGTATCGTCGAGCAGATGCTGGATATCGAGGACATCGGCCTGCGCGCGCGGCAAGGAGGCAAGCAGTACGCCGAGGCTCTGCTGCGCATCGGTGGCGGCCTGGGAGAGGGCGTAGGCGTGGGCTTCCGCCTGGTCGATTTGCTGGGCCATGCCCCGGCTGACCGACGTGAGGCGCTCACTGGCGGTGTCGCCCATGGTCTTGAGCGTCGCGACCTGCTCGGCGAGCTGGCGGCGGTTGCCGTCGAGCGCGTGCGAGAGCATCGCGACGGTGCGTTCGAGGCTCGCGGCCTCGGCGCGCATCGCCGCGGCGGTGGCGCCGAACCGCCGCGCCTCGCGCCGGCTGGTCCGCATCGCGAGAAGGTAGACGATGCCGATCAGCACCGGCACGACCGCGAGCGCGGCGATGAACTGCGCGAGGTCGACGGGCAGCAGGAACGGCAGCTGATCGCGCGCCAGCCACAGCATGCCGCCCAGCCAGAGCAGCGAGGCGAGCAGCGCGATCACCGGCGGCAGCCATGCGGACCGGGGCGACTCCGGCTCGGCCGCGTCCGTCCAGGGAAGCGGCTCGGCCTGCCATTCGCCTTCGTTTTCCGCCATATAGCCGCCGATCCGATCGTGCTCACCAGAGGCGTAAGCGTCGCTGGTGGCGCTGTCTGCCCGCATGTCGATGATCATGGAACCCCCGTTCTTCGATGGCGAACCTACCCGTCTTCGCGACCCTCATAAAGCAAAACCGCAACACTTGGTTAAGCAGCGCGGCGCTACATACCGGCGATGGCTTATGATCCAGGTGCGATCGATGCGGCGCTGGCCGCGGCAGTGGGTGACGAACCGGCGCTGATCGCCGAGTTGCGGCTGGCGTTCGTCGAGAGCGCGCAGCGCGGCCTGGTCGCGCTGGAGGCGGCGCAGGACGACGACGAATGGCGCGGCGCGGCGGCGCGATTGAAGGGGCTGGCGGCGAGCTTCGGCGCGGTCCGTCTGATGGCGCTCGCGACGCAGGCGGCCGAACTGCCCCACGATGCGGCACTGCTCGCCAAGCTGCGGCGGTCGATCGACCGGCTCTGAGGCGACGCGCGACAAAGCGCGCGTGGCTCTAGGCAGGGGCGGCATCACCGCCTAACAGCGGCCGGATGCTCGCCGGCCTTCTCTTCGCCATGCACGACGCGGATGATCGGCCCGCGATGCTGACCGCGACGCTGCCGTTCGGCGGCGTGACGCTCATCGAATATCAGGCACGCCTGCTGATCGCGTCGGGCGCGTCGCAGATCGTGATCCTCGTCGCGCGGCTGACGCCGGAATTGCTCGGCGCGATCAGCCGGATCGGCAAGCGCGGCGTCGCGGTCGATACGGTCCGCACCGCGGCCGAGGCGGCGGAGAAGCTCCACCCGCTGGCCCGCGTGCTGATGCTCGCCGACGGCCTGACAACGACCGCGGAGACGCTGGCGGCGCTGGCGCGGGACGGCGGCGACGCCTTGCTGGTGATGCCCGAGGATCAGGCGGCGCTGGGCTATGAGCGGGTGGGCAGCGGCATGGTCTGGGCGGGGGTGGCGCGGCTCGATCCGCGCCGGCTCGCGGAGCTGGCCGCGATGCCGCGTGATTATGACGTCCAGTCGACGCTGGTGCGCCTCGCCTCGCAGGCGCATGCGGTGCACGTGCTGCTGCCACAGGAGGCGATCCGCGGTGGCCACGGCGTCGGCCATGCCGCGGCGGCGTTGGAGGCGCGGGGGCGGACGGTGCTGGCGGCGATGATCTCCGGCCGCAGCGGCTGGTTCGAGCGATTCGTCACGGCGCCGCTCGCGCGCACGGTGATCCCGTTGCTCGTGCCGCGCGCCGTTCCGGCGACCGCGGTGGCGGCGGGCGCGGGGGTCGTCGGCGTGCTAGGGCTGACGTTGATCGCCATCGCCTATCCGGGATCGGGGCTGTTGCTGACGGTGCTCGGCACGCTCGGCCTGTCGCTGGCCGCGACGCTGGCGGACCTGCGCGACGAGCCGGCGGCGGAGCGCTGGTTGCAGCGGCTTGCCGGTGGCCTGCCGGCGCTGGCGGCGTTGTTCTACGGTCGACAGGCTGCGCAGGCACAGGCGGACGGCGCGCCGGAGATCCTGGCGATCGGTCTCGTCCTGCTTGCGGTGCTCGGCGAACGCGCGCTCGGGCACCGACCGCGGCGGAGCTGGTGGGGCAGTGCGCCCGCCTATCTGCTGCTCCTCTGGTGCGGTGCGATCGTCTCGGCGCCCGCCGTCGGGCTCGGTCTTGCCGCCGTCTACGCCGCCGCCACGCTTGCCGCTGCAATCGAACGATTGCGGCGGCACCCTTAGCGCTGTCTTAATGATAGAGAGGTAGCGTCAGGCCATGGCGGTCGGACCGGAACAGACGGAGCGGGATGTGCTGGACACCCGTATCAATGCAGCGCGCCGGCTCGCCGCGCGGGCGGACGCACGCCTGACGGGAGCGATCGCGGACTTCTTCCTCGCCGAAGAGGCGCGGCTCGACGAGCGGACGCGGCTGACGCTGGGCCGGGTGCTGAGCGGCGTCGTGCAGGGGATCGAGACGGAGATCCGTCGTCATGCGGCGCGCATCCTGTCTGGACGTGGTGCCGAAACACGCGCCGAGCATTTGCTGACGGCGCAGGACGACGTGGTGCGGCGACTGTCCCGCGCCGGGCTGCTGCGCGACCGGCTGCTGATCGACGAGCTGCTCGCCCAGGTGTCCTGCGATCTTATCGCCGCGCGCCTCGCGCCCAGCGCCGCGACCCCGGAACAGGCGAGCCTGCTGGTCCGGCTCGCCGAGGTCGACGACGGCGTCGTCGCCGCAGCCGCGCGCGCGTTGCTGTCGGCGGAGACCCGGCGCCGCGCCGCTGCCGAGCAGGGCGGGGTGGTGACCGGCATCCTGCCCGCCGAACGCCATCATCAACTGGTCTGGTGGGTCGCGGCCGCGATCCGCGAGGCGCAGGTCGCTGCGGGCGGCGAGGACGGCGGCGTCGACCGCGCAATCGTTGAGGCGGCACAACGCAATCTCGCCGCACACGACGAGGGGCAGCGCCCCGAAGCTGCCGCGGTGCGGCTGGCGGCGGCGATCGACGCGCGCCCGCACGAGGTCGGCGAACTGCTGATCGAAACGCTGGGCGACCGGCGGCTGTTGCTGTTCATCGCGGTGCTCGGCCGGGCGGTCGATCTCGACTTCGAGGGCGCGCGGACGATCGTCCTCGAACCCGAAGGCGACAGGTTGTGGCTGGCCTTGCGCGCAGCCGGGCTCGACCGGAGCGCGATCGCACGGATCGCCCTCGCCCTGGCGGATGCCGACCCGCGCCGCGACATCGAGGCGTTCGCCGACGATCTCGACGCGATCGTCACGGTGTCGGCGGAGGCGGCGCGGTCGGCGCTGGCGCCGTTGACGCTGCACCACGATCTGCGCATGGCGATCGCGGCGCTCACTCGCGAGGCGGTGCGATGAGGGTCGACAGCATTCCCGACATGCCGCTAAGCCATGCCTCGCTCGACGGCGAGGGGCGGTTGATCGCCGCCGACCCGGCGCTGATGGCGCTCAACGATCAGGCCGGCGGGGCGATCGGGGCGACGCTGGCGATCCCGCAGCTGGCGACGGTGGTGCGGCTCGCGCGGCGACTCGGCATCCTGGTGTCGCGGTCGGTGACGGTCGCCGATCAGGACGCGGACCTCGAACTCTGGGTGCGGGTGCAGCCGGACGGCGAGGGGGTGCGGATGGCGGTGAGCGGCTGGCGCGGCTTGCGCCCGCAGCCTGTCGCGGAACGACCGCTGGCGACGGTGATCGAGGATGGCGCGATGTCGTGGGAGACCGACGCCGGCCTGCGACTGACCTTCGTCTCGATCGATCCGGCGCGGCGGCTGGGGCTCGATGCGCTCGGGCTGCTCGGCCAGCCGCTGACTTCGCTGTTCACGCTCGATGCGACCGAGAGTGGCGCCTTGCCGATCCTCGAGGCGGTGGCGCGGCGGCGCCCGTTCGACGAGCAGCACGCGCGGCTACGCAGCGGCGATACGCGCATGCTGCTGACCGCGACGGTCAAGGAAGATGCCGCGGGCGATTTCGCCGGGCTGGCCGGCGTGGCGCGCGTCGCGGAAACCGCGCCTGCGCCGGTCGAGGCGACGATCTCGACCGACTTCACCGAGGGGCTCGATCGCGCGTTGCGCTCGCCGCTCGCGCGGATCATCGCGCACGCCGACACGATCCACGCCGAGGCGGAGGGGCCGGTGCAACGCGACTATGTCGATTATGCATCGGATATCGCCAATGCCGGTCGCCATCTGCTCGGACTGGTCGACGACCTCGTCGATCTGCAGGCGGTCGAGCGCGCCGATTTCTCACTGGAAACCGAGGCGATCGATCTTGCCGACGTCGCCCGGCGCGCGGCCGGCCTGCTGTCGGTTCGCGCCGCCAATGCCGGCGTGGCGATCGCGCGCCCCTTGCCGGACTTGCGCGTGCCGGCCTCCGGGGATTTTCGTCGGGCTTTGCAGATCATGGTCAATCTGATCGGCAACGCGCTGCGCTATTCGGCCGAGGGTGGCGTCGTCAGCGTCACGGTCAGCCGCAGCGGCGACATGGCCGAAGCGGTCGTCGCGGATCAGGGCAAGGGTATCGCGCCGGAGGATCAGGCCCGCATCTTTGAGAAGTTCGAGCGGGTCGATCCGAGCGAGGCGGGCGGCAACGGCCTCGGCCTCTATATCGCGCGCCGGCTGGCGCGGGCGATGGGAGGCGATCTTGCCGTGGAGAGCGTGCCGGGAGACGGTGCGCGGTTCACACTGTCGCTGCCGATTTAGGGGCATCGCCGCAGGATGTCGGGGATCGGCATTTCCGAACCGTGACTTTCTTGAAATCCTCCCCCGCAAGGGGGAGGGGGACCATTCGGCTCCAGCCGAATGGTGGAGGGGGAGGAAAGGGCGGGAGCCTTAGAAGCGGGCTCCCACCCTTTCCTCCCCCTCCGACACGGCTGCGCCGTGCCACCCCCCTGGCGGGGGAGGAATTATACGGCGATCGACTTACCGCCGCATCCGTCGCGCCACCAGAATCAGAAGCAGCCCCGCGACGGCGAGCGCGACGCCTCGGTCGGCCCACGGCCGCTGGTCGAGCATGAAGCTCGACTCAGGCCAGTGGATGTAACCGAGGCCCTGGCCGATCCACAGCATCCCCATCAGCGCCATGAGGACGCCGACGGAAAGCAGGACCGGCCGGGCGCGGCGCATCAGCGCTGGTCCACCGGAACGTAGCTACGCTGCGTCGGGCCGGTGTAGAGCTGGCGCGGACGGCCGATCTTCTGGTCGGGATCGGTGATCATCTCGTTCCACTGCGCGACCCAGCCGACGGTGCGGGCGAGCGCGAAGAGGACGGTGAACATCGAGGTCGGGAAACCGATCGCCGACAGGATCACGCCCGAATAGAAGTCGACGTTCGGGAACAGCTTCTTCTCGATGAAATACTCGTCGCTGAGCGCCAGTTCCTCGAGCCGCAGCGCGGTGTCGAACAGCGGATCGTTGACCTTGAGCGCGTCGAACACCTCGCGCACCGTCTTCTGCATCACCGTCGCGCGCGGATCGTAGTTCTTGTAGACGCGATGACCGAAGCCCATCAGGCGGAACGGATCGTTCTTGTCCTTGGCGCGGGCGATGAATTCGGGGATGCGCTCGGGCGTGCCGATTTCGCGCAGCATGTTGAGCGCCGCCTCGTTGGCGCCGCCATGCGCCGGCCCCCACAGACAGGCGATGCCCGCCGCCATGCACGCGAACGGATTGGCGCCCGACGAACCGGCGAGACGCACGGTCGAGGTCGACGCGTTCTGCTCGTGGTCGGCGTGGAGGATGAAGATGCGATCCATCGCCTTCTCGACCGCCGGATTCACCTCATAAGGCTCGGCCGGGACGCCGAAGGTCATGCGCAGGAAGTTGCCGGTGTAGCTGAGCGAATTGTCGGGATACAGGAACGGCTGGCCGACGCTGTACTTGTACGCCATCGCGGCGATCGTCGGCATCTTGGCGATCAGGCGGTGGCTGGCGATCGTACGCTGCACCGGATCGTGGATGTCGGTCGAATCGTGGTAGAAGGCCGACAGCGCGCCGACGACGCCGCAGAGGATCGCCATCGGATGGGCGTCGCGACGGAAGCCGCGGAAGAAGGTCGCGAGCTGCTCATGCACCATCGTGTGCCGCGAAATGGTATGCTCGAACTGCGCCAGCTCGCCCTTCTCGGGCAGCTCGCCGTTGAGCAGTAGGTAGGCGACCTCCATGAAGCTGGAATTTTCCGCCAGCTCGCCGATCGGATAGCCGCGGTGCAGCAGAACGCCTTCGTCACCGTCGATATAGGTCAGCTTCGATTGGCACGACGCCGTCGAGGTGAAGCCCGGATCGTAGGTGAAGTCGCCGGTCTGGGCGTAGAACTTCCGGATGTCGACGACATCCGGCCCGACCGTGCCGGACATGACCGGGTAGTCGAAATCCTTACCGTCCACGGATACTTTGGCGGCGTCGGTCATGTCGTTGTCCTTCCTATCAGACTGCCATTCGGTCCGCGATCCGGCCGAGGCTTTCCTCTTTGCCGAGAAGCGCGAGCACGTCGAAGATTCCGGGCGATGTCTTGCGCCCGGTGAGAGCGGCGCGGAGCGGCTGGGCGACCTGGCCGAGCTTGACGCCCTGGGCCTCGGCGACCTGCCGTACCGCTGCTTCGAGAGCCTCCTGATCCCACTGCTGCACCGCGTCAAGCGCGGCGTGCAGCGCAGCGAGAAGCTGGGGTGCGGTGCCGCCGAGCAGGTCCGAAGCTGCCTGATCGAGGTCGAGCGGGCGGTGGGCGAACAGGAAGCGCGCGCCCTCGCTCAGTTCGTTGAGATTGGCGGCGCGCGCCTTGAGCACCGGCATCGCGCGGGTCAGCAACTCCGTGTCCGCATAGCCGCCGATCGGCGCGATCAGCGCGGCGAGGCGGGCATCGTCGGCGGCGCGGATATAATGACCGTTGAGGTTCTCGAGCTTCTTGAGGTCGAAGCGCGACGGGCTCTTGCCGACGCCGGCGAGGTCGAACCATTCGGTCGCCTGTTCGCGGCTGATGATCTCGTCGTCGCCATGGCCCCAGCCGAGGCGCAGGAGGTAATTGTCGAAGGCTTCCGGCAATATGCCCAATTCGTCGCGATAGGCCTCGATGCCGACCGCGCCGTGACGCTTCGACAGTTTGGCGCCGTCGGTGCCGTGGATCAGCGGGATATGCGCGTAGATCGGCTCGGGCCAGCCGTTCGCCTTGTAGATCGGCAGCTGGCGGAAGGCGTTGTTGAGATGGTCGTCGCCGCGGATGACGTGCGTCACGCCCATGTCATGGTCGTCGACCACCACCGCGAGCATGTACGTCGGCGTCCCGTCCGAGCGCAGGAGGATCAGATCGTCGAGTTCGGCATTCTGGACGGTTACCGACCCCTGGACGCGATCCTCGATCGTCGTCGCGCCGTCGCGCGGCGCCTTGAGGCGGACGACGAAGGGCTGGCCCGCGGGTGCGGTCGCCGGATCGGCGTCGCGCCACGGCGAGCGGATGCGCAGCGGCTGCTTCGCCGCCTGCGCCGCCTCGCGCTGGGCGGTGATCTCCTCGGCGGTCATGTAGCAGCGATAGGCATGGCCGCTGGCGACCATCTGATGCGCGACTTCGGCATGACGGTCGGCGCGGGCGAACTGGAAGACGGCGTCGCCGTCCCAGTCGAGGCCGAGCCATTTGAGCCCACCGAGGATCGCGTCGATCGCCGGCTGGGTGGAGCGGGCGCGATCGGTGTCCTCGATGCGCAGCAGGAACGTGCCGCCATGATGGCGCGCGTAGAGCCAGTTGAACAGCGCGGTGCGCGCACCGCCGAGATGCAGATAGCCGGTCGGCGACGGCGCGAAGCGCGTGACGATCGTCGCAGGATTATCGTTCGTGGCGCTCAACCGCGCTTGCTCCCAAGGTTCGAGACGTGACGGCCGGAGCGGCCGCCGCGGGCCCTAGCACGCGGCTTCTGCGCCTTCAAATGCCCCGCGCCATGGAACGGTTGCGCGTCGGTATCGAAGAATGGCTGGAGGCGGAACGCGATCAGTTGGTGCTGTGGCTGCCGGTGGCATTCGGTGGCGGGATCGCGGCGTGGTTCGTGCTGCCCGATCCGCGGACGTGGACGACGACGCTGCTGCTGTGCGCCGCCGTGGCATTCGCCGCCATCGGGTTGGCACGCGGCGACCGGGCTGCGCGGGTCGTCGCGCTCGGTGCCGTGGCCGTCGCCGCCGGGTTGGCGCTGATCTGGTGGCGGGCGGAGCGGGTCGCCGAACCGGTGCTCGCACGCCCGGTCGTCGCGGTGGTACGCGGCAGCGTCGAGCGGGCCGAGCCGTTGATCGCGCGCGGACTGATGCGGCTGACGATCCGCGCCGACGCCGGCCAGGGCCTGCCGACGCGGCTGCGGGTCAATCTCGCCGCGGCGGACGTACCGGCGGACCTGGGGGCGGGTGCGGTCGTCCGGCTGCGGGCGCGACTGATGCCGCCGCCCGACGCCGCGGTGCCCGGCGCCTATGATTTCGCACGGGTGGCGTGGTTCGCGGGTATCGGCGCGACCGGGCGTGGTTTCGCGCCGGTGACGGTGATCCGGCCCGCCCCGGCGGGGGGTGGCCTGCGGACGCGGCTGACCGATCATATCACCGCCCGGCTGGACGGCAGCCGCGGCGGGATCGCGGCCGCGCTTGCCACCGGTGACGAGGGTGCGATCACCCCGGACGATTCGGAAGCGATGCGCCGCGCCGGCCTCGCGCATCTCTTGTCGGTCAGCGGGTTGCACATCACCGCAGCCGTCGGTGCGACGATGCTGCTGGTCATGCGGCTGCTCGCCTTGTGGCCGTGGCTGGCGATCCGCGTCCGGTTGCCGCTGGTCGCGGCGGCGGCAGGAGCGCTGGCGGCGATCGGCTATACCTGGCTCACCGGCAGTCAGGTGCCGACGATCCGGTCCTGCGTCGCATCGCTGCTGGTGCTGGGGGCACTGGTGCTCGGGCGCGAGGCGGTGACGTTGCGGCTGGTCGCCGCGGGCGCGATGACGGTGCTGCTCGTCTGGCCGGAGGCGGTGACCGGCGCGAGCTTCCAACTGTCCTTCGCGGCGATCGCGGCGATCGTCGCGCTGCACGAGCATCCGCGTGTCGAATCATGGTTCGCGCCGCGCGAGGAGGGGCGAATGGCTCGCGTGCTGCGATCGCTGGTGTCGCTGCTGCTCACCGGGCTGGTCGTCGAGGCGGCGCTGATGCCGATCGCAGTCTATCACTTCCACAAAGCGGGGCTCTACGGCTCGGCGGCGAACATCGTCGCCATCCCGCTCACCACCTTCGTGGTGATGCCGCTGGAGGCCCTCGCCCTGCTGCTCGACGCCTTGGGCTGCGGCGGGCCGGTCTGGTGGGCGACCGATGTCGCCTTACGCCTGTTGCTGGTCCTCGCGCATGCGGTCGCCGCTGCGCCGGGATCGTCGCTTGCGCTGCCGTCGATGCCGGCGGCGGCGTTTGCGCTCTTGGTGGCGGGGGGATTGTGGCTGGCTTTGTGGCGGACGCGGTGGCGGCGGCTCGGCGTGGTACCGCTCGTCATCGGTGCGGGCTGGACGTGGCTGACGCCCGCGCCCGACCTGCTGGTGACGGGCGACGGGCGGCATATGGCGGTGCGTGTCGGCGGCGGGCTGGCGCTGCTGCGTGATCGGGCCGGGGACTATACGCGGGACATGCTCGCCGAAAACGGCGGCGCCGACGCGGGGATGCTATTGGGGGAGCAGGCGGCGGCGCGCTGCACGCGCGATGCCTGTGCGGTCGATGTGGATGCGGGCGGGCGGCGCTGGCGGGTGCTGGCGACGCGGAGCCTGTATCCGGTGAACCGCGACGATCTCGCGACGGCCTGTGCGCGTGCGGATGTGGTGGTGAGCGAACGCCATCTGCCGCGAACGTGCCGGCCGCGCTGGCTCCGGCTGGACGCGCCGATGCTGCGGCGGACCGGCGGGGTCGCGGTGACCTTCGCGGGTGGCGACGTGCGGACGGTGCGGCGCGACGCGGATGCGCATCCGTGGTTCGCTGCCGTGCGGGTCATGCCGGCGGTGACGGGCGAGCACCATAGAAAGCGTCGATGGGGTGCCCCGTGAAAGTCCGCCAGTGCTCCTGCGGACGCAGGAGTCCAGAGCCAAGCAGAACAACGGCGTATGGCGTTCCGGACTCCTGGGCTCCTGCTTTCGCAGGAGCACTGGGATGACGTTCGCAGAGGTCTCGAACAAGTCCGGGGTGACCGAGAGAGGGTGGAAAGCGTTGGGCATACATGGAGGCCCATATGCGATCCCGCCGGCGGCTCAATCGTAGCGGCGCAGGATGCCCGACAATTTGCCTTGCACGCGGACGTGCGAGGGCACGTAGCGTTGCGGTTCATAGGCGCGATTGGCCGGATCGAGCCGGACCATCGCGCCCTCGCGACGGAAATATTTGAGCGTCGCCTCGCTGTCGTCGATCAGCGCGACGACGATCTCGCCGTCGCGGGCGACTTCGGTCCGGCGGATCAGCGCATAGTCGCCGTCGAGAATGCCCGCCTCGACCATCGAATCGCCCGATACTTCCAGCGCATAATGTTCGCCCGAACCGAGCAGCGCGGCCGGCACCGCGAGCATCGAGCTTCCCTCGAACGCCTCGATCGGCACGCCGGCGGCGATGCGGCCGTGCAGCGGGATTTCGATGACGTCGTTGGCCGGCGTCGCCGCGGGGCGGACGTTGCCGGTCTTGGCAGGGGGCACGGCCGGGGCGGCCGGCGCGGGCTTGCGTTCCGACCGTTCCGGCATGCGCAGCACTTCGAGCGCACGGGCACGGTTGGGCAGACGGCGGATGAAATGCCGTTCCTCGAGCGCGCTGATCAGGCGATGCACGCCCGATTTGGATTTCAGGTCGAGCGCTTCCTTCATCTCCTCGAACGAGGGCGAGATGCCGGTTTCTTCCAGCCGGTCGTTGATGAAGCAAACGAGCTCGTGTTGCTTGCGCGTGAGCATGAGCGGACCTTCCCCGTCGGAACAGACGCGGAACTTCTAGGGAACAGGATAGCGCCCGTCAAGCGATGACGAGGATTTGTGCCGAGTCGCCCGCACTGGTGGCAGGCGCGTCGACCGGCCGCACGATCAGGCAGTGCGAGCGGGCGAGCGTGAGGAGCATCGAACTGTCTTGGATGGTCGAGGCAAAGGCGCGACCGTCGCGCAGCTCGGCGCGCAGATAGTCGGTGCGCGGGCCGTTCGCGGGCAGGTCCTCGCCGAGGATGGTCATCGTCGTGCGCGGTAGCGGGTCGGCGGCGCCCGCGAGGTGCGCGACCAGCGGTTTGACGAACAGCAACGCGGTGACGAACGCGGACACCGGATTACCGGGCAGGCCGAGCAGGATCGTGTCGCCGAGCCGGCCCGCCATCATCGGCTTGCCGGGGCGCAGCGCGATCCGCCAGAAGTCGATGCTGCCGCCGGCCGCCTCGAGCGCAGGGCGGACGAGATCGTGGTCGCCGACCGAAGCGCCGCCGGTGGTGACGAGCAAATCGGCTTCGACACCGGCGAAGGCGTCCCGCAACGTGGCGAGATCGTCGGGGAGGATGCCGAGATCGATCAATTCGATCGGCAGGTCGGCGAGCAGCGCCGCCAGCATCGCGCGGTTCGATTCGGGGAGCGCGTCGGGCGAGGCGCCGCGGCCGGGCTCGACCAGTTCGTCGCCGGTCGCGCAGATCGCGACCCGCACGCGGCGGTGGACGGCGATCGTCGCCACGCCGCCGGTCGCCGCGACCGCGATCCGCGCGGCGGTCAGCCGCTCGCCCTGCGCGATCAGCCGGTCACCGGTGGTGAAATCGAGGCCGCGGCGGCGGGTGTTGCGGCCCTGCGTCGGCGGACCTTCGCCGGTCAGCCGGATTGCCGTGCCGTCGGCGGCGACTTCCTCCTGGATCATCACCGTGTCGGCGCCCGCGGGCATCGCCGCGCCGGTAAAGATCCGAACCGTTTCGCCCGGGCGGACCGCGCCGGCGAAGGGGCGGCCGGCGGCGCTTTCGCCGATCAGCGTCCAGGGACCGGGGAGGTCGGCGAAGCGGATGGCATAGCCGTCCATCGCCGACAGATCGGTCGCCGGCTGCGTCCGGCGGGCGCCGACGTCGGCGGCGGCCCAGCGTCCGTGCGCCTGAGCGAGCGGTACCTCTTCGACGGCGACCGGGGCCGCCGAGGCGAACAGGCGGGCTTGCGCCTCGGCGATCGGCAACAGCGCCATGGCGTCAGGCGCGCCAGTCGCCGGACTTGCCGCCGGCCTTTTCGAGCAGGCGGATGCCGGTGATCATCATGCCGCGGTCCATCGCCTTCGCCATGTCGTAGATGGTCAGCAGCGCGACCGACACGGTGGTGAGCGCTTCCATCTCGACGCCGGTCTTGCCGTCGGTCGCGGCGAGCGCGGTGGCGGTGATGCCGGTGTCGTCGAGCACCAGATCGAGCGTGACGCGGGTGAGGGGGAGGGGGTGGCAGAGCGGGATGAGCTCGGCGGTCTTCTTCGCCGCCATGATGCCGGCGACGCGGGCGACGGCGAGCACGTCGCCCTTCTTCGCCGCACCGTCGCGGATCGCGGCGAGCGCATCCGCGGCGACCGCGATATGGCCGGTGGCGACGGCGCGGCGGCTGGTCACCGCCTTGTCGCCGACATCGACCATATGCGCGGCGCCGTCGGCGTCGAGATGGGTGAGCCCGCTCATTCGATCATCGCGCGGGTCGCGGCCTCGACGTCGTCGGCGCGCATCAGCGCCTCGCCGATCAGGAAGCAGTGCACGCCGTGTGCGGCCATCGCATCGAGATCGGCGCGCGTCTCGAGCCCGCTCTCGGCGACGAAGGTGCAGCCCTTGGGCGCCTTGTCGACCAGTTCGTAGGTGCGGGCGAAATCGACGGTGAAGTCGCGCAGGTCGCGGTTGTTGACCCCGATCAGTCGCGACTTGAGCTTGAGCGCGCGGTCGAGTTCGTGCGCGTCGTGCACCTCGACCAGTACGTCCATGCCGCAGTCGCGCGCCGATGCCTCGATCTCCGCCATCTGGTTGTCGTCGAGCGCGGCGACGATGATGAGGATCGCGTCGGCGCCGATCGAGCGGCTTTCGGTCGCCTGCCACGGATCGACCATGAAATCCTTGCGGATCACCGGCAGGTCGCAGGCGGCGCGCGCGGCGATGAGATAGTCGTCGGAGCCCTGAAACCATTGCTCGTCGGTGAGCACCGACAGGCAGGCGGCGCCGCCCGCCTGATAGGCGCGGGCATGGGCGGGGGGATCGAAATCGGCGCGGATCAGGCCCTTCGACGGGCTCGCCTTCTTGATCTCGGCGATCAGCGCGTGGCCCGGCCTGGCGTCGAGCGCGGCGCGGAAGCCGCGCGGTTTGGTCACCGCGGCGATGCGTGCGTCGAGATCGGCGAGGCTCGTGGTCGCCTTGCGTGCGGCGACCTCGGCGCGTTTGGTTTCGATGATGCGGGAGAGGATGGTCATCGGTAGGCGATCCAGCGGTCGAGCAGCGCGCCCGCGCGGCCGTCGTCGAGCGCGGCCGCGGCGGCGTGCGCGCCGGCGGTGAGATGGGGACTGTGGCCGGCGACGACCAGCGCGGCGGCGGCGTTGAGCAGCACCGCGTCGCGATAGGCGCCCGGCTCGCCGGCAAGCAGGCGGCGCAGCGCGGCGGCGTTATAGGCGGGGTCGCCGCCGCGGATCGCGGCGAGCGGATGGCGCGGCAGGCCGGCGTCCTCTGGCACGATCGTGCGCGGCAGCGTCGCGCTGCCGACGTTGACCGCGATGCTCGGGCCGGCGGTGGAGAGTTCGTCGAGCCCCTCCTCGCCCGAGATCACCGCGGCGCGGGCGGTGCCGAGCTGGTCGAGCGCCTCGGCATAGAGGCCGGCGTAATCGGGGCGGGCGATGCCGATCAGCTGATGCGTGACATGCGCCGGATTGGCGAGCGGCCCCATCAGGTTGAAGATGGTGCGCTTGCCGATGCGGCGGCGGATCGGGGTGATCCGCGCCATCGCGGGATGATGGTTGGCGGCGAACAGGAAGGCGATGCCGAGATCGGCGAGGCTGCCCTCGGCGGTGGCGCCGGCGACCTCCAAGTCGAGGCCGATCGCCTCGAGCGTGTCGGCGGCGCCCGCCTTGGACGAGGCGGCGCGGTTGCCGTGCTTGGCGACGGGCACGCCGCAGGCGGCGACGACCAACGCCACCGCGGTCGAGACGTTGAGCGTGTGATGGCCGTCGCCGCCGGTGCCGCAGACGTCGATCGCGCCGGCGGGGGCGGCGATCGGGATGAGGCGGGCGCGAAGGGCGCGCGCGGCCTCGGCGATCTCGATGCTCGTCTCGCCGCGGTCGGACAAAGCGATGAGGAAGGCGGCGATCGCCTCTTCCGACACGCGCGCGTCGAGGATGTCGGCGAAGGCCTGCGCCGCGCTCTCGCGCGACAGCGGCGTCGACGGATCGGGCAGCAGCGTCAGGATCGTCACGCCGGCGCCTTGACCGCGATGCCGGCGATCCGCAGGAAATTGGCGAGCATCGCATGGCCGTGTTCGGTGGCGATGCTTTCGGGATGGAACTGGACGCCGTGGATCGGCAGCGTCGCGTGGCGGAAGCCCATAACGTTACCGTCGTCGGCGCGCGCATTCACCACCAGCGGTGCGGGGACGTCGTTGACGATCAGGCTGTGATAGCGCGTCGCGGTGAACGGCGAGGGCAGGCCCTCGAACAGGCCGGTACCGTCGTGGGCGACGGGCGAGGTCTTGCCGTGCATCAGCCCGCCGCGCTCGACACGACCGCCGAAATGCTGGCCGATCGCCTGATGGCCGAGGCAGACGCCAAGCAACGGCCGGCCGGCATCGGCAGCGGCGGCGACGAGATCGAGGCTCACCCCCGCCTCGGTCGGCGTACACGGGCCGGGCGAGATCAGGAACGCCTCCGCGCCCGACGACAGCGCCTGTCCCGCCGAAATGGCATCGTTGCGCACCACCTCCACCTCGCTGCCCAGCTCCATGAGATAGTGGACGAGGTTCCAGGTGAAGCTGTCGTAATTGTCGACGACCAAGATCATCGCGCCGCCATAAACGATGCCCGCGCCGGTGCAACGCCTGTTGCGTCCCGGCAATCCTGTAGCAATCTCCGGGCGCTTATAACCGCTCCGTGTCGCGCGCCGGGAGAAACTGCGTCGCCTGCACGTTGAGGTCGCAAAGGAGACGCATGCCATGTTCCGCCCGTTGATGATTGCCGCTTTGATCGCGTTGCCCGCGGTTGCCGGTGCGCAGAGCGCGCCGGTGGCGGATACGGCAGGGTCGGGCACGCCGCCGCAGCGCGTGCGCGCGGTCACGCTCGGCGTCGGCCAGAAATGCCCGCAAAGCAGCGATACCGAGATCGTCATCTGCTCGACGCTCGAACAGCCCTATCGCATCCCCAAGCAGTTCCGCGACAGCGGTCCGATCCCGGCCAAGAACCAGGCATGGGGCAATCGCGCCGCGACGATGGACCAGGTCGGCCGGGCTGCCGGCGGCCTTCCCGACACCTGTTCGCCGGTCGGCACCGGCGGCCAGAGCGGCTGTGCGCTGGCGACCAACCGCCAATGGGCGGCGGAGCGTCGTGCCAAGCAGGATGCCGATGCTTCGGTGCCCTGATCGCTAATCCCCTGCCGCCGCGCCTCGACGCGGCGGCGGTTACTGGCCGAAGCCGCCTTCGGCGGCGCGGCCGACCGCATCGCGCGCGGCGGCGAGGATGGCGCCGGCCTTGGCCTCGCATTCGCGTTGTTCCGACGCGGGATCGCTGTCGGCGACGATGCCGGCGCCGGCCTGCGCGTGGATCGTGCCGTCCTTCACCACCGCGGTGCGCAGCACGATGCAGCTGTCCATCGAGCCGTCGGGCGAGAAATAGCCGACACCACCGGCATAGGCGCCGCGGCGTTCGGGTTCGAGCTCGGCGATGATCTGGCAGGCACGCACCTTGGGGGCGCCGCTGACCGTGCCGGCCGGAAATCCGGCGAGGAGCGCGTCGATCGCATCGGCGGTGGGCGACAGCACCCCGACGACGTTCGAGACGATGTGCATGACATGGCTGTACAGCTCGATGCCATAACTCGCCGTCACCCGCACCGAACCGGGCGCGGAGGACCGGCCGACATCGTTGCGACCGAGATCGAGCAGCATGAGATGCTCGGCGCGTTCCTTGGGATCGGCAAGCAGGCTGTCGCGGTTGCTCTCGTCCTCGGCGGCGGTCTTGCCGCGGGGACGGGTGCCGGCGATCGGGCGAATGGTGACCTCGCCGTCGCGGACGCGGACGAGGATCTCCGGGCTCGACCCGATCAGCGCGAAGCCGGGCAGGTCGAGATGGTAGAGGAAGGGCGACGGGTTGATCCGGCGGAGGCTGCGGTACAGCTCGAACGGCGGCAGCGCGAACGGCGCCGAAAAGCGCTGCGCCAGCACCACCTGGAAGATGTCGCCGGCAGCGATATAGGCCTGCGCGCGCGCCACCATGCGGGCGTAATCCGCAGGCGGGATCGCCGGGGTATAAGCGAGATCGTCCGGGACCGCCTGTACCGGTGCGGGCAGCGGCGTATTGGCGAGGCGGGCGGCGACGCCGTCGAGCCGTTCCTCCGCATCGGCGACGAGCTTCGCCGGGTCGTGTGCCGCATCGGGCCACACCGGCGCGACGAGATAGAGCGCGTCGGCGAGCCGGTCGAACACGCAGATCACCGTCGGGCGGACGAACAGCATGTCGGGCAGGCCGAGCGGATCGGCGGCGGGCGCGTCGAGCCGTTCGACCAGTCGGATCGTCTCATAACCGAAATAGCCGACGAGGCAGGCGAGCGCCTTGGGCAGTTCGGCGGGCACGTCGCCCCGGCATTCGGCGACCAGCTTGCGCAGCGCCTCGAGCGTCGGGACGCCGGTCGGTACGAAAGCGTCGCGGTCGGTGGCCCAATGTCGGTTGATCTCGGCGGTATCGCCGTGCGCGCGGAAGACGAGGTTGGGGGCGAGGCCGATCAGGCTGTGTCGCCCGCGTGTCGCGCCGCCTTCGACCGATTCGAGCAGATAGTCGCCGCGCCCTGGCTCGATCAGCTTGAGCGCGGCGGCGACCGGCGTTTCGGTGTCGGCGACCTGCCGCCGCCAGACGAACGCCGGGCGACCGGCGGCGAGCGTCTCGACGGCGGCGGTCGTCGCCGTCATCTCAATTGCCGCCGGTGTTGCCGGCGAGATCGGCGCGGACGCGTGCCAGCGCCGCGGCATCGGTCTTGACGCCGACCGCATTGCGGACCGCGCGCGCGAATTGCTCGGCATATTCGCGGCCGACGACGCGGGCGATGCTACCGCGTGCGCCAGCGACGGCGGCGGGCGTGCCGGCGGCATTGCCGGGAACGATCGTATCGAGCTTGACGATCAGCCAGCCGGCGTTGTTCGGCGCCTCCAGCAGCTTGGCATTGCCCTTCGCCATCGAGAAGAGCAGCGCGAGCGGCGGCTGGACGTTGCCCTGCGCCGCGGCGAGCTGCGCACGGCTGGCGCCGGCGGTCTGCACCGGCGGCAGCGCGCGGCCCGAGGCGGCCATCGCCTGCGCCAAAGGCGTGCCCTTGTTGACCTTGGCGAGGATATCCGTCGCCAGCTTGCGCGCGGCGGTGCGTGCGCGATCGGCGGTGACGTCGGCGATCACCTGCGTCTTCACCTGATCGAGCGGCCGCGGCGCGGCGCGGACGACGCGACCGATCGCGACGACCGCAAAGCCGCCGTCCTGGCCGACCGGCACCAACTGCGCCGGATCACCCTCCGCCATCTGGAAGGCGGCGGCGACGATCGGCGCCACCGCCGGGTCGGGCCGTGCCGCCGGGGCGTCGGGGTTGGTGCCGTTGGCGAGCAACGGCGGCGTGGTCTGCGCGCTGAGCTTCTGGTCGGCGACGGCCTCGTCGAAGGTGGCGTTCTTGCCGAGCGCGGTGTCGAGCGAATCGTGCACGTCGGCGAGGGCCTGTTGCAGCTTGCGCGTCGACAATTCGGCGACGAGTTCCGGCTTCGCCTGTTCGAGCGTCTTGCCCGGCACCTGTTCGATCTTCTCGACGCGGGCAACGACCCAGCCGAGCGGACCCCGCACCGGGCCGATTACCCCGCCGCTGGGCGCGGCGAAGGCGGCGTCGGCGATACCCGCGCTGCTCGTGGCGGCATAGGCCGGCTTGGTGAGACCGGTCTGCACCGCGGGCTCCAGCCCGGCGGCGCGTGCGGCATCGGCGATCGGCGTGCCGGCCTTCACCTTGGCGGCGAGCGCATTGGCCCCCGCCTGATCGGCGACGACCACCTGGCTGATGTCGCGCTTCTCGGCGGCGGCGAAGCGGCTGCGCTGCTGATTGTAGGCGGCGGCGATCTCGGCGTCGGTCGGCACCGCGCGCGCCTTGACCTGCTCCGGCGTCACCACCGCATAGCGGACGACGCGCCGCTCGGGCACGGTGTAGCGCTGGATGTTGCGGCGATAGAAGGCCTGCTGCTCGGCGTCGGTCGGCGCCGGGCCGGTGTCGACGGCCTTGGCGGGGACGAAGGCGACCTGCCCCGAGCGCTTTTCGAGCATCAGCGAGGCGTAGGGCAGCGCGACCTTCATCGGCACCTGCGTCGCGCCCTGCGTCGGCAGCATGAGCTGCTGCGCGATGATGTCGCGGGCGATGTCGGTGCGGACCTGCGCGTCGGTGAGCTTCTGGTCGGCGAGCAGGCGCTGGTAATTGGCGGGGTCGAACTGGCCGTTGGGGCCGCGCAGGCCGGGGATGCTGGCGATCACGCCGTCGACCGAGCGCTTGCTGACGATCATATGCTGGCCGCGCCCGAACGCTTCGAGCGCGAGGCCGTTGATCGTCCGGTCGAGCGTCGCCTGCAATCCGCCCTGGTCGAGCAGTTGCTGCATCGTCGGCGCCGGCTGCTGCTGGCGGGCGGCCTCCTGCGATGCCGCCTGCAGCTCGGTCTGGACGCGGCCGCGCAGCTCGGTGGCGGTGACCTTCTGGCCGCCGACGGTGGCGACGCTGTTGCCCGACAGGCTGGTGCCATTCCCCGCCAAGCCGGTGATGTCGCCCGCCGCGAAGGCGAGCGCGATCACGCCGAGGACGATGAAGGTGACGACGATGCCGGCCTTGGAATTGATGATCCGGCGGAAAAAGCTGAGCATGAAAAGGCCGATCGTCCCTCTTGAAGAGCAGCGTCTTTAGGGGCGCAGCGGCTTGCCATCAAGCGCGCGGGCGGGCACAGTTTGTTGAACATGTAAAACAGGAGGTCGGATGACGCGGCGCAAGCTGGTGGCGGGCAATTGGAAGATGAACGGATCGCGTGCCGCGCTCGCCGAACTCGACGGCATCGCGGCGGCGGCGGCCGGCGCGCCGGGCGTCGACGTGATGGTCGCGGTGCCGTTCACGCTGATCGCGCCCGCGGCGGAACGGGCACCGGGGCTGCTGATCGGCGCCGAGGACGTGCACGAGGCGGACAGCGGCGCGCATACCGGTTGCGTCTCGGCCGCGATGGTCGCCGAGGCGGGCGCGCGCTTCACCATCGTCGGCCACAGCGAGCGACGGATGGACCAGGGCGAGACCAGCCACGATGCCTGGGCGAAGGCGGCGGCGGCGCGGCGCCAAGGGCTGCACGTCATCTCCTGCTGCGGCGAGACCGAGGCGGAGCGCGACGCCGACCGCGCCGAACGCGTGGTGCAGGCGCAGATCGAGAAGTCGGTCCCCGACAATGCCGACGGCAGCTGGTTCACGCTCGCCTACGAACCGCGTTGGGCGATCGGCACGGGTCGCACGCCGACGCTGGAGCAGATTTGCGCGATCCACGCGATCGCCCGCGCCAAGCTGCGCACGCTGATCGGCGATGCCGCCGACGGCGTGCGCATCCTGTACGGTGGATCGGTGACCGGGGAGAATGCCGCGACGATCCTCGCCTGCGACAATGTCGACGGTGCGCTGGTCGGCGGGGCGAGCCTGACCGCCGCGAAGTTCGTGCCGATCATCGAGGCGGCGGCCGGGGTGTAGCACGCGCGAGCGGTCGCCGAACCCCGGTCAGCGTTGCGAAAGGCGGGGTGCGGCATCATCTTGCCATCGTGATCGCGCCTGCTCCCCTACGCGAACGGCTCGGCGCCGCCGCTTTGACCGCCGTCATCGTCGCGGCGCTCGGCTATGCCTTGTGGCTCGGGCTCGCTTTCCGGGGCGGCGTCACCCCGATGCAGAGCGCGCTGGCCACCTTCACCGTCGCGCCCGAGCCGCCGCCGCCGGAGCGCGTCATACCGCCGCCCAAGCGGATCAACCGGCCGAGCGGCCGGGCGGCGCCGCCCAATCTCCGCTCCAAGGCGACCGAGGTCACCGCGCCGGTGCCGATCGTCCAGATCGCGCCACCGCCGCCGATCGTCGTCGCGCCGCTGCCCAATATCGGCGCGCAGGCGACCTCCGGCGCATCCGACCGGGCGGGGCCGGGCACCGGCGCCGGCGGGATCGGCGACGGCAATGGCGCGGGCGGCGACGGCGATGGCGACGGCAGCGGCTGGGAAAAGGTGCCGCGGCTGGTCAGCGGCCGGATCAAGGGATCGGACATCCCCGACGCGATCCTCGACACCGGTTTTCGCGGCGTCGTCGGCGTCCGCTATCGCGTCGAAACCAACGGCCGCGTCACCGGCTGCACGATCGCGCGGTCGAGCGGCAGTGCGCTGATGGATCAGGTGACCTGTGCGGCGATCGAGAAGCGCTTCCGCTACGATCCGTGGCGCGATGCGGCCGGGCGGCCGGTGCGATCGACGGTGCTGCGCGACCAGCAATGGGACATCGATCCGCCGACGATCGATCGCTGACCTTCGTTAGTCCGCGATGAAGCCGGCGGCCTCTGCGCGCGCGAGGCTGGATCGGACGACGAGATGGTGGAACGGCGTGATCGCCGTGAGATAGGCGTGGCCGAGCCGGTTGCGGCAGCGCACCACCGTCGTCGCGAACACGGTGCCGGTGCGGTGGGCGCTGCGGTCGACGAGCAGCGAGAGGCGGAAATCGAGGTGCCGGTCGTCTTCGCCGAGGATGATCTCGTCCGCCGATTGCGCGCGGATCGGGAAGAAGGCGACGCGCGCGTCTGCGCGGACCGCGTTGCGGATATCCCCCGTCGTCTGCAGGCCGGCACTGCGCGCGAAACCGTCGCGTATCCCCAGCAGCGCGCGGAACCACCAGCTCGGGCGGTCGAGGATCGCCCGCGCGATCGTAAGGATATCGCCATCATGCCCGGGCGGCAGCGGCGCGGCATAGCAATCGAGCAGGTCCGCGCCGTCATACCAGTCGGCGATACGGCTCGAGTGGGGCGGATCGCGGCGGGTGACGCTCACCGCGTGCCATAGCGCCGCTTGAGCAGCGCGTAGCAGGCGCGCAGCGCATAGGCGTCGCCGCCCTTCGGACGACCCGGTTTGGCGGAGGGGCGCCAGGCGAAGACGTCCATATGCGCCCAGATCGTGTCCTTCGGCACGAAGCGGCGCAGGAACAGCGCGGCGGTGATCGCGCCGGCGAAGCCGCCGTCAGGGGCGTTGACCATGTCGGCGATGTCCGACTTGAGCATCTCGTCATAGCCGTCCCACAGCGGCAATCGCCACAGGGGGTCGTCGAGCGCGGTGCCGGCGGCGAGCAGGTCCGCCGCGAGGGTCTCGTCGTCGGTGAACAGCGGCGGCAAATCGGGGCCGAGCGCGACGCGCGCCGCGCCGGTCAGCGTCGCGAAGTCGAGGATCAGCTCGGGATGCGCCTCCCCGGCGCGGGTGAGCGCGTCGGCGAGGATCAGCCGTCCTTCGGCATCGGTGTTGGTGTTCTCGATCGTCGGGCCGAGGCGGCTGCGCAGCACGTCGCCGGGACGGAAGGCATTGCCGGCGATCGCATTCTCCACCGCCGGGATCAGCAGGTGCAGGCGCACCGGCAGCCGCGCCGCCATGACGAGGCTGGCGAGCGCAAGCGCATGCGCCGCACCGCCCATATCCTTCTTCATCAGCCGCATGCCGGCCGATGGCTTGATGTCGAGCCCGCCGGTATCGAACACCACGCCCTTGCCGACCAAGGCGATGCGCGGATGCGCGGGGTCGCCCCATTCGAGCTCGATCAGCCGTGGCGCGCGCTCCTTGACCGCCGCCTGTCCAACCGCGTGGATCAGCGGATAGCCGGTGGCAAGCGCGTCGCCGCGGGTGATGGTGACGCTCGCTTGATGATCGCGCGCCAGCCGTTCGGCGGCGGCTTCCAGCTCGGCGGGGCCGAGGTCGCCCGCGCCGGTATTGACGAGATCGCGCACCCAGCCGGTCGCGGCGGCGAGGCGCAAGGTCTCCTCGATACCTGCGGCGTCCTGCGTCAGGAGGATGCGCGCGCCGGTGTCGTCCGCCCTGCGATAGCGATCGAAGCGATATTGGCCGAGCAGCCAGCCGAGCGCGGCGGGGCCGATCGCACCGCCGACGCGATAGGTGCCGGCGGGGAGCGCCTCGGCGAGCTTCGCCAACGTCCAGACGTCGGGTGCGGCGGCGACGACGATCGCCTGCACGTCCTCGTCGGCGTAGATGGCGTGGCTGCCGGACTTGCCGGTGAAGCGTTGCGCGGCGAGCGCGGTGCGGACGCGTGGCGGCTGGGCGGCGAGCCATGCGTCATAGGCGTCGGGCGCGATCAGCGCGATGGAGCGGGCGGGCTGGCCGCGGTCGGGCTGGAGCAGGGTGTCGGGCATATCAGGTCGCCGGGCTGACGAGGAATTGCTCGTAGCGCTCGGTGCCGTCGGGCTCGGCGAAGGTGCCGATCGACAGCTTCCGGTCGGGATAGGTCACGGTGTAGCGGCGCTGCACGAAGCCGCCGCGTAATTGCGTCTGTCCCGCTTTCTCGAAGCTGGTCGGCGCGCCGAGCGCCGACAGGCTGGTGCGATAATCCGCGAGCACCTGCGGCGTGAAATAATAAGAGGCGTTGGCGGTGAGCAGCGTGCGGTCGAGCGTGCCGCCGCGCAGCGCGTCGAACATCGCGCGCGCCGCCTTCGTCTTCGCCGCCTCGGTGGCGTCGGCATCGGCGGGAAGGACGACCTTGGCGATGCCCTGCGCGATGCTGACGAAGGCGTTGCCGAAATCGGCGTTGGTGAGGACGACGATCGCCGCTTTCTGTTCGGGATAGACGATATTCTCTGACAGGAAGCCGACCGCCTCGCCGCTATGTTCGACATAGGGCTGGCCGGCGCGTTTGCCGAGGCTGACGCCGAGGCCGTAATTGGTCGTGCTGCCGTCGGCGAGCAGCACCGGCTTCTCCTGCGCTGCCCAGTCGTCGGCGGGGAGCAGGCTGCGGTTCAGACGCGCCACGTCCCATTTGGCGAGGTCGCCGGCGCTCATCGACAATTCGCCCGCGGCATAGAGCCAGCCGTCGGCGGCGGGACGCGCGACGCGGACCGGGCCGAGCGCATTGCGGTGATAACCCGAGGGGAAACGGGCGCCGATCGCTTTGTCCTGATCGATCGCGGTGATGCCGAGCGGCTTGAAGACGCGGCGTTCGAGGAGGGTCAGCAACGGCTCGCCCGCGGCCTTTTCGGCGATCAGGCCGGCGACGACATAGCCGGTGTTGGAATATTGCCATTGCGTGCCGGGGGCGAAGTCGAGCGGCTTCTTCGCCCAGCGGTCGACGATCGCCTGCGGCGTGGTCGGCGTCTCCATCGCCTTGAAGCTGTAGTCCTGCGGCCAGTAATCCTGCAGGCCCGAGGTGTGGCTGAGCAACTGGCGGATGGTGATCCGGTCGCCGCCGCTGATCCCCGGCAGCCATTTGGCGACGGTGTCGTCCAGCGACACTTTGCCGTCGTCCTCGAGCAGCAGCAGCGCCGCGGCGGTGAACTGCTTCGAGATCGAGGCGATCTGATAGGGCGCGTCGGGGCGTGCGGCGTCGCGGTCCGATTGCTTGCCATAGGCCTTGGTCAGCACGATCCGCCCGCCGCGCACGATCGCGACCTGCGCCGAGGGCGTGCCGGTGGTGGCGAGCGCATCGGCGACGACCTTGTCGACCGCGGTCTGTTCGGCGGGGGTGAGCGTCTGGGCGGCGAGGGGGCTGGCGGTGAGAAGGAGAGCGAGCGTCGCGAGCGTCTTGTGCAGCATCGCGGAAGGCTGCCACATCCGGGTGGTCTGGCGAAAGTGAAATCGGCGCGCGGGCGTCGAGCGCGGCTGGCGGTGTCCTACGGTGATATCAGGAAGCGGCACCGTCGTGGTTCGAACACCGGCCTTCGATGCCATCTCACGCTGGACTAACGAAAGGAGGGGTGGCATCTTCGTGCCATGCCTTTCGTCATTCCCATCGCGATTGCGAACAGCGGACGAATTAACCACCCGGCCTGATGCGTCGGGCCGGGTCTATCCGCTTGTGACTATCATGATGCTGCGTGCATCTGCGAAGGGTATCGAACCATGTCTTTGGAACAACCGACGCTGCACCTCGTGTGCGGCAAGATCGCTGCCGGGAAATCCACGCTTACCGGTGCTCTAGGAAAACAGCCCCACACGGTCGTGGTGAGGGAAGATTACTGGCTGGCACGCCTGTATCCGGGCGAGCAGAACAGTCTTGCCGACTATGTTCGCAACGCAGCGCGGCTGCGCGATGCGATGCGCGCGCATCTGGTCGATCTGTTGCGGGCGGGATTATCCGTGGTGTTGGACTTTCCGGCGAATACACCGGCAAGCCGGGCATGGATGCGCACCGTGTTCGAAGAGGCGGGCTGTGCTCACCAGCTCCATTACCTCGACGTTCCGGATGACGTCTGCAAATCCCGGTTACGCCGGCGAAATGACGACGGCACGCACGAATTTACCGTGAGCGACGACGATTTCGCGCAAATAACGAAGCATTTCGTTCCGCCAGCATCCGAGGAAGGATTCGACGTCGTTCTGCATCGACCCTAGCCCTCCGTCCTCTCCCGCGACGTTCACCGCGCAACGGGAGAGGACCCGGACCGCACTGCGTCAAACCGGTACGCCGTACAGATCGTGTTCGTCGGCGTCCTCGATCGCCACCGGGACGATGTCGCCGACCGCGAGGTGCGCGGCATCGCGCAGGAAGACCTGGCCGTCGATCTCGGGGGCGTCGGCCTGGCTGCGGCCGGTGGCGCCTTCTTCACCCACTTCGTCGATGATGACGGGGAGGGTGCGGCCAATCTTCGCGGCGAGCTTGGCGGCGCTGATCGCGGCGGTCTTCGCCATGATCCGCTGGTAGCGCTCCTCCTTCACCTCCTCCGGCACGTGATCGGGCAGGAGGTTGGCGGCGGCGCCCTCGACCGGCTCGAAGCGGAATGCGCCGACGCGGTCGAGCTGCGCCTCGTCGAGCCAGTCGAGCAGGTATTCGAAGTCCGCCTCGGTCTCGCCGGGGAAGCCGACGACGAAGGTCGAGCGGATCGCGATGTCCGGGCAGATCTCGCGCCACTGATGGATGCGGCTCAGGACCTTGGCGTCGTTGCCGGGGCGCTTCATGCGCTTGAGCACCGACGGCGCGGCATGCTGGAACGGAATGTCGAGATAGGGGAGCACCAGCCCCTCGGCCATCAGCGGGATGACCTGATCGACATGGGGGTAGGGATAGACGTAGTGGAGGCGGACCCAGGGGGCGATCCTGCCAAGCTCGCGGGCGAGGTCGGTCATGTGCGGCACGACCTCCTGCCCCTTCCACAGCCGCGGCTCCTTGCGGATATCGATGCCGTAGGCGCTGGTGTCCTGGCTGATGACGAGCAGTTCGCGCGTGCCGGCGGCGACGAGCTTCTCCGCCTCGCGCAGGATCGCGTCGGGGCGGCGGCTGACGAGATCGCCGCGCAGGCTCGGGATGATGCAGAACGAACAGCGGTGATTGCAGCCCTCCGAGATCTTCAGATAGCTGTAATGACGCGGCGTCAGCTTGAGCCCGGCGTCGGGGATCAGGTCGATATAGGGCGAGAGGTGGGCGGGCGCCGCCTCGTGCACCGCCTCGACGACCTGTTCGTACTGATGCGCGCCGGTGACCGCGAGCACCTGCGGGAAGCGGGCGCGGATCACCTCGGCCTCCTTGCCCATGCAGCCGGTGACGATGACGCGGCCGTTCTCGGCGATCGCCTCGCCGATCGCCTCGAGGCTTTCCTCCTTCGCCGAATCGAGGAAGCCGCAGGTGTTGACCAGCACGACGTCGGCGCCGGCGTAATCGGCGGACATCTGATAGCCGTCGGCGCGCAGCTGCGTGAGGATGCGTTCGCTGTCGACCAGATTCTTGGGACAGCCGAGCGACACCATGCCGACGCGCGGCGGGGAGGGGAGACGAGTTGCCATGAGAGAGGCGCACATAGGCGTTTCGCCGCGCTTTTGCCAGATGGTGCCGTGTCCGGCGTCGTTCGTCGCTCGACACCGGCGGGGGCAGGCGGCACAGCGGCGGCAGGGGAGTGACGTTTGATGCTGGCAATAGGGTTGATGTCCGGAACGTCGCTCGACGGGATCGATGCGGCGCTGCTCGAGACCGATGGCGAGGGACAGGTGCGCGCCCTGGCGTTTCGCGGCGAGGCCTATTCGGATGCGGCGCGCGCGCAGCTCGCCGCGGCGACGACGCTGGCGCTGACCTTCGACCGGCCGCGCGCGAGCCCCGATCTGGTCGCGGCGGGCGAGCTGATCGACCGGACGCATGCCTTCGCCGTCCACAAATTGCTGCGCGAGGCGGGCGTCGAGGCGGCGGACGTCGGGGTGATCGGCTATCACGGCCAGACCGTCGCGCATCGCCCCGATCGCGGCTGGACGTGGCAGATCGGCGACGGCGCGGTGCTGGCGCGGGCGACGGGCATCACCGTGGTCAGCGACTTCCGCAGCGCCGACGTCGCCGCGGGCGGGCAGGGGGCGCCGCTGCTACCGGTCTATCATGCCGCGCTGGTCGCGGGGCTGGACAAGCCGGTGGCGGTGCTCAACCTCGGCGGGGTGGGGAACATCACCTTCGTCGGCGCGGACGGGACGCTCGTCGCCTTCGATACCGGGCCGGCGAACGGGCTGATCGATAGCTGGGTCGAGGCGGAGACCGGCGCGCGCTTCGACGCGGACGGTGCGCTGGCGGCGGCGGGGCAGGTCGACGAGGCGGTGCTGACCGGGATGCTCGACCATCCGTTCTTCGAACTGGCACCGCCGAAGAGCCTCGATCGCAACGATTTCACCGTTCAGCCGGCGCGCGGGCTGGCGGCGGCGGACGGTGCCGCGACGCTGACCGCCTTCACCGCGGCGAGCGTCAACGAGGCGATCGACCGCCTGCCGGCGCGGCCGCGGCGGCTGATCGTCGCGGGCGGCGGCCGGCATAACCCGACCTTGCTGCGGATGATCGGCGAGCGGACCGGGCTGACGCCCGAGCCGAGCGATGCGCTGGGCTGGAACGGCGATGCGATGGAGGCGGAGGGCTTCGCCTATATGGCGGTGCGGACGCTGCGCGGTCTGCCGATCAGCTTTCCGGGGACAACCGGGGTGGCGGCACCGCTGCCCGGTGGGGTGGTGAGCCGGCCGTAGCGCGTGCCGCGTTGGACGACATGGACGCTGCAATGGCAGCGATCGGCTCAGCGATGCTCTGCTTGACGCCACCTCCAGTGTCCCCGCGACAGCGGGAACCCACGGTTAAGCAGAGCAACGCCTGATGCCGTTCGTGACTCCCGGGCTCCCGCTTTCGCGGGAGCACTGATAGGGTATCGCCCTTCGCGGAGCATGTGGTCGCGAAGCGTTCCGAGATTTCAGCGTGGGCGAACGCTGACCGGGGTCGGGCAGCCGTCGATCTCCCGGACCACGGTGTAGATCGGCTTGGCCGGCGGCAGTTCGCCGAGCTTGTGGAGGCCGGGCTTGACCGCGCCCGACACCTGGCGGGTGCTCGGCCGTTCGCATCTGTCGACGAGCGGCGGCTTCGGCTTCGTCGGCTGTGCCGCGGCAAGCGTGGGAACGAGTGCGATGAGCAACGGCAGGCAACGCATCATGAGTCTCCCCGATATGGACCTATTCTATCAGACTCGCCGACCGTGCGCTACCGTTTGCGGGTCAGTTCGCGCATCGCGTCGTCGAGTCCGGCGAGCGTCAGCGGGTACATGCGCTCGCTCATCAGCTCGCGGATCATGCGGATCGACGGGCTGTAGCCCCATTGCGGTGATGGGAGGGGATTGAGCCACACCGCGGCCGGATAGGTGTTGGTCAGCCGCTGCATCCACGTCGCGCCCGCCTCTTCGTTGTTATGCTCGACCGAGCCGCCCGGATGGCTGATCTCGTATGGGCTCATCGATGCGTCGCCGACGAGGACGAGCTTGTAATCGTGGCCGAATTTATGAAGCACGTCCCACAGCGGCGTGCGTTCGGAGAAGCGCCGGCGATTGTCCTTCCACACGCCTTCATACGGGCAATTGTGAAAGTAGAAGAATTCGAGATTCTTGAACTCGGCGGTGGCGGCGCTGAACAATTCCTCGCACAGCGTCACCCACGGGTCCATCGAGCCGCCGACGTCGAGGAACAGCAGCAGCTTGACCGCATTGCGCCGTTCGGGCCGCATCCGCACGTCGAGCCAGCCCTGGCGCGCGGTGCCGTCGATCGTACCGTCGATATCGAGTTCGTCCGCCGCGCCCTCGCGTGCGAAGCGGCGCAGGCGGCGCAGCGCGACCTTGATGTTGCGCGTGCCGAGCTCGCGCGTCGAATCGAGATTGCGGAATTCGCGCTGGTCCCAGACCTTGATCGCGCGATGATGGCGGCTCTCGCCGCCGATGCGGACGCCTTCCGGATTGTAGCCGCCGTTGCCGAACGGGCTGGTGCCGCCGGTGCCGATCCATTTGCTGCCGCCCTGATGGCGCCCTTCCTGTTCGGCGAGCCGCTGTTTGAGCGTCGCCATGATCTCGTCCCACGAGCCCAGCGATTCGATCCGCGCCATCTCCTCGGGGGTGAGATATTGCTCGGCGACCGCCTTCAGCCAGTCTTCGGGCAGATCCGCCGTCTCGGCGCCGTAGCTGGTGGCGATGCCGCGGAAGACCTTGGCGAAGACCTGGTCGAAGCGGTCGAGCAGCCCCTCGTCCTTCACATAGGTGGCGCGGGCGAGATAGTAGAAGGCCTCCGGCGTGCGGTCGATCACCTCGGCGTCGAGCGCCTCGAGCAGGACGAGATGCTCCTTGAGGCTGGCCGGGATGCCGGCGGCGCGAAGCTCGTCGAGGAAGGCGAGGAACATGGCGGCATCTTAGGGGTGCCGCGGCGCGTGTCTACCGGCCGGCGCCGGGGACGTAGGCGTCGATCAGCGCGCCGACGTAATCGGGGTTGCGGCTGGTGAGTTGCGGCGAGGGGTGGCCGCCGTAGATGAAGCCCTTGACCGGGTAGATGCCGCCGCCGAGCCCCTCGACATCGCGATACCAGACCTTGACCTCGCTCCAGTCGTTGCCCGGCGATACGTCGTACAGCGTGACGTCCTGTTCGGCATGGCCGCGCTTGCCGTTCTGGCGCGACCAATTGGCGTGGGTGAGCATCAGCACGCGACGCTCGACGACCCGGCTGACCACCGCGACATGACCGAGCGGCAGGCGGCCGGTCTTGGCGAAGACGATCACCGACCCCTGGCGCGGACGATGGCCGCGGTTGTAGCGACCCTCGGCCTGGTTCCACCACGTCCAGGCATCACCGTAGATCTCGATCCCCGATGCGGCACGCGCGAACGGCACGCACTGCCCGACATAGTCGAGCAGCCCGGCCGACGCGCCGAGAGGGGCGGCAAGCATTGCCGCCTGTGCGGCAGCGACCAGCAGGCCGCACCTGGGAAATAAGCCCCGCATTGGGGCGAGTTACGTCATTGCGGATGACTGGCAGATTGGCAGTCATGGTTAACGCGCAATAAAGCGGCAAAAAGTTGCCGGTCGTTGCAGGGGCGGAACGATGGGTGGTGGTATGCGGCTCAGCGCTGCCGCTTGGCCATGAACGCCAGCCGTTCGAACAGCATGATGTCCTGTTCGTTCTTCAGCAGCGCGCCGTGCAGCGGCGGGATCGCCTTGGTCGGGTCGCGGTTCTGGAGGATGTCGAGCGGCATGTCCTCGTGGAGCAGTAGCTTGAGCCAGTCGAGCAATTCGCTGGTACTCGGCTTCTTCTTGAGGCCCGGCACGTCGCGGACCTCGTAGAAGACGTCCATCGCCTTGCTCACCAGGATCTTCTGGATGCCCGGGAAGTGGACGTCGACGATCGCCTGCATCGTCTCGCGATCGGGGAATTTGATGTAATGGAAGAAGCAGCGGCGCAGGAAGGCGTCGGGCAGCTCCTTCTCGTTGTTGCTGGTGATGACGACGATCGGCCGTTCGACGGCGCGCACCGTCTCCTTCGTCTCGTAGACGTGGAATTCCATCCGATCGAGTTCCTGCAACAGGTCGTTGGGGAATTCGATATCCGCCTTGTCGATCTCGTCGATCAGCAGCACCGGCGGGGTCGGCCGGGTGAACGCCTCCCACAATTTGCCGCGGCGGATGTAATTGGCGATGTCGTGGACGCGTTCGTCGCCGAGCTGGCCGTCGCGCAGCCGGGCGACCGCGTCATATTCGTACAAGCCCTGCTGCGCCTTGGTGGTCGACTTGACGTTCCACTCGATCAGCTCGGCACCGGTCGCCTTGGCGATCTCATAGGCGAGGACGGTCTTGCCGGTGCCCGGTTCGCCTTTGACCAGCAAGGGGCGGCGAAGCGTCACCGCGGCGTTGACCGCGACCTTCAGGTCGTCGGTCGCGACATAGCTTTGCGTGCCTTCGAAGCGCTTCATGGCCGTTCCCGACGGTGGAGTGTCGGGAATCTGGTTGGCGCATCGCGTCGCGCCGCGCAAGCGACGCGAGGGCCGGCTCAGCCGTTGCGCGCGCTGGCGCGGGCTTCGAGCAGGTCCCACAACGCGCGATGCTGCGCGAGCAACTGCTGCGCGCCGAAGCGGACCGCCCGTTCGGTGGCCAGTGTCGCGCCGAGCATCGTGACGCTCGACGCGGTTTCGGCGAGCGACGGGAAGCCGGCGGGGACCGGCTCGACCCCGAACCGTTCGGCGGCGTGATCGAGCAGCAGGCGGATCGTCGTCCAGTCATTCACCAAAGCGGCGACCGCGCCCGTCGCGCAGCCGCGGCGTTCGGAGCGGGCGAGCGTTTCGAGTGCGTGGCGGCTGGCGATCAGCGCCGCCTCGGTCTCGGCCTGGCCCGGCGTCGAGGGAGTGGGGCCGGCGGCGGCGGCGAGGCGGGCGATATAGCTGCGCTCCCCGACAAAGGCGTCAGCGACCGCGGTCAGCCAGTCGCAGGCGTCGGGCTGGACGCAGAAGGTGCGCGCCTCCACCGCGAGGCCGGGCGGGTCACCGTGGACGGCGCAGAGCGCGTGGACCGCGTCGGACAGGTCGCGCGAGGCGGCGGCGGGCGAGATGAGCAGGCTGAGATGCGGATGCGCCACGCTGCCGTCGGCCTCGCCGAGCTCGGTCACCACGTCCCAAGCGCTCGCTTGCCCACCCTTCTGTGCCGTGTCCAACATGCTGTCCCGCTAATCGATATCGTGCCGCCAAGCCGGTCCGACTTGGTCCCTTGTCTACCCACTAACTATACCGAAGCGAGTAAAGAGACGGTTTATGCGTCGGTAACCCTGTCTCATTCCGTCTTTACGCGGGCGGGCCGTGCCGTAAGAACGCCAACTCGTTGTTTTTGGAGAAGGTGGATGCGGGGATGGATCGTGGCCTTGGCGCTCGCGTCGGTGGGGAGCGTGGCGATGACCGTTGAGGCGGGGGCGCAGACCGGCGCGACTCGGCCCGCGGTGGCCCCCGAAGGCGGCGCACTGACGCTGGCGCGGGTGTTCGGCAGCCCCGATCTGTCGGGCTCGCAGCCGCGCGGCGTGCGGCTGTCGCCCGACGGGACCCTGCTCACCTTCCTGCGTCCGCGCGCCGACGAGAAGGAGCGCACCGATCTGTGGGCGCGCGACACGCGCACCGGCGCCGAGCGGATGCTGGTCGACAGCAAGAAGGTCGGCAGCGGCGCCGAGCTGAGCGAGGCGGAGAAGATGCAGCGCGAACGCGCGCGGATCGGCGGGTCGAAGGGCATCGTCGCCTATGATTTCTCGCCCGACGGCAAGGCGATCCTCGTGCCGCTCGACGGCGATCTGTATCTGGCGTCGCTCGACGGGCAGGTACGGCGGCTGACGCAGACGCCGGGCGGTGAACTCAACCCGGTCGTGTCGCCGAAGGGCGGCTATGTCAGCTTCGTGCGCGACCAGAATCTGTTCGCGCAGCCGCTCGCCGGTGGCGCGGCAGGCGCGGTGACGCAGGGCGGCGGCGGCACGATCCACTTCGGCGAGGCGGAGTTCGTCGCGCAGGAGGAAATGCATCGCACCACCGGCTATTGGTGGTCGCCCGACGAGCGGTTCATCGCGGTCGAGAAGTTCGACGAAGCGCCGGTCCACGTCTTTACCCGCGCATCGATCGGCGCGGCGGGGACCAAGACCTATGAGCAGCGCTATCCCGCGGCGGGAACGCCCAACGTGCTGGTCGAGCTGTACGTGATGCGGCCGGACGGATCGGGGCAGGTCAAGGTCGATCTCGGCAGCAACCCCGACATCTATCTGGCGCGGGTCGATTGGACGCCAGACGGCAAGACCCTGCTGGTGCAGCGGCAGAGCCGCGACCAGAAGACGCTCGACATGCTGCGAGTCGACCCGGAGACGGGCAAGGCGAGCGTGCTGTTCACCGAAAAGTCGGGCGCGAAGAGCTGGCTCAATTTGTCGGACGACTACCAGCCGATGAAGGACGGCAGCCTGATCTGGCGTTCCGAGCGCGACGGCTACGGCCATCTCTACCGCTGGACGCCGGGCGGCAAGTGGACGCAGCTGACCAAGGGGCCGTGGGTGGTCACCGGGCTGGTCGGCGTCGACGAGCAGAAGGGGCGGCTGTATTTCACCGGGCTGAAGGACGACGTGCTCGAACAGCATCTCTATGCGGTCGACATCGCCAAACCCAATGCGATCGAACGGCTGACCGAGCGCGGCTGGACCAACAATGCGACGATGGACAAGGCGGCGAGCCGCTTCATCGTGTCGCGGTCCAATTCCGCACAGCCGACGCAGGTCTATATGGCCGACACCAGCGGCAAGCGGATCGCGTGGATCAACGAGAATGCGGTGGTTGCGGGCCATCCCTATTTCCCGTTCCTCGCGCAGCATCAGCCGACCAAGTTCGGGACGATCAAGGCCGCCGACGGCACGACGCTCTATTGGGAGATGATTACGCCGCCGCTCGTCGCCGGAAAGACGTACCCGGTATTTTTCGAACATTATGGCGGCCCGGGCACCGGCCAGCAGGTGACGCGCGGCTGGCAGGGAGCCTTGCCGCAATATCTGGTCAGCCAGGGCTGGGTCTATTTCAAGATCGACAATCGCGGCTCGTACAATCGCGGCAAGGCGTTCGAGGATCAGATCTATCATGCGATGGGCACGGTCGAGGTCGAGGATCAGCTCGCCGGGGCGAATTACCTGAAGTCGCTGCCGTTCGTCGACGGCGGCAGGATCGCCACTTATGGCTGGTCGTATGGCGGCTATATGTCGCTCAAGATGCTCGAGAAGACGTCGGGCGTTTATGCCGCGGCGGTATCGGGCGCGCCGGTGACCGACTGGCAGCTGTACGACACGCATTACACCGAACGCTATCTCGGCGATCCGGCGAAGGACCCGCAGAGCTATGCGGGTTCGGCGGCGGTCGAGGAGGCGTCGAAGATCCGCGATCCGCTGCTGCTGATCCACGGCATGGCGGACGACAACGTCTTCCTCGACAATTCGACCAAGGTGGCGGCGCGGATGCAGGCGACCGCGACGCCGTTCGAGATGATGTTCTACCCCGGCTATACGCACCGCGTGGCGGGGCCGGGGGTCAGCCAGCATCTGTGGGGAACGATCCTCGAATTCCTCGACCGGACCGTGAAGAACAAGAAATAGGGGCGGGCCCCTTTCTCCGGTGCGTATGCCTTCGTCACCCTGGCCTTAAGCCGGGGTCCCGCTTCTTTCCATCGGTTGGAAGAAGCGGGATGCCGGATCGAGTCCGGCATGACGGGGCAGGCCAGCGCTGACATGATTTCGTCGCGCAGCGCCGCTACACGCCGCCGATGCGTTTCCTGACCCTCTTCCATCTCTGGCCGTTCCTCGACACGCTCGTCAGCTACGTCACCGCCTTCGTGCTCGGCACCGCAATCGGCGCCGAGCGGCAATATCGCCAGCGCACCGCGGGGCTGCGCACCAATGCGCTGGTCGCGATCGGCGCTGCGGCGTTCGTCGACCTCGGCCAGCGGCTGGGCGGCGATGTCGAGTCGATCCGGATCATCGCCTATGTCGTCTCGGGGATCGGCTTCCTCGGCGCCGGCGTCATCATGAAGGAGGGGATGAACGTCCGCGGGCTCAACACCGCGGCGACTTTGTGGTGTTCGGCGGCGGTCGGTGCGATCGCGGGATCGGACATGGTCGCCGAGGCGGTGCTGCTCACCGTCGTTGTGCTCGCCGCCAACACGCTGCTGCGGCCGCTGGTCGATGCGATCAACCGCATCCCGCTCGTCGGCCATTCGGTCGAGGCGACCTATACCGTGACGATCACCGTCGATCCGGCGCAGGCGGGGCCGATGGGCGACATGCTCGTCGCGCATCTCGAAAATGCGCAACTGCCCGTCGCCGAGCTGGACAGCGAGGCGCGCGGCGACGATTTGGTCGAGGTGACGGCGACGCTGGTCAGCACCAATGTGCCGGACAAGGAGCTGGACGCGCTGGTCGACCACCTCGCCCGCGTCCACGGCATCGGCCACGCGACGTGGCAGCTCAGCACGCACGATTAGCAAAGCCGATGGACGTGGCCACGCAACCGTATTAGGCGGCGCTGCAACGCAGCGGAGGGTTTCATGGGTTATCGGGTGGTGGTCGCGGGGGCGACGGGCAATGTCGGGCGCGAGATGGTGAACATCCTCGCCGAGCGCGAATTCCCCCTCGACGAGATCGCCGTGCTGGCGTCGAGCCGCAGCCAGGGCGAGCAGATCGAATATGGCGACACCGGCAAGATGCTCAAGGTGCAGAATATCGAGCATTTCGATCCCGCCGGCTGGGACATGGCGCTGTTCGCGATCGGCAGCGAGGCGACCAAGGTCTATGCGCCCAAGTTCGCCGCCGCCGGCTGTACGGTGATCGACAATTCGTCGCTCTACCGGATGGATCCCGACGTGCCGCTGATCGTGCCCGAGGTGAATGCCGCGGCGATCGACGGCTACAAGGCCAGGAACATCATCGCCAACCCGAACTGCTCGACCGCGCAGATGGTGGTGGCGCTCAAGCCGCTGCACGATGCCGCGACGATCACCCGCGTCGTCGTCTCGACCTATCAATCGGTCTCGGGCGCCGGCAAGGTCGGCATGGACGAACTGTTCGAGCAGAGCCGCAACATCTTCGTCGGCGACAGTGCCGAGGCGAAGAAGTTCACCAAGCAGATCGCTTTCAACGTCATCCCCCACATCGACAGCTTCCTCGACGACGGGTCGACCAAGGAAGAGTGGAAGATGGTGGTCGAGACCAAGAAGATCCTCGATTCGAAGATCAAGGTGACCGCGACCTGCGTGCGCGTGCCGGTGTTCGTCGGCCATTCGGAATCGATCAACATCGAATTCGCCAACGAGCTGTCCGCCGACGACGCCAAGCGCATCCTGCGCGAGGCGCCGGGCGTCATGCTGATCGATAAGCATGAGGACGGCGGCTATATCACCCCGATCGAGGCGGCGGGCGACGATGCCACCTATGTCAGCCGCGTCCGCGAGGATCCGACGATCGAGAACGGCCTCAACCTGTGGTGCGTCAGCGACAATCTGCGCAAGGGCGCGGCGTTGAATGCGGTGCAGATCGCCGAGCTGCTTGGCCGGCGGCACCTCAAGAAGGACGGTTGAGGGGCTGACGTGGCGATGATAGCATCGCCCCTATGGCACAGGTGCTGATCCGGAACCTCGATGACGCCCTGCTTCGCGACTATCAGCGGGCCGCTGATGGCAACGGTCGCTCGCTCGAGGCGGAGTTGCGCGCGGCGTTGCAGCGGTTGCGGCCCGATGCCGGCGAGGGACATCGTGACGTGCGGGCGAGGCTCGCCGCGATCCGCGCAATGACCCCGGATGTGCCGCAGACACCGGCCGAGCGGCTCGTCCGCGAGGATCGCGAGGGCTTTCGCGAGGCTTGACCTGGATCGTCGACACCAGCGTCGCCGTCGAATGGGCGGTCGCCGAGGAGGGCGCGGACCTCGCCGCGTCGTTCCTCGGTGGCGATGTGGTGGCACCGGATCTGTTGCGGAGCGAACTTGCCAACGCGCTCTGGAAAAAGGTGCGGCGCAACGAAATCGATGCATTGCAGGCGGTGGCCGGATTCGCGGCGATCGAGGATGCGCTGACATTTCTAGCGACCGATCGGCTTGCCGCCCGCGCGCTGGATATCGCGCTGGCGATCGCCCACCCGGTGTATGATTGCCTGTATCTGGCGCTGGCGGAATCCACCGGCATGCGAATCCTGACGGCCGACCGCAAGCTGATCGTCAATTGTTAGGGTACGCCCTACGGCAAATGGCTGGTATCGTTGGAGGAGGCCAGCGCCGCGGGCTAATGCCCGATATAGCGCCCCGGTCGGTGCCAGGCGATCAGGATCAGGCTCATCGCGGCGGCGCTGAGCGCCGACCAGGCGAGCTGCGTGCCGGTGATGACAGGTGCGGAGACGGCGAGGATCACCACGTCGATCGCGATCTGCGAGCGGCCGGCGTTCCAGCCGCGGGTGCGTTGCAGCCATAAGGTGAGCACGCCGGTGCCGCCGACGCCGGCCTGATGCCGGGCGAGCGACAATATCCCCATACCGATCACCGTGCCGCCGACGACCGCGGCGAAGGCGGGGTGGATGTCGACGACGTGGATCGACGCGCGCGCGAGGGCGGACAGACCGGCGATACCGAGATTGACCAGCACCGACTTCACCGCGAAGCGCGCGCCCATCACCTTGTGCGCGAAGGCGAAGAACGGGATGTTGATCAGCGTGAACAGCACGCCCGCGGGCAACGGCACCTTGTAGGAGATCAACAGCGCGATACCGGCGACACCGCCGGTGACGAGACCGGCGGCCTTCAGGAAGATCAGCCCGACGACGATCAGGATACACCCGATCAGCAGGGCATAGGCGTCTTCGGCGACGCTGTGCGGGCGGCCGTGGGAGAAAGCAATGTCGCGGGACTGCATCGGACCTCATGCGTGATGGGTCAGGCGCCTCTCCCGGCGATACCGCTCTCGGGGGCGGTATCGTGCGCTATACAGTCTCGGGCGGTGAACGGAAGACGGTCAGATCCGGCGGTGCTTGCCGCCATAGCGATGGCCGACGTAATCGCCGATCCGCGCCATCTCGCGCGCCGCGCCCTGCGTCGCTTCGGAACAGCAGGGCAGGGGGTCGCGCTCCGCCTGCGCCGCGCGCATCGCGACGCGGTCGGTCAGTTCCTCGATATCGGCGCGGCTGAGCACGTTCTTCTCGCGCAACAGGCACAACAGGCTCTGGAGGATCACCAGGCTCTCGTCGCCCGCCGGCGTCATGCCGTGGGTTTGCAGACCATTGTCCATCATCGCTCTCCTACAAGCTTTGAAGGCAGAGTATGCCTGTTTCACCCCTTTGGAAAGTTCGATTTTGGACGGTCTCGTCCGGCAGATCCGGGTCCCCTTCGACCGCACCGGCGGCGATCGAGGCTGGACATCGCGCCGCTCGCAACCCAACGGGTATCGCCATTCCGTATCCGCAGCAGCAGGACCCTAGATCGTGGCCGACTCGCCGACCGACCCGCAGTATTTCAAAAGCTTCGACGGCACCCGCATCGCCTGGCGCGAGCTGGGCGAGGGGCGGCCCGCCGTACTGATCCACGGCTATTTCTCGACCGCCGAGGTCAATTGGCTGAAATACGGTCATGCCGCCAAGCTCGCCGCGCGCGGCTTCCGGGTCATCATGCCCGATCTGCGTGGCCACGGCCTCAGCGACCGGCCGCATGACGTCGCCGCCTATCCGCCGGACGCGCTGATGCGCGACGGCATGGCACTGATCGCGCATCTCGGCCTCACCGATTACGATCTCGGCGGCTATTCGCTCGGCGGGCGGACGACGATGCGGATGCTGGTCAATGGCGCGACGCCGCGGCGGGCGGTGATGGCCGGAATGGGACTAACCGGCATCCTCACCACCTCGGGCCGCGGCGACTATTTCCGCAAGGTGCTGACCAACCTCGGCAGTTTCGAGCGCGGCAGCAACGAATGGATGACCGAGGCCTTCCTCAAGACGACCAAGGGCGATCCCGTCGCGCTGCTCAACGTGCTCGAGACGTTCGTGGATACGCCGCTGGACGCGGTCGAGGCGATCGCCGTGCCGGTCGCGGTCATCACCGGCGCGGAGGACGACGACAACGGTTCGGGTGCGGCACTGGCCGATGCGATCCCGCAGGCGGTCTTTCGCGAGATCCCCGGCGGCCATATGAGCGCGGTCGCCAAGCCCGAACTCGGGCAGGCGATCGCCGACTATCTCGCCGGCTGAGCGATGGCTTGACCCGCGGACGATGACGCGGCCATCCTGACGACAATCACAGGATCGTCAGGGGGTTTCATCCATGCGTCTCGTTTCCACCACCGCGCTCGCCGCGGCCCTGTTCGTCATGCCCGCCGCCGCCCAGACCGGCGCCAACACTGGCGCCAGGCCGACCGCGGCGGAGGCCGACGCCTATGTCGCCGCGGTCGAGAAGGAGGCCGCCGACCTCTCGGTGCCGGCGCAGCAGACCGCCTGGGTCAACGCCACCTATATCACCGACGACACCGACGCGCTCGCCGCTAAGTCCGGTGCCGAACTGACCGAGAAGGCGGTGCAATGGGCGAAGGGGGCGGCGCGGTTTAACGGCGTGTCCGGCGTGTCGTTCGACACGCGTCGCAAGCTCGACCTGCTCAAGAACGGCGTCGGCCTGCCCGCGCCGACCACGCCGGGCGCCGCCACCGAACTGGCGACGCTGACCACGCGGATGTCGTCGAGCTACGGCAAGGGCAAGGGCACGCTCGACGGCAAGCCGATCAACGGCTCGGACATCGAGGCGGCGATGGGCACGTCGCGCGATCCCGCCAAGCTCAAGGAAATGTGGGTCAGCTGGAACGACAATGTCGGTGCGCCGATGCGCAAGGACTATACGCGGATGACCGCGATCTCCAACGCCGGCGCCAAGGAGCTGGGTTTCGGCGACGTCGGCGCGATGTGGCGTTCGGGCTATGACATGACGCCCGCGCAGTTCGAGGCGCTGACCGACCAGATCTGGAAGGAGGTCGAGCCGCTCTATTTGTCGCTGCACACCTATGTCCGCTGGAAGCTCAACGCGAAATACGGCGATGCGGTGCAGCCGAAGACGGGGCCGATCCGGAGCGACCTGCTCGGCAATATGTGGGCGCAGGAATGGGGCAATATCTACGACATCGTCGCGCCGAAGGGGGCGGGCGACGTCGGCTACGACACCGGCGAGCTGCTTACCGCCAAGGGCTATGATCCCGTGCGGATGGTGAAACAGGGCGAGGCCTTCTATTCGTCGCTCGGCTTCGCGCCTTTGCCCAAGACCTTCTGGGAGCGGTCGCAGATCGTCAAGCCGGCCGACCGCGAGGTGATCTGCCACGCCTCCGCCTGGGATATCGACAATGCGGACGATATCCGCATCAAGATGTGCACTAAGGTGAACGGCGACGATTTCGTCACCATCCACCACGAACTCGGCCACAATTACTATCAGCGCGCGTACAAGGCGCAGCCCTATCTCTACAAGAACGGCGCCAACGACGGCTTCCATGAGGCGATCGGCGATACCGTCGCGCTGTCGATCACGCCCGATTACCTCGTCAAGATCGGCCTGCTCGCGCCGGCGCAGGTGCCGAGCGCGGATAAGGACATCGGCCTGCTGCTGCGTCAGGCGATGGACAAGGTGGCGTTCCTGCCGTTCGGCCTGCTGGTCGACAAATGGCGCTGGAACGTCTTTTCGGGCAGGATCGGCAGCGGTGATTACCAGAAGGGCTGGGACGCGCTGCGCCTGCAATATCAGGGTATCACGCCGCCGGTGGCGCGCGACGAGACCAAGTTCGATGCCGGCGCAAAATATCATATCCCGGCGACGGTGCCCTATACGCGCTACTTCCTCGCGCGGGTGCTCCAGTTCCAGTTCTACAAGGCGGCGTGCGATCAGGCCGGCTGGAAGGGACCGCTGCACCGCTGTTCCTTCTACGACAACAAGGCGGTGGGGACGAAGCTCAACGCGATGCTGGCGATGGGCCAGTCCAAGCCCTGGCCCGATGCGCTGCAGGTGATGACCGGATCGCGGCAGATGTCGGGCAAGGCGCTGGTCGCCTATTTCGCGCCGCTCAAGACGTGGCTCGACCAGCAGAACAGGGGCAAGCCGTCGGGCTGGTGAGGGGCGAGCATTGTCCTCCCCGCGAGGGCGGGGCTATTGCATAGGATCGATCGGGATGTTGCGACGGTGCCGACATCTCCGTCATGCCGGACTTGATCCGGCATCCCGCTTCTTCTCGCCGTCCGAAGAAGCGGGACCCCGGCGCAAGGCCGGGGTGACGGAGCGGGGTTGGCCACCCGCATGCTTGGACCCTCGTTCGCGATAGCCCTCCCCCGCAAAGGGGAGGAATCGGATCAAGTCTTGTCCGGGATCGTATTCTCGTCGGCGATGCCGGCTTCGAACGACTTGGAGGCGTCTTCGCCGGTCGGGCCGTGCGCCTTCTTGCCGTCCTTGGGCGTGCTGCCGCGCAGCGATAGCAGCGCCGCCGCCGCCACCGCGCCGACCGTCGCGACGCCTGCACCGATCGCGGCGATACCCCATTTGTTGGTACCGTCGGAGTCGCGCTTCTTGGCGGCGGGCTTCTTCGTCGCGGCGCGCGGCGTGGCGCGCTTGGTCGAACGGGGCTTCACCGTCTTGGCGGCGGCGGAGACCGCGCCTTCGGCCTTGGTCACCGCGGCCTTGGCGCGGCGCGTCGTCTTGGCGGCGGCGTCGCTCACCGCGGTCTCGACCTTCTCGACCGTCGAGGGTTCGGCGGGCTTGGCGCGCGGTCCGCGCGGCTTTGCTGGAGCCTTGGTCGCCGCCGCGCGCGTCGTGGTCGTCTTGCGCGGCGAACGGCGGCGCGGCGTCACCGCGGGCGTGTCGGACTTCGGCGTGTCGTCGGTTTCATCGGCCACGGCAGCAACTCCCTGATTGGTTCGCAAGCGTAACGCATTAGCCCGGGTTGGTTTCCGAGTCCGGTGACGACCCCGCTCGACTCAGCGGAACGGCGGCTCGTCGAAGGCGCGCAGCTTGCGGCTGTGCAGCTTGGCGCCCTCCAGCCGCAATTGCTCGCAGGTCTCGATGCCGATCCGCATATGCTCGCTGATCGCGCGCTCGTAGAAGCGGTTGGCCTGGCCGGGCAGCTTGAGTTCGCCGTGCAGCGGCTTGTCCGAAACGCAGAGCAACGTGCCGTAGGGCACGCGGAAGCGATAGCCCTGCGCCGCGATCGTCGCCGATTCCATGTCGATGCCGACCGCGCGCGACAGTGAGAAGCGCAGCGCCGAGGCGGAATAGCGCAACTCCCAGTTGCGATCGTCGGTGGTGACGATCGTACCGGTGCGCAGCCGGCGCTTGAGTTCCTCGCCCGACTGGCCGCTGACGATCTCCGATGCGCGGGCGAGCGCCTGCTGCACCTCGGCGATCGCGGGGACGGGGATTTCAGGCGGCAGCACGTCGTCGAGGACGTGGTCGTCGCGCAGATAGGCATGGGCGAGGACATAATCGCCGATCCGCTGGGAGGGACGCAGGCCGCCGCAATGGCCGATCATCAGCCACGCCTCGGGGCGCATCACCGCGAGATGGTCGCAGATCGTCTTGGCGTTGGACGGGCCGACGCCGATGTTGACGAGCGTGATGCCGGTGCGATCGTCGGCCATGAGGTGATAGGCGGGCATCTGGTGCCGCCGCCACGCGCTGTCGTTGACCAGTTTGTCGACGTCGCCGGGATGATCGATGACGATATTGCCGGCGCCGGACAGCGCGGTGAAGCGGCTTTCCGGCCCGAGCTGCGACGCGCCCCAGCGGACGAATTCGTCGACGTAGCGGTGATAGTTGGTGAACAGCACGAAGCGCTGCGTATGTTCCGACGGCGTCCCCATATAATGGCGCAGCCGCGCGAGGCTGAAGTCGGTGCGCAAGGCGTCGAACAGCGCGAGCGGGCGCGTGCCGCCGTCCGAGATCCAGAGGCCGTCGGCGATCTCGTCGCCGATATGCGCGAGCTCGGTGGCGGGGAAGTGACGCGACAATTCGGTCGCCGAGACGGTGTCGAGGCTCAGCGCATGACCCGGATCTAGGACATAGGGGAAGGGGATTTCCTGCCGGCCCGGCACCGCCTCGACCTCGACGTCATAATCCTCAAGCAGCAGCGTCAGCTGTTCGGTGAGATAGTCGGCGAACAGCGCCGGCTTGGTGACGCTGATCGTATAGTCGCCGGGCGAGACGAGCCGGCCGAACGAGCGCAGCGGCGCCGGGCGGTCGCCGACGCTGGCGTAGCGCAAATGGATGACGGGATAGGCGAACGACCCGTCGACCCGGCTTTCGGGCGAGGGCGGCGTACCGTCGGTCAGATAGGCGTTGAGTGCGGTCTGCAACCGTTCGACGGAGGCGCGATAGAGGGTGTCGAGGTCGGCGACGATCCGGGATGCGAGTGTCATCCCGGATGGTTACGCGGCGGTGGTGACGCTGGCAAGACAATGGCATGCCCGCAGGCCCTCCCCCCTTGCGGGCAGGCAGTCGCCTATGAGCGTCAGAGTGGTTCGGATGCATTCCAAACCCGATCCGTCACCCCGGACTTGATCCGGGGTCCCGCTTCTTCGGACGGTGCGGAGAAGCGGGATGCCGGATCAGGTCCGGCATGACGGAGATATCAGGGCAGGTGCGACACCCTCGCTGCCCGGGAGGACGACGGGATCAGAGCTCGCCGAGCAGATATTCCGCGCTGCTGACCTTGAACTCGCCGGGGGCCTCGACGTGGAGCTGCTTCACGACGCCGTCCTCGACCAGCATCGTGTAGCGCTGGCTGCGCTTGCCCATCGCGAACTTGCTGCCGTCCATCGTCAGGCCGATCGCCTCGGCGAAATCGGCATTGCCGTCGGCGAGCATCGTGATGCCCTCCGCGTTGGCCGACTTGGCCCACGCACCCATCACGAAGGGATCGTTGACCGAGATACAGGCAATCTCGTCGATGCCCTTGGCGGCCAGTTCCTCGCGCTTGTCGACGAAGCCGGGCAGGTGCTTGGCCGAACAGGTCGGGGTAAAGGCGCCGGGCACGGCGAACAGCGCGACGGTGCGGCCGTCGAACAACGCATTGGTCGTGATCTGGTCCGGGCCATCGGAGGTGACCTTGGTCAGGGTGGCGGCCGGTATCTTGTCGCCGACGGTGATCGTCATCTTGGGTCTCCGATGCTGGATTGCGGGTGGTCGCCGGACGGCGCCACGCCGCGGGAGGTCGGGCATGACGGCGTTGATTTCAAGCATGGCAGAAGCCGTGGCGCAGCTTATGTTCGCCGCGATGCACTATCGACCCTTCCTTGCCGGCCAGTTCCTTCTCGCGATGCCGGGTATGCGCGACCCCAGCTTCGACCATGCGGTGATCGCGATGTGCGCGCACGACGCCGATGGCGCGATCGGCATCGGCGTCGGCGCGACGATCGAGGGGCTGAGCCTGCACGATCTGCTCGACCAGTTCGAGATCCCGCACGGCGTCGCGCCCGACGCGCCGGTGCATTTCGGCGGCCCGGTCGATCCGCGGCGCGGCTTCGTCGTCCATTCGAGCGACTGGAGCGGACAGGATACGATCGACGTCGCCGGCCGCTGGTCGCTGTCGAGCACCGTCGACGTGCTGCGCGCGATCGCCGAGGGCAGCGGTCCGACGCGCTATCTCGTCGCGCTCGGCTATGCCGGCTGGGGCGACGGCCAGCTCGAAGGCGAGCTGACCCGGCCGGGCTGGTTCCATGTCGCCGGCGACGAGGATCTGCTGTTCGATACCCCTGCCGGGCGGCGCTGGACCGCGGCCTTCGGCAAGGCGGGGATCGACGCGCGACTGCTCGTCCCCGACGCCGGCACCGCCTGACCGCGCCGCGGCCGACGACATATAAAGATATCTTTATATTTGATCCGCGCGGCCGGAGCGGCTAAGGGGCCGGCATCCATCTTCTTCAGGAGCATGACACGTGGCTACTGCGCTCGCGGTCGAACAGAACGATTACGTCATCAAGGACATCGGCCTCGCCGATTTCGGCCGCGCCGAGATCCGCATCGCCGAGACCGAGATGCCCGGCCTGATGGCGCTGCGCGACGAGTTCGGCGCGAGCCAGCCGCTCAAGGGCGCGCGCATCACCGGTTCGCTGCACATGACCATCCAGACCGCGGTGCTGATCGAGACGCTGACCGCGCTCGGCGCCGACGTGCGCTGGGCGACCTGCAACATCTTCTCGACGCAGGACCATGCCGCCGCCGCGATCGCCGCGACCGGCGTGCCGGTGTTCGCGGTGAAGGGCGAGAGCCTGGCCGAATATTGGGATTATGTCGGCGACATCTTCTCGTGGGATCGTGACGTCGAGGGCCAGACCGCCAACATCATCCTCGACGACGGCGGCGACGCCACGATGTTCGCGCTCTGGGGTGCGAAGCTCGAGGCCGGCGCGACGCTCGGCGAGCCCGAGAATGAAGAAGAGGTCGAGTTCCAGCGCGCGCTCAAGGCGTTCATCGCCAAGAAGCCGGGCTATCTGACCGAGACGGTCAAGAACCTGAAGGGCGTGTCCGAAGAGACGACGACCGGTGTCCACCGCCTGTACGAGATCGCCAAGAAGGGCGAGCTGCCGTTCCCGGCGATCAACGTCAACGACAGCGTCACCAAGTCGAAGTTCGACAACCTCTACGGCTGCAAGGAATCGCTGGTCGACGCTATCCGTCGCGCCACCGACGTGATGCTCGCCGGCAAGGTCGCCGCCGTCGCCGGTTTCGGTGACGTCGGCAAGGGCTCGGCCCAGTCGCTGCGCAACGGCGGCGCCCGCGTGATGGTCACCGAAATCGACCCGATCTGCGCGCTGCAGGCGGCGATGGAGGGCTTCGAGGTCGTGACGATGGACGAGGCGGTCAAGCGCGCCGACATCTTCGTCACCGCGACCGGCAACGCCGACGTCATCACCGCCGATCACATGAAGGCGATGAAGCCGATGTCGATCGTCTGCAACATCGGCCACTTCGACAGCGAGATCCAGATCGCCGCGCTGTCGAACTACAAGTGGAGCGAAGTGAAGCCGGGCACCGACCTGGTCGAGTTCCCCGACGGCAAGCAGATCATCGTCCTCGCCAAGGGCCGTCTGGTCAACCTCGGCTGTGCGACCGGCCACCCGTCGTTCGTGATGAGCGCGAGCTTCACCAACCAGACGCTCGCGCAGATCGAGCTGTGGACCGCGGGCGAGAAGTACAAGAACGAAGTGTACGTCCTGCCCAAGCATCTCGACGAGAAGGTGGCCGCGCTCCACCTCGAGAAGCTCGGCGTCAAGCTGTCGAAGCTGTCCGAGAAGCAGGCGAGCTACATCGGCGTGCCGGTCGAAGGGCCGTTCAAGCCGGATCATTATCGCTACTGATCGTCCGCGATCGTGGTGGGAAGGGGCGGTGCCGAAAGGCGCCGCCCTTTTTCTTTGCACGCGCCCCGGCGGAGACGGTGCCACCAACTCTCATTGCTGCTGCCGTAGGTTGCGTTCTACACTCGGGCCGTGCACGCCGTGTCGGGCGTGACGAGGGGTAAGCGTTGATCCAGCTTTCGGTGATGGCGGCAGTCCTGTGTGGCGCGGTGCTGGCGGCGCTGGTCGCCGCCGGCGGCTTCGCGCTGTTCGTCGGCTGGCGGCTGCGCGGCGAGGCCGCCGCGGTGATCGCGCGCAGCCGCGAGGCCGAGGTGTTGCGGAGCGTTTCGCCGGCGATGGCTATGCTTGTACGCGCCGATGGGCGAATCGAGATGCCGCCGCGACTGGTCGAATGGCTGGGACTGTCCGTCGCGCCGCGCTTCCTAGGCGATCTTGCCGCGGAAGGGGCGGGGCTGCCCGCCGAGGAGGCCGAGGCGCTCGCCACCGACGTGCAGGCGGCGCAGCGCGCGGGACGCGGCTTCGTCCGGGCGCTGCATCCGATCGGCTCGGGCCGGGCGATCACGATTCGCGGCAGCCGTGCGCCGGGCGAGCTCGGCGCCACCGGGGCGGTGGTCATCTGGACGCTCGACGCCACCGACAGCGAGGCGGAGATCACGCATTTGCGCGATCAGGTCGAGCAATTGTCGATCGCCTTCGAGGCGCTGACCGGGCTGATCGAGGCGGCGCCGTTGCCGATGTGGTATCGCAGCGGCGACATGCGGTTGGCGATGGTCAACAGCGCCTATGTCCGCGCGGTCGACGGCGTCGACGCCGCCGACGTCATCGGTCGCCAGCTCGAACTGGTCGAGGGATCGGGGCGCGGCGGACCGCGCGCCGGCGCCCATGCCGCGCGGGCGTCGGGAGCGCCGCAACGCGAGGTCCTGCCCGCGACCATCGGCGGCGAGCGCCGCTCGCTCGAAGTGCACGACGTGCCGTTGCCGACTGGCGGGGTGGCGAGCTTCGCGGTCGACATCGAGGATCTCGAACAGTCGCGCGCAGGGGCCAAGCGCTTCGCCGACGCGCAACGCGCGCTGCTCGACCGCCTCTCGGCCGGTGTCGCGCAATTCGGCCCCGACCGCGGCCTTGTCTTCTGCAACCAGCCGTTCCGGCGGATGTTCGCGATGCGCGCCGAATGGCTCGCCGACCGGCCCGAATTCGACCGCGTGCTCGAACGGATGCGCGAGGCGAGCCGCGTGCCCGAGGTGCGCGACTTCCCGAGCTGGAAGGCGGAACGGCGCGGCTGGTTCGTCCCCGGCGAGACGGCGAGCGAAGAGAATTGGCATCTGCCCGGCGGCACCCATCTGCGCGTCGTCGCGCAGCCGCTGCCCGACGGCGGCCTGCTGACGATCTTCGAGGACCGTACCGAGGAGGTGCAGCTCGCCAGCGCGCGCGACACGCTGCTGCGCGTGCGCACCGCCACCTTCGACAATCTGTTCGAGGCGTTGGCGGTGTTCGCCGCCGACGGCAAGTTGCAGCTTTGGAACAACCGCTTGCGCGCGGTCTGGGGGTTCGAGGAGGAATTCCTCGCCGGTCATCCGCGCGTCGATGCCTTCGCGGCCGCGGCGGCGTCGAAGCTCGCGACGCCCAATCGCGCCGCGCTGATCCCCGAGCTGGTCCGCTCCGCCACCACCGAACGCCAGCAGCGCGGCGGCCGCGTCGCCTTCGCCGACGGACGGCATTTCGCCTTCGCCGCGGTACCGCTGCCCGACGGCAATGCGTTGCTGACGATGCTCGACATCACCGACAGCCGGCGCGCCGAGCAGGCGTTGCGCGACCGCGCCAATGCGCTGGAGGCGGCGGATCGCGTCAAGACGCAGTTCGTCGCCAATATGAGCTACGAATTGCGCACGCCGCTGACCTCGATCAGCGGCTTCGCCGAGATGCTGCACGCGGGATTCGCCGGCAAGCTGACCGCAGACGCGGACGGCTATGTCGAGGCGATCCTGCAATCGGTCGAGCGGCTCGGGCTGCTGATCGACGATGTGCTCGATCTGACGCAGGGCGGCGACGATGCCGAAATCGAGCGGGTCGACGTCGACCTCGCCGCCACCGCGCGCGCCGCGGCGGAGACGATCCGGCCGGCGGCGAAGCGGCGCAAGCTCGACTTCGCGGTGGAGCTGGCGCGCTCGACCGGCCGGGTGCGCGGCGATCCCAAGCGGCTGAAGGAAGTGGTCGAGCATCTGCTGCGCCATGCGGTCGCCTCGACGCCGGAAGGCGGGCGCATCCTGCTGCACGCCGACGGCAGCGCGACGGGCGCGCGGATCGTCGTCTCCGACAATGGGTTCGGCATGGATGCGGAGAGTATCGCGCGTGCGTTCGACCGGTTCGGCGAGCCCGGCATGCAACCGACCGGCGAGCGTGCGCTGGGGCTGGGCCTGCCGCTCGCGCGCCAGTTCGTCGAGGCGCATGGCGGGCGGATCGAGCTGGTCTCGCAGCCCGGCGAGGGCACGCTGGTGACGGTGGAATTGCCGCGGCGATGAGGGGGCTGGGCGTAAGCACGACCGGCATCCGGCTTGCCGATCCGGCCGCGACGGAGGCGTTCGAGGCGTCATTTGCAGCTACCGTGTTCCTGCGGACGCAGGAACTCAGGGCCAAGCAGAGCGACGGACGGCGGGTATCGGGACTCCTGGGCTCCTGCGTTCGCAGGAGCACGGTGGAGTGGCGTGCGACCCGCCGCGGTGCATTCCGGAGGTCGGCATGACCGGCATCCGGCTTCCCGATCCCGCCGCTACTGAGGCGTTCGGCGCCTCGCTCGCCGCGCGCGTCCGTCCCGGGGACGTCATCACGTTGCAAGGCGATCTCGGCATGGGCAAGACGAGCGTCGCGCGCGGCCTGCTCGCCGCGCTCGGCCTCGCCGGCGAGGCGCCGAGCCCCAGCTTCGCGATCGTCCAGCCCTATGAGCCGCCCGAGGTCAATCTGCCGGTGCTGCACGTCGATCTCTACCGGATCGAGGATGCGGAGGAACTGGAGGAACTCGGCCTCGCCGAGGCGCTGACCGATACGCTGCTGCTGGTCGAATGGCCCGAGCGGGCGCCGGGCTATTGGCCGCAGGCGCTGGCACTCACCTTGCAGCCGGGGCCGGACGGCGGACGAATCTTGACAGCCGACGTCCCGGCGTCATGGAAGCCGCGATGGCCGATATGACCCCGCCCGCCGGCGCGCCGGCGTTCCTCGCTACGCATGGCTGGTCGGGGGACATCTCCCCCGTCGCCGGCGACGCCTCGTTCCGCCGCTATTTCCGCGTCGCCAGCGCCGGGCGCAGCGCGATCCTGATGGACGCGCCGCCGCCGCACGAGGACCCGCGGCCGTTCATCCGCATCGCGCAATGGCTGACCGACCACGGCTTCGCCGCGCCCGCGATCCACGCCGCCGACCTTTCGCAGGGCCTCGTCCTGCTCGAGGATTTCGGCGACGTGCGGCTGCGCGAGACCGCCGATGCCGATGAAGCGGCGGCGTTGCCGCATTATGCCGCGGCGATCGACCTGCTGGTGGCGCTGCGCGCGCATCCCGCCGGCGACCTGCCGCCCTATGACCGCGCGGTGCTGCATCGCGAGGCGGGGCTGTTCGTCGACTGGTATTGCCCCGCGGTCGGGCTCACCGTCGACGAGCCGGGCTATCGCGCCGCCTGGGACGCGGTGTTCGACCACGCGCTGACCGAGTCGCCGGTCACCGTGCTGCGCGATTATCATGCCGAGAATCTGATGCTGGTCGGCGCGGAGCGGCGGCTCGGGCTGCTCGACTTCCAGGACGCGCTCGCCGGGCATCCCGCTTATGACCTCGTGTCGCTGCTGCAGGACGCGCGGCGCGACGTCGATCCGATGCTGGAGGCGGCGATGCTGGCGCGCTACCGGAGCGCGACGGGGGCGGGCGACGATTTCCTCGCCGCCTATCACGTGCTCGGCGCGCAGCGGAACGCCAAGATCATCGGCATCTTCACCCGGCTGTGGAAGCGCGACGGCAAGCCGCGCTATCCGACCTTATGCCCGCGCGTCTGGCGCTATCTGGAGCGCGACCTGGCGCAACCGGCGCTGGCACCGGTGGCGCGCTGGTTCGATGCCAACGTGCCACCTGCCTTGCGCGGCGATCCGGCGGCGTTGAGCGCATGACGCGGCAGCGCATCCTGCGTCCCGATCCCGGCGGCGTCGTGCCGGCCACGGCGATGGTGATGGCCGCGGGGCTCGGCAAGCGGATGCGGCCGCTGACCGCGACGCGGCCCAAGCCGTTGGTCGAGGTCGCAGGCAAGCCGCTGATCGATCACGTCTTCGACCGGCTCGCCGCCGCCGGGGTGCAACGCGCCGTGGTCAACGTCCATTATCTCGCCGATACGCTCGAGGCGCATGTCACCAACCGCGACGACGGCATCGCGGTGGCGATCAGCGACGAGCGCGCGCAATTGATGGAGACCGGCGGCGGATTGGTGCAGGCGCGCGGCCTGCTCGGCGACGATCCGGTGCTGGTGATCAACAGCGACAATCTGTGGTTCGACGGACCGGTCGACACGCTGAAATTGCTCGCGTCGCGCTGGGACGATGCGACGATGGACGCCTTGCTGCTGGTGGTGCCCTATGCGCGCGCCAACAACCATCGGGGGCAGGGCGATTTCCGCATCGGCGCGGATGGCCGGATCATCGCGCGACGCAAGGCGGCGACGGTCGCGCCCTTCGTCTATACCGGCATCCAGATCCTCCATCCGCGCCTGTTGCGCGACTGGCCGGAGGGGCCGTTCTCCACCAACCTGTTCTGGAACCGCGCGATCGAGGCGGGGCGCGCCTATGCGCAGGTCCATCAGGGGCTGTGGTTCGACGTCGGCACGCCCGCGGCGATCCCGAAGACCGAAGCGCTGATCGCCAATGGCTGAGGCGCGCAGGCCGCAGCTCTATTCGATTCCCTCGCACAAGGCGTTCGCCGACACGCTCGTCGCCGGGTTGCTGCGGCGGGCGGGGGGCGATGCGATGACATTGGCCCGCGGGCTGGTGCTGCTGCCCAACAATCGTGCGGTGCGCGCGGTGACGAGCGCCTTCGTCCGCGCGAGCGGTGGCGGGTTGCTGCTGCCGCGGCTGGTGACGCTCGGCAGCCCCGATCTCGGCGAGGCGGTCGGCGCGGCGCTTGATCCGGCGGACGAAGGCGCACCGCCGCCGCCCGCGGTCGCGCCGATGCAGCGGCGGATGATCCTCGCCCGGCTCGTCTTCGAGGAGCGCGCGCGCGCCGGTGCGGCGATCGACGCGGCGGAGGCGGTGCGCCTCGCGGGCGAGCTCTGCCATACGCTCGACCAGTTGCTGGTCGAGGAGGTGCCGCCGACGGCGCTGCGCGATATCGACCTCGCCCCCGAACTGACCGAACATTGGCAGCGCGCATTGTCGACCTTCACGATCGTGCTCGAACGCTGGCCCGCGGAACTGGCGCGGCTCGGGCTGATCGACGCAGCGACGCGGCGGCGGATGCTGCTCGACCGGGTCGCCGAGCGGTGGCGCCAGCAACCGCCGCAGGGGATCGTCTGCGCGGCGGGCGTCACTGATCCGGCGCCGGCGGTGGCGCGGCTGCTGCGCTGCGTCGCCGAGGCGCCGCAGGGCATGACGGTGTTCGCGGGGCTCGACCTGGCGATGCCGCAGGAGGAATGGGATGCGCTCGGGCCGCACCGGCCCGATCCCGTCACCGGCCACATCCGCCGCTCGCTCGAGACGCATCCGCAATATCACCTCAAGCTGATGCTGGAGCGGATGAGCGTCGGCCGCGGCGAGGTGGCCAATTGGCCCGGCACCGCGGGGCCGGATGCCGGCGCGGTGCGCGGGCGGGCGATCGCCAACGCACTCGCGCCCGCCGCCTTCACCGGCAAATGGACCGAGCTGAAGGCGGAGGACCGCCGGCTGACCGGCGTCGCCGCGGCCGAGCTGGCGACGCCGGCCGAGGAGGCACAGACGATCGCGCTCGCGCTGCGCGGCGCGCTGGAGGAAGAGGGGCGGACCGCGGCCTTGGTCACGCCCGATCGCGCGCTGGCGCGGCGGGTGGCGGTGCATCTGCGCCGCTGGGGGATCGAGGCCAACGATTCGGCCGGGCGGCCGCTTTCGATCCTGCCGCCGGGGACGCTGCTGCTAGCGCTCGCCGAGGCGGCGGCGCAGCGCTTCGCGCCGATGGCGTTGCTCGCGCTTCTCAAACATCCGCTGGTCCGCAACGTGCCGGGCGACCGCGCCATCCGCGGCGCATGGCTCGACGGCGTGCGCGGGCTCGATCGCGGCCTGCGCGGCCCGCGGCCGGCGGCGGGGCTCGACGGGATCATGGGCCATCTGCTGACCAACAAACGCGATCGCGCCGCGGCGTGGTTCGCCGAACCGGTCGGGTTGCTCAAGCAGATCGAATTGGTGTTCGAACAGGGTATGCAGCCGCTGCCGGCCTTGCTCGCGGTGCTGCGCGAGACGGCGCAGGCGCTGTGCGGCGACGACCTGTGGTCGGGGCCGGCGGGGCGTGCTGCCGCGGAGTTTCTCGACGCGCTCGAAGCCGATGCGCCCGCCGGGCCGCCGCGGATCGCGCCCGATGGACTGGCGCCACTGCTGCGCGGGTTGCTCGACGAGGTCGCGGTGCGGCCGGGGTCGGGTGTCGGCCACCCGCGCATCGCGATCTACGGCCTGATCGAGGCGCGATTGCAGACCGCCGATCTGATGGTGCTGGGCGGGCTCAACGAGGGCGTATGGCCGGGGCGGCCGGCGCCCGACCCGTGGCTGGCGCCGCGTATCCGTGCGACATTGGGGCTGCCGGGGCTTGAGCGCGCGGTCGGCGTCGCGGCGCATGAATTCGGCCAGGCGCTCGGCGCGCCGCAGGCGATCGTGACGCGGGCGCGGCGCGATGCCGCCTCGCCGGCGCTGGCGTCGCGGCTGTGGCTACGCCTGCAGGCGATGGCGGGCGAGCGGTTCGTCCGTGCGCACGATCTCGAGCGCTGGGCGCACGCGCTCGACGATCCGCGCGAGCATCTCCCCGCCGACCGGCCGGCGCCGCTGCCCGATCCGGCGCGCCGCCCCAAGGCGATTTCGGTCACCGAGATCGACCGGCTGAAAGCCGATCCTTACGCCTTTTACGCGCGGCGGGTGCTCGGGCTGATGCCGCTCGATCCGGTCGACGCCGATCCGAGCGCGGCGTGGCGCGGCACCGCGGTGCACGACATCCTCGAACAATGGTGGAAGCGCGACCGTTGCGCCGCCGACGCGCTGCTGCCGCGCGCCACCGCGATGCTCGACGACGAGCGGACGCATCCGATGATGCGTGCGCTCTGGCGGCCGCGGCTGGTCGAGGCGATCGACTGGATCGCAAAGACGGTTGCCGTGCAGGACGCGGAGGGGCGCAAGGTCGCCTCCGCCGAGGGCAAGGGGCATATCGAGGTGGCGGGGGTGAAGCTGTCCGGCCGCTACGACCGCGTCGATCGCCTGCCCGACGGCAGCCTCGCGATCGTCGACTATAAGACTGGCAAGCCGCCGTCCGCCGCCGCGGTCAAGGCCGGCTACAGCCTCCAGCTCGGCCTGCTCGGTGCGATCGCCGAACGCGGCGGGTTCGACGACGTCTCGGGCCGTGCGGGCGGTTTCGAATATTGGTCGCTCGGCAAGAAGCGCGATCAGTTCGGCTATATCGAATCCCCGGTCGACGCCGAGGGCAAGCGCGACCGGATCGTCACCACCGACTTCACCACGATCGCGATAAGCAACTTCATCGAGGCGGCAGGCCATTGGCTGACCGGCAATGCGCCGTTCACCGCCAAGCTCGTGCCGGAATATGCGCCTTATGCCGAATATGACCAACTGATGCGCCGGGACGAATGGTATGGCCGGGACTGACCTCGCCACTTTGCCGCGGCTGAAGGGCGCGCAGGCGGCGGCGAGCGATCCGCACGCGCACGTCTGGCTGTCCGCCTCCGCCGGCACCGGCAAGACGCAGGTGCTCGCCGCGCGTGTGTTCCGGCTGCTGCTGGGCGGCACCCAGCCGGCCGCGATCCTGTGCCTGACCTTCACCAAGGCGGGCGCGGCGGAGATGGCGCAGCGGATCAGCAACCGGCTCGCCGCCTGGGTGCGGATGCCGGGGCCGCAACTCGCCGCCGATCTCGAAGCGCTCGGCGAGCGCGCGACGCCCGACTTGCAGGCGCGCGCGCGCACGCTGTTCGCCGGCGTGCTCGACGCGCCGGGCGGCGGCCTGCGCATCCAGACGATCCACGGCTTCTGCCAGAGCCTGCTCGCCGCCTTTCCGGTCGAGGCGGGGCTGACCCCCGGCTTCCGTCCGCTCGAAGCGCGCGAGGAGGCGGTGCTCGCGCGCGAGACGCTGGCGGCGCTGCTGGTCGAGGCGGAGCGCGACGGCCGCGTCCGACCGATCGAGACGATCGGCGCGCTGTCGTTGCGCCTAGGCGAGGGCGGGGCGGAGAGCTTCCTGCTCGCCTGCGCGCGCTCGCTGATCGCGCTGGAGGCGCTGCCGAGCGGCATCCAGCCGTGGCTGCGCCGCACGCTCGACCTGCCGCAGGGCGATATCGGCGAGGCGCTGGCGTCCGGCTGCGACGCGATCGACGTCGATCTGGTCGAGCGGCTGGCGGCGGCGAACAAGGCGTGGGGCGCGGCGACGGGCCTCGGCCATGCCGAGACGCTCGACCGCTGGCTCGCCGCCGCGCCCGAGGCGCGTGCCGCGACCTTGCAGGAGCTGGCCGGCGTCGTGCTCACCGGCAAGAACGAGCCGCGCAAGGCGTCGAAGAAGCTGGTCGATGCCGAACCCGATTATCCCGAGCTTGCCGCGGCGCTCGGCGACCATTGCCTCGACCTGCTGTCGCTGACGCAACGCGCGGCCTATGCCGATCTGCTCGCCGACGCGCTCGACGTCGGTCGCGATTATGCGCGCGCCTATGCCGCAGCGAAGCGGCGCAGCGGCGCGGTCGATTTCGACGATCTGATCGGCGTTACGGTGCGGCTGCTCGAACAGCCCGGCATCGGCGAATGGGTACGCTACAAGCTGGATCAGGCGACCGAGCATGTGCTGATCGACGAGGCGCAGGACACCAACCTCAACCAGTGGCGGATCGTGACCGCGCTGGCGGGCGAGTTCTTCGTCGGTCGCGGCGTCCATGCGCCCTCGACGCGCACGCTATTCACCGTCGGCGATTTCAAACAGGCGATCTTCGGCTTCCAGGGGACCGACCCGATCAACTTCCGCTGGGCGGAGGGCCATTTCGCCACCCGCGCCGCCGAGGTCGAGGGGGCCGAGGACTGGCCCGAATCGGAACGCGGCCTGCCGTTTCAGCGCCTGTCGCTGACCCATTCGTTCCGTTCGACGCGCCCGATTCTCGAATTCGTCGATGCCGCGGTCGCCGCGGCGGGCGAGCCCGGCCTCGGCGCGATCGGCGCGCTGGAGGATCATGCCAGCGAGGTGCCCGGCCCCGGCACGGTCGAGCTGTGGCCGCCGGTGGTGGCGGGTGGCAGCGACGAGGACGAGGAAGCGTGGATCGACGACGCCGTCCGCGAACAGGCGGTGTGGATCGCCCGCGCGGTGCGCGACTGGATCGACGGCGGGCTGATGCTGGAGAGCAAGGGTCGGCCGCTGCGCCCCGAGGATGTGATGATCCTCGTCAAGCGGCGCGGCGATCTCGCCTCGCTGATCGTCGCGCGCCTCTATGCCGAGGGCGTGCCGGTGGCGGGCGTCGACCGGCTGCGGCTCAATTCGCCGCTGGCGGTGCAGGATTTGCTCGCCGCGGTGCGCTTCGCCTTGCAGCCGGAGGACGATCTGTCGCTGGCGTCGCTGCTGGTGTCGCCGCTGATCGGCTGGACGCAGGACGAATTGATGCACGCCGCGCCGCGCGATCACGGCAGCCTGTGGCGGCATCTGACGCTCACCCAGTCGGACGAACGGCTGGCGCCGTTGCGGTCGATGCTGCTGCGTGCCGATATCGCCACGCCCTATCAGTTCCTCGAAGAGCTGTTGTCCGGTCCGCTCGACGGACGGCGCAAGCTGCTGCGCCGGCTGGGTGCCGAGGCGCGCGATCCGATCGAGGAACTGCTCAACGCGGCATTGGCGTTCGAAACGACCTCGACGCCGTCGATGCAGCGTTTCCTCGACTGGTTCGATCGCGGCGATGTTGAGATCGTCCGCGATCCTTCCGCGCCGCTCGACGCGGTGCGGGTGATGACTGCGCATGGCGCCAAGGGCTTGCAGGCGCCTTTGGTGATCCTCGCCGACGCGACGGTCGATCCGACCGCCGCGCCTCGCGCGCTGGTGCGCTGGTCGCCCGAGCCCGGCGCGCAGCCGATCCCGATCTTCCGCCCGCGCTCCGCCGAGCGCGGCGGGCCGCTCGACGTGGCGATCGGCGAGGTCGAGCGGCGCGAGCTGGAGGAGCATTGGCGGCTGTTCTACGTCGCCGCGACCCGTGCCGAGGAACGGCTGGTGATCGGCGGCGCGCTCGGCCCGCGCGCCAAGGGCGAGCCGCCGGTGGCGAGCTGGTATGCCGCCGCGTCGCGCGCCTTCGATGCGCTGGGCGTCGCGGGGGAGGGGCCGCGCGTCTTCACCGGCCGCGTTGCGCAGCCGCCGGTGAAGACGCGTCCCGCGGCAAAGGCGCAGCGCGTCGAGATGGTCGTCCTGCCCGAATGGGCGCAACGTCCCGCGCCGATCGAGAGCCGGCCGTCGCGGCCGCTCGCGCCGTCGGCGATCGGCGAGGACGAGGTGAGTGATCCGCCGCCCGGCCCGGCGCTGCGCGCCGCTGCGGAGCGCGGGCGGCTGTTCCACGCTTTGTTCGAGCGCCTCCCGGCGGTCGCGCCCGACGCACGCGCCGCCAGTGCCGAACGCTGGCTCGCCACCGCGGGCGGCGTCACCGACCCTGCGGTACGCGCGGAGATCGCCGCGGGCGTGCTCGCGGTGCTCGACGATGCGCGTTTCGCCGATCTGTTCGGCGGCGACGCGCTGACGGAGGCTCCGATCGCCGCGACGCTCCCGAACGGCTTAGTCGTGTCGGGAACGGTCGACCGGCTGCTGATCGCGCCGGATCATATCCGCGTCGTCGACTTCAAGACCGGCCGGCGCGTGCCGGACGCTGTCGCGGACATCCCGCTTTATCACCTCGATCAGATGGCGGCCTATGCCGCGGCGCTCGCCACCATCTTCCCCGAACGTCGGATCGAGGCGGCGTTGCTCTATACGAGCGGCCCGCGGCTGTTCGCGCTCGAGCCGGCGCTGCTCGACGCGCACAAGCCGCGCTTTCGCCTCCGGGAGCAAAGCTAGGGCGCCGACGGTTGAGCCGGGGTCCGCGCCATCCTAGATGGGCTGCAAAGGAGATTAAAATGGCTACCAAGGCGATTACCGACGCGAGCTTCGACACCGACGTGCTCAAGGCCGACGGACCGGTGCTGGTCGACTTCTGGGCGGAATGGTGCGGGCCGTGCAAGATGATCGGGCCGAGCCTCGAGGAACTGTCGGAAGAGCTCGGTGAGCAGGTGACGATCGCCAAGCTCAACATCGACGAGAATCCGGATGCGCCGGGCAAATATGGCGTGCGCGGCATCCCGACGATGATCCTGTTCAAGGGCGGCGCCCCGGCGGCGACCAAGGTCGGTGCCGAGCCCAAGGGCCGGCTGAAGGCCTGGCTGGAAGGCGCGCTGGCGTAAGCGATGCAAGTCCCTCCCCTTTGGGGGAGGGGTAGGGTTTGTATCACGGAGGCCTGTTCTTAGTGTCCTCCACCCCAACCCCTCCTCTGAAGAGGAGGGGCTTTTGCTATCCGAACAGCAGCTTCGCCGCTTGGTCCCACAAGGCGGGCGATGCGGCGGCGAGCATGCCGCGGCGCTGATCGCCGACGTGATAGTCTTCGCCGTCCGGCCAGCGCACCACGCCGCCCGCCTCGCGCAGGAACAGCGAGCCGGGCGCATGATCCCAGGGCAGCGTCTTCTGGAACAAGGCGACGTCGTTCGTCCCCAGCACCAGCCGCGGATATTGCTCCGCCGCGCAGCGCGGCATCGGTGCGACGGTGAACGCGCGCTCGGCCCGGGCGTAGAGTGCCGCTATCTCCACCTCGCTCATATAATAGGTCGCGAGCACCGCCGACGGGCGCTCGCCGCCGCTTGGCCGCGCCTGCACGCGTACGCCATCGATATAGGCGCCGCCGCCGCGCACGGCGTGGCAGAGCCGGTCGGCGACCGGATCGAGGATCCACCCCGCCTGCGTCTCGCCATCCTCGACCAGCGCGATCATGATCCCGAAGGTGGCGATGCCGCTCGCGTAATTATTGGTGCCGTCGATCGGGTCGATGATCCACACCCGGCCGTGCTCGATGCCGTCGACCAGCGACGCATCCGCAGCCACCGCCTCCTCGCCGACGACGCGGATGCCGGGATCGAGCGCCGCCAGCCCCGCGGTCAGCGCCGCCTCGCTCTCGCGATCGGCGACGGTCACCATATCGTCGGCGGCCTTCTCCTCGATCTCGTCGGCAGCGAGGTTGCGGAAGCGCGGCAGGACGATCTCCGCCGCCACCCGGCGCATCAGCGTGACGACCGCGTCGTGGTGCGGATGGTGCATGTCAGCTCCGATAGTCGGCGTTGATCGAGATATAGCCGTGGGTGAGGTCGCAGGTCCAAACCGTCGCCACGCCGTCGCCGAGACCGAGGTCGACGCCGACCTCGATCTCCTGCCCCTTGAGATGCGCGGCGACCGGCGCCTCGTCATACCCCTCGACCGCGAGGCCTTCGCGCGCGACCTGCGTCTCGCCGAAGCGGATCGACAATTTGTCGCGCTCGGCGGGCTCGCCGGCCTTGCCGACCGCCATGACGACGCGACCCCAATTGGCATCCTCGCCCGCGATCGCGGTTTTCACCAGCGGCGAATTGGCGATCGACATGGCGATGCGATGCGCAGAGGCGTCGCTTTCCGCGCCGGTGACCGCGATCTCGATCAGCTTGGTGGCGCCCTCGCCGTCGCGCACGACGAGCAACGCGAGCTGCGCGCAGAGGTCGGCGAGCGCCGCGGCGAAGGCGTCCGCCCCATCGCTGTGGGCGTCGCCGAGCGGCGCATTGCCCGCCGCGCCGGTGGCGAAGGCGAGCACCGTGTCGCTGGTCGAGGTGTCGCCGTCGACGGTGATGCACGAGAAGGTGTTGCGGTTGGCGGCGTTGAGCGCGGCCTGCAGGAAGCCCGGCGTCACCGCCGCATCGGTGAAGACGAAGCCGAGCATCGTCGCCATGTCCGGCGCGATCATCCCCGAACCCTTGATGATGCCGACCAAAGTCACCGTGCGACCATCGACGATGGCGGTCGTCGTCGCGCCCTTGGGGTAGGTGTCGGTAGTGCCGATCGTCTCCGCCGCGGCGCGCCAGTCGCACGGCGTCGCGGCGAAGGCGGCGTCGAGCCCGGCCTCCGCCTTGTCGATCGGCAGCGGCACGCCGATCACCCCGGTCGAGGCGACGAACACGTCCGACGGCTGGCAACCGAGATGCTGCGCGGTGCGCGCGGCGATCGCCTCGACCGCGGCGCGGCCGCGATGCCCGGTGAAGGCATTGGAATTGCCCGCGTTGACCACCAGCGCGCGCGCCGTGCCGAGGGTCAGCGCCTTGCGGCACCATTCGACCTCGGGCGAGGGGCATTTGCTCTGCGTGACGACGCCGGCGACGCTGGTCCCCTCGGCGAGCGTGACGAAGGTGAGATCGCAGCGGTCCCACGTCTTGTACTGCGCGCGAGCGACGTGCGGCACCACGCCGGCGATCACGGGCAGGGCGGGGAAGGGGGTGGCGAGCGGGGAGATGGACGAAGACATGGCGCTGCCATAGGCTGCTTCCAAGACAGGGCAAAGACGGATGATCGACGAACCCTCGCATGCTTGACCACCGGCACGTGCCGCGCCACCTATAGGTCATGGCGATGCACGTCCCTATCGGTGAGGCGAAGGCGCGGCTTTCGGAGTTGGTCGCGGCGGCCATGCGTGGTGAGGATGTCGTGCTCGATAGTGTCGACGCACCCCAGGTTCGCCTTGTGATGGTCCCGCCTTCCGATGTGGAGCAACGTGCCGCAAAGCGGCGGTCCGCGATCGGGATGTTTGCTGATCTCGTCGGGGACCGTGACATCGACATCCGCGCTCTAAAGGCGGACGATCGTTGGGATGAACATTACGGGCGCAAATTTGGCGATCCTGATTGATACGCAGGCGCTCGTCTGGATCGCTACCCGTAGTCCGCGGCTCAGTGTGGCGGCGACGACTGCGATCACCGATGGTGCGACGCCGCTGTGGATCAGTGCGGTAACCGCATATGAGTTTGTCGATCTGAACCGCCGCGGCAGGTTCGGCGCTGATCTTCCGTTGGATTTGCTCGTCGCCCGGCTCGATGCCGAGATACTCGAATATCCGGCATCCGCGTGGCGGATCGTCGATACGCTGCCTGACCTCCATCGCGATCCGGTGGATCGCATGCTGATCGCCCATGCGCTGCATCTCGATGCGACGTTGGTCACCGCGGACGTCACGATGCGTCGCTATCCGGTACGTTGCTTGTGGTAATACAGCCGCTTCGCATGTGGACGCCCGCGGACCTTGTCCTTATGGCGAGGCTGCGATGAATTTGCTGCTGCTCCTGTCCGCGCTGCTGTCCGCCCTTACCGGCGGTGGATCGGCGATGCGTACGCCGGCGGCAGCGCATGCGGTCGCGAGTGCGGCGGCCGTGGTCGAAGCGCAGGTGCGCCCCGCGGCCGTCGCCAGCCGGCCGCAGCAGGCGCTGCCGACGCTGGTCGCGTCCGCGGCCTGGGGCCTCGCCGCCACCGCTCCGGCCGTAGCGCCGGGCGAACCGCTCTACGCCCGCCGCCGGCGCGAATAGCGCCCGTCGCAGTCCGGCTGCGACCCACATCTTCGTGACCAACGACGCTGCGCGCCCCCGCATCCCTGGGGCCGCGCGCGCTTATCCAGGAACCATCTCTATGTTCGGCGGCTTCGCTAAATCGCTCTTCGGCTCGTCCAACGACCGCTACGTCAAATCGCTCAACCCGATCGTCCAGAAGATCGCCGCGTTCGAGCCGACGCTCCAGGCGCTCTCCGACGAGCAACTCGCCGCGCAGACCGCCAAGTTCCGCGAGCAGCTCGCCAATGGCGCCAAGCTCGACGACCTGCTGCCCGAGGCGTTCGCGACGGTGCGCGAATCGGCGATACGCGTGCTCGGCATGCGCCATTTCGACGTGCAGATGATCGGCGGCATCGTCCTCCACCGCGGCGAGATCGCCGAGATGCGCACCGGCGAGGGCAAGACGCTCGTCGCGACGCTGGCGACCTATCTCAACGCGCTGCCCGGCGATGGCGTCCACGTCATCACCGTCAACGACTATCTCGCCGCGCGCGACGCCGAATGGATGGGCCAGGTCTATCGCTTCCTCGGCCTCACCGTCGGGACGATCATCCCCAACCTTACCGACGAACAGCGCCGCGCCGCCTACAACAGCGACATCACCTACGGCACGAATAACGAATTCGGCTTCGACTATCTGCGCGACAACATGAAGTATGAGCGCAGCTCGATGGTGCAGCGCGCCTTCAGCATGGCGATCGTCGACGAGGTCGATTCGGTGCTGATCGACGAGGCGCGCACGCCGCTCATCATCTCCGGCCCGACCGACGACAAGTCGGAGCTGTACATGAGCGTCGACGCGATCGTGAAGCAGCTCGAGGCGGACGATTACGAGAAGGACGAGAAGCAGAAGTCGATCATCCTGACCGAGAGCGGCACCGAGCGGATCGAGCGGATGCTCGAGGCGGCGGGCCTGCTGGAGGGCGCCAATCTCTACGATTTCGAGAACACGCAGGTCGTCCACCACGTCAACCAGTCGCTGCGCGCGAACATGATGTTCAAGGCGGACACCGATTACATCGTCAAGGATGGCAAGGTCATCATCATCGACGAATTCACCGGCCGCATGATGGACGGGCGCCGCTGGTCCGACGGCCTGCACCAGGCAGTCGAGGCGAAGGAGGGCGTGACGATCGAGCCCGAGAACCAGACGATGGCGTCGATCACCTTCCAGAATTATTTCCGCATGTACCCGAAGCTGTCGGGCATGACCGGCACCGCGGCGACCGAGGCGGCGGAATTCTACGACATCTACAAGATGAACGTCGTCACCATCCCGACCAACGTCGGCGTCCGCCGCGTCGACGAGGAGGACGAATTCTACAAGGACACCACCGACAAGTTCCGTGCGATCGCCAAGAAGATCCGCGAACATGCCGCGCTCGGCCAGCCGGTGCTGGTCGGCACCGTGTCGATCGAGAAGTCCGAGCTGCTCAGCGAATTCCTCACGCAGGAGGGCGTCGATCACAAGGTGCTCAACGCGCGCTACCACGAGATGGAGGCGCATATCGTCGCGCAGGCCGGGCGCAAGGCGGCGGTGACGATCGCCACCAACATGGCGGGCCGCGGCACCGACATCAAACTCGGCGGCAACCTCGAATTCCGCATGCTCGACGAGCATCCCGATCTCGTCGAGGGCACGCCCGAATATGAGACGGAGGCGGCACGGATCCGTGCCGAGATTGAGGTGGAGAAGCAGGAGGTGCTCGCCGCCGGCGGTCTGTTCGTGCTCGGCACCGAGCGGCACGAGAGCCGCCGCATCGACAACCAGCTCCGCGGCCGTTCGGGCCGTCAGGGCGATCCCGGCCTGTCGCGCTTCTACCTCAGCCTCGACGACGATCTGCTCCGCATCTTCGGCCCGGACACGCTCTTCGCCAAGATGATGCGCAACAATATCGAGGACGGCGAGGCGATCGGCAGCAAGTGGCTGTCGAAGGCGATCGAGACCGCGCAGAAGAAGGTCGAGGCGCGCAACTACGACATCCGCAAGCAGGTCGTCGAATATGACGACGTGATGAACGACCAGCGCAAGGTCATCTACGAGCAGCGCGCCGACATCATGGATGCCGATGCGGTCGGCGACGTGGTCAGCGACATGCGTACCGAGACGGTCAACGTCATCGTCGGCGGTGCCTGCCCGCCCAACTCCTATCCCGAGCAATGGGATATCGCGGGGATGAAGGCGGGGCTGACCGAGATCCTCAATCTCGACCTGCCGGTCGACGACTGGCTGACCGAAGAGGCGATCGATCCCGAGATCGTCGAGGAGCGCGTCCGCGAGGCCGCCGATGCGGCGATCGCCACCAAGGCCGCCGAGCTCGAGCCGGAGACCTGGACACAGGTCGAGAAGTCGATCCTGCTCCAGAACCTCGACCATCACTGGAAGGAGCATCTCGCGACGCTCGACGCGCTGCGTCAGGTCGTCCACCTGCGCGCCTATGCGCAGAAGACGCCGATCAACGAGTATAAGCAGGAGGCGTTCTCGCTGTTCCAGCGCATGCTCGACTCGATCCGCGAGGACGTCACCAAGACGATCGCGCACGCACAATTCCAGATGCAGGAAGCACCCGACCTGCCCGAGCTGCCCGATTTCATTACGACGCACTTCGACCCGTTCACCGGCGAGGACAATTCGAACGATATCGATGCCGGGACGCTGGGCCGGATCACGACGCAGATCCCGCCGCTGCAGATGATGCAGCCGGATGCGGAGGCGATCCTCGGCGACAATCCGGAACATTGGGAAGGCCGCGTCAACCGCAACGCGCCATGCCCGTGCGGCTCGGGCCGAAAATATAAGCATTGCCACGGTGCCGTCACCGCCTGACGCTCCGGCGGCATTCCCACCCCCCGTCACCCCGGCCTTGCGCCGGGGTCCCGCTTCGTCTCCGCGACGGCTGACGAAGCCGGATGCCGGAGCGCACGGCAGCCGTCGCTGTCACCATCTCACGAAAAAGGCCGGATCACCGCAAGGTGACCCGGCCTTTTGTCGTTACGCGAACGGCACGTTACTTCGGCAGAACCACCGTCGGGCCGATGCTGTCGACCACCGCGCGGGCGTTGAACGCGCGCAGATTGTCGCGCGGGATCGGTCCCTTGCGCATCACGATCTCCGCGGTTGCCTCGTAGCGGTCGATCGTGCGGATGTCGAAATCGTTGCCCCACGGGCCGCCGCCGAAGCCGCCGCCGAACCACGGGTCCCAGCTGCGCCAGCCGAAACCGCGGCCGTAATAGCGCCACGACGGACCCCAATAGCCGCCGAAGCCGCCATAGCCCCAGCCGCCGCCGACTCCGGGCGTGCTGTACGTGCGCGACTGCAAATCGGTGTCGCGATTGGCCATGACGAAATAATCATAGCCGTTCTGCAGCGTCAGTTCGGCGGCGCGGAACAGCAGATAGCGTTCCACCGTATCGCGCGAGGTGACGCTGTTGCCGGCGAAGCTGACGAGATAGCGGTCGGGTTCGATCCGGCGATCGCTGTAGCCGGTGCGGTTGAAGCCCTGCCCGGTGGCGGGGCGATAGGTGGTCTCGGTCGCGCAGCCGGCGACCATCAGCGTGGAGGCGGCGAGTGCCGCGACCACGGCCTTGCGGCCCAGATGACTCATGACTCCAATACTCCATTCGCTCGCGGATGCGGCGAACCGTGCCGCCTATACATCGTCCGAGTGGAACGAGCGATGAACGACTTGGCTCCCGTCTGCAACGCTTCGCCGCGGTTCACGCGCCGATCAGGTGCAGCGCCAGGCTGCGCCGATGCGGACTGGTGCGATGTTCGAACAGATAGATGCCCTGCCACGTCCCCAGCGCAGGCGCGCCCTCGATGACCGGGATCGACAGCTGCACGCCGGTCAGTGCGGTGCGGAGATGCGCGGGCATGTCGTCCGGCCCCTCGTCGTCATGTTCATAATCGCGGCTTTCCGGCGCGAGGCGGGCGAAATAGGCCTCCATGTCGCGGCGCACCGCCGGCGCGGCATTTTCCTGGATCACGAGCGACGCCGACGTATGCCGGCAGAAAACCGTGAGCAGCCCGGTATCGATGTCCTGCGCCGCCACCCAGCGGATGACCTCGCCGGTCACCTCCAGCAGGCCCTGCCGCCGCGTCTCGACGCTCAAGGTAGTCGTGGCTTGCCGCATGTCAGCTCCCGTTCCGGTTCGGGCCACGCGGCCCGGCCGCCGCCCGCTCAGGCAAGCTTGGCGATCTCGGCGGCGTTGAGCGTGCGGCGGAGGTTGGGCTCGGGCCCCTCGAGCACGAGATAGGCCGACTCGCGTGCCGTCGAGTCGAGGCGCAGCCAGCGGTCGAGGCATTCGCGCACCGATGCGCGCCAGGGCTGGTGAATCGAGGCGACGAGCTGGGCGGTAACGGGGCAGGGCGAATCCACGATGAGGTCCTGTGCCAGGGTGGTGCGGTAGCGACCATCCTAGACCCAATTCGCGACGCATGCATTAACGCTGGTGACCCCGCCGCCGCGGGGCGGCGTTTATTCCGGTCTGGTCATCTTACGCTTGTCGGCCAGCGCGATGAAGACAGGCGTGGTCAGCAGCGCGAGACCGAGGGCGCCGATCGCGACTTCCAGGAAGATCATCATGCATCTCTCTCCGGCGGGAACGTGTCGTTCCTTGTTGAGCTGGATGATGTCGCCTTCGTAATGGAGGTGCAAGCGCTATTATTGCTGTCACGCGTGTTGCACTGCAATATAGTTGCTTGTGTCGAAAGATCAGGCCATCGCTCTGAGCGACAGGTCCTGCGCCGCCTGTTCCTTGACGTGGACGATCTTCATCCACTCGGCGCCCGATGCTGACGTCGATGTCGACCTGTCCGGTCGTTCGCACATCGCCGGAGGGGGAGAGATCATGCCGCGTCAGCCGACCTCTCCATACCCGAGACCCGGTCGGTCTCCCGCGTCAGTAGCTGTTGGCGCCGCTGCTGCGGATGGTGCCGTTGACGCTGGCCGGGAAGAAGGCCCCCGACGCAACCGAGGTTTGTGACGCATACAGGACGTTCAACGCCTGTTCGGGCGTGCGGCGGATCATGATCCAGTTGCTATCCTTGAACATGATGTTCGACGCGATCCCATCCTTGTTGACGAAGCGGCCGAGATACTGGTCGAGGCTGCGCGGCCCGTCGAAATAGTTGCGCGTGTCGCTCATCTGCGCGGCGCGGGCGAACAGCGTCGGGCTGTTGTCCGGCAATTTGGTCGGTTGCAGATTGGCCCGTGCGAACAGCGCATTGCGCAGGATCGAGTCGCCCGCCACGACACCGGCGACGAAGGCCCCCATCCCAGCCCGCAGCGTCGCGCCGACCGCCCATGTCAGGTCGGTGGTGGCGGTCGAAGCCACCGCAAACAATGCCGTCGCACCGAGCAGGAAATCCTCTTCCGACGCATAGGGATCGAAATAGGTGGTGGGCGGCTGGTCCTGCGGCCCCGTGACCAGCGTGATTGCCTGGAACGGGCTGCCTTGGCCACCCGCGATGTTGATCGCCGGCTGCGCGGTGGCGGCGCTGCCCAGCGTCCGCCGCAGGAAGCCGATCCGCGCCACCGTGGCGGTGGTCACCTCGCGCACGGATGCCTTCAACGTCGCATCCGAGAAGGAGACGGCCCGCCCGCCGGACACCGTCCCCCGCGTGCCGGTGCCGGCGGTCAGCGCCGTCCCGTCGAGCGTCGTCCCGTCCAGCGATCGCTGCAGATAGGCGGCGAGCAGATACTGGAGTTGCAGGCCGAAGTTGAGCCGGTCGGCGTCGGACGCGGAATAGGCCGCGGGCGTCGTTGCCGGTGCCGTTGCCGACGCCTGCGGCGCGGGCACGTGCTCGGCTCCGACGACATCGTCGTTGCACGCCGCCAGCAAGGTCAGGCCGCCGGCGGTGGCCGACGCCTGGCCGCATAGCCGCAGAAATCCCCGGCGGGTCGCGTCGCGCGGGCCGGCAGTCGGTTCGATTGTCATGCTATCATCCCCCCTAAAGTGATCGCGCCGGTCAGTTGGCGGCGCTGCGCGTGATCGCGCCGTTGATCCCGGTCGGAAAGAAACCGCCGGTGGTGACCGCGCCCGACGTCATGAACAGCACGTTCAACGCCCGGGCCGGCGTGCGGCCGATCAGCAATCCATCGGCATCGGTGAACGCGATCCGCGTCATCGCATTGCCGTTCGTCGTCGTCGCCGACAGGCCGCGATCGGTCACCGCGGTGCCATCCACGCGATCGCGCCACGCCGCGAGCTTGTCGATCGCCGCGGCCTGTCCCTGCGCGTAGAGCATCGACCGGATCGTCGCTGCGTCGCCGCCGACGCTGGCGGCGAAGGAGGCCATGGTGGCGCGGAGGATGTCGTTGTCGAAGCTCGGCAGCATCGCGCTGATCACGCTGGCCTGCACCGAGATCAGCGTCTCGGTGGCGAGCAGCAGGTTGAGCGGCGAGCTATATGGATCGAACGTCGCACCGGCATCGATCACGCCGGCGAGCCGGAACATGGCGGTGAAGGTGGCCGGCGACAGGTCGATCGTTTTCTGCGCGACGACGTCCGCGCGCAGCAGCGCGCGCAGCAGCAGGTTGCGATACCAATGCTCGTCGCCGATTTCCTGCACCCGCGCCTGGATGTCACGAGTCGCCGCCGGAAAACGGACCTGTTTTGCGGTAGTTACCACTACGCCCGGCTCGCCGCTCAACTCTCCGCCGCGAATGTTGTCGGCCTGCAACTGGCGTCCGTCGCCATAGATCGCCGCCTGCAGAAAGTTCGTCGTAAGATACTGTAGGTTAAGTGCAAACTGCAATGCGGCGATTTCGCCGGCAACCAGCCCCTCTGCCTGTGCGGTGCCGATGAAGCCGGCCAGTGCCACACCGCCGAACAATGTCGCCAATGCCGTTCTGCGCAGCATAAGTGATTGTCCGGTATCGGAATCACTGATCAATAATATACCGTTCATTATACCCTGTCCCCCTCCTTGTCTGCTCACGATCAAAGTGCGCCGCATCATCCCAAGTGCGGCGGCATCGTAGCCGTGGTCGGCGTCTAGCTGACGCAACATTTATTGCCTGAAACTAAATGTTGGACAAGATGAAAAACGTATACCATATTTTGTCCGTGAGGAGGCGTGGAGGGGCCACGTACTCCCAACAACAGGGGGAGGGTCGACGTATGACGTCGAAATGGAAATTGGTGGCGGGCGTCGCCTATGTCGCGATGGGGGCAGGGTTGGGTGCGTCGGGCGCGGTCGCTCAGTCGCTGCCGGCAGCAAATGGCAAGACCGCCGTACAGGGGGAAGGCAAGGCGAAGTCGGGCAAATCTGCGAAGAAGGCTGCAAAGGCCGTCGCAACTGCCAAGAAGACGGCCGAGCCGGAAGAATATCAGCCGCAGCTCAGGGATGAATCGGGGCGGCTGGAGGGCGACATCATCGTCACCGGTCTGCGCGAGAACGTGAAATCCGCGCGCAACGCCAAGCGCCACGCGCAACAGATCGTCGACGTCGTCGTCGCCCAGGATATTGGCAAGCTGCCCGACAAGAACGTGCCGGAGGCGCTCGCGCGCGTCCCCGGCGTCCAGATTGATCGTGACCGGGGCGAGGGCGGGTCGTTCGCCGAGGGTGGCGGCATCCGAATCCGTGGCCTGAACAACGTCATGACGACGATCAACGGCTCACCCAGCTTCTCGGCAGACAAGCGAACCACCTTCGTCCAGGATATCTCCTCCGATCTCGTATCGAGCATCGAGGTCTACAAGACGCGCACGCCCGATCAGGTCGAGGGAAGCCAGTCCGGCGTCATCAACATCTCGCTACGCCGACCGACCGACTTCAAGGCCGGCGCGACCTATGCGCTGAGCGCGCGCGCCGACTATGCCGACCAGGTCAAGAAGGTGAATCCCTACTACAGCGCGCTGATCGCCTACAATGCGGAGACGCCGATCGGGCGGCTCGGTTTCTCGGTCAACGGCAACTACAACCACCTGACTTATAACGAAGGCGTTCGCTTCAACGCGCTGCCCGACTGGTCATGGGACCAGCGCCAGATCGTGGCGCCGAGCACGACGCTCGGCAACATGTACCTGCCGCGCACCGTCGGCTTTGCCGGCACCACCGGCTGGTCCGAGCGCGCCGCGTTCCAGGTCTCGACACAGTGGAAACCCGACGATCATTGGAGCGTCACGCTGGAAGGCGGCTATGCCAATCAGAAGATGCTGTGGTCGGATAATTATTTCGTCGTTCCGATCACCGCCTCGCAATCCGACGCGCCGCCGCCGCGCTTGTCCAACATCGTGATGTCCGACGATGGGCGCCTCGTGAAATCGCTGACGGTCGATTCGATCGATCCGTTCGGGCCCGGACGCCATTCCTATCTGCATGAAACCAGCGACTATAACGGCCGGCTGCAACTTGATTACACCAATGAACGCATCGAATTCACCTCGTGGATCAATTATCGCCGGTCAGATAATGATTCGAATGACATTTTTCATTACCTTCGCTTCAGCCAGCAACCGCAGTTCGACGTCGTCTTCAATACGCCGAACAATCCGAAGGGAGGGTCCGAAATCACGTTCAAGAACCTCGATCTGATGGACAGAAAAAACTATCTGTACATCGACGGGTTCGATCAGGTGCGTCAGCATACCCACAGCCCGGAGTTGGAAATCAAGGCGGATCTTAAATTCAATACGTTCTTCAAAGCGGTTGATTGGTTCAAGATCGGGTTCCGTCGTCAGCGACGGGCTTATGAGCGTGGATATGGCCGGCGCAGCATCAGCAATCTGCGCCTGCCGATGAGCGAGCTGCCCGATTACACCTTGACGAGCAACGGCCAGACGTTTCCGGGCTCGAAGGCCGAATGGCTGATTGGCGATACCGGTTCGATCCGGAAGAGCTGGCCGGCGATCGTCAACCGCGTCAATCAGGTTCTGCCTGATTTCAAGGGCTATTACCCGACATATGATCCACTTGCCCGGTTTGACGGCTCGGAAGGGACCTATGCCTTCTATGCAATGGCTCATTATAATGTGAAGTTGTTGTTTCCCATCGAAGGAATATTTGGTACTCGCATCGTCAATTCGCTGGTCAATCTGATCTCGACCCAGCAAACTACCAAGTTTGAGATGATCGATGAGCTGAAGACCAAAGTTACCACCGACAGCGTGGCGGTGGCGAAGGGCAATGGCCTCGATCTGCTGCCGAGCTTCAGCGCGATCGTGCATTTCACGCCAAAGCTGCAGTTGCGTGGGTCATGGACGCGGGAGGTCGGGCGGCCCAATGCGGGACAATTGAACCCGCAATTGACGCTCAACCTAGAGAACGATGCACGGCCCGTCGCGGCTGGCGGCAATCCCAAGCTCGGCCCGGTCACGACCTATAAATACGATGCCTCGCTCGAATGGTATTTCGGCAATACCGGATCGATGTCTCTCGCGGTCTGGCAATGGAATCAGGATGGCTTCGTCGGTAACAAGCAGGGTATCGAATATCTGCCCGAGACGCCCGACGTACCGACGCTGGTGACCCGGCCCCAGAATCTCGGCAAAGGCCGCTTCCGTGGCATCGAAGGGCAGGCGACTACCTTCTTCACCTTCTTGCCTGGGATACTCAAGTCGTTCGGCGCGTCGGTTAACGGGACGATGAACATCACCCGTCAGGCGTTTCCGTCTATCGACAAGTCGGGTGACACCGTCTTTGTTTACGGGCCGTATCTGTATGTCTCGAAATACGTCTACAACCTCGTCGGGTTTTTCGAGCGCGACGGGTTGAACCTGCGCGTCGCCTACAATTGGCGCTCGCGTCAGCAGCTCTGGGTCGATGCCAAGAACCCGTACAACAATCTGTTCCTCGATCCCGTCGAGCGACTGGACGCCTCGATCAACTATGACGTGAACAAGCATCTGACGCTGGCGCTCGAGGCGGCCAATCTGACGCGGGCGGGCAATCAGGACTATTGGGGATCCTACGCCATGCCACGCGACGTACATTATTACTCCCGCAACTTCAGCTTCTCGGTCCGCTCGCGGTTTTGAGATGCGGCCCGGCAGACGATGGCAGGCGTCTTTTACCGGGCCTACCGCCGCGGTGATATCGGCAGGTCACCGGTATGGGCGCCACGTAACGCTCACCGGTCATGACGAACGAGCCAGTCTCGCACCCCTTGCAGGGTTCGGAACTGATCGACGGCGCGGACGCGCGCGTCGGGCATCGCGGCGGATGCCATCTCCGCGAGGGCGGAGCCCGGGCCGAGGTCGAGGACCTGATCGACGCCGCGCTCGGCCAAAGCGTCGAGCAGCGCGGCCCAGTCGATCGTCGTCATGACCTGTCTGGCGAGGCCCGCAGCGGCGTGGGCGGGCAGGCTGACGAGGCTTTGGTCCGTCGCGGTCATCAGGCGGAGCGTCGGCCGGGCCATCGCGATGGAACCCAGCTTTTGCGCGAGCGGCGCGACGGCGGCGGCGAGACGCGGCGTGTGCGAGGCGACGTGAACCGCCAGCGGGGCGGCGTTCACCGCACCATCGGCCAGTGCCGCCGTGCATAACGCGGCGATAGCGTCGCGCGTGCCGCCGCAGACGAACAGGCGGCCGGGGTTGACGATCGCGACGGCGCAGCCGAACCGGTCGGCCAGTGCGGCGACATCGTCATGCGGCAGGCCGCGGATATAGCCGAGCCCGTCATCCGGCCCGCTCGCGGCGTCCATCGCGACGGCGCGCGCATCGACGACGGCGAAGGTATCGGCCGGCGACCAAACGCGCGCGATGCCCCATGCCGCGATCTCCCCGACGCTATACCCCACGACGATCGTAGCCGGCGGTGCGCCATCCGGAAACAGCGCCTCCGCCACCGCCATCGCGCCGGCGACGCAGACGATCTGGCCGGCGCGATTGGCGTGCAGATCTGCATCCGACGCGGTCCGCACGAAATCGCGAACGTCGCTCCCCAGCGTCGCCGATGCGGCGGCCAGAACCGGGGTCGCATGATCGGCGACGCGGTCGAACATCGCGCGATGCTGCCGTCCCTGACCCGAACAGAGCAAGGCGAGGCTCATCGCTCGACCGCCGCGACGAACAGCGCCATCGCGAGCAGATCGGCGCAGCCGCCGGGGCTCAGCCGGCGCGCGACGAACGCCGCATGGATCGCCGCGGCGCGAGGGCGCCAGCCGGCGGCGCCGACTCCGCCATCGGCGAGAAAGGCTTTTGCCTGCCGCTGTGCGAAGGCGAGGCCGGCGGGGCCGCCGCGATAGAGGAGGTTGCTGTCCGCGACCCCGGCGATCAGCGCCATACACGCCTGCACGCGTTCGGCTTCGTCTCCGTCGGCGATCCGGCGCGCGTCGGCGAGCGCGGGCAGTGCGACGTCATAGACGGCGGGGAAGCCGGCCGCCGCTTCGGCGCGCGCGCCGCCCGCGCGATAGCGGCGCGCGACGACGCTGCCATGGCTGTGCAGATCGACGGGGCCGTCGAGGATGCCCGTAGCCCAGCGCGCTGCGACGATCCGTCCGAGCGGCGCCGCGACGCCGTACCGGGTGCGGAATCCTGCCGCTGCCGCGAGCAGGCCGAGCCCGAAGATCGCGCCGCGATGCGTGTTCACCCCGGCGGTCGCGGCCAGCATCGCCGCCTCCGCCGCCATGCCGATCGCGCGCAGCCGGTCCATATCGGCCCCGGCCGCCCCGGCGGCGGCGAGATCGGTGAAATAGGGCGCGAGCATGCGGGCGCTGCGGCGGAGCAGGTCGGCGTCCATGTCGTCGTGCGCGCCCTGGTCGACGTGGCTGACCAGTCCGGGCTTGGGCCAGGTCTCGACCTCGCGAATCAGGCAGTCTGCGGCGGTGTCGCCGATCGCCGTGGCGCTGCGCTCCTCGCCGTGGCGGGCGAGGGCAATCACGGGAAGACCGCCGCACGATCGACGAGGCGCGCCGCGTCGGGCGATTTCGCGAGCACGTCGGGCGCGCCGGACCGCCATTCGCGCCATTGCACGGCGGCGCCGTCGGCCGCGACCAGTTCGGCGTCGACGCGCATCGGTGCGTCGGCGGCGATCACCGCGAGTTGCGCCGCGCGGGCGTCCGCCTCCGCAGCGCCGGCGCAGGCGAGGATGAGGTCGATGTCCGAGCTTTCGCTGAGATAGGCTAGCCCGGTCAGATGCTGCCACGCGAGGCTGCCGAAACAGCGCATTGCCGGATCGCACAGCAGCAGCGCGGCGATCGTCACCTGCCATTCGCGCGGAGCGGCGGCGGCCGCGTCGCGGAGCAGCGGCGGCGGCGCGGTGCGCAGGATCGCGTGCGGCGGGCAGCGCAGCGCCACGCGCCGCTTGCCGAGCGCGGGGGGCAGCGGCACGCCGAGCGGCACCGCGTCGCCATCGTCGCACAGCGTGCGCCGGACGATCGCCGGCCGACCCGCCGCGGCCCAGTCGCGCAGTGCCGCCGGCTCGTCGGCGCCGATCATCGTCGCCCAGGCGTCGGGCGCGACATAAGCGAGCATATGGCGCGCCAGCTCAGCCATGCGCCAGCGCCAGCCGCTCCACCTCCGCCGCGATCGCTGCGGCCTTGGGCCGACCGCCACGCGCGGCGCCGAGCCTGGCGCGCGCGTCGCCGGCCGGCGGTTCGGCGAGCAAGGCGGCGAGCTGCTCCGACAGCGGCCGGTTCGGGTCCCAGACCGCGGCGATGCCGCCGGTCGCGACGATATTGTCGAGCCCCGGCGCGAAGACCGGGGTCGCCGCCGCCTTCTCCTCCAGCACCGCGAGCGGCAGCTTGGTGACGCGCGCCATCGACGGCAGGTCCATCACCGCCGGATGCGCGCCGGGCAGCGCGACCAGCGTGTCGCAGGCGAGCGCGGTGGCGATGAACGCGCCCGCCGCGGTGCCGCCATAGAGCAGCCCGATCGTGCGATGGCCGCGCGCCGCCGCCAGCCGCAGCGCCTTGGCGAGATGTGCCAGCGTCTCGCTGAGCCCGAGCAGCTCGTCGCGGCGGCTCATCCGCTGGCTGCCCGAATCGAGCAGGAACAGGATCGGCGCGCCGTCGTCGTGCGCGGCGATCGCGAGGACGTCACCGGCGAGCGCGACCGCCTCGTCGACGCCGGGAAAGGCGCCGTCGACGATGCCGAGGACGTGGATGCCATCACCCGTGCCGCGCAGCAGCGCGCCGGTCGCCGTGACGTCATGGCCGGCGGGGAAGAGCGAGGCGAGGATATCAGCGGGCGTCATCGGCACTCTCCCGGTGGCCGGCGGCAGCGGCGAGGAAATCGGTGGTCGCCAGATCGGGGACGGTCGCCGCATCGGCAACGCCGAGCGCTGCCCACAGGTCACGGCCGTCGGGCGCGTCGCCGAAGCGCGCCAGCCGGCGTTCGAGCCGCGCCTGTTCGGCCGCGAGTACGGCGGCGTCCAGCGTCGCGGGGCGATGCAGCGCGTCGAGCGTCGCGGTGCGAAAGGCGGCGGCATCGTCGTCGACGTAGAGGTCGACCCCACCGATCAGATAGCGATGCTTGCCGCCCATCGTCCGCCACACCAGCGCGCGGTCGCGCGAGTCGAATTCCTCGACGCCGCGATTGGTCTCGATCACCTCGGGTCCCGACACGCTGAGCCGCCCCTGTTCGGAGATCACCAGTGCCGAACAGCAGCCGGCGATCAGGCTGCCGCCGCCATAGCAACCGGCGCGACCGCCGATCAGCCCGACGACGCGCACGCCCGCCAGCCGTGCGTCGAGCACCGCGCGCATGATCTCGGCGATCGCAAGTTCGCCGGCATTGGCCTCCTGCAACCGCACGCCGCCGGTGTCGAAGGCGATCACCACGTCGCGGCGCAGCGTCGCGGCGGCGCGGAGCAGGCCGGTGAGCTTGGCGCCGTGCACCTCGCCGAACGCGCCACCCATGAAGCGGCCCTCCTGCGCGGCGACCAGCACCGGCGTGCGGTCGATCGTCGCCGCGCCGACCGCGATGCCGTCGTCGAACTGGCGCGGCAGATCGAAGATCGGCAGATGCGGGCTCGTCTCGCGCCGCTCGGGACCGACGAACTCGGCGAAACTGCCGGGGTCGACCAGCGCGTCGAGGCGCGCTCGCGCGCTCGCCTCGTACCAGCTTTGCCGGAGATGGCTCATGCGACCGGCTCCTCGATCAGGCGGATGCCCTGTGCCAGCCGCAGCGCGACGGTATCGGGCCGCGCACCGCCGTCGTTGATCGCGATGCGCAGGCCGCCACCGCCGCGTGCCGCGACCACGTCGGCGGTCACCGCCGCCCAGAGCTCGGCAAAGCCGTGCGCCGCGGTCGCGATCTCGATCGTGCAGCGATCGGGGGCGCCACCGCGTTCGAGTAGCACCTCGAGATTGCCCGAGGCGACGACGCCGACCAGCGCGGTCTGCCGGTCGCCGCCGGCGGCGCGCGGCGCGGCGATATCGTAGCGAAGCGTTTCCATGTCCCGCGTCCCCTTACCAGTTCCGGAACCGGCTCGGCGGCCGGTAGAGCCCGCCCGAGGCGAGCATCAGGTCCTTGATCGAATGTGCGGCGAGCAGGCTGCGGTCGGCGTCGAGCGGATCGATGCCGAGATCCTGCGGCCGCTGGATGATCCGCCGTTCGCGCAGCCGCTCGACCATCGCCTTGTCGCGGCCGCGACCGATGTCGGTATAGCCCGCGACGCCGCGGATCGCCTGTTCGCGCTCGTCCTTCGTCCGGCACAGCAGCAGGTTGGCGATGCCCTCCTCGGTGACGATATGCGTGACGTCGTCGGCATAGACCATCACCGGCGCCAGATCGAGATCGAGCTTCTCGGCGAGGTCGAGCGCGGAAAGGCGTTCGACGAACATCGGCGTGTTGCCGTCGCCGAACGTCTCGCCGATCTGGACGACGAGCTTGCGGCCGCGGCGGAGCGGGGCGGGGCCGTCGGGATCGGCCTCGGCGCCGGCGCGCAGCCAGGGTTTGCTCGGATGCCGCCGCCCGCGCGCGTCCGATCCCATGTTGGGCGCGCCACCGAAACCGGCGATGCGGTTGGCGGTGACGGTCGAGCTATGCCCCGACAGGTCGATCTGCAGCGTCGAGCCGATGAACATGTCGCAGGCATAGAGGCCAGCAGTCTGGCAGAAGGCGCGGTTCGAACGCAGCGAGCCGTCCGGGCCGGTGAAGAAGATATCGGGCCGGGCGCGAAGGTAGTCCTCCATCCCGACCTCCGAGCCGAAGCAATGGACCTGCTCGACCCAGCCCGCCTCGATCGCCGGGATCAGCGTGGGATGCGGATTGAGCGCCCAATGGGTGCACACCTTGCCCTTGAGGCCGAGCCGCTCACCATAGGTCGGGAGCAGCAGTTCGATCGCGGCGGTGTTGAAGCCGATGCCGTGGTTGAGCCGGCGGATGCCATAAGGTTCGTACAGCCCCTTGATCGCCAGCATCGCGGTGAGGATCTGCGTCTCGGTGATCGCCGCCGGGTCGCGGGTGAAGAGCGGCTCGACATAGAAGGGCTTGGCGGCGTCGACGATGAAATGGACCTGGTCGCCCGGAATGTCGACACGTGGCACCTTGTCGACGATCTCGCCGACCTGCGCGATCACCAGCCCGTTGCCGAAGGTCGTCGCCTCCACCACGGTCGGCGTGTCCTCGGTATTGGGGCCGGTGTAGAGATTGCCGTCGCGATCGGCGCTGACCGCGGCGATCAGCGCGACCTGCGGCGTCAGGTCGATGAAATAGCGGGCGAACAGCTCGAGATAGGTGTGGACCGCGCCCAGCTCGATCGTGCCGCCGAACAGCATCTTCGCGATCCGTGCCGATTGCGGCCCCGAATAGGAGAAGTCGAGCCGCCGCGCGATGCCGCTGTCGAACAGGTCGAGATGCTCGGGCAGCACCACGCCCGACTGGACCATGTGCAGATCGTGGATCCGCGCCGGATCGACCGCGGCGAGCGCGCGGGCGATGACATCGGCCTGTTTCTGGTTGTCGCCCTCCAGGCAGACGCGGTCGCCGGGACGCAGCACCGTCTCGAGGAACGGCGTCAGGTCGGCGGGGGTGACCAGCTTGCCCGTGGCGAAACGGCTGCCCGCTTCGATCCGCGCCGTACGCGCCGCTTGTTTGCTGTGCCAGTCGCGCATCGCCCGTCCGTATCCAAACATTGCTCCGAATGCCCTCTTTGTATTGCCTATTGCGTCGAATGCAAGAGTTTGCATACAATGCAATGTGCCGACGACAGATCGGCGTACATGGAAGGATGCGAAGCGTGACGATGCATACGCATGGGCCGATCTGCGCGTTCCCGCAGGTGCCGGCATGACGATCTCCGGCGTGGCGCTGCTCGCCATCTGCACACTGATCGGCGTGTTCCTCGGCGACCTGCTCGGGGTCGCACTCGGCGTGAAGGCCAATGTCGGCGGGGTCGGCATCGCGATGATCCTGTTGATCGCGGCGCGGCTGTGGCTCGGCGCGCGCGGGCTGATGAGCCATGGCCTCAAGCTCGGCGTCGAATTCTGGGGTGCGCTCTACATTCCGATCGTCGTCGCCATGGCCGCGCAGCAGAATGTCGTCGCCGCTGCCGAGGGCGGCCCGGTGGTGGTGATCGCCGCGGTCGGCGCGCTGCTGCTCTGCTTCGGCATGGTCGCGATCCTCAGCCGGCTGGGCGGCGCCAACGAGACGATGGACGAGATCGAGGCGAGGAGCGCCGCCGCGCGCGAGGCGGCGCGCGTCGCCGCGGGAGACCCCGCATGACCGCGATGCTCACCCATGTCTTCGCCGCCAATGCGCTGCTCACCGCCTTCGCGGTGGTCGGGCTGGTCATGTGGCTGTCCAATGCACTGTCGAAACATCTGACCCGTGGTCGGGTCCACGGCTCGGCGATCGCGATCATCATCGGGCTGGCCGCCGCCTTCGCCGCCGGACTGTGGACCGGCGGCGAGAAGGGTGTCGCCGACATCCCGATCCTCGCCGGCATCGGCCTGATGGGCGGCGCGATGCTGCGCGACTTCGCGATCGTCGCCACCGCGTTCGAGGTCGATGTCGTGCAGGCGAAGAAGGCCGGGCTGATCGGCGCGGTCGCCCTGGGGCTCGGCACGGTGATCCCCTTCGTGTTCGGCGCGCTGGTCGCCGCGGCGTTCGGCTATACCGATGCGGTGTCGATGACGACGATCGGCGCGGGCGCGGTCACCTATATCGTCGGTCCGGTCACCGGCGCCGCGCTGGGCGCCAGTTCGGCGGTGATCGCGCTGTCGATCGCCACCGGCGTGCTGAAGGCCGTGCTGGTGATGATCGGCACGCCGCTGGTGGCGCGCTTCATTGGTCTAAACAATCCGCGCAGCGCGATGGTGTTCGGCGGGCTGATGGGCACCGTCAGCGGCGTTTCGGGCGGGCTTGCCGCCACCGACCGGCGGCTCGTGCCTTATGGCGCCTTGACCGCGACCTTCCACACCGGTCTTGGCTGTCTGGTCGCGCCGTCGATCCTCTATCTGGCGGTGCGCGGGATCGTGGGGGGCTGACGATGGCGAGTGACGTGGACGAGCTGGGCGAGGAGCGGACATTGCTGTCCGACCGGATCCGCAACGCGCTGACCGACGAGATCGCCAGCGGAGCGCTGCGTGCCGGCACGCAGCTCGACGAGCAGCAGCTCGCCGACCGGTTCGGCGCGTCGCGGACGCCGGTGCGCGAGGCGCTGCGCCAGCTCGCGGTCAGCGGCCTAGCCGAGATGCGCCCGCGTCGCGGCGTCGTCGTCACCCGGCTGACCCCCGAGCGGATCATGGACATGTTCGAGGCGATGGCGGAGATCGAGGCGATGTGCGTGCGGCTCGCCACCAACCGCATGACGCCGCTTGAGCGCAGCCGGCTGATCCAGCTCCATGATTCGTCGCTGGCGATGGTCGAGGCGGACGATGTCGACGCCTATGACGCGTTCAACCGGGCCTTTCACGAGACGCTCTATCACGCGACGCACAACGCCTTCCTCGCCGAACAGGCGATCGCGACGCGCACCCGTCTCAACGCCTTCCGCCGCACGCAATTGCGCCAGGGCCGCCGCATCCTCCGCTCGCGCGAGGAGCATGACGGCGTGATGGCGGCGATCGCCGAGGGCGATGGCGAGACTGCGGCGCGCCGGATGCGCGCGCATATGCTCAACGCGGCGAGCGCGCTCGACCGCTATATCGCCGATCACGACGCGATCGGCTGAACGCCAAGGAGAGATGCCATGTCGAACGCCACCCCGCTCGCCGACCGTCAGGCCGTCCACGCCCGTTCGCTCGCCGATCCCGATGGCTTCTGGCTGGAGGCGGCGACCCGGCTCGACTGGATGACGGCGCCGTCGCGCGCGGGCGACTGGTCGTTCGATCGCGACGATTTCCATATCCGCTGGTTCGAGGACGGCGTGCTCAACGTCGCCGCCAATTGCATCGACCGCCATCTCGCCACGCGCGGCGATCAGGTCGCGATCCTGTGGGAGGGCGACGATCCCACCACCGCGCCGCGCCACATCACTTATGCCGAACTGCACCGTGAGGTGTCGCGCTTCGCCAACGTGCTCAAAGGGCTCGGCGCGGGGAAGGGCGACCGGATCACCCTCTATATGCCGATGATCCCCGAGGCGGCGTTCGCGATGCTCGCCTGCGCGCGGATCGGCGCGGTCCATTCGGTGGTGTTCGCCGGCTTTTCCGCCGAGGCGCTCGCCGGCCGGATCGCCGATTGCGACAGCCGGATCGTCATCACCGCCGACCAGGGCCGCCGCGGCGGCCGCACGATCGCGCTCAAGGCTTGCGTCGACGAGGCGCTGGCGATCGCGCGCGCCGTCGACCACGTCCTCGTCGTCCGCGCGACCGGCGCCGAGGTGCCGATGACCGCGGGCCGCGACATCTGGTATCACGAGGCCGCGCTGAACGTCGCCGCCGACTGCCCGCCCGAGCCGATGGCGGCGGAGGACCCCTTGTTCATCCTCTACACCAGCGGTTCGACCGGCAAGCCCAAGGGCGTCGTCCACAGCACCGGCGGCTATCTGCTGTGGGCGGCGATGACGCACGCGACGGTGTTCGATTACACCGCGCCCGACGTCTATTGGTGCGCCGCCGATATCGGCTGGGTCACCGGCCACAGCTATATCGTCTACGGCCCGCTCGCCAATGGCGCGACGACGCTGATGTACGAGGGCGTTCCCAACTGGCCGACCCCGGCGCGGATATGGGAGGTGGTCGACCGGCATCGCGTGACGACGCTCTATACCGCGCCGACCGCGCTGCGCGCGCTGATGAAGGAGGGGGACGCTTATGTCACCGGCACCAGCCGCGCCTCGCTCAAGCTGCTGGGATCGGTCGGCGAGCCGATCAATCCCGAGGCATGGCGCTGGTATCACGACGTCGTCGGCGGCGGCCGCTGTCCGGTGATGGACACCTGGTGGCAGACCGAGACCGGCGGCCATATGATCACGCCGCTGCCCGGCACGCCGGCCAAGCCCGGCTCGGCGAGCCTGCCCTTCCACGGCGTCGATCCGCGCCTGCTCGATGCCGAGGGCCGCGAACTGGATGGCGCGGCGGAGGGCAATCTGGTCATCGCCGCTTCCTGGCCCGGGCAGATGCGCGGCCTGTGGGGCGATCCCGCGCGCTTCTTCGACGCCTATTTCAGCCTCTATCCGGGCGTCTACACCACCGGCGATGGCGCGCGACGCGACGCGGACGGCTATTGGTGGATCACCGGCCGCGTCGACGACGTGATCAACGTCAGCGGTCATCGCATGGGCACCGCCGAGGTGGAGAGCGCGCTCGTCCTCCACGCCGATGTCGCCGAGGCGGCGGTGGTCGGCTTTCCGCACGACGTGAAGGGGCAGGGGATCTATGCCTATGTCACGCTGAACGCCGGCGTCGCCGCCGACGAGACGCTGCGCGCGGCCTTGCGCGACTGGGTGCGGCGCGAGATCGGCCCGATCGCGACCCCCGACGCGATCCAGTTCGCCCCCGGCCTGCCCAAGACCCGCTCGGGCAAGATCATGCGCCGCATCCTGCGCAAGATCGCCGAGGGGGATACGGCAAGCCTCGGCGATACTTCGACGCTCGCTGATCCCGGCGTGGTGAAGGCCCTCCTCTCCGAATCGCAGGCCAGAGTGCCCGGCTAGAGCCGCGTTCGGATCATCGGCGTCGATCGCAGGCCCCGCCTTTCGCCCGTCGCTATTTCTCGCGAACGACGAGCGCACGGCCACCATAATCGGCGATGCGAACGTTCGCGCGACGCTGAACGACCCGTTTTCCATGGCGCAAATACGTCACCTCGACCGTCACGGCACGCGCCTCGGCAACGCCGAAGTGCACCGGCTGCGCGCTTTGCGTGTTATAGCCATCGCCGGTGCCGACCTGGCGCGTCGCGAGGATGCGTCCGTCGCCGCCGCGCAGCCGCACTTCGGCACCGGGTCGCGTAAAATGCCCCTTCGCGTCGAGCACCAGCACCGACAGGCTGCGGGCGGCGGCGCTCTTCGCCAGCCCGTTGCGGAACAGGAAGTGACCGCCGACCGGGCCGTATCCATCGGTCACCGACAGATCGAGCGCGCCGTCGCGATCATAGTCGACCCATTGCACGCCATGGTCGCCGGCGTTCATCACGCTGTCGCGGGGCAGGACGTTGACGAACCGCCGGCCGCCCTTGCCATCGGGTTCGTTGTGAAGCAGCGCGTTGGTCGGCTGCTGATTTCCGACCGGCCCCTCATAGGCCATGATCGACAGATCGAGCCAACCGTCATTGTCGTAATCGCCCCAAGCGGCGCCGACGCCGTGATTGTCGAAGCCGACCCCGGCGGCGACCGACACATTGTCGAACGTGCCATCGCCGCGATTGCGATAGAGTGCGTTCGGCCCGTAATTGGGCACGAACAGGTCGAGCCGCCCGTCATTGTCGTAGTCGCCGATCGCGCAGCCGACGCCGCCCTCGTCCTTGGTCCGCTTCGGTCCGGCGACGCCGGCCGCGACGGCGACGTCGACGAAACGCGCGCCGTCGTTGCGCCACAAAGCGTCGGCGGCACCGGATTGATTGGCAAGGAACAGATCGAGGTCGCCGTCCTCGTCATAGTCGAACCAGCAGGCGCCGACGGTGGGACGCGGATCGGAGACGCCCGTTCCGGCAAACACCTGTGTGAAGCGACCGCCATCGTTCCGCATCAGCCGGTTGGCACCGATCCGGTCGGCCGCATAGAGATCGACATCGCCGTCGTTGTCATAGTCGACCCAGCTGGTCTGCCGCGCCGAGCGTCCGGAGAAGCCGAGCCCGATCGCCGCGCCGACCTCCTCGAACCCCTTGCCCTTGCGGTTGTGAAAGACGAGCGTCGGCTGTTTCGGATCGGTCGCGCCGCCGAGCAGGTCGAGCCAGCCGTCGCCGTCGTAATCGCCCCAGCTGAGCCCGCGCAATTCGTGTCCCGTCGTCGGCAGGCCCATCGCCGCGCCGACGCTGACGAAGGTGCCGCCGTCGTTGCGATAGAGGCGCAGCTCGCCGCTCTTCAGCGACACCGCAAAGTCGAGATCGCCGTCATTGTCCATGTCGGCCCATGCGTTGGACAGCGAGCCAGCGACCCCGAACAGGTCCGATTGGATCGGCTTGAAGGCCGGCGGGGTAAGGCCGGTCGCGGGTAGCGGCACGCCGTGGCCCCCTTCGCCGTCCGTCTCCACCGCCGCCTGCGGCGCGGCGGCAACGAGGAGCGCGAGGGGGAGCAATCGGACGATCGGACGACGGAACATAAGCTTCCCCTGTTGTATGGGCGGAGCGGGTTGATCGGACTCCGGGTCCGCGTCGGGACGTTCGACGCCCGCCTCTCTCCGTGCCAAACGGGTGGGCCGCGCGTTTCTGCTATCCGTCGCCTGCCGGAACCAGAAGCAGGGAACCGTCGGCTCCTTCGATTGCGCGGATGCCGAAGCTCTGTTCGAGCGCGCGGGCGAAATCACCCGATCGATCGGACCGGAAGGTACCGCCGATCCGGATGCCGGCCAGCGTCGGATCGCCGATCACGATCGGCACGGTGCGATAGCGATTGAACTCGTCGACCGCCTGTTCCAGCGTATCGCCGTCGAAGCTCAGCCGCCCGTCCTGCCACGCGAGACGTCGCTGGATATCGCCGTGCGCCAGCGGCGTCACCGCGATCGTCCCGCGTCGCATCGCCGCGGCATTGCCCGCCGCGACCGGGCGCTCGGTCCGGCCGCCGTCGCGCACGCCGACGACACCCTCGCTCACGGTCACCTCGGTAAGATCGGGGCGCAGCCGCACCGTGAAGGCGGTGCCGACCGCACGGACGCGCGCCTCGTCGGCCGCGACGACGAACGGACGGCTTGTGTCGTGCGCGACGTCGAAGCTCGCTTCGCCGCGCAACAGCCGGATCGAACGGCGTTCGAGTGCCAGATCGACGATGACCGCGGTATCGGTGTTGAGCCGCATCAGGCTGCCGTCGGCGAGCGTCACGGCGCGCCGTTCGCCGATTCCGGTCGTATAATGGCCGTCCCGATCGCCGCGACGCCAGGCGATCGCGCCGATCGCCGCGATCAGGGCGGCGGCGATCCCGCCCATCGCGCGGCGCCGGCTGACCGTAGGTGCCGGATCCTGCCGCGCTGTAGCGATCGACACCGGGGCCGGGGGCGTCGCCAGGATCGACTGCTCGGGCGGGGAGTCGCGCAACCGGGCGGCAAGCGCCCAACCCGCCTCGACCTTGGCGAAGGCATAGCCGTGCGCGGGGTCCTGCTCGATCCAGCGATAGGCGGCGTCCCAATCGGCGTCAGCCTCGCTGGCGCGGGCCGCCAGGAACAGTCGCGTGGCTTCCGCGTCGATCGCCTGTCTTATCGTTGCGCTTGTGCAGGGACCATCCAAAACCCGAACCCTCGTACTCGCCGATCGCCTGCATGATCTTCAGCGCGGCACGTGCTAAATGCTTGTCTACGGTAGAAACGGACAGGCCCATCTCGTCTGCTATCGCACCCGTCGGCCAATCATACACCCGCCGCAAGACGAAAGCGCGCCGGCATTGCGGGGGAAGGGTGTCGAGGATCGACTGAAGATGCCGCAATTCATCGCGTGCCTCCAGCCGGGCCTGCGCGCTGTCGTCGACGCCGATCAGGTCGAGATCGGAAATGAGATCGAACGACACGATCTTGCTGCGTCGGGCCGCGTCGATGACGAGATTGCGGGCGATCTGGTACAGATAGGCGCGGCCGGACTGCACGCGTTCGATGTCGCCGGTCGCATAGGCCCGCGTCATCGCCTCTGCCACGACGTCATCGACGTCGGCGCCATCGGGCAGCACCCGGCGCAGGCGCGACCGGAGCGCGCCCTCATGCGGCAGAATGGCCTGTTTGTACCATTCGAGCCTGGCCCTGACCGACCCGTTGCCCGTGCTTGAATCCACCGGAACCTCCCCGAACGTGACGAAGGCGTTCCTCTCCCGCGGACTTGATGTTGCGACGATACGACCAGCCTTTGCCCCGGCTGTCCAGCCATCATGAAATAAAAATGCCATGATGATTAGCAGATTGTGTCGCGGCGAACGTCTTCCCCAACGAGACACCATTGCCGGGGGGCTGACGATGACCAGAGCTTTGATATTCGGCGCGCTGTTGACCGGCACTGCCATGATGCCGTTGGCGCCTGCCGCCGCGGCGCAGTCGGCGACGACCGCCCCGGCGACGATCACCTTCGCGATCGAGGCGCAATCGGTGCAGAGCGCGCTCGCCCGTTTCGCCGAACAATCGGGGGTGCAGATCCTCTTTCCCTACGACCGCGTCGCCGGTCTGCGTACCGGCGGCGTGAAGGGGCGCATGTCGGCAGAGGCCGCACTCGGGCGTCTGCTCTCCGGCACCGGTCTGCGCGTCAACCGCAGCGGCGGTGGCGTGATCGCATTGTCGCTGCCGGCGTCGGCGAAGCCGCCGCAACCGATGCGTACCGCCGCGCTGCGCACGGTCGCACTCACCCCGGCGTTCCAGCAGGCGCAGGTCAGCGATGCGCAGGATCCGACCGCCCCGACCGCAGACCAGGTCGACGAGCCGGCGAGCGACATCGTCGTCACCGGCAGCCGTGGCCAGCCGCGTACCGTCGTCGACAGCCCGACGCCGATCGACGTCATCAGCGGTGCCGAGCTCCAGCGGACCGGCAAGTCCGGTGTGTTCGCCGCGCTCAACACCTTGGTGCCCTCGTTCAACCTGCCGACACGGGCGGGGGGCGGCACATCGACCGTGATCGCGACCGGCGGCTTGCGCGGCCTCAATCCGGACCAGACGCTGATCCTGGTCAACGGCAAGCGTCGGCACAAAACCTCGCTCATCAACGCCGTTTCCAATTACTATAACGGTTCGGTCCCGGCCGACCTCGACATGATCCCCACCGCTGCGGTCGATCACATCGAGGTGCTGCGCGACGGTGCCGCCGCCCAATATGGCTCGGACGCGATCGCCGGCGTCATCAACGTGATCCTGAAGGACGATGCGAAGGGCGGCTTTGGCGCGCTGACCGCGGGCCAGAACATGGATCGTAGCGACGGCGAGCTGTTTCAGGCCGATCTGAACCTCGGGCTGCCGCTGGGCGAGCATGGGTTCGTCAACCTTTCGGCCGGCGCGAAAAAGCAGCAGGCGTCGAACCGCGCCGAACCGATCGCCTCGAACATCCGGCTGTATCCGCTGGTGAACGGCGCGCTCGACCCGCGCGAGGCGACGATCGACCGGCTGGTCACGTCCAATTACGGATCAATGCCGCAGGAAAGCATCACCACGGCGTTGAACGCCGGCTATGATATCGGCACCGTCGAACTCTATGCGTTCGGCACCTATGGGCAGCGCAAGTCGGACCTCAATTACACCTATCGTCCCGCGACCAACGCCAATTCGCTGCCGCAGGTCTATCCCAACGGCTTCTATCCCCGTGTTGTCATCAGCGAGGAGGATTACGAGGTCGCGGTGGGCGCACGGGGCGTCATTGCCGGATGGAAGTGGGATTTCAGCTCGACGCTCGGGCGCAACCGCTCGCGCCAGCGCGCGGACCGCACGATCAACGCCTCGCTGGGACCGACCAGTCCGACGGAATTCTATGTCGGGTCGCTGATCTCGAAAGAGGCGGTGAACTCGCTCGACCTTACCCGCTCCTACCCGGTCGGGGCGGGAACGTTGCAGGTGTCGGGCGGCCTCCAGCACCGCATCGAAAGCTACCAGGTCGTGCAGGGCGAGCCGGCGAGCTATGCGGCCGGGACCTATACGTCCAGCCTCGGCCGGCCGACGCCGGGCGCCTCGGGCGCAGCCGGTTTCCAGCCGTCCGACGCCGGCTTCGTCAAGCGCAACAACCTCGCGGCCTATGCCGATATCGCCTGGGACCCGTCGCGCGACGTGACGATCGGCGGCGCGTTGCGCTATGAACATTATGACGACGACAGCGGCGACACGCTGATCGGCAAGGTCAACGCGCGCTATGCCGTCGCGCCCTGGATCGCCCTGCGTGGCGCGGCGAGCACGGGCTTCCGCGCGCCGGCGCTGGCGCAGCAAATCTATGCGTCGACCACCGGACAATTCCGTACGATCGGCACGCCGCCGACGCTCAACCTGTTGCAGATCAAGACGCTGCCGGTCGGATCGCCCGCCGCCCTGGCGCTGGGGGCACAACCGCTGACACCGGAGAAATCGACCAATTTCAGCGCCGGACTGGTGCTGACGCCGTTGCCGCGGCTCAGCGTCACGGTCGACGGCTATCAGATCAAGGTCGAGGATCGCATCGCGATCACCTCGACGCTCACCGGCAATGCCGTGTCGGCGATCTTGGTCGCCAATGGCCAGTCGCCCGATATCAGCGCGCAATATTACACCAATGCGATCGATACCCGCACGCGCGGCGTCGACGTCGTCGCAACCTATCGTCATCCGGTCGGCACGATCGCCAACCTCGCGTGGAACCTCGGCTATAATTACAACAAGACGATCATCACCGGCGTGAAGGCGAATCCGCCGCAGCTGGCCGCATTGGGCGCGGATTACGTGCTGTTCGACCGGCTGTCGCGCAGCAACCTGACAGTCAACCTGCCGCGCACCAAGCTGTTCATCGGTAACGTCGCGACGATCGACGCTTTCACTCTGTCGACCCGTGTCGTCCGCTATGGCAGCTTCAAATCGTTCGGCAATGCCGTGATCAACGACCGTACCTTCGGCGCGAAGTGGATCACCGATCTCGAGCTGTCGTGGAGGACGACCGACAGCCTGACGGTGGCGGTCGGTGCGAACAACCTGTTCAACGTCTACCCGGATCGCAACGACACGCTGACCAACGTCAACACCGGGGCGGGCTTCTACGCGACCAGCGGCGCCTACGGCTTCACCGGCGGTTATTATTACGGCCGCGTCGCGGTCAATTTCTGATGGGGAACAGGGCGATGCGCGCGACGATCATCTGGGCTGCGGCCCTCGGGCTGGCAGCAGCGGCGCCGGCCGCGACGCCGAAGGGCAATGCCGGAGGCGGCGAGATCCTGTGGGACACGTTCGGCGTGCCGCACGTCTATGCCAAGACCGAGGCAGGCGCCTTCTGGGGCTTCGGCTATGCGCAGGCGCAGAGCCACGGCAATCTGCTGCTCAAGCTATTCGGTGAGGCGCGGGGACGCGCTGCGGAATATTGGGGCGGCGCGGACAACGAGACGCAGGACCGCTGGCTCGTCGCCAACGACGTGCCGACCCGCGCGGTGACGTGGTTCCGCCAGCAGACGCCGCAGATGCGGGCGGATCTCGACGCGTTCGCCGCGGGGATCAACGCCTATGCCGCCGCGCATCCCGATGCGATCGCGCCGGCGATGCGGCGCGTGCTGCCGGTCAGCGGCACCGATGTGATGGCGCACGCCCACCGGCTGATGAACTACGTCTACATCGCGTCGGATCGCAAGGTGCTCGCCGATCCGACCACGAACGAGGCGGGCGGGTCCAACGCCTGGGCGGTGGCGCCGTCACGCTCGGCGAGCGGCAAGGCGATGCTGCTCGCCAACCCGCATCTCCCCTGGGCACCGAGCATGCTCACTTACTACGAGGCGCATCTGACCGCGCCCGGTTACAGCGTCTATGGCGCGACGCAGGTCGGGCTGCCGGTGCTTCGTTTCGCGTTCAACGACGATCTCGGCTTCACCAATACCGTCAACACGATGCTCGGCTATTCCAGTTACAAGCTGACGCTGGCGGATGGCGGTTATCGCTACGACGGCAAGGTGTTGCCCTTCACCACCGCGCAGAAGAGCTACAAGGTGCGCCAGTCCGACGGGAGGTTGAAGACGGTCGCCTTTACGCAGCGCTATGCGACCCAGGGGCCGGTGTTCGACCTGCCCAACAACACCGGTACGATCGCGCTGAAGGTCGCCGGTCTTGATCGCCCGGGCGTGCTCCAGCAATATCTCGACATGGGCAAGGCGCACGACTTCGCGGCATTCCAGCGAGCGCTTGGGCGGATGCAGGTGCCCATGTTCAACATCGTCTATGCCGATCGCGCCGGGCATATCATGTACATCGACAACGGCATCCTGCCGCGCCACGCGGACGGCGACGTACCGACCTGGTCGAAGCCGGTGGCGGGCGACACGCCGGCGACCGTGTGGCGCGACGTGCATGGCTATGACGACCTGCCCAAGGTGGTCGACCCGGCGAGCGGCTTCGTCCAGAACGCCAACGATCCGCCTTGGCTGGCGACCTGGCCGCGCCAGCTCGATCCCAAGGCGTTCCCTGCCTATGTCGCGCCGGTCGGCCCGGTCAGCCAGCGCGCGCAGCATTCGGTCATGCTGATGACCGCGACGCCGAAGCTGTCGTTCGACGATTTCGTCACGCGCAAGCTGGAAACCCGGTCCCTGATGGCGGACCGGCTGCTGCCCGATCTGCTCGCCGCGGCGAAAGGCAATAAGGATCCGGACATCGTCGCGGCATCGGCATTGCTCGCGAGCTGGGACCACAGATTCGAGGGCGATGCCCGCGGCGCGCTGCTGTTCGAGACCTGGGCGGCGCTGTTCGCCCCGCGCAATTTCGTCGACCAAAGCAATTACGCGGTGAAGTGGACGCTCGACGATCCGCTCGCCACGCCGCGCGGGCTGAAGGACCCGGCCGCGGCGGTCGCGATGCTGAAGGCGGCGGCGGCGAAGACCCGGCAATTGTACGGCTCACTCGACCGCCCGTTCGGCGAAGCCTCGCGCTTCCATCTCGGCGACGTCAGCGTGCCGGGCAACGGCGGCTTCGGCAATACCGGCGTGTTCCGGACGATCACCTGGGGACCGATGAAGAACGGCGAACGCACGCCGGTCCATGGCGAGACCTGGGTGTCGATGATTGAATTCTCCACACCGATGAAGGCGGTGGGCATGATGAGCTATGGCAATGCGAGCCAGCCCGGATCGAAGCACAACAGCGACCAGCTGCGCTTCCTGACGACCAAGACCTTCCGCACCTTATGGCGGGACCGCGCCGAGGTGGAACGTCACGTCGAAGAGAGGACGGCGTTCTGATGCGCGCCGCATGGCTTGCGCCGCTGGCGCTGTTCGCGCTCGCCGCCTCTGCGCAGGACGCACGGCAGGTGCATGAGGCGGCGATCGTGCTCGACACGCATTTCGACACCCCCGCCAATCTCGGCCGCCCCGGCTGGAGCATCATGGACCGCCACAGCCGGGCCGACACCGGCGATCAGGTCGATTACCCGCGGATGGTCGAGGGCGGGATCGACGGCGGGTTCTTCGCGATCTTCACCGCGCAAGGGCCCCGCACGCCGGAAGGAGATCGCGATGCGCGCGATGCGGCGCTGGTGCGTGCGGTGCAGATCCGCGAGATGGTCGCGCGGCATTCCGACGCCTTCCGGCTGGTAACCACCTCGGCGGAAGCCCGCGCTGCCGTTGCCGCCAAGAAGCGGTTCGTCTTCATGAGTATGGAGAACGGCTATCCGTTCGAGGGCGACCTGTCGCTGATGCGCGGCTTCCAGCGGCTGGGCGTCACGATGATGAGCCCGGTCCACTTCAGGAACGACGACCTCGCCGACAGCGCGACCGACACGCCCGAATGGCACGGGCTCAGTCCCAAAGGCAGGATGTTCGTCGCGGAGGCCAATCGGCTCGGCATCCTCATCGACTGCAGTCACGCTTCCGACGACGTGCTTCGTCAGACGATCGCCTTGTCGAAGGCGCCGATCATCCTGTCGCATTCGGGCGTGCGTGCGATGTTTGATCATCCGCGCAACGTCACCGACGCCGATCTGCGCGCGCTGGCGGCCAAGGGCGGCGTGGTGCAGATCAACGCCTTCGACGGCTATATGATCGCACAGCCGAAAATTCCGGCGCGCGAGACGGCGTTGGCGGCGCTGATGGCGAAGCTGCCGCCGCGCGCGACGATGACCGAGGCGGATCGCAAAGCGTTTCTGGCAGAGCGCAAGGCGATCGACGCCCGTTGGCCGGTGCCGCGTGCGACCTTCGACGACGTGATGAAGCATCTGCTGCATGCGATCGCGGTGGCCGGGATCGATCATGTCGGCATCAGCGGCGATTTCGACGGCGGCGGCGGGGTCGAGGGGTTCGACGACATCACCGCCTTTCCGAAGATCACCGCGGCGCTGCTCGCACGCGGCTATAGCGCGGCGGACGTCGCCAAGGTGTGGGGCGGCAACGCGCTGCGCGTGCTCGATGCGGCGCAGGCCGCGGGCGATCCGGCCGCGCGCCCGACCATTCCCGTCACCGCATGAGCCGCATACGGTTCATGCGCCAACGGGATCAGCGCACCAGCTCGAACGTGCCGTGCACGCCATCCGCCTGTGCCGAGGGCGCGATCCATACGTCGAACGTGCCGGGTTCGACCGTGGGCCGCAGGTCGCCGCCGAGGAATTCGAGCTGCGCGCGGGTCAGCGTGAAGCGCACCGTCTCGCTCGCGCCCGGCGCCAGCGCGAGTCTGCGGAACGCCTTGAGCTCGCGCACCGGCCGGGTGATGCTGGCGACGCGGTCGCGGATGTAGAGCTGGACCAGCTCCTCGCAGGCGCGCGTGCCGGTGTTGCTGATCGTCGCCGATACCTCGATCCGCCCGTCCCACGCCAGCGTCGCCGGCACGTTCGCGGCGGCATAGCCGACCTTGCCGTAGGTGAGGCCATGGCCGAACGGATAGAGCGCGGCATTGGGCGACGTGCGCCACTGCGCCTTGTACGGCTGGCGCGGGCCGTCGGGCGCGGGGCGCCCGGTCGCCTTGTGCGCGTAATAATAGGGTTCCTGCCCGCTTTCGTGCGGGAAGCTCAGCGGCAGGCGTCCGGACGGGCCGACCTTGCCGAACAACACGTCGGCGATGGCATGGCCGGTCTCCGACCCGAGGAACCAGGTGACGACGATCGCCGGTGCCGCCTTGACCGCGCCGTCCAGCGCGAGACCGCGACCGTTCTTGAGCAGCACGACGATCGGCTTGCCCGTCGCGGCGACCGCCTCGGCCAGCGCCATCTGCGGCGCGGGCACGGTGATCGACGTGCGCGACTGCGCCTCGCCCGACATCGTCTCGCTCTCGCCGATCGCGAGCACGACGACATCCGCGGCACGCGCCGCCGCGACGGCCGCGTCGATCCCGCCTGCGATGGGCTCCTCGACACCCGAACCGGGCGTCACGCTGACGGTACGCGCGCCCGCCGCCTTGACGCCGGTGGCCAGATCGATCGCCTGGTTGTTGTCGCCATAGACCACCCATGGCCCGTTGAGGTCGTGCTGGCCGCTCGCGAACGGACCGATCAGCGCGATGCGCTGCGCCGGATCGAGCGGCAGCAGGTCGCCGTCGTTCCTGAGCAGCACGATCGATTTCTGCGCCGCCTCGCGCGACAGCGCGAGCGCCGCCTTGGTGCGCGACCGCGCCGTCTCGCGCTTGGCATCGATGCGGCGGAACGGATCGTCGAACAGGCCGAGCCGGTGCTTGACCATCAGCACGCGCCGCACCGACCGGTCGAGCGTCGCCTGCGGCACCGCGCCTTCGCGGACGAGCTCGGCAAGGTGCAGCGCATAGAGATTCGACTGCATGCTCATGTCGACCCCGGCCAGAAAGGCGAGGCGCGCGGCATCCTTGCCGTCCTTGGCGAAGCCGGCGGCGATCATCTCCTCGTCGCCGGTGTAATCGGAGACGATGATGCCGGGGAATTTCCATTCGTCGCGCAGCACCTGCTGCATCAGCCAGGCATTGCCGGTCGCGGGGACGCCGTTGATCTCGTTGAACGAAGCCATGCCGCTCATCGCACCGGCGTCGAACCCGGCCTTGTACGGCGGCAGATAGACTTCGCGCAGCGTCCGCTCCGACAGGTCGACGCTGTTGTAATCGAGCCCGCTCTCGGCCGCGCCATAAGCGGCGAAATGCTTGATGCAGGCCATCACCGCGTCGATGTCGCCGAGCTGCTTGCCCTGGAAGCCGCGGACGCGCGCCGTGGCGAACATCTGGCCGAGCAGCGTGTCCTCGCCCGCGCCTTCCATCGTCCGGCCCCAGCGCTGGTCGCGGGCGATGTCGACCATCGGGAAGAAGGTCCAGTCGATCCCCGCCGCCGCGGCTTCATAGGCGGCCATGCGTGCGGTGCGCATCGCCAGATCGGGATCGAAACTCGCCGCCTCGGCCACCGGCACCGGGAAGATGGTGCGGTGGCCGTGGATCACGTCGGCGGCGAAGAGCAATGGGATCTTCAGCCGCGATTCCCGCATCACCGCCTGCTGCATCCGCCGCGCCATCACCGCGCCATTGCCGTTGAACACGCCGGTGAGCTTGCCCGCGACCGCATCGGCGAGCTGACCTTCGAAGCTCGGGCCGCCGGTCGTCGGCGGGTTGAGCCCGGTGGCGATGCCGCCGCTCCACGCCGCGGCGTTGAGCTGCAACTGGCCCGCCTTCTCCTCCAGCGTCATCCGGGCGAGGATCGCCTCGATCCCGGCGGGCAAGGCGGCGTCCGCCGCCGCGGAGAGCAGCGCACGCGCCGGACTGGCGGCCCAGGCGGCGATCGTCCCGGCGCCGAGCAGCGCCGCACGCCGCGAGATGGTGATGTCGGTCATATCCAGGTCGTCCCCTCATCGCCGTCGTCGCGCGTGCCCGGGGTAGCCCGCGAAGGACCCGGTGCTTTTCGCGTTGACGCTATCCTGTAACCGGTTACACAGCTCACCGGCGTCGCACAAGATGTGTCGCAACGATAGAAGGTCGGGGATGGCACGCAAGGGGAGGGCATGAAACAGGCATCCGCCACGGTCCGCGACGTCGCGCGCGTCGCCGAGGTATCGGTCGCGTCGGTATCGCGCGCGCTCAACGGGCATAGCAGCGTCCGCCCCGACATGCGCGCGCGCGTGCTCGCGGCGGCGAAGGCGCTCGGCTATGTGCCGCACGCCGGCGCGCGCAGTCTGTCGCTGGCCCGCAGCCATGCGATCGGTGTCGTCCTGCCCGACCTCTACGGCGAATTCTTCTCGGAGATCGTCCGCGGCATGGATCGCGAGGTCACGGCGCGCGGCTATCACCTTCTGCTGTCGAACATGCACGCCGATGCGGCGCTGGCGGCGCAGGCGATGCGATCGATGCGCGGCCGCGTCGACGGGCTGATCGTGATGGCGCCGCAGCTCGATGTCGCCGAGCTCGACGAGGCGCTGCCACGCGACGTACCCGCGGTGCTGGTCAATTGCCGCGAGACGACCGGCCGCGCCGCCTATCGGATCGACAATGCCGCCGGGATCAGGGCAGCGGTCGCGCACCTCGCCGCGACCGGCCGCCGCCGGCTCCTGCACATCAGCGGCCCGGACGGCAATATCGATGGACGCGAACGCCGCGACGCCTTCCTCGCCGCGATGGCGGTGCACGCACCCGATAGCGACCCGATCGTCATCGAAGGCGATTTCCGCGAGGAATCGGGCGTCGCGGCGGTGCGCCGGCTGATCGCCACGGGCGAGGCGTGCGACGGCATCGTCGCCGCCAACGACATGATGGCTTTGGGGGCGATGAGCGCGCTGCGCGAGGCGGGGGCGGCGGTCCCCGGCGACATCGCGGTCACCGGTTTCGACGACGTTCCGCTCGCCCGCTATCTCGGCCTGACGACGGTGCGGATCAACCTCGCCGAAATGGGGGCGAGCGCCACCGCGCGGCTGATCGATGCGCTCGACGGCGGTGCGCTGTCGCCGGACACGGAAATCGTCGCGACCGAGCTCGTCATCCGCTCCACCACCGGACCCTTGTCGACATGATTTTTGCCCCGATCGACCGCCGCGAACTGCTGGCTCGCGCCCCGCTCGCCACCGCCGCCGCCTGCCTGCCCGCTCTGGCCGGGGCGGCGCCGCGCGCCGCGCTGCCCGGCTGGTTCGATGACCTGGAGCAGCGGACCTTCCGCTTCTTCTGGGATCTCGCCAATCGCGACAACGGGCTGGTGCCGGATCGCTGGCCGACCCCGTCTTTCGCCAGCATCGCCGCGGTCGGCTTCGCGCTGACCGCCTATCCCGTCGGGGTGGCGCGCGGCTGGATCAGGCGCGAAGCCGCGCGCGACCTGACGCTCGCCACGCTGCGCTTCTTCGCTGCCGCGCCGCAGGGCGACGCGCCGGCGGGAATGAGCGGGCACAAGGGCTTCTTCTATCACTTCCTCGACATGAAGACCGGCCAGCGCTTCCGCGATACCGAGCTGTCGAGCGTCGACACCACGCTTCTCTTCCTCGGCATCCTGTTCGCCGGCGCCTGGTACGATCGCGCCGATCCGGCAGAGGCGGAGATCCGGCGGCTGGCGCAGCAAATCACCGATCGCGCCGACTGGCCGTGGTTCACCAACGCGCGTGGCAGCGTATCGATGGGCTGGCACCCGGGGCAGGGCTTCATCGAGCGGCCGTGGGAGGGGTATAACGAGGGTATGATGGTCTACATCGTCGGCCTCGGCAGCCGGGGCAAGCCGCTCGCCGACGGGGCGTGGGATGCGTGGACCAAAACCTATCCGGGCTTCTGGCGCGGCCGGGGGACGACGCGGCACCTCGCCTTCGCGCCGCTGTTCGGCCATCAGTACAGCCAGATGTGGATCGACTTCCGCGGCGTCCGCGATGCGACGATGCGGCAGGCTGGCTTCGACTATTTTGAGAACAGCCGCCGCGCGACCTACGCCAATCGCGCCTATTGCATCGCCAATCCCATGCGCTGGGACGGCTATGGCCGCGATATCTGGGGACTGACCGCCTGCGACGGACCGGGCAATTTCCGCTTGCCGTTCAAGGAACGGACCGCGGAATTCTTTGGCTATTCGGCGCGGGGCCCGCTCGGCCAGCCGGACGAGCGTGACGATGGGACGCTGGCGCCGACCGCCGCGCTGGGCAGCCTCGCCTTCGCGCCGGAGATCGTCGTCCCCGCCGCCAATGCGATGAAGGCATGGCCCGGACTCTACGGCAAATATGGCTTCCTCGACAGCTTCAACCCGTCGTTCCGCTATACCGACGTCAAGCTGGAGGCGGGGTCGGTGGATGCCACGAGCGGCTGGGTCGACGGGGATTATCTGGGCATCGATCAGGGCGCGATCCTCGGCGCGATCGCCAATATGCGCGACGAGGGCGTGTGGCGGGCGATGCGCCGCTCGCCGACGATCCGGCGCGGGCTGACGCGGGCAGGGTTCGCCGGCGGATGGCTGGGGTGAGCGGGAGCCATCCCAATCCGCCGCTCAAGACGATCACGATCGTCGGCGGGGGCACCGCCGGCTGGATGACCGCGGCGCTGCTGTCGCGGCTCTTGCTCGGCGCCTATACGATCCGGCTGATCGAATCGGCGGAGATCGGCACGATCGGCGTCGGCGAAGCGACGATCCCCGCTATCCGGACCTTCAACGGCCTCGCCGGCATAGACGAGTTCGAGTTCGTCCGCGCGACGCAGGCGACGTTCAAGCTCGGCATCGAGTTCCGCAACTGGGGCGGCGTCGGCGACAGCTACATCCACGGGTTCGGCAAGATCGGTCAGGACCTCTATTGGCTGCACTGCCACCAATTCTGGCTCAAGGCGCGGTCGATGGGGGAGGGCCGACCGCTCGATCATTATGCGCTCAACACGCTGGCGGCACGGATGAACCGCTTCGCCTTGCCCGATCCGGCGCACCCGAATTCGCCGATCGCCGACCTCGATTACGCCTATCATTTCGACGCCGCGCTTTACGCCGCCTTCCTGCGCGGCCGCGCCGAGGCGGCGGGCGTCCAGCGGATCGAGGGGCGGATCGTCGCCGCCAACCGGCGCGGGCAGGACGGTTTCCTCGATCATGTCGTGCTCGCCGACGGACGGACGGTCGACGGCGACCTGTTCGTCGACTGTTCGGGCATGCGCGGGCTGCTGATCGGCGATGCAATGGGGGTCGGCTACGAGGATTGGGACCATTGGCTGCTCTGCGACCGCGCCCTGGCGGTGCCGAGCGCACGGCAGGGGCCGCTGACGCCCTATACCCGCTCGATCGCGCATGATGCCGGCTGGCAATGGCGGATCCCGCTGCAGCATCGCACCGGCAACGGCCATGTCTATGCCAGTCGCTTCGTCTCGGACGAGGCGGCCGCGCAGACGTTGCTCGCCCATCTCGACTCCCCGGCGATCGGCGATCCGCGGCCGGTGCGCTTCCGCCCCGGCAAGCGGCAGCGCGCATGGGAGAAGAATGTCGTCGCGCTCGGACTTGCCGGCGGTTTTCTCGAACCGCTCGAATCGACCAGCATCCATCTGATCCAGACCGGCATCCTCCGACTGATCGCATTGTTCCCCGGGCGCGGCTTTCAGGATGCCGACATCGCCGAATACAATCGCCAGACCGACTTCGAATATCGCGACGTGCGCGATTTCATCATTGCGCATTACAAGGTCACCGACCGCGAAGACACGGAATTTTGGCGCTACGTCAAGCATATGGACGTGCCCGACAGCCTCACCGAACGGCTTGCGCTGTTCGCGGCGTCGGCGCGGTTCTTCATGCACGGCAAGGCCGAGCTGTTCCGCGAGGAAAGCTGGGTGCAGGTCCTGCTCGGCCAGCGCCTGCGCGCGGCCTATGATCCGATGGTCGACATGATCCCCGCCGCACAGGCCGCCGCCTTTCTCGGCGATGTCGAGGAGGTGATCGCCGAGGTCGCCGCCGGGATGCCGACGCACGAAGCGTTCATCGCCCGCCACTGCCAGGCCTGACTGTTGCCGGAGCGCAACGGTCCAAGTCTTTAGCGCGAGCCGTGTTGTAACCGGTTACGGAGGCGAGTAACCGGTTTCATATGCCCAGCGCGATCCGCTGCCGTCGCTCGTCGACGCGCCGGTGCAAGCAAAGATCGGGTGACAGACGGAGGGGTTTGCAATGGCAGCAGGGTATCAGGCCGCACGGTTCCGTCGCGGCATTTCGGCCGCGGCGCTTGCCATGGCGCTCGCCGTCGGCGCGCCGGCGCTGGCCCAGTCGACGTCGACGCTGCGCGGCAAGGTCGCGGGCGCCGCGCCCGGTACCGCCGTCGTCATCACCGATCTCACCACCGGGCAGGTCATCCGCGGTCGCACCGAAGATGCGGGCACCTATACCATTCCCGGCATTCGCCCGAGCACCTATCGCGTCGCCGTCGACGGTCAGCAGCCGCAGCAGGTCGTCGTGCCGGTCGGCCAGACGATCACGCTCGACATCAACACCCCCGCCGCGGCGACCGAGGCCGGCGCGACCGAGACGACGACCTCCGCCGACGCGGGCAGTGGCACGGGCAGCGACATCGTCGTCACCGGCCGCCGCACGCAGGAGGTGCGCACCGCCGAAATCTCCACCAACGTCTCGCAACAGCAGATCGAGAGCCTGCCGCAAAGCGACCGGAACTTCCTCAACTTCGCCGCGCTCGCACCGGGCGTCTCGGTGACGCCGGGGCGCAGCAACCGGCAGGTGCAGGCGGGCGGCATCAGCGCCGACAACGTCAACGTCTTCATCGACGGCCTGAGCCTCAAGAACCAGGTCAATCACGGCGGCGTCGCCGGCCAGAACTTCAGTCAGGGCAACCCGTTCCCGCAGCTCGCGGTGCAGGAGTTCAAGGTCGATACGCAGAATTTCAAGGCCGAGTACGAGCAGGCGGGGTCGGCGATCATCACCGCGGTGACCAAGTCGGGCGGCACCGATTTCCACGGTACGATCTTCGGCGAATGGCAGCCCAAGGGCTTCTACGGCACCAAATATTTCGACCGGCCGGGCAAGGCCAACAACCGCGACGGTTCGCTCAAGCAGCCCGATTACGACCGCAAGCAATATGGCGGCGACTTCGGCGGACCGATCATCAAGGACGTGCTGCATTTCTACGGCGCGTTCGAGGCGACCGACCAGAAGGCGCCTTCCGCCGCGGTGCTGCTCGGCACCACCAACACCGATCAGCCGTCGCAGGTCGTGCCGCAGGCGATCGCCGATCAATATAACGGCAGCTACGCGCAGGACTTCCACCAGAAGCTGTATTTCGGCAAGCTCACCGCCTTCGTCAGCAACGCCGACACGGTCAATTTCAGCGGCTTCTTCCGTCGCGAGAGCAATCTCGCCGATTTCGGCGGCACGTCGGTGCCGTCGCACGGCCATCTGTTGCAATCGAAGATCGACCTCTATCAGCTCGAGTGGAATCACCGGGGCGACAATTGGCTGAACGAGGCGACGATCGCCTATAACACCGTCTTCAACGGCACGCCGCGCACCGGCAGCGGTCCGGAGATCATCCTTGGCCAGCCGGGTGCGGTGGCCGCGGCGCTCGGCACCAACGGCTTCGAACAGTCGGACAATCAGAAGACCTGGACGTTCAAGAACAACGTCACCTTCTTCAGCAACGCGCACGTCATCAAGGCCGGCGTCAAGGTATCGCTCAACGACCTGTCGCGCGCCGAAGACAATCTCGGCAACGGCTCCTATTATTTCACCCCCTCGACCTACACGACCTTCGATGCGTCGACGCCGCAGCAGGCGGCGGTGTCGGTCGTCCCGGTCCAGGCGGCGAAGGTCAAGGATACGCAGATCGGCCTGTTCATCCAGGACGATTGGACGGTCAACGATCACATCACGGTCAACGCCGGCATCCGCTGGGACTATGAGACCAACGCCAAGAACGACAAGTTCGTCACGCCGGACGCGATCGCCACCGCGCTGCGCAACTATCAGCCCTGGCAGGCGGCCGGGATCAACCCGGAAGACTATATCTCGAACGGCAGCAACCGGAAGCCGTATTGGAAGGCGTTCCAGCCGCGGCTGGGCATTTCGTACGATATCAACGGCGACCGCGACACGGTGCTGTTCGCCGGCGCCGGGCGATATTACGACCGGCCGCTGTTCATCACCGCGGGGATCGAGACGGTCAAGGCGCTGTACCAGCGCACCGTCACGCTCAGCTTCTGCGACGGGCCGGGGCAGCCGACCTGCGCCAGCTTCCGCCAGGGCAATGGCGGCATCCTGCCGGCGACGACCCTGGTGTGGAACGACAGCTACAAGAACGTCGACAATCTGCGCGCCGCGGCGACGGCGACCGGCGTCGGCGGCGACGTCTGGCTGCTCAACAACGATACGAAGCTGCCTTATTCGGATCAGTTCAACTTCGGCGTGCGCAAGCGGCTGGGCGTGGTGCAGACGTCGATCACCTTCAGCCACATCCGCAGCCACAACATCTTCAAATATGTGCGCGGCAACCGCCTGCCGAGCGGCCAGTACACCAGCCAGGGCGATCAGTGGATCGAGGACAACTTCCCCGCTTCCGGTATCCTGCCGGGCTATAGCGGCAAGCTCAACATCGGTTCGAACGACGGCAAGGCGGAATATAACGCGGTCTATTTCACCGCGGAGAAGCCGTTCGTCACCGGGTCGAAATGGGGCTTCACCGCGACGCTCACCTTGCAGCAGGCGAAGAGCAACGTCGCGCAGGAGTTGCAGAGCGACGAATTCTACAACGGTCCGCGCGTCGATGCCTATGGCTGGAACTATGTCGCCGGCGTCGAGAAATGGCGTTTCGTCGGCACCGGCATTGCGCGCGGACCATGGGACACCAAGCTGTCGCTCACCGGCACGTTCAGTTCGGGACCGTCGTTCGGGCAAGTCATCACGCGTCCGGCACCGGCCGAGTTCCTAGGCACGACCGGCACATACGGCAATTTCGGCGGCGTCTTCTGGCCCGACCAGATCGTCGGCTACGCCTCGGTCGACGCGCGGATCTCGAAGACGTTCCGGATGCCGTGGGGGACCGATCTCGAGGTCAATTTCGCCGCGTTCAACTTGTTCGACTCGGTCAACCGCACCTACACCGCCTGGGGCGCCGGGTCGGGCGTCAATCCCACCAAGCGCGAGAACGACACGCAGGGCGTGCCGCGCTCGTTCCAGGTGGGCGCGCGCTACAAGTTCTGAGGACCGGCACGATGACGCCGAGCCTGCTCCGCATCGGGCACGGCGAGAGCCCGGTCGTCGTCGTCGACGATGCGAGCGGCGCGGTCGACCGGATCGTCGATCTCGCGGCGGCGCTGGCGCCTTACCCCGCGGCGGGCGGCCATTACCCCGGGGTTCGCCGCGTCCTCGCTGCCGGCGACGGTGCGGCCTACGATTATGCCACCGCGCTTCTCGACCGCGTCGCGCCGTTCGTCGGCGGCGCCTTTGCGATCGACGGCTTCGACTGGATCGAGGCGAGTTTCTCGATCGTCACCACCGCGCCGCAGACGCTCACGCCGGTGCAACGCGCGCCGCATTTCGACGCGACGGACGAAGGCTATATCGCCGTGCTGCACTATCTGTCCGACCAGCCGGCCGGGACCGCCTTCTACCGGCAGCGCGCCACCGGGATCGAGCGCGTCGATGACGGCAATCGCGCCGCCTTCCTTGCTGCCGCGCGTCGGGACGGTCCGGCGCTCGACGGCTATATCAATGCGAGCACCGCCGCGTTCGAACAGATCGGCCGGGTCGACGCGCGGCGTGATCGCGTCGTCATCTATCAGGGTTGCCTGCTCCATTCGGGGATCATCCCGGACGATCTGCCGCTCAGCGCCGACCCGCGGCGGGGGCGGCTGACCGCCAACCTGTTCGTCCAGGCGCAGCGATGATCGCCTGGCTCGCGCTCGCTGCCGCCGTGCCGGCGCAGACCTATGCCAATCCGGTCGACCTCGACTACCGCTACAATTTCGAGCAGGTCAACGAGGGCGTGTCGTATCGCACCGGCGCCGACCCGGTGATCGTGCCGTTCAAGGGCGCCTATTATCTCTTCCTCACGCTGGCGGACGGATATTGGCGTTCGACCGACCTCGTCACTTGGCGCTTCGTCAAACCCAGCCGCTGGCCGGCGGAGGGGATCGTCGCACCCGCCGTGTCCTCGGACGGCGAGCGGCTGTTGATCATGCCGTCGATGACGACGCAGGGGACGATCTACAGCAGCGGCGATCCGGCGAGCGGGCGCATCGACCTGTTCGTCCGCCGCATGCCGCCGCTGCCGGGCGCGGTACGATCGGGCTTCGAGGAGACGATCAAGCCCGGCGAGGTGCCGCCCGGACCATGGGACCCGGACCTGTTCCGGGACGACGACATGCGCTGGTACCTCTATTGGAATTCGTCGAACGTCTTCCCGATCTACGGCGCGCCCGTCGGCTTCGCTGACGGCAAGTTGACGTACGGCAGCCCGCGCAAATCCTTCATCCTGCTCGATCCCGACCGTCACGGCTGGGAGCGTTTCGGTCAGGATCACAGCGGCACCACCCCCGACGGCACGCCGGTCAAGCCGTATATGGAGGGCGCGTGGATGACCAAGGTCCGTGGCCGCTACTATCTGCAATATGGCGCTCCGGGCACCGAATATAATGCGTATGCAACCGGCACCTACGTCGGCACCTCGCCGATGGGGCCATTCACCTACGCCGCCTATAATCCCATCGGCTACAAGCCCGGCGGCTTCGTGCAGGGCGCCGGGCATGGCAATACGTTCCAAGATCTGCACGGCAATTGGTGGAACACCGGGACGCCGTGGATCGGTTATAACTGGACGTTCGAGCGGCGCGTCGGACTGTGGCCGACCGTGTTCGATGCCGATGGGCAGATGCGGGTATCGACCCGCTTCGGCGACTTCCCGCAGCGGCTGCCGACCGGGCGCGTCACTGATCCCGATATGCTGTTCACCGGCTGGATGCTGCTCTCCTACCGGAAGCGCGCGCAGGCGAGCGGCAGCGTCGCGGGGCATGGACCGGGCGACGCCACCGACGAAAATCCGCGCAGCTTCTGGTTGTCGCCGGACAAGGCGCCCGGCGCGACGCTGACGATCGATCTCGGGGCGGTGAAGACTATACGCGCGGTGCAGGTCGACTTCGCCGACTATCAGGCCGGGCGGTTCGGCGACGCGCCCGACATCTATACCGAATTCCAGCTGCAATCCTCGCGCGACGGGCGGGAATGGCGGCCGCTCGCGCGCACCGAAGCGCCACGGCGCGACCGCCCCAACGCCTATTTCGAACTGCCGCGACCGACGGCCGCCCGCTTCGTCCGCTACGTCCACGGCCAAATCGGCGGCGCGCATCTCGCGATCGCCGACCTGCGCGTCTTCGGCAGCGCTGGCGGGGCGGCCCCCGTCGCACCCGAACTGGTCGAGGCGACGCGCGCCGCCGATACGCGCGACGCGACGATCCGCTGGCGGCGGATCGCCGGCGCCGTCGGCTATAACGTGCGTTGGGGGATACGCCCCGACCGGCTCGCGCTGACCTATCAGGTCTTCGCCGACCGCGTCGCGGATGGACCGGCGGCGGTACTGCCGTTGCGCGCGCTGACCAAGGGGCAGGGCTATTACGTCGCGGTCGAGGCGTTCGACGAGAATGGCGTCTCGCCGCTCAGCCGGGTAGCGGCGATGTAGCGCGTCTTGGCGACGGCTTCGCCGATCAGCAGCAGCGACGGGTCGCTATCGCTGATCGTCTCGACCAGAAACGCCAGCGCCGACAATTTGCCGCGCACGATACGCTCGCTCGGCAGCGACACGTTGACCGCGACCATGACCGGCGTGTCGCCGGCGCGGCCGGCGGCGATCAGCTTGCGCGACACTTCGGCGGCGGCGGCGCGGCCCATATAGACCGCGAGCGTCGCATCGGGATCGGCGAGCGCATGCCAGTCGAGGTCGAGCGCTTCGCCGGCGCGGGCGTGCGCCGTGACGAACGTGAGTTTGCGGGCGAGGCCGCGCAGCGTCAGCGAGGCGCCGCCCGATGCGGCGGCGGCGCTCGCCGCGGTGATGCCGGGGCAGATCCGCACCGCAATGTGCTGCGCGGCGAGATGATCGATCTCCTCGGTCGACCGGCCGAAGATCGACGGGTCGCCGCCCTTCAGGCGGACGACGCGCTTGCCGGCCAGCGCCGCCTCGGCGAGCAGCGTGTTGATCGCGGGCTGGTCCTTCGAATGGCGACCCGATCGCTTGCCGACGCCGACCTGTTCGACGTGGCGCGGGATGCGCGCGAGGATGTCCGGGCCGACCAGCGCATCGTAGAAGACGATGTCGGCGGCGGCGAGCAGTCGCTCCGCTTTCCGGGTCAACAGATCGGGGTCGCCGGGGCCGGCACCGACCAGCCAGACCGAACCGGGTGGGAAATCATGCGGCATGCGTCGATCCTTCGGTGGCGAGGAGTTTGGCGAGGGCAGGGCGGCACGACCCGCAATTCGTCCCCGCGCCGAGTGCCGCCCCGATCGCGGGCACGTCGGCGAGATGCTGGTCGGCGATCGCCGCCAGGATGGTCTTGAGGCCGACGTCGAAACAGGCGCAGACGATCGGCCCGCGGTCGACCTGCACACCCGCCGCCCGCCCGGCGAGCAGCGTCGGGGCGGCGATCGCCTCACCCAGTTGCGCGACGAGCCAGTCGCGCGGGGGGAGGCTGCCGTCGCGCGTGACGAACAGCACCGCCCGAAGCCGGCCGCCGTCGAGGATCGCGACCCGGCGGCTGCCGCGTGCCGCGTCGATCGCCTCGATCCGCTGGCCCTTGGGCAGCGATGCGTCGAGCGCGTCGGCGTCGCCAGTGCCTGCCATATCCCATGCGCTGCCGTGTGGCACCGCAACCCGTGTCGCCCACAGGCAGTCGGGCGGGGCCGCGAGTTGGCCGCGGACGATGATGAAGCCGCGCCACGCCGTTTCGACGCGATCGATCCTGGCCGGCGTCGACTTGAAGCCGGGCTGTCCGGACACCGGATCGGCGAGCGGGCGGGGGAGGCGGCCGGCGCGGCCACCCGTCGCGGTGCGATCGGTCCAGTGGATCGGCACGAACACCTCGCCCGCCCGCTGCGACGTGACGACCGTCGCGCGGAACAGGCTGCTGCCTTGCGGGGTCGTCACCCGGGCCAGATTGCCGTCGACGATCCCGCATGCGGAGGCGTCGTCGGGATGGATCTCGACCAGCGGCTCCTCGCGATGCCGCGCGAGTTTGGGCGACAGGCCGGTGCGGGTCATCGTGTGCCAGTGATCGCGGTAGCGCCCGGTGTTGAGCGTCATCGGCCATTTGCCGAGCGGCGCCGCCACCGGCTTCTGCGCGACGGGGATCAGCCGCGCCCGGCCGTCCGGTGTCGGGAAGCGCCCGTCGGAGAAGGGCGTGCCGCCCCAGCGGAACGGCGCCATCGCGTCATATTCGGCATTGCCCTTGGCGGCATGACTGGGCAGCGCAAACAGCCGGGCGCCGTCGTTCTCATAGGCGGACAGGCGGCAATGCTCGCGCCAGATCTCGGCGGGGCGATCATAGGGGAAGGCGGTCTTCCACCCCATCCGGCGCGCGACCTGCGTCACGATCCACCAGTCCGGCCTGGCCTCGCCCGGCGCGGCCATGAAGGCGCGCTGGCGGCTGACCGTGCGGTCGGAGTTGGTCACGGTGCCGTCCTTCTCGCCCCAGGCCGCGGCGGGCAGGCGGACGTGCGCGTGGACCGACGTGTCGGTGGTGTCGACCACGTCGGAGACGACGACGAAGGGGCAATCGGCGAGCGCCTCGCGCACCCGTCCGGCGTCGGGCATCGAGACCGCGGGGTTGGTCGCCATGATCCAGATCGCCTTGATCCGCCCCTGTCCCAGCTCGCGGAACAGGTCGACCGCCTTCAGCCCGGGCCTGGTCGCCATGTTGGGCGCGGCCCAGAAGCGGCCGACCCGCGCGACGTTCGCGGGCGTGAAATCCATGTGCGCGGCAAGGCTCGAGGCGAGCCCGCCGACCTCGCGGCCACCCATCGCATTGGGCTGGCCGGTGATCGAGAAGGGCGCCGCGCCGGGCTTGCCGATCCGCCCGGTGGCAAGGTGGAGGTTGATGATCGCATTGACCTGGTCGGTCCCCGCCAGCGACTGGTTCACCCCCTGGCTGAACATCGTCACGGTCTTCGGCGTGGCGGCGAACAGTTCGAAGAACCGCCTGAGCTCCTGCGGCGGCACGTCGCAGACGCGCGCCACCGACCACAGGTCGCTCCCCCCTTCGCACCGGTCCCAGAAGTCGTCGGGCGTCGCGACGTGGCGCGCGAGATAGGCTTGGTCGACCACCCCCGCGTCGCGACACCACGCCAGCAGACCGTTCATCAGCGCGACGTCGGTGCCGGGCCGGATCGAGAGATGAAGGTCGGCCTCGTCCGCGGTCTCGGTCCGGCGGGGATCGATCACGACGAGTTTCGCGCCCGCGTCGCAGCGTGCGCGGATGCGCTGATAGACGATCGGATGGCACCAGGCGGCGTTCGATCCGACCAGCACGATCAGGTCGGCGGCATCGAGATCGTTGTAGGACGCCGGCACGATATCCTCGCCGAACGCGCGGATGTGCCCGGCCACCGCGCTCGCCATGCAGAGCCGCGAATTGGTGTCGATGTTCGCCGCGCCGATGAACCCCTTCATCAGCTTGTTGGCGACGTAATAATCCTCGGTCAGCAACTGGCCGGACACGTAGAAGGCGACGCTGTTCGGGCCGTGCTGCGCGATCGTCTCGCGGAAGCGCTTGGCGACGAGGCCGAGCGCCGCATCCCACGAGGCCGTACGCCTGCCGATCATCGGGGTGAGCAGGCGACCCTCGAGGCCGATCGTTTCGCCGAGATGCGTGCCCTTCGAACACAGTTTGCCGGCGTTGGCGGGGTGGTCGGGGTCGCCCTTGATATCGGCGCTCCGCTCGCCGGTCGGGGTCGCGAGGATGCCGCAGCCGACCCCGCAATAGGCGCAGGTGGTGCGGATGGGCGCGCTCGTCCCCGCCGTCTTTCCGCCGGGGGGAGAAAGCGGCGCCCCGGTCACGCCGCGGCCTTGATGGTCGACGTCCGGCAGATCAGGACGCGCCCGCCCGACACCTTCACCGGGATCACCGGCGTGCACCCCTTGTCCTCGCCCAGCGCCTCGCCGGTATCGAGCGCGATCCGCCAATTGTGCAGCGGACACGCCACGGCGCCGCCATGGACGATGCCCTGCGACAACCGGCCGCCCTTGTGCGGGCAGCGATCGGCGAGCGCGAACACCTTGCCCTCGCCGGTGCGGAACACCGCGATGTCGTCGCCGCCGGCAACCTGCACCGTGCGGCTGCCACGGACCGGAATCTCGTCGACCCAGCCGATATCGAGCCATTCGCCGATCATGCCATTTCCCTCGTAGCGTCGATGGGGGTGAAGCGCGCCATCGGCGCATGCTGTTCGCCGTGCGCGCCCGCGACGCGCGCGGTCCAGGGATCGTCCTGCATGAAGGTCTGTGAGAACAGGAACCGCGCCGCCAGCGCATCGCGGCCCGCGGCATCGTCGGCGATGCGTGTGCGGATATAGTCGATGCCGACCCGCTCGATCCACGGCGCGGTGCGCTCCAGATAGCGCGCTTCCTCCCGGTACAATTGGATGAAGGCGGCGCAATGATGCATCGCCTCCTCCTCGGTCGCGACCTTGCAGAGGAAGTCGGTCGCGCGGACCTTGATCCCGCCGTTGCCGCCGACCGACAATTCGTAGCCGCTGTCAACGCAGACCACGCCGAAATCCTTGATCGTCGCCTCGGCGCAGTTGCGCGGACAACCGCTGACCGCGATCTTGAACTTGTGCGGCATCCAGGAGCCCCAGGTCATTTGCTCGATCCTGACGCCGAGCCCGGTCGAATCCTGCGTGCCGAACCGGCACCAGTCGGAGCCGACGCAGGTCTTCACGGTGCGCAGCGACTTGCCGTACGCATGGCCGCTGACCATCCCCGCGGCGTTGAGATCTGCCCAGACCGCGGGCAGGTCCTCCTTCCTGATCCCGAAGATGTCGAGCCGCTGGCCGCCCGTCACCTTGACCAGCGGCGCGTCGTATTTCTCGACGACATCGGCGATCGCACGCAGCTCGCGCGGGTTGGTCACGCCGCCCCACATCCGCGGCACGACCGAATAGGTGCCGTCCTTCTGGATGTTGGCGTGCAGCCGTTCGTTGACGAACCGGCTCTGCTGGTCGTCCTTATACGCGCCGGGCAACGCGCAGAGCAGGTAGTAATTGAGCGCGGGTCGGCACGACGAACATCCGTCGGGCGTCGACCAGCTCATCTTCTGCATCACTTCGGGGATCGATCGCATGCCCTGCGCGACGATCTCGCGGCGGACGTCGTCGTGGCCGAAGCTGGTGCATTTGCACATCGTCTTCACCGTGCGTTCGCCCGAATAGTCGTCGCCCAGCGTCACCGCGAGCAGCGTTTCGACGACGCCGGTGCACGATCCGCACGACGCCGATGCCTTACAGGTCGCGCGGACCGCATCCAGCGTCGTGTTGCCGGCGCCGATGCACGCCACGACCTTGCTCTTGGTGACGCCGTTGCAGCCGCAGACCTCCGCATCGTCGGAGAGCGCCGCAACGGCCGCCTTAGGGTCCGCCTGCGCCCCTCCCGAGGCGAAGGACTGGCCGAAGATCAGCATGTCGCGGATGGGGGCGATGTTCTCGCCGCGCCTGAGCAGGTCGAAATACCAGCCGCCGTCAGCGGTGTCGCCGTACAGCACCGCGCCGACGATGCGGTCGTCCTTGACCACCACGCGCTTGTAGATGCCGCGCGACGCGTCGCGCAACACGATGTCCTCCGCGCCGGCACCACCCGAGAAATCGCCCGCCGAGAATACGTCGAGCCCGGCGACCTTGAGCTTGGTCGACGTCACCGATCCGCGATAGCCGCTATGCCGCCCGACGAGGCCATCGGCCAGCGCCCGGCACATGTCCCAGAGCGGCGCGACGAGGCCGTAGACGTTGCCGTCATGCTCGACGCACTCGCCGACCGCGAGGATCGACGGATCGCTGGTGACCATATGGTCGTCGACCTTGATGCCGCGGCCGATCTCCAGCCCGGCGTCGCGCGCGAGCGCCACCGACGGGCGGATGCCGACCGCCATGACGACGAGGCTCGCCGGGATCAGCGTCCCGTCCTTCAACAGGACGCCTTCGACGTGCGTGTCGCCGACGATTTCGGCGGTGTTGGCCTCGGTCAGGATCACCTGGCCGCGTGCCTCCAGCGCCGACTTGAGCAGCCATCCCGCGGCCTCGTCGAGCTGGCGTTCCATCAGCGTCGGCATCAGGTGGATCACCGTCACCTTCATGCCCCGCAGCGTCAGGCCGTGCGCCGCTTCCAGCCCCAACAGCCCGCCGCCGATGACCACCGCCGCGCCGCCCCGGCCGGCCGCCGCCAGCATGTGATCGACGTCGGCCATGTCGCGGAACGAGATGACGCCGGGCAGATCCTTGCCCGGCACCGGGATGATGAACGGATCGGAGCCGGTCGCGATCAGCAGCCGGTCGTACGCGACGGTCAGCCCCGATCGCGCGGTGACGGTCTTCGCCGCGCGGTCGATCACCTGCACCGGATCGCTGGTCACCAGCGTGATCGCATTGGCCGCATACCAGGCCGCGTCGTTGATGACGATCTGCTCGAAGGTCTTCTCGCCCGCGAGCACCGGCGAGAGCATGATGCGATTGTAGTTCACATGCGGTTCGGCGCCGAAGATCGTGACGCGGTAGCGGGCGGGATCGCGCGCGATCAGCTCCTCGACCGCGCGGCAGCCGGCCATGCCGTTGCCGATCACGACGAGATGCTCGCGGGCGTCCGACCCGGGGGTGATGACCCGATGTTCCATCAGCATGTCCAATCCAGTTGCAGCGAGAATTTGCGGGTGGTGGCGGCGAGCGGGTCGCGGCGCGGCGTCGGGCAGCGGGTCATGCCGCCACCGCGCCGCCGCCGGGCAGGCCGCGATCGCGCCGCGCGTCGAGCGCCGCATCGAACAGCGCCTGCTCCTGCGACTTGTGCGCGGCGGAGAAGCGCACCGCCAGCGCGCACACCGCAGTGCCGACAACGACGTAGCCGAGCACGATCAGGCATTGCTGCGGCGTCGCCGACGCCTTGTTGAGGAATCCCGCCGCGACCGCGCCGATATTGCCGCCCGCGCCGATCAGCCCCGCGACCCCGCCCAGCGCCTTGCGGTCGACGAACGGCACCAGTGCATAGGTCGCGCCGCACGCCATGTGCGTGAACAGCCCGAACATCGTCATCGCGAGGATGGCAGGCATGACGCTGCCGGCATTGCCGAACAGCACCAGCCCGACACCCTCGCCGAGCATCAGCCCGAACAGCAGCAACGCGCGACCGTCGAGCCCCTTGACGAGCGCGATCCGGTCGCTGGCGATGCCGCCGAGCGCGCGGGCGAACAGCGCGAGGCCGCCGAAGATCCCGGCGGCGAGCCCCGCGCTAGTGAGCGACAGTCCGAACCGGTCGACGTAATAGCTGGCGGCAATGTTGTGGATGAAGATCTCGACGCCGAAACAGGCGCCGTACGTCGCGGCGAGCATCCACGTCCGGTAATTGGCCGCGGCGCGGCGGAAGATCGCCATGCCGGTCGCCTTGCCGCCGTCGAGCGCGATGCCGGCCGCGCGGAGGTCGACGATGTCGCCTTGCGGCGTGTCCTGAGTATAGCGCGCGTAGACGAACGCCATCGCGACCATCGCCACACCCGGCACGAACATCGCCGCGCGCCATCCCCAGGCGTGCTCGACGCCAAGCCCGATCATCGCCGCGACCACCAGCGGCATCAGGCTCTGTGCCGCGCCACCGCCTGCATTGCCCCAGCCGCCGACCGTCGCATTGGCGGTGCCGACGACGTTGGGCGCGAACATCACGCTCGTGTGATATTGGGTGATCACGAACGACGCGCCGATCGCTCCGATCGCCAGGCGGAAGAACAGGAACGTCTCGTGCGTCCGGGCGAAGGCGAGTCCGAAGACCGGGATCGCGCCGAGCAGCAGCAGCCACGTATAGGCGCGACGCGGTCCGAACCGGTCGCACAATGGCCCGACCACCAGCCGCACGAGGATCGTGACGGCCACCGCGGCGATGTTGATATTGGCGATCTGGTCCTTGCTGAGGCCGAACTCGGCCTTGATGAGCGGCATCATCGGCGCCGCCGCGAACCAGGCGAAGAAGCACACGAAGAACGCCAGCCAGGTGACGTGGAACGCGCGCATCTGCGGCGTGGCGGCGCTGAACAGGTCGATCCTCGTGGCCTTCGATCCGGTGACTTCGATCCCCGGCGATGCGAACAGCATGATGTTTCCCCATCTGCGTTGGACAAAGAAAAAGCCGCCCAGACGGCGACCTTGCGGACGCATCTGGACGGCTTCGTTGCCTCTCGACGATCGGTGGATCGCCTTGCGCGGTCCGGCCCCGTCGTTGGAACCGGTCTCGCGATGATGTCGTGTCCGACTCCCTTGCCGAACGCTGTCAGGATGATCGAAGTGGCGCGCTCGTGCAAGCGCCGTTTCGCAGATGCAGCAACTTTACGGTAAGCTGCTCAAATATCCCGTGATATCGTCCGGATCGAAGGCGCGCCGATCGAAAAAGGCGTCATTGCCCAGGATCAGCCGCCCCTGGGTCGATCCCGCGCCGATACTGTTCGCGGCGATCGCGCCCTCCAGTTTCGAACTCGCATTGGGCAGCGGCGCGCCCGATCCGGCCAGCGCCGCGCGGTAGACGTCGGGACGGAACACGCCCTGCGCGGTGGCTGCCTCCCCGGCCGAAAACGGCGTGCCGTCCCAGCGCAGCATCTGCGAATACAGCCAGGCCGCCTGGCTGCGCCACGGGAAGTTCGCCGCCTCGCGATACTGGAACATGAAGTCGGGGACATGGATCGGCGTGGCATCCTTGACGAGCCGTACCCGGTCGCTGATCGCCCGCGTCACGGCATCGATCGGCGCGTCGAGATAGGCGGGTCGCGCGAGGATGGCCGCGCTCGCCTCGCGCGTGCCGGGATCGACGAAATGCGCGGCCGCGGCATGCAGCGCGCGGATCAGACGGTGGACGACGTCGCGGCGCTCGTCCAGCGTCGCCGCGCGCATCGCCAGCACCTTCTCGACGCCGCGCCGCCAGACCTGCGCGGTAACCAGCGCGATCCGTCCGACGCCGCGATCGACCGCGACGCCGTTCCACGGTTCGCCGACGCAGATGCCGTCGACTTCCCCCGCCGCCAAGGCGTCGGCGGCGAAGGTCGGGCTGGTCGTGACGATCTCGACATCGGTATCGGGCCGGATGCCTGTTGCCGCCAACCAATAGCGCAGCATGTAATTGTGGCTCGAATAACGATGCACCACGCCGAACCGCAACCGCCGCCCCGCGGCGAGACGCTCGGTCGCGACCGCCTTCAGTCGCGCGCCGAGCACGGCCGGATCGCCGAGCGCATCGCAGTCCATCACCAGCGCGGCGAGCGGCAGCGACAGCGTGATCGCATTGCCGTTCAGCCCCAGCACGAACGGCACGGCCATCGGCACCGCGGGCCGCCCGCGGCCCAGCGCGGTCGCGATCGCCAGCGGCGCGACCATGTGGGCGGCATCGGTATGGCCATAGAGCAACCGATCGCGCACCGTCGCCCAGGTCATGTCGCGGACGAGCTCGATCTCCAGCCCCTCGGCTTCGGCGAATCCCTGTTCGCGCGCGAGGATCGGCAGCGCGGCATCGACCAGCGGCAGGAACCCGATGCGGATCCGGTCGAGCGCCATCACAAATCTCCCATGAGCGCGTCGCTGGTGATGATCGCATCGGCGATCTCGGCGATCCGGCGGTTGGATCGCATCGCCTGCGCGCGGAGCAGGCCGTAAGCGGTCGGCTCGTCGATGCCGCGGCGCTTCATCAGGATCACTTTGGCGCGATCGATGGTGGTGCGGTCGGCGAGCGCGCTTCGGGCTTCGTGCAATTCGTCCTGCAGCCGGGCGAACGCCTGGAACCGGCGGATCGCGAGGTCGATGACGGGCTTGATCCGCTGCTTGGCGAGGCCGTCGACGATATAGGCGGACACGCCGGCGTCGACCGCGGCGGCGGTGGTTTCCGCATCGCTCTGGTCGACGAACATCGCGATCGGCCGGGCGAGTGCGCGCGACACCGCGAAGAATTCCTCGAGCACGTCGCGGCTGGGATTTTCGAGGTTGATCAGGACGACGTCGGGCGCCGCTTTCTCCAGCGCGGCGACCATGCCGCGCGTGCCGTCGATCAGGACGAGATCGTGGAGGCCCGCCTCGCGCAATCCGTCGGAGATGATCGCGGCACGCGTTGTGCTCGTGTCGATGATCGCGATACGCATGCTCAAGCCATACCCCCCACCCCCCCGATTCGCGAAGCCGGTTGATCGAGTCCTGCGATTGCAGGGATTAGCGGCTCATTGCCCTCGGCGGTTGTGGTCCAATTCTTCGACGGCGCCCCTCGGATTATTTGCTGCGATCGACCGCGTCTCCGGCGAGATAGCGGGCGAGCGGGTCGATCATCTCCTCCGGGATGCGGCGGGCGATGACCGGCATCGTCGCATGGCTCTTGCGCGCGTCGACCACCGTCTCGTCGCCGCGCCAGTGGCGCAGGCGCTGTGCGATATAGGCGGGGCGCTGACCGGCGAGCACGGGATAGGGCTTGCCGGGCGCGTGGCAGCTGGCGCAGGCCGGAAGCTGGAGCCGGGGCAGGCCCTGCGTCACGATCCGCGCGGCGGCGGCATCGCCCGCGGGCGCTGCGCCGAGGCCGGGCATCGCGGCGAAGCGGCGCGCGGCATCGCGCATCGCTTCGGGCTGCATCCGCATCGCGACCTGCTGCATCACCGCACTGGAGCGGCTGCCATCCGCATAGCCCTGCAGCGCGGCGAGCAGATAGGCGGGGTCCTGTCCGCCGAGCACCGGAATGTCGGGCGCGCCGCGGCCGCGGCCGTCGGTGCCGTGGCAGCCGGTGCAGGTGGCGAGATCGGCGCCGGGGTTCGCCTCGGCGACGAGAGCGTCATATTGCGCCGGCGTCATGCCGGGCAGGCGGCGGACGAAGGCGACCATGCGGCGCACCTCGTCCTGCCGGTCCTGCACCGCCCAGGCGGGCATACCGGTATATTTGACGCCGTGCTGGAGGATCCAGAAGAGCTGCTTGTCGGTCCATTGCCTCGCGTTGACGGCGAGGTCGGGGGCGGGCGGGGTCGCCGCCTGCATGACCGGGGCGGGCTTGATGCCGGGGGCGCCGTGACAGACCGCGCAGGCATTGGCGAAATGGCCGGCGGCGCTGACGAGGCCGCTGCGGTCGGCGGGATCGTCGGGGCTGGTGAAGGCGGCGTGGGTGCGCACTGAATTGCGCATCGTCCAGTGCAGGAACCAGTCGGTGATCGGCCAGTGGCCGCTCGATGCGGCGATGTTGAACACGCCCGACCAGGCGAAGAGCAGCCCGGCGACGGCGAGGCCGACCAGCGTCGCGACCGCGCGCGCCCAGGTGATGCGGATCGTCATGCGATGGCCTCGTTGCGGGTCTGGAGCAGCCGGCCGAGCATCGCCAGCCCGCCGAGCAGATAGGCGACGCCGCCGACGAGCAGCATGACGACGCCGGCGATCTGCTGGTCGATCAGCGCATCGGCGCCGTGGTGGGTGTAGAGGGGGCGGGGCGCGAGGCCGATCAGCGCACCGAGCAGCGTCATGTGCATCGAGGTGACGAGCAGCGCGCCGACCCCGGCGGCACGATGGCGGGGAGCGAGCACCGCTGACCAGAGCAACAGCCCGGCGGCGAGGAAGCTCGCCTGTTCGAGGATCAGCCACGCCGGCTGGTGATCGGCGAGGCGGCGCAGCGCGGGGACATGCCATCCCCAGACGATCACCGCCTCGATCAGCGCGGCGGGCAGCGGTGCGGCGAGCCGCGGCCAGCGCGTCGCCGGGGCCCAGCGGCCATGCTGCACGCCGAATGCGACGAGCGGCGCGGCGATCGCGACGGCGATCATATGCGCCGCCATATGGCCGGTCATGCCCCGGCCGCTCAGCGCCCAGCCGAGCGGTAGCAGCGCGAGGCCGGCGGCGAGGCTGACGCGCTTCACCGGCAGTCGCTCAGCACGATGACCGGCATCGCGGTGAATACCACTGCGACGAAGCTCAGCGCCGACAGCAGCAGCGTTGAATATGCGAGGAAGCGCAGGCGGTCGCTGTCGGTACCCTCGTCATGCGGTGCGGGCGCGCCGGGGGTGCGCGCCTGTTGCCATGCGATCACGCCTGCCGCGGCGATCACCAGCAGCGCCACCAGCGTGCCGATCGCGAAGGCCGTCGGGAAACGCGCCCACATCCCGAGCTTGGCGCAGGACACCGCCGCCCAGAGGTAGGAGAAGAGGAAATGCACCGCCCAGGTCGTCGGCGGCACGATCAGCGTCCACAGCGTGACGTTGAGCCGGCGCGCGCGCCGCAGCCAGCGCCTCACAGCCCCGCCTCCGGGAACAGGCCGATCGTCAGATAGGCGACGAGCGCGGTGAGCGCGAAGAAATGCTGGTAGACGGTGATGTTGCGCAGATCGGCGTCATGCGTCGGCGTCATCCGCCCGGCAAGGCTGCGCGCGAGCGTATAGAGCTGCATGATCGTGCCGATCGCGGCGTGGACGAGCGTCCAGATCACCAGCACCCAGACGATCGCCGGATAGACGTTCGCCTTGGGATCGAGCCCGTCGAGGCAGCGCAGGCCGGTGGCCAGGCTGGCGATCGCCGCCACCGCCCCGGCGACGAGCAACGCCCGTGCCGGCAACACCGCGCCGCGCGCGTGGATGCCGCGGGCGGCGACGGTCGCCGCCCAGCTCGCCAGCGACAGCAGCAGCGTGACGATCGGCCAATAGGCCCCCGGCCCGTCGAAGCCGGCGCCGAAATCGGGGTGGATCGTCCAGTAGAAATAATAGCCGAAGACGAGGCCGGAAAAGGCGGTGGCGTCGGCCATCATCGTGATGAACATCGCCCACCAGCCCGGCGCGGCGGGGCCGGAGATGTAAAGCGGCAGCGTAATGCCATGGCCGATCGGCTTTTCGGGCTTTTCGGGGATTTCGGCGGTGTCCCACAGCCACCACAAGACGCAGGCGAGCGTGACGACGCCGCTGAGCGCCGACAGCAGATACAGGTGATAGGTGGTCAGGATGAACACCGCACCGAGCGCGACCGCGGTCATCATCGGCTTGACGCTCGGCGTGCCGAGGCGGATCACCGACACCGGCTTGGCGTCGAGCACCGAGGTGATGATCGTCTCGCGCCGGCCCTCTTCGGCGTCGGGGAGGAAGAAGCGGCCTTCGTCGACCTTGGCGACGAAATCCTTCTGGTCCCAGATCGGATAGCGGCTCTCGATCAGCGGTACCGAGCGGATGCCCCAATCCTCGTCGTCGGGATGCGCGAGCCATTCGAGCGTGCCAGCGTTCCACGGGTTGCGCGGCGCCTTCTGCCGCGTCGGCGACAGCGCGAGGTCGACGACCAGCACCAGCACACCGGTGGCGAACAGATAGGCGCCCGCGGTCGAGGCGAGGTTGAGCCAGCCGATGTTGAGGTCGGCGGGATAGGTGAAGACGCGTCGTGGCATCCCTTCCAGCCCCGACAGGTGCATCGGGAAGAAGGACAGGTTCACGCCGACGAACATGATCCAGAAGGCGATGCGGCCGAGCCGGTCGGACAGTTTCTTGCCGGTGATGAGCGGCCAGTAAAAATAGAGGCCGCCGAACAACGGCAGCAGGGTGCCGCCGATCAGCACGTAATGCAGGTGCGCGACGATGAAATAGGTGTCGTGCGCCTGCCAGTCGAACGGCGCGATCGCGACCATCACGCCGGTCAGTCCGCCGATCACGAACACCGCGAGGCTGCCACTCGCATAGAGCAAAGGCACCGACCATTTGACCTTGCCCGCCCAGAGCGTCGCGATGAAGGCGAAGATCTGCACGCCGGTGGGGATCGCCACCGCCTCGGAGGCGGCGGAGAAGAAGGCGAGGCTGATCTTGGGCAGGCCGGTCGCGAACATATGGTGGACCCACAGGCCGAACGACAGGAAGGCGGTGCCGACCGCCGCGAGCACGATCCACGGATAGCCGAGCAGGTGACGCTGCGCGAAGGTGGGGATCATCATCGCGAACAGGGCGATCGACGGCAGGAAGACGATATAGACCTCCGGATGGCCGAAGATCCAGAACAGGTGTTGCCACAGCAACGGATCGCCGCCCTTGGCCGCGTCGAAGAACGGCCAGCCGAGCAGCCGCTCCATCTCGAACAGCAGGTCGCCGGCGATCAGCGGCGGGAAGGCGAACAGGATCATCACCGCGACGACGAGGATATACCAGGCGTAGAGCGGCATCAGGTTGAGGCGCATGCCCGGCGGGCGGCATTTGAGCACGCCGACGATCAGCTCGACCGCGGCGGCGACCGACGACACCTCGATGAAGCTGAGGCCGAGCATCCAGATGTCGGCGCCGAGCCCGCTGAGATCGGTCCGCGTGGTCAGCGGCGGGTACATGAACCAGCCGCCGTCGGGCGCGGCGTTGAAGAAGATCGAGCCGCCGACGAAGACGCCGCCGAGCAGGAAGCTCCAATAGCCGAACGCCGACAGGCGCGGGAAGGGCAGGTCGCGCGCGCCGAGCAGCTGCGGCAGCAGGATGATCGACACCGCCTCGAACATCGGTACGGCGAACAGGAACATCATCATCGAGCCGTGCAGCGTGAACAGCTGGTTGAACGTGTTCGCCGAGACGAGATCGTTGTCCGGCACCGCCAGCTGCGTGCGCATGACGAGCGCGAGCACGCCGGCGAACAGCATGAAGCCGAAGGCGGTCAGCGTGTACCAGACGCCGATGCGGTTGTTGTTGACGTCGGTCCAGCGGAAGAACCAGCCCGAGGGCGGCTTCCACACCGCGCGCAGCCGCTCTTCCTGGGCCGCGCGGAGCTGCGGATCGTCTTGCGCGTGGAGGCTCATTTCAGGCCCTGGAGATAGCGGGCGATGGCGATGGCCTCACCGTGCGAGAGTTGCGGGAAGGCGGGCATGCGCACGCCGGGCTTGGTGGCTTCGGGATGGCGGATGAAGCGCGCGACATTGGCGGTCGTCATCGGCAGGATGCCGGCGGCGAGCGTCTCGCGCGCACCGAAATGCGTGAGGTCGGGGCCGATGCCGCGCGCGCTGCCGCTGCCGACGACGTGGCAGGCGGTGCAACCGTTGGCGGCGAACAGCCGTGCGCCGGGATCTGCGGCGGTGGCAACAGCGGCGGCGGGGCGGCGCTGCGCGGCGAGCCAGGCGTCGAACGCCGCGGGCTCCATCGCGACGACGTCGAGCGCCATCAGCGCGTGGCTGAGCCCGCAGAATTCGGCGCACTGGCCGCGATAGCGCCCGGCCTTGTCGGCACGGACGACGAGCGTGTTGGTGCGGCCGGGGATCATGTCCATCTTGCCGCCCAGCCCCGGAATCCAGAAGCTGTGGACGACGTCGGCGGCGGTCAGGCGGAAGGCGACGGTGCGGCCGACGGGGATGCGCACCTCGTTCGCGGTCTCGACCGCGCCGCCACCGGGCGGGCGATAGGTGACGCGCCACCAGAATTGCTCGCCCTCGACCGCGATCCGCATGTCGGCGGGGCCGACCGGGCGTGGTTTCATATAAGGCAGCGAATAGACCAGCAGGCCGAGCAGCACGACGGTCGGGATCACTCCGCCGAGCCAGAGGACGACGCGCATCCCCTTTTGATGCGTCAGCGCGCCTTCCCGCGCCCGCACCGCATGGCGCATCAGGAGCGCGAGCCCCGTCGCGATGACGACGGCGCCGACCAGCATCAACAGGAACAGCCGCCGTATGTCGACGGCGTCGGCACCGAATGGCGCCAACGTCGATTGATGCATGTTGCATCCGGCCAGCGCGATCGCCGTGGCGATCGCAGCTCCTGACTTTACCCCCCGCATGCGCGCTCAACGCGGCAGGTCCGTTTCGGTTCGTTCAGATATCGTAAGGAAAGATTGCTCGGTCCGGATGGGCCTTCATTTCGTTACGCCGCATCGTCCTTCTTGATCACGCTGATCTCGCCATCGCCTTCCATGATGACGTGATGGACAAGCTCGAGATCCTCGACGCCCTCTTCCCGCAGCTGCTGCATCAGCTCCTCTCGGTTCATCAAGGCCTTGCGCATGTTGGCACGATTGAGTTTCCCGTCCTCGACCAGCACCATCGGGGGAGCGGCGGTGAGGAAGGCGAGCGGCTTGAAGTGGTAGCTTGCCCAATTGAGGACCCAGCTCCAGAACAGGATCGTCAGAACGAAGACGGCGCTCTCGGTGATCGACTGCGCGTCGCCGCTGAATGCCGGCTGCGCGCCATCGACGACCGCCACGACGACCAGGATGTCGGCGATATTGACCTGTCCGCCCTCCCGCTTCAGCAGGAAGCGCATCACCAGGAACAGGAAGAGGTACATGATCGTGCCGCGCGCGATCACCTCCCATAGCGACAGCTCGGGTTTGAACATCGACGACCAGTCGGGCATGCGCACCTCTCGGTCGAGTGAACGCGCCGAGCAGCGCATAGGCTCTATTTCAATATGTTGCCGTATCCGGCGTCGGACGCTGGGGCGATGTGTTCGCGAGCCGCTCCAACGGGAGCGAATGTCCCGCCGGGGTCGATCCGGTCAGCTGCGGGTCGAGTTCGCCGGCGTTGATCGCAGCTTCGAACGCATCGAGCATCGCCGGAAGCGCTTCGGCCTGCCAGAACGTGACCGACTGCCCGCCGATGACCATAGGCTGGCCGTCGGGACGCATCGGCGTGAACGCCACGCGTCCGGCGCCGTCGGCGGCGAGCCACCGCCCGCCGGCCGGTGCGGACGGGTTCGTGTCAAACGCGGTTCGCGCCTGACGCAGATCGGTGAGCAACGCCGATCGCTCCGCCTTGGCGTCGACCGGATCAGCGGCGGCCGCGGCAACGGAACCGACCGCGGCGGCCGTGTTATCAACGATATCTTTCAGCGACATATCCTGGCTCCAGCGCGGCGGACGAGATCACGCGCGGGGCCTCAACAGTCCATCGGCGACATCGGCCCCTGCGGGCTCAAAATTATCACGCAATATGAAGGCGATACGTCGCTGGGATGCTGAGACACGAAGAGCCCCGGACACATGGTCCGGGGCTCCGTGAGGCAACAGTCTGAAACGGATCAGAAGTGGCCGATGATCCCCAACGAGGGGCGGACCGTCTCGAAATTCCCGGTCGTGGCGACTTCGGCGCGGAAGCGCACGCCCTCCTTCTTCACGAGACCGTCGAGCCCGATCGCCTTGGGCCCGAACTCGCCGCCGACGCCGTAGGAGATGCGGCCGAAGTCGGGGCTGTTGTTGCCGTAGCGATCGAAGTTCACCCAGCGATAGCCGACCTTGCCATAGACCAGCCCGGTTTCACCTGCACGCACGCCGGCGCGGCCGTGGACGCCATATTCCCAGTCGATGTCGCCGCTGAAGCCTTTGGCGGCATTGCCTTCGACACCGACGAAGAAGGAACCGAGCGGCACGTTCACGCCCGCGACGCCTTCGACGAGGCCGCCCTTCAGGCGATCGCCGGGCGCCGAGAAGGGAATGCCGTGGCCCGGGTTGCTCTCGAAACCTTCGTACACGCCGGTCACGCCGACATACGGATCGATCCCGAAGGCGCGCGAACCGTCGGACGTCGTGTCCTGGGCAAAGGCTGCGGCGGGGATCAGGAACGCGGCACTGGCCGCTGCGAGAAGCAGCTTCTTCATATCAATCACCTTGTAAGCGGCAGGCGAAACACAGCCTGTCAGGTGATGAAACCGCCGTCCTTCGATGCGTATCCGACCGCCGCAAACGGCACGGAGAGCGTGTTGCAATGCGGCAACAGCCTCTTGAAAGGCACTTCAAGGATACTATTGCTGGCCCTTACCGTTGGTCGCTTAAGTTCGGGTGTCATACCTCGCTGGATCAGAGAATAACCGACAGAAGCAGTCGGGGACAAGCTCGCGCGCACGTCGCGCCTCGCCGCCGTCATTGTCGTGGAGGAGCGTAGCGGCAAGGATATGAAAAGCTCTGCATCCAGTCGATGCGCCGCGCGATCTGCTTCAAGGCAGGGCTGCCGAAGAAGATGACCGTCGCCGGCTTCCGTCACGGCAGGATCGCGAAGGTCCGGTCGGTAAGCGCCGATGTGTTACCGATCTCCAGTGACGCAACGCTCGACGTCACGTGGATCGGCCGCAAGGCGACCGCTGACAACGCTTACAAAATGCCGCGGCGCGCCGCGCGCACGTCATCAAAATCGGGAAGATTTGTCGGAAATCGTATCGGAACATGTCGAATAGACATGCCTCAGCCGCTGTCGAAAACTTCGGTTATTTGCGGCGGAAGGGGTGGTGGACGCACTTGGGCTCGAACCAAGGACCCGCTGATTAAGAGTCAGCTGCTCTACCAACTGAGCTATGCGTCCATGACTTGGCCTGTTGTTGGCGCTTTGGAGAGGCGCCGGCCCCGTCGGGAGGCGGCCAATTAGCAGTCGTGCCGCAGGTTGCAAACCCTTTTTTGCACCTGCGGCATTTTTTGTCTCACCAGCGTACCGCACGCCGGTTTTGCCGGTCGATCGACATCAGAACGCCGATGCAGAGCAGGACGGTCATCTGCGCGGAACTGCCGAAACTGACGAGGGGCAGGGGGATGCCGACCACCGGCGCGAGGCCCATCACCATCGCGAGATTAATCGCGACGTAGAAGAAGATCGTCGTCGCCAGCCCGGCGGCGGTGAGGCGCGCGAAGCGGGTGGTGGCGTGCTGGCCGACATTGACCCCCCAGCGCACCACCAGGATGAAGGCGAGGATCAGCAGGCAGCCGCCGACCAGTCCCCATTCCTCCGCCATCGTCGCGAAGACAAAGTCGGTGTGGCCTTCGGGGAGATAATCGAGATGGCTCTGCGTCCCGTTGAGGAAGCCCTTGCCCCAGATCCCGCCCGAGCCGATCGCGATCTTCGACTGGCTGATGTGATAGCCGGTGCGCAACGGGTCGCTCTCGGGATCGAGGAAGATCAGCACGCGGTTGCGCTGATAATCGTGCAGCACGTAGTTGAAGGCGATCGGCGCGGCGACCGCCAGGGCCAATGCGCCGCCGATGAACAGCCGCATCGGTACGCCCGCCAGGAACATGACGACGACGCCGCCGCCGCAGACCATCAAGGCGGTGCCGAGATCGGGCTGTTTGGCGATCAGCGCGGCGGGGATGCCGACCAGCAGCGCGGCGGGCCAGATCGCGCCGAACCGCCGCGTCTCGTTGGGCGGCAGCATGTCGTAAAAGCGCGCGCAGGCGAGCACGATCACTGGCTTCATGAATTCGGAAGGTTGTAGCTTGATGCCGACGTCGAGCCAGCGCTGGCTGCCGCCGCGCACCGCGCCGACCAGCTCGACCAGCACCAGCGCGACGACGATCACGACATAAGCGGGCAGCGCCGACGCCTTCCAGATCCGCTCGGGGACGTAGGAGATGCCGAGCGCCGCGCCGAGCAGCACGAAGAAGCGGATACCCTGCGAGAGCGCCCAAGGCTGGAGCGAGCCGCCGGCGGCGGAATAGAGCACGATCTGGCCGAACGCACCGATCGCCACCACCAGAAGGATGACGCGCCACGGCTGGCGGGCGATGGGATCGGGGACGATACGGCTGCGGGTCATGGTTCGCTTCGTTCGGTCGTGCCGTCTTCGGCGACGGTGTTGCCGACCGGACCGGGCGTGGCAAGCGCCGCCTGGGTCTGGTTGGCGAGATCGGTCGCCGCCTCCACCGCATCGGAATCGCTCGGCACGGTCGCGTCGGTCTTGGTGGCGTTGGCGGCGGGCGGTGGCGATTGTGCGGCGCGATAGGCGGCGGCCTGCGCCGTCATGCGCGTGCCGATGTCGCCGCCCCAGGTCGGCTCGACGTCGGCGAGGCTCTTCATCGCGCGGTCGCGATCGAACAGATAGGTCATGATGTCGCGGCCGATCATCGGCGTATCGAGGTTGCGGACGGTGTGGCCATTGTGTTCGAGCACCACCGCGATCGCGTAGCGCGGGTTGTCGGCGGGGGCGAAGCCGACGAACAGCGCGTGGTCGCGCATCTTGAAGGGCAATTGACCGTTCTTGATCACGCCGGTGCTGCGCCGTTCCGCCATGGTGATGCGGCGGACCTGCGCGGTGCCGGTCTTGCCGGCGATGGCGACGCCAGGCACCAGCATCCGCGCGGCGGCACCGGTCCCGCCCTGATTGATCACGCCGTACATCGCATCGCGGACGATCGCGAGATGGTCCGAGGCGACGGGAAGGGCGGGCGCGTCGAGGTGGACGTGGTTGGCGAGCAGACTCGGTTGCAACGTCCGCCCGGAGGCGATGCGCGCCGCCATCACCGCGAGCTGGAGCGGGTTGGCGAGCACATAGCCCTGGCCGATCGACGCGTTGAGGCCGTCGGCGACGGTCCAATTGTGCTTGTACTTGCGCAGCTTCCACTCGGAATCCGGCACCGTGCCATAGCGCTGCGTGGCGATCGGCAGATCGAACTTCTGGCCGAGCCCAACCATCCGGGCGATGGGCGCGATCTTGTCATAGCCGAGCCGGCGGATCATCTCGTAGAAATAGATGTCGCAGCTCTGCTCGATCGCGCCCTTGAGGTCGAGCGGGCCATGGCCGCCCTTCTTGTGGCAGTGGAAGATGCCGGTGCCGACGCGCAAGGCGCCCGAGCAGACGATGCGGTCGTGCGCGCCGACGCCCGCGGCGAGCAAGGCGAGGCCGTTCATCGGCTTCACCGTCGACCCCGGCGGATACAGACCCTGCGTCACCTTGTTCATCAGCGGCACGTGGTCGTCGTCGGACAGCATCTTCCATTCGAGATGGCTGATCCCGTCGGAGAAGCTGTTGGGGTCGTAGGCGGGCATCGACACCATCGCCAGCATCTCGCCGGTGCGGCAGTCCATCACCACCGTCGAACCCGAATTGGTGCCGAGCCGGCGCGCGGCATATTCCTGCAAGCCGGCATCGATCGTCAGCCGCTGCGTCTTGCCCGGCACGTCGGCGCGGGTCGGCAATTCCGCGACGACCTTGCCGCGCGCGGTGACCTCGACGCGCTTGGCGCCCGGCGTACCGCGCAATTGCGTCTCGAGCTGCTTTTCCAGCCCGTCCTTGCCGAGCTTGAAGCCGGGGGTGACGAGCAGCGGGTCGCGCGTCTTCTTGAACTGTTCGGCGTTGGCGGCACCGACATAGCCGGTGAGATGCGCGACCGCGGCACCGGCGGGATAGGCGCGCGCGAAGCCGCGGGTCGGCGCGACGCCGGGCAATTCGGGCTGGCGCAGGCTGATCGCGGCGAACCGGTCCCAGCTGATGTTCTCGGCGACTTGGACAGGCTGGAAGCCGGCCGCGCCCTTGAGGTCGATCCTGATCCGCTCGACGTCGTCCGGGGTCAGATCGAGCAGCCGCGTGAGCAGCCCGAGCACGCGGTCGCGACCGGCGTCGCCGCCTTCGAGGCGATCCGGGATGATGTCGATCCGGAAGTCGGTGCGGTTGTTGGCGATCGGCGCGCCGTGGCGGTCGATGATCCAGCCGCGGCGCGGCGGGATCATCGTCAGATTGACGCGGTTGCTCTCGGCGAGAAGGTTGTATTTCTCGTTCTGCGCGATCGCGAGCCAGCCCATCCGCGCGGCGAGCAGCACGCCGACCCCCGCCTGTGCGGTGCCGAGCAGCCAGGCGCGGCGCGAGAAGCTGTACGTCTGCATCGCCTCGGTGACGATGCGGGGCGAGCGGCGGATCATGCCGCCGGTCCGCGCTTGCGGTCGATCCAGGCGACGAAGCGGACCGAGAGGGGGAAGAGCATCACCGCGATCATGATCTGCGCCAATAGCACGGGATCGACGTGCGCGCCGAGCGGAAGCGCGATCCAGCGCCCGACGGTGAGGCAGAAGGCGAGCGCGCCGCTGGCGATCAGCCAGTCCTGCCAGAAGTCGCGGAACACCAGTCGCTGCTCGATGAGATCGATGGCGATGAAGCAGAGCGACCAGAGCAGCACCGCAGAACCGAGCGGCTGGCCGCTGACGAGATCGTCGAACAGGCCGAGCGGCGCCGCGGCCCAGGGGCGCAGCGCGAAGCGCGCGAGCAGCCGCCAGGTCAGCAGCATCAGCAGCCCCAGCGGCGGCACCAGCGCGAGGCTGGCGACGACCGGCAGCACCGCGGTGAGCGCCGAGCCGCCGAGGACGCTCATCCACGGCACCGCCCGCGCCCGGCCGGGCGGCAGCGGCGGTTCGAAGGGCCGATAGTCGATCGTGGAGCGGGACATGGGCGTCACCCCGCTCAACGGGCTGGCGCGGGCGCGGACGGCGTCGCGGGAGGGGCGGCGGCACGCGGCGGCGGGGGCGGCGGCAGCGGCATGAACGGCCGTTCGACCAACGCGAAATCGAGCGAGTCCGGCGCGGCGAACGGAATGGCGAGGACGCTGTCCGACCCCGTCGCCTCGACCTGCGCGACGGGTACGCCCGGCGCGTAGAGGCCGCCGGTGCCCGAGGTGACGAACATGTCGCCGGCGGCGAAGCGGACGTTGGCGGCGTTGACCGAGCGGATGTCGACGCGGCCGTCGCCGCGGCCGGCGGCGATCGCCGGCATGCCGTCGCGGGTGCGGCGTACCGGCACCAGGCTGTCGGGATCGGTGATCAGCAGCACGCGCGCGGCGAACGGCCCGGATTCAAGCACGCGGCCGACCAGCCCTTCGGGACCGCGGACGGGCATGCCCGGGGTGACGCCCTGCACCCGCCCGGCGTCGAGCAAGGCGAAGCGCCGGCCGCTCGATGCGGTCGAGGCGACGAGCCGCGCCGCGACGACCGGTTCGGGCGTGCGGTCGCGTACCCTGAGCAGCGCGCGCAGGCGGCGGTTGTCATAGGCGATGACCCGCGCCTTGGTGAGCAGCGCGCGATGGCGCTTGGCCTCGGCGCGGAGCGTGGCATTCTCGCCGTGGACGTGGAACCAGGTGCCGATCGCCTCTGGCACCGACGCGACCGCGTCGACGCCGGCGTCGAGCACGCTGGCGACGGGCGCGGTGACGCTCGCCACCGCCATCCGCGCCGCGCTGAACGCGGGCGGATTGAAGATGGAGGCGGCGAGCAGCGCGGCACCGACCACCGCGCCCGCCACTGCGAGCACGTAGCCGAAGAACGTACTATACTGCCGTCGCCGCGAGAAACCCGTGCGACGGTCGCGGGCAGGCGCCATGCGCCGATGTCCCCCCGTCTCGTGTGAAAGAACGTTCGCGGCTTAGCCGGTCTGCAGCACGCCGCGGAACATCGGATCCTCGAGCGCGCGGCCGGTGCCGAGCGCGACGCAGGTCAGCGGGTCCTCGGCGACGGTGACCGGCAGGCCGGTCTCGTCGCGCAGCACCTCGTCCAGCCCCTCGAGCAGCGCGCCGCCGCCGGTGAGCACGATGCCCTGGTCGACGATGTCGGCGGCGAGTTCGGGTGCGGTATTCTCGAGCGCGACGCGGACGCCCTCGACGATCGTCGCGACCGGCTCGCTCAGCGCCTCGGCGATCTGGCCCTGGTTGATCTGGATCTCCTTGGGCACGCCGTTGACGAGATCGCGGCCCTTGACGAAGATGATCTTGCCGATGCCGTCGGCGGGCGGTCGCGCGATGCCGACCTCCTGCTTGATCCGCTCGGCGGTGGCCTCGCCGATCAGCAGATTGTGGTTGCGGCGGACGTAGCTGACGATCGCCTCGTCCATCTTGTCGCCGCCGACGCGGACCGAGGTGGTATAGGCGAGGCCGCGCAGCGACAGCACCGCGACCTCGGTGGTGCCGCCGCCGATGTCGACGACCATCGAGCCGATCGGCTCGGTGACGGGCATGTCGGCGCCGATCGCCGCCGCCATCGGCTCCTCGATTAGATAGACCTGGCTCGCGCCCGCGTTCGACGCGGCGTCGCGGATCGCGCGACGCTCGACCTTGGTCGAACCCGACGGCACGCAGATCACGATCTCGGGCCAGCGCGCGAACTTGCGCGGTCCGTGCACCTTGCGGATGAAATGCTTGATCATCTCTTCGGCCACGTCGATGTCGGCGATGACGCCGTCGCGCAGCGGCCGGATCGCCTCGATCGAGCCCGGCGTCTTGCCCATCATCAGCTTGGCGTCGTCGCCGACCGCCTTCACCCGGCGCACGCCGTTGATCGTCTCGACCGCGACCACCGACGGCTCGTTGAGCACGATGCCGCGGCCGCGGACGTAGACCAGCGTGTTCGCGGTGCCGAGATCGATCGCCATGTCATGGGACATGAATTTGAAGAAGCGAGGAAATGCCATCGAGCGCTAGGTTCCGTATGCGGGACGCGGGAGTTCCAGGAGACCCGCCGCAGACCGTGTCGGTCACGAAGTTCGTCACGTCTGGCGGAGGGGCTCGCGGGATGCGTTCGCTTGGTATAGAGCTTGCGCGGTGTCAATACGCCGTCTGCCTGAACATCTCGTCAACCGTATCGCCGCCGGTGAAGTGGTGGAAAGGCCCGCCAGCGCGTTGAAGGAGCTGGTCGAGAATGCGATCGATGCGGGTGCCCGGCGGATCGCGATAACCCTCTCGGAGGGCGGCCTTTCACGGATCGAGGTGGCCGACGACGGGTGCGGCATGACCCCCGCCGACATGGCACTGGCGCTGGAGCGGCACGCGACGTCGAAACTGCCGGATTCGCTGGTCGGCGACGAGGGCGCGCTCGAAATGGTCGCCACGCTCGGCTTCCGCGGCGAGGCGCTGCCGTCGATCGCCAGCGTCGCGCGGCTGACGATCGAAAGCCGAGTCGCGGGGGGCGAGGGCTGGGCGCGGACGATCGACAATGGTGCGCTGCTCCGCGAGGGGCCGGCCGCGTTGCCGCCGGGGACGCGGGTGATCGTCGAGGCATTGTTCGGCCGGGTGCCGGCGCGGCGCAAGTTCCTGCGCTCGCCGCGCGCGGAATATGCCGCCTGCCTCGATGCGGTGCGGCGGCTGGCGATGGCCCGCTGCGACATCGCCTTCACGCTCGAACACGATGGCCGCCGCGCGCTGGCGGTGACGCAGGCGGAGGAGCGGCCGGAGCGCGTCGCGGCGCTGACCGACCGCGCGCTCGCCGACAATGCGGTGGCGATCGACCTCGAGCGGCCGACGGACGCCGGGCCGCTGGTGCTCGGCGGGGTGGCGAGCATCCCGACCTACAATCGCGGCGTCGCCGATCACCAATATCTGTTCGTCAACGGCCGGCCGGTGCGCGACCGGCTGCTGATGGGCGCGATCCGCGGCGCCTATGCCGAGATGCTGCCGCGCGACCGCCATGCGGTGGTGGCGCTGTTCCTCGACGTGCCGGCGAGCGAGGTCGACGTCAACGTCCACCCCGCCAAGACCGAGGTGCGCTTTCGCGATCCCGCCATGGTGCGCGGACTGATCGTGTCGGGGCTGCGGCGGGCGCTGGATGCCGCCGGGCATCGCAGCGTGCAGCGGCCGAGCGCGGATGCGCTGGCGATGTGGCAGCCCGAAAGCCCCGCTCCTCCTGCGGAGGGGCGAGCTTGGGGGCTGCCGGAGACGGTCGGTATCGGTGAGGTGTCTGCGGCCCTCGACGCCGCGTCGCGCGGGACGGGGCTTTACGGGGGTGTGCGCGACTATCGGCCGACCTTCTTCACCGCGCCGCCGGCCGCGCGGGCCGAACCCGCCTGGGCGCCGCCGCCGCAAACCGCGTCGCATCCGCTCGGGGTCGCGCGCGGGCAGGTCGCCAAGACCTATATCGTCGCCGAAGCGGAGGACGGGCTGGTGCTGGTCGACCAGCATGCCGCGCACGAACGGCTGGTGCTCGAGCGGATGCGCGCCGCGCTCGCCGGCGGGCGGGTCGCTTCGCAGGCGCTGCTGCTTCCCGAGGTGGTCGAGCTGGAGGAGCCCGCCTGCGACCGGCTCGAGGCGCGGGCCGCAGAACTCGCCGAACTCGGCCTCGACCTCGAACGGTTCGGGCCGACCGCGATGCTGGTGCGCGCGACGCCGGCGCTGCTCGGTCAGGCCGACCCGACCGGGCTGGTCACCGACCTCGCCGACGAACTCGCCGCCTTCGATCAGGCGCTATCGCTGCGCGAGCGGCTCGACGCGGTGGCGGGGACGATGGCCTGCCACGGCTCGGTGCGCGCCGGCCGGGTGCTCGGCGTGACCGAGATGAACGCGCTGCTCCGCGAGATGGAGGCTACGCCGCACTCTGGCCAATGCAACCATGGTCGTCCGACCTGGGTGAAGCTGGCGCATGGCGATATTGAAAAACTGTTCGGCCGCCGGTGAGCGAGTCCTCGAACAGCCAGGCCTCCGCCGCGGCGCGCTCGGAGAAATAGCCGACGCCTTCGCGGCCCGGCTCGGGCAGGCGGCGCATCTGCTGGCGCGACAGCGACATGCCGACGACGAACGCCATGCGGCGCGAGCGCAGCGTGGGATCGCGCGTCATCGCCATGAACGCCTCGACGACCTCGCGGCTCTGGATGCGCATTCCCGATGCATCGGTCAGCGTCAGATGCTGGTTGGGACCGCAATGCAGCAGCTCGAGCGCATCGCGATAGGACTCGCGGAACGCCGCGACGTCTTCCACCAGGAAGAACCCCGCCGAGGTGACGGTAACGAGATGCCGGACGGGGTCGACGGCGATGCTGAAACGGGCTGGCATGAATCAGTCCATAATGGTCTAGGTCTTTCGCGTGTGTTAACGCGTTGATTAGCACTGACCATTCTGCCGCGGCTGGGAATGCTGCCGTCGGCGTCCGATACCATGAAAAAAGCCGCCCGGATCGCTCCGGACGGCCTCTTTGTCTTCGGGCAGGCAAACGCGGGGCTCAGCCCTGCGCCGGTGCCTCCTCCGCGGTGTCGGCCTGCACTTCGGCAGTCGCGCCCGGCTCGGCGTTGGGATCGTAATCCTCGACGAAGCCGGCTTCGTCGCGCTCGAACATCGACGACATCACGTCGACGCCCGATGCCTGCATCTCGGCCTCTTCCGGCGAGCGGGCGACGTTGACCTTGACGGTCACGGTGACCTCGGGGTGCAGCGCGACGCGCACGGTGTACAGGCCGATCGACTTGATCGGCTTGTCCAGCACCACCTGGCTCTTGGTGACCTTGTGGCCGTCGGCGACGAGCGCCTCGATCAGATCGCGAACCGCGACCGAACCGTAGAGCTGGCCGGTGTTCGACGCCTGACGGATCAGGGTGACGCTCGCGTCCTTGAACGAACCCGCTTCCTTCTCGGCCTCGCCGCGACGGTTGGCGTTGTCGCTCTCGATGCGGGCGCGGTTCGCCTCGAACACCTTGCGGTTGGCTTCGTTGGCGCGCAGCGCCTTCTTGTTCGGCAGCAGGAAGTTGCGGGCGAACCCGTCCTTGACCTTCACCACGTCGCCGATGGCGCCGAGCTTCTCGACGCGCTCAAGCAGAATGACGTCCATGTGTCCGTTCCTTACTTAACGACGTAGGGCAGCAGGCCCAGGTGGCGGGCGCGCTTGATCGCCTGGGCGAGCTCGCGCTGCTTCTTGGCGCTCACCGAGGTGATGCGCGACGGCACGATCTTGCCACGCTCGGACACGAAGCCCTGGAGCAGACGGACGTCCTTATAGTCGATCCGCGGCGCATCCTTGGCGCTGAACGGGCACGACTTGCGGCGGCGGAAAAACGGGCGAGCCATTATGCGGCCTCCTCTTCACGGTCACGACGGGGGGCACGGTCCGGACGATCGCCACGATCACCACGGTCGCCGCGCGGGCCGCCATCACGGCCGCCTTCGCGGTCGCCACGACGCTCACGATCGCGCTCCTGCTTGCGCATCATCACGGTCGGACCGTCTTCCAGCGCATCGACCTTGACGGTCATGTAGCGGATGACGTCTTCGTTGATCTGCGTCTGGCGCTCCAGCTCGGCGATCACGGTGCCGGGGGCATCGATCTCGAGCATGACGTAATGCGCCTTGCGGTTCTTGGCGATGCGATACGCGAGGCTGCGCAGGCCCCAGGTCTCGGTCTTGACGACCTTGCCGCCATTGTCTTCGATGATCTTGGTGGCGGTTTCCGCCAGCGCGTCCACCTGCGCCTGTGCCAGATCCTGGCGCGCAAGGAACGTGTGCTCGTACAGAGCCATGCCTTGTCCTTCGTTGGCCGATCGCTGACGCCGCCCCATGCGACGCCCCTCCGACTGTCGTCTCAAACATAAAAACCGGGGCGGAGAGACTGGCTCTCCACCCCGGGTATCGATGCTCATACGCCTTGCGGGCGAAAAGGCAAGCCTTGGCGCTTAGCGGAACGAGCGCTCGATCACCCGCACGACGGTGCCGTTGTCGCGGACGAGCACCGCGTCGTTACCCGAGCGCGCCCAATACTGGCCGCGCGGCGGGGCGGCGAGGCGATAGGTGCGATAGTCGCGGACGACGCGATAGTTGGTCGCATAGCGGCGATCGAAGCGCTGGCCGGCGCGCCAGGCGCGCGGCCCGTTGTTGCGGACGGTGGTGCGCTGGGTGACGACGGTGCGGCCGTTCGGACGCTCCTTGACGGTGGTGACGGTGCGCTCGCGCTGCACGGGGGCGGCGTCGGCGGCGGCGACCGCCAGCGGGCTGGCGACGAGGGTCGCGGCGATCGCGCTCAGGATCAGCTTCTTCATTGTAATCACTCCCATTTGCATACCGGCGCCGTGTCCGGCGTCGATACGAGAGATAGGGGCGACTTGTCGCACACCTCTCTCGTCGATCCCGGAAAACGGTCGCAAGGTGTCGCAACTCCGGGAGGTTCGTTCAGGTTGCGTGAGGGCCGCAGCGGTCCTAGTGGCGCGCTCCTGTTGTTCAGAGGAGACGCGCGATGCGGGCATTCATCTTTCCCGGCCAGGGCAGCCAGGCGGTCGGCATGGGCAAGGCGCTGGCCGAGGCGAGCCCGGTCGCGCGCGAGGTGTTCGGCGAGGTCGACGAGGCGCTCGGCCAGCATCTGTTCCGGCTGATGGCCGAGGGGCCGGGCGAGGACCTGCAGCTCACCGCCAATGCGCAGCCGGCGATCATGGCCAATGCGATCGCCACGCTGCGCGTCGCCGAGCGCGAGGGCGGCCTCCGTCTCGCCGACAAGGCCGACTACGTCGCGGGCCACTCGCTGGGTGAATATGGCGCATTGTGCGCGGCGGGCGCGTTCGACCTCGCCACCACCGCGCGGCTGCTGCGGCTGCGCGGTGAGGCGATGCAGGCGGCGGTGCCGGTCGGCGAGGGGGCGATGGCGGCGCTGCTCGGTGCCGATCTCGCCAAGGCGCAGGCGATCGCCTCCGCCGCCGTCGCGGCGATCGCCGCGGAGGGTGGTGGCGACCTCGTCTGCACCGTCGCCAACGACAACGATCCGTCGCAGGTGGTGATCTCCGGCCACCGCGTCGCGATCGAGCGCGCGGTGGCGCTTGCCAAGGATCATGGCGCCAAGCGCGCGCTGCTGCTGCCGGTGTCGGCGCCGTTCCACTGTCCGCTGATGCAGCCCGCCGCCGAGGCGATGGAGGCCGCGCTCGCCGATGCACGGATCGCCGCGCCGCTGGTGCCGGTATATGCCAATGTCGACGCCGTGCCGATCGCCGACCCCGATGCGATCCGCGCCGCTCTGGTCCGTCAGGTGACGGGCATGGTGCGCTGGCGCGAATCGGTCCTGGCGATGGCCGAAGCGGGGGTGACGCATTTCGTCGAATTCGGCGGCAAGGTCCTCGCCCCGATGGTCAAGCGCATCGCCCCCGACGTCGAGGCGATCAGCGTCGTCACGATGGACGACATCGAGGATTTGCTAAAGAAGGTGTGATGATCGCGGGAGCGGTTCGCGAAAACAGTTTTTTTGCGCGCAGAGGCGCAGAGGACGCAGAGGAAGAAGACGTGCGGGATATCGATGCTATCAGCGGAGATGTCGTCGACGTCGCACTTCGTTTGCATCGCGATCTGGGGCCTGGACTGCTTGAGAGCGTTTACGAAGCCGTGCTTGCCGTGCGGCTGGGCCAGATGGGCTACGCTGTGGTCCGGCAGCAGCCCGTTGACATCGAGTTCGAAGGCGTCCGCATAGGCGGGGCTTTCAAGATGGATCTGTTGGTCGACGGGCGATTGATCGTTGAAGTCAAGTCCGTCGAACGGCTGCTGCCGGTTCATGCCAAACAATTGCTCACCTATCTGCGGTTAACCAAACGGCCCGTCGGGCTGCTGATCAATTTTGGTGGCGAGACGCTCAAGGAAGGCGTGCGGCGTCTCGTAAACAACCACCGCCCCTCTGCGCCCTCTGCGCCTCTGCGCGAAAAATAATTAGCTGTTTTGGAGACTAGAATGTTCGATCTCACAGGCATGACTGCGCTGGTTACCGGCGCTTCGGGGGGTATCGGGTCCGCCATCGCGAAGGCGCTGGCGGGGCAGGGGGCGACGCTGGCGGTGTCGGGGTCCAATGCGGAGAAGCTCGAGGCGTTTCGCGCCGGGCTTGGCGGCGCGCATGTCGCGGTGCCGTGCGACCTGTCGGATGCCGCCGCGGTCGACGCGCTGGTGCCGCAGGCGGTGCAGGCGCTCGGCGGGCGGCTCGACATCCTCGTCAACAACGCCGGCGTGACGCGCGACAATCTGGCGATGCGGATGAAGGACGACGAATGGGATCAGGTGATCCGCGTCAATCTGGAAGCCGCGTTCCGCCTCGTCCGCGCCGCCGCCAAGCCGATGATGAAGCAGCGCTTCGGCCGCGTCGTGTCGATCACCTCGGTGGTCGGGCAGACCGGCAATCCGGGCCAGGCGAATTATGCCGCATCGAAAGCCGGCCTCGTCGGCATGTCGAAGGCGCTGGCGCAGGAGCTGGCCAGCCGCAACATCACGGTCAATTGCGTCGCGCCGGGCTTCATCCGCTCGGCGATGACCGACGTGCTGCCCGAGGCGCAGAAAACCGCGCTGCTGGGGCGGATTCCGGCCGGCGATCTGGGCACCGGCGAGGATATCGGTGCCGCCGTCGTGTACCTCGCCAGCCGCGAAGCCGGATATGTCACCGGCCAGACCTTGCACGTCAACGGCGGCATGGCCATGATCTAGGCGGGTTGGGGCTGATCACAACGATCGACCTTAACAGACGCTTGCCACCCGAACCGCCCCGTTCTACGGGCGTTTGGTAACTGACAAACACCCCCCAAAGCGAAGAGGGACTATACCATGAGCGAGACCGCCGACCGCGTGAAGAAGATCGTCGTCGAGCATCTCGGCGTCGAAGCCGACAAGGTGACCGAGGACGCGAGCTTCATCGACGACCTGGGTGCCGACAGCCTCGACATCGTCGAGCTCGTCATGGCGTTCGAGGAAGAGTTCGGGGTGGAAATCCCTGACGATGCCGCCGAGAAGATCACGACCGTCAAGGACGCGATCACCTATATCGATGAGCACAAGGGCTGAGCCTTCGGCTTGCCCGCGCCCGCTAAGGGCCGGATCTGAACGGCTCCCCGTCCCCGATTGTGAGGGCGGGGGGCCGTTTTTCGTAACAGCCGCCCGCTTCCGTCGGTCGGCGACCTGTTTGGACTGGATGGAGTAAGGGTATGCGGCGCGTTGTCGTAACCGGTTTGGGTCTGGTGACCCCGCTTGGCGCGGACGTCGAAACCGCCTGGGCGAACCTGATCGCGGGCAAGTCGGGCGCCGGCCCGATCACGCGCTTCGACGCGTCGGACCAGAAATGCCTCATCGCCTGCGAGGTCAAGCCGGCGGATCATCCTTACGGCTTCGACCCCGACAAGCGCGTCGACCACAAGGTCCAGCGTCAGGTCGATCCGTTCATCGTCTATGGCATCGATGCCGCCGGCCAAGCGCTCGAGGACGCCGGCCTCACCGAAATGAGCGAGGCGGAGCGGTTCCGCACCGGCTGTTCGATCGGATCGGGCATCGGCGGCCTGCCGGGGATCGAGAGCGAATCGCTCGTCCTCGCCGAAAAGGGGCCGAAGCGCGTCAGCCCGCATTTCGTCCACGGCCGGCTCATCAACCTGATCTCGGGTCAGGTTTCGATCAAATACGGTCTGATGGGGCCGAACCATGCGGTGGTCACCGCCTGTTCGACCGGCGCGCATTCGATCGGCGACGCGGCGCGGATGATCGCGCTCGACGATGCCGACGTGATGCTCGCGGGCGGCGCGGAAAGCACGATCTGTCCGATCGGCATCGCCGGTTTCGCCGCGGCGCGCGCGCTCAACACCAGCTTCAACGACCGGCCCGAACAGGCCAGCCGCCCCTATGACCGCGACCGCGACGGCTTCGTCATGGGCGAGGGCGCGGGTGTCGTCGTGCTCGAGGAATATGAGCACGCCAAGGCGCGTGGCGCGAAAATCTATTGCGAGGTCGTCGGTTACGGCCTGTCGGGCGACGCCTATCACGTCACCGCACCGGAACCCGAGGGATCGGGCGCGTTCCGCTCGATGGAAATGGCGATGAAGCGCTCGGGCCTCGTGCTCGGCGACATCGACTATATCAACGCGCACGGCACCTCGACGATGGCCGACATGATCGAGCTGGGCGCGGTCAAGCGCCTGTTCGGCGATGCGATCGGCGGCCTGTCGATGAGCTCGACCAAATCGGCGATCGGCCATCTGCTCGGCGGTGCCGGCGCGGTGGAGAGCATCTTCTGTATCCTGGCGATGCGCGACCAGATCGTGCCGCCGACGCTCAACCTCGACAATCCGTCGGAAGGTGCGGAGGGCGTCGACCTCGTCCCGCACGTCGCGCGCAAGCGCGAGGTGCGCGCGGTGCTCAACAATTCGTTCGGTTTCGGCGGCACCAACGCCTCGCTGGTGATGAAGGCGATCTGATTCCATGCGCAAGGTCGGTTGCCTCGGTCTGCTGATCGGCCTCGTCGCGATCGTCGCGGCGTTTCTGGTGGTGCAGGGCTGGGGTGGCAGCGGTCCGGCGCCGCGGACGCTGACCGTGCAGGTCGCGGAGGGCAGCAGTCTCGCCTCCGCCGCGCGCGAACTCGAGAAGGCGGGGGCGATCCGCTCGGCCGGGCGCTTCCGCCTGCTCGCCCGCGTGTTCGGTTCGGGCGAGCCGATCAAGGCGGGCGAATATCGCATCCCGGCGCACACCAGCCCGGCCGACATCCTCAAGATGCTGCAGGGCGGCAAGGTGTTGCAGCGGCTGGTGGTGGTGCCGGAGGGCTATCCGTCCGTGCTCGTCCACGACGCGCTGATGAAGGCTGACGGATTGACCGGCGACGTGCCGGTGCCTGCCGAGGGCTCGGTGCTGCCCGACAGCTATGCCTTCCAGCGCGGCGATACCCGCGCGAGCGTGGTGGCGCGGATGCAGACGGCGATGCGCGACTATCTCGCCGCCGCCTGGGCGAAGCGCAAGCCGGGGATCGCGGTGACGACGCCCGAACAGGCGATCATCCTCGCCTCGATCGTCGAGAAGGAGACCGGCAAGCCCGCCGAGCGGCGCACGGTGGCGGCGGTCTATGGCAACCGGTTGCGGCAGGGGATGCCGTTGCAGGCGGATCCGACGGTGATCTATCCGATCACCAAGGGTCGGCCGCTCGGCCGGCGCATCCTGCGCTCGGAGCTGCATGCGAAGAACGGTTATAACACCTATGCCGAAGCGGGTCTGCCCGCCGGGCCGATCGCCAATCCCGGGCGTGCCTCGATCGATGCGGTGCTCGACCCGGCATCGTCGAAGGCGCTATATTTCGTCGCCGACGGCACCGGCGGGCACGTGTTCGCGGACACCTTGGCGCAGCACAACGCCAATGTGCAGAAATGGTATGCGATCCGGCGCCAGCGCGGCGAGATGTAGCGCGGGTCAGCGCGTCGCCCGATCCTCGCGCAGGCGCGCGTCGAGCTTGCGACGTGACGAGGCGGCATAGGCACGGCAGGCGCCGGGTGTCGTGCGGAAGCGATCGGTGGCGCCGTCCTGATCGGCATGCGCGGTGATCAGCAGATCGCACGGCAGGCCCTGCATCACCCCATAGCTCTTGCGAAACCCGGCGACGATCGGGCGGCTCGTAGTGGCGGTGTAGCGATAGCCTTCGCTCGAGACGGGATTGAGGCTGGCGGCGAAGACGATCGTCCTGCACCCTTGGCGCGCGCAGGACCGCCAGCTCCAGCTTGTGCTGCCCATCGTGTGGCCGGGCGTCGCATGCGCGGTCACCGTGGTGCGCCCCAGCGTCAGCCGCTCGCCGTCCCCGATCACCCGCACCGCGGAAACGGCGGGAAAGCGGCTGTCGTAACCGCGCTGCGGATCGTCTGCGGCGAGGCGGCCGGATCGCAGCCCTTCGGCAGCACGGGCGCTGGCGATCACCGTCGCGCCGGTGGCGCGGGCGAGCGCGGCGATGCCGCCGGCATGATCGAAATGCGGCTCGGTGCTAAGGATGTAGCGAATGTCGCGCGGCCGGAAGCCAAGCTTTCTGACATTGGCGAGGATCGCCGGCGCGGCTTGCGGCAGGGCGCCGTCGATCAGGATCAGCCCCTTGCCCGTGTCGATCAGTGCGACGTTGAGGCCGCCGAAGCCCACCAGATAGCTGTCGCCGAACACCCGCACCGGCGGCCGCGGCGCCAGCCATTCGGCGACATGCTCGCCGACGATCGGCCGGGTGAGGGGATCATCCCGCTGCACTGTTGCGGCGGGCGTGGTCTGCGCGGCGAGCATGGCGGCAACGAGGCTGGCGATCATGGACGGGTCTCCTTCGTTCCCGGAATGCCCGTCACGGCAATGCCATACAAACCATCTTCCCTCGTCTTAGCCATGAGGTTTACTCATGGCCGATGGATCGCGCCCAGCTCCCGCTCAACGCTTTGCGCGCCTTCGAGGCGGCGGCACGGCATCTCAATTTCACCCGCGCCGCGAGCGAGTTGTTCGTCAGCCAGGGGGCGGTGAGCCATCAGGTCGCTGCGCTGGAAGAGAGGCTGGGTACGAAGCTGTTCCGGCGCCTGCCGCGCGGACTGGCGCTGACCGACGAGGGGCAGGCGCTGGTCCCGGTCCTCGCCGAGACGTTCGACCGGATCGGCGCCACGCTCGACCGGTTCGAGGGCGGACGCCTGCAACATCCCCTCGCGCTCGGCGTGGTGGGCACGTTCGCCACCGGCTGGCTGCTGCCGCGGCTCGATCGCTTCGCTACTTGTCATCCGCACGTCGATGTCCGCCTGTCGATCAACAACAACCGCGTCGATCTGGCGGGCGAGGGGCTCGACGGCGCGATCCGCTTCGGCGACGGCGCGTGGCACGGCACGCAGGCCGAGCCGTTGCTCGCCGCGCCGCTGACACCGCTTTGCGCGCCGCGCATCGCCGCGCGGTTGCGTGAGCCGGCCGATCTGCTGCGCGAATCTCTGCTGCGGTCGTACCGGACCAGCGAGTGGGAAGGGTGGTTCGCCGATGCGGGGCTGTCGCCGCCGGCGCTGCGTGGGCCGCTGTTCGACAGTTCGGCGGTCATGGCGAGCGCGGCGATGGCGGGGCTGGGCGTCGCGCTGGCGCCGCGCGCGATGTTCCTGCGTGAACTCGCCGCGGAGCAGCTCGTCCAGCCGTTTGCGATCGAGATCGATGCCGGCCGCTACTGGCTGACGCATCTGCTGTCGCGCAAGCCGTCGCCGGCGATGCGCGCGTTCCGGGACTGGCTGGTGACGGAGGCGGGGGACTGATCCCCCCGCCTCCGCCCTGCCGTCAGCGGCGCAGGCCGCTCGCCGCGCGGGCCTTGGCCTCGACCTCGGCCATCGAGCCGCCCGTCACCCAGCTGCCGCCGACGCACAGCACCGGTGCGAACGCCAGCCAGTCGGGCGCGCTCGCTTCGGTGATGCCGCCGGTCGGACAGAAGCGGCACTGATAGAAGGGCGCCGCCAGCGCCTTCAGCGCCTTCAGCCCGCCCGACGTCTCGGCCGGGAAGAACTTGAAATGGGTGAGGCCGAGGTCGAGCCCGCGCATGATGTCGCCCGCGGTCGCGGTGCCGGGCAGATAGGCGACGCCCGCGTCGAGGATCGGCGTGGCGAGCCGCTCGGTGAGCCCCGGCGAGACGATGAATTCGACGCCGGCGTCGATCACCTGCCGTGCCTGGCTCTCGTTCACCACGGTGCCGGCGCCGACGATCGCGCCGGGAACCGTCTTCATCTCGGCGATCGCCTCCATCGCCGCGCCGGTGCGCAGCGTCACCTCGAGCACCTTGAGCCCGCCGGCGACGAGCGCCTCGGCCAGCGGCCGCGCGGTGGCGGCGTCGTCGATCACCAGCACCGGGATGACGGCGCTGGTCTGCATGATGGTGGCGATGTCGGTCATGACGCAGGAGCCTCTTATGCGTGTTCTTGGGCGAAGGCCGCGGCGGCGCCGAACAGGCCCGGCTGCGGATGGGTGATGAGCTTGACGGGGATGCCCGCCATCATGTTCTGGAACCGGCCCTTGGCGACGAAGCGCTGGTCGAAGCCCGACCGGATCAATTTGTCCTTGATGCGCAGGCCGAGCCCGCCGGCGATCACCACCGCCTTGGCGCCATGTGCCAGCGCGAGGTCGCCCGCCACCGCGCCGAGCGCGAGGCAGAAGCGGTCGAGCGCGGCGAGCGCGATCGAATCGGTGCCGTCGAGCGCCTCGGTCCAGATCGTCTTGTCGTCGCGGCTGGGAACGGCGCGGCCTTCGAGTTCGGCGAGCGTCTCGTACAGCGCAACGATGCCGGGGCCGGAGCAGATTCGCTCCGCCGAGACACGCGTATAGGTGCGACGCAGGCGCTTGACGAAGGCGTCCTCGATGCCGTCGAGCGGCGCATAGTCGACGTGGCCGCCCTCGGTAGGCAGCACGTGATAGCGGCCCTTGGTCTTGAACACCTGCGCGACGCCGAGGCCGGTGCCGGGGCCGCAGACCGTCGTCACCCCCTCGGTCGGCAGCGCGATGTCGGGGCCGCAAAGGTGCTCGAAATCGTCGTGCGGCAATTGCGCGACGGCGTGACCGACCGCGCCGAAATCGTTGATGACGGTATAGATGTCCGCGCCGAGCCGCTCGGGGATCAGCGACGGGCGGATCACCCAGGGATTGTTGGTCAGGCGGATGATGTCGCCGGTGATCGGCGAGGCGACCGAGATCGCCGCCGCCTTGGGGAGCGGCGCGCCGTGGCGGGCGGCGAACGCCTGCCACGCGGTCTGCAGACTGGCGTGTTCGGCGGTCTTGAGCGTCACCGGTTCGCCGAGCGCGACGACATGGCCGTCCTCCACCTCCGCGATGGCGAAGCGGGCATGGGTGCCGCCGATATCGACGCTGACGAGCTGCATTTCTGTTCTCTCCTGACGTTCCGCTCTCACCCCCACCCCATCGCCGGCTTCGCCGTCTCTCCCTCTCCCGGCGGGAGAGGGAAGGGGCCCGCCGCCGCAGGCGGTGGGAAGGGTGAGGGTGGTTGGTGTTGCTATAGACCCGCCGCCGCGAGCATGCCCGATGCGCCCTTCTCGGCCTCGTCGGCAAGGCCGCGGAACATCGCGAACAGCTCGCGGCCGGTGCCGCTCGCCGCGCCGGGGGCGTCGCACAGCGGCCGTGCCAGCCATTCCGCCGCGTCGACCAAAGCGTCGAGCGTGCCGTTGACCGCATCGACGCGGATGATGTCGCCGTCGCGGATCTTGCCGATCGCGCCATGGCCGAGGGCCTCGGGCGAGCAGTGGATCGCGCACGGCACCTTGCCGCTCGCGCCCGACATGCGGCCGTCGGTGACCAGCGCGACCTTGAAGCCGCGGTTCTGCAGCACGCCGAGCGGCGGGGTCAGCTTGTGCAGTTCGGGCATGCCGTTGGCGCGCGGCCCCTGGAAGCGGACGACGACGACCATGTCCTGCTCCAGCTCGCCGCGCTTGAACGCCTCTAGCACGTCGAGCTGGTCGTGGAAGACGCGCGCCGGCGCCTCGACCACCCAGCGCTCCTTGTCGACCGCGGACACCTTGATACAGGCGCGGCCGATGTTGCCGGCGAGGATGCGCATGCCGCCATCGGGCGAGAAGGCCTCGCCGACGGGACGCAGGATGCTGGTGTCGCCGCTGTCGCCGACCGGCTGCCACGTGAGCCGATCGTCGACGATCGCCGGCTTGTCGGCATAAGCGGCGAGGCTGTCGCCGCTGACCGTCGTGATATCGCCGTGCAGCAGCCCGGCCGACAGCAATTCGCGGATGACGAAGGGCATGCCGCCCGCCGCCTCGAACGCGTTCACGTCGGCGGCACCATTGGGATAGACGCGCGCGATCAGCGGCACCGCGCGGCTGAGCCGATCGAAATCCTCCCAGTCGATCACGATCCCCGCCGCGCGCGCGATCGCGGGCACGTGAAGCAGATGGTTGGTCGAGCCGCCGGTGGCGAGCAGCCCGACCGCCGCGTTGACGATCGCGCGTTCATCGACGCAATGGCCGAGCGGGCGATAGTCGTTGCCGCGCCAGCCCATGCCGGCAAGGCGATGCACCGCGGCGCGGGTCAACTCCTGACGCAGCTTGGTGCCGGGATTGACGAAGGCCGCGCCGGGCATGTGCAGGCCCATCACCTCCATCATCATCTGGTTGGTGTTGGCGGTGCCGTAGAAGGTGCAGGTGCCCTTGGAATGATAGGCCTGGATCTCGGCGTCGAGAAGCTCCTCGCGCCCCGCCTTGCCCTCGGCATAGGCCTCGCGCACCGCCGCCTTGGCCTTGTTGGGCAGGCCCGAGGGCATCGGCCCGCCGGGGATCAGCACCATCGGCAGATGGCCGAAGCGTAAGGCGCCCATCAGCAGGCCCGGCACGATCTTGTCGCAGATGCCGAGCAGCGCCGCGCCCTCGAACGTGCCGTGGCTGAGCGCCACTGCCGTGGCGAGCGCGATCGTGTCGCGGCTGAACAGCGACAGCTCCATGCCGGCATAGCCCTGCGTCACGCCGTCGCACATCGCCGGGACGCCGCCGGCGACCTGCGCGGTCGCGCCGGCCTCGCGCGCCCAGACCTTCATCAGTTCGGGATAACGGTAATAGACCGCATGCGCCGACAGCATGTCGTTATAGGCGGTGACGATGCCGATGTTCATGCCGGTATCGGCGCGCAGCGTGTCGCGATCCTCCTCGGTGCCGGCATAGGCATGCGCGAGGTTGGCGCAGCCGAGCTGCGGCCGGCGCGCGCCGCTCTCCCGCTCGCGCTCGATCAGCGCGAGATAGGCGGCACGGCGCTCCCGCGATCGTTCGATGATGCGGTCGGTGACGGCGGAGACTTCGGGGTTCATGACGCGGATCCTGGGGAGGGGGCGTTAGGTGCCTGAGGTGTCACCATAAACCATATCGGGACGAACGACGGAAGCGGATCGGGACACAGGCCCTTCGACAGGCTCAGGGCAAACGGGGCGGGAGCGATTCCCCTTCACCATTCGTGCTGAGCCTGTCGAAGCACGGTGGGTCTCATTCCCGCTCCGTCACCGGCGTTACGGCGCCCAGTGGATATCGACGGGCAATTCGGCGTCGGCGAGCACGCGGCCGATCGGATAGGGCGACGACGGCCCCTGCTTGATCGACTGTTCGATGACGTCGCGCTTGGCCTGGCCGGTGACCGCGATCATCAGCGCGCGCGCCGTGACGATGCCCTCGCGCGACAGCGTCACGCGGGCAACGGGCGCTTCGGGCGGCAGCGGTTCGGGCATCACGCCGAGCGCGCGGCGTTCCTTGGGGCCGGACAGCGCCTCGTCGAAATCGGGGCCGGGGAAGATCGACGCGGTATGGCCGTCGCCGCCGACGCCGAGCAGGCACAGGTCGAGCGGCCAGTGCAGGTCCTGCATCAGCGCATCCGCCGAGCGGCCGGCGGACTTATAGTCGGCGGTCGCCTGCGGCACGATCGGCATCACCCGCGCGCCCTTGGGCAGGAAGGTCTTGGCGATCATCGTCACGTTCGACAAAGCGTCGCCGAGCGGCACGATACGCTCGTCGGTGGGGACGATCGTCACCCGCTTCCAGTCGAGCTTCGCCTTGGACAGCGTGTCGTAGATCGGGATCGGCGTCTTGCCGCCCGACAGCGCGATCACCGCCGCGCCGCGTGCGTCGATCGCCGCCTCGATGATGAACTGGATGTCGCCGGCGACCGCCTGGGCCATCTCGGCGGCGTCGTCATATTCCCACCATTCGATCTCGGTCATGTCTTTGCTTTCGTTCGGTCGGCGTCCTGCCCGATAGACCGGGCGGACGCGCAAGGTAAGAGGCCGCGCATACGTATGAGCGGTGGAATCGACAGGTCGGTGACCCAAAACGCACCCCATATCCCGTCACCCCGGGCTTGACCCGGGGTCCCGCTATTGGCCGACCGCGGGAGAAGCGGGAGCCCGGGTCAGGCCCGGGGTGACGGGGGTGAACGGCTCGGCCTGAAGCCTCAATCGTCCTGCCAGGTCACGCCGTCGCGCTCGGTCAGCGCGATCGCGCCGGCAGGGCCCCAGGTGCCGGCGGCATAATGTTTGGGCTTGGTCTGGTTGGCATCCCAGCCGGCGCGGATCGCGTCGATCCACGTCCATTGCGCCTCGACCTCGTCGCGGCGGACGAACAGCGTCTGGTCGCCCTCGATCAGGTCGAGCAGCAGCCGCTCATAGGCGATGCGCCGCCGCGAGCCGGCGAATTCGGCGTCCATGCTGAGGTTGAGCGGCACCTCGCGCAGGCGGATGCCCTCGCGGTCGAGCCCCGGCTCCTTCGCCATCACCAGCAGCTGGACATATTCCTCCGGCTGCAACCGGATCACCAGCGTGTTCGGCTGGAGGATGCCGCCGCGGCCCGAGAACATCGAATGCGGCACCGGCTTGAACTGGATCGCGATCTCGCTGCGCCGCTTCGCCATCCGCTTGCCGGTGCGCAGATAGAAGGGCACGCCCTGCCAGCGCCAATTGTCGATATGCGCCTTGATCGCGACGAAGGTCTCGACGTTGCTGTCATAGCCCAGCTCGTCGTCATAGCCCTTGACGACCTTGCCGCCGACCGCGCCCTCCTCATACTGGCCGGTGACGGTGCAGATCGGCACGTCCTCGGGCGCGATCTTGCGCAGCGACCGGAACACCTTCGCCTTTTCGTCGCGGATCGCGGCGCCGTCGTAGAGGGCGGGGGGCTCCATCGCGATCAGCGCGACGAGCTGGAGCATATGGTTGGCGACCATGTCGCGCAACGCGCCCGCGCCCTCGTAATAGCCGGCGCGATCCTCCAGCCCGACCGTCTCGGCGATCGTGATCTGGACGTTGTCGATCCCTTGCGCGTTCCACACCGGCTCGAAGAACGAATTGCCGAAGCGCAGCGCGAGGATGTTCTGGACGGTTTCCTTGCCGAGATAATGGTCGATGCGGAAGGTCCGCTCCTCGGGAAAGGCGGAGGCGACGGTGTCGTTGATCTCGCGGCTGGAGGCGAGATCGTAGCCGAGCGGCTTCTCCAGCCCGATCCGCACCGTCTCGCCGGCGAGGCCGACGCTTTCGAGGCCCTTGACCGCCGGCTCGAACAGCGACGGCGCGGTCGACAGATAGATGGCGAGCCCGCCCGACACGTCGCCGATCTTTTCGGCGAGGCCGGCGAAGCTCGCCGGATCGGACAGGTCGGCGGGCTGGAAGAACAACCGTTCGAGGAAGCTGGCGATCTTGTCGTCGTCCTTGCGGTCGGCGGCGAGGAACTGGCCGAGCGCCTTCTGCACGAAGGCGCGGAAGGCGTCGTCATTCTGCTCGCCTCGCGCCGAGCCGACGATCGTCAACGCCTCGGGCAGCAGCCCGTCGGCGTGCAATCCGTAGAGCGACGGCCACAGCATGCGCTGGGCGAGGTCACCGGTCGCTCCGAACAGGAGCAGCTTGCCGACGGGATTGCGCTGCATGACGGTCCTTCTGTTAAACGATCAGGCCGGCCAGGGGATCGAGCCCGGCCATGATGTTGAGATTCTGTACGGCGGCGCCACCGGCGCCCTTGCCGAGATTGTCGAGCGTGGCGATCAGCCGCACCTGGCCGCTGTCGGCATTGCCGCAGACGCGCAAGGTCATCCGGTCGGTGCCGCTATTCTCCTCGATCGTCACCGCGGCGACGTCGCCGCTCGCGACCGAGATCAGCGCGCTGTCGGCATAGGCCGCGGCGAGCGTGTCCTCGACCGCGGCGAGGCTCGGCCGGCCGGGTAGCTGCGCGAGCGCCAGCGGCACCTCGCCGAGCATGCCGCGGTTGAGCCGCGCCACCGCGGGCGCGAACACCGGCGGATGGGCGAGGCCGGCATGCGCGCGCATCTCGGGCAGATGCTTGTGCGACAGCGTCAATGCATAGGCGCGCAGCGCCGTATCGACCCCGCCGCCCTCGAATTCCGCGATCATCGCCTTGCCGCCACCCGAATAGCCCGACACCGCATTATAGGTCAGCGGCCAGTCGGCGGGGATCAGTCCCGCGCGCACCAGCGGCGCAACCAGCGCGAGAAAGGCGGTGGGATAGCAGCCGGGGTTGGACACGAAGCGCGCCGCGGCGATCCGCGCCGCCTGACCCTCGGTCAGTTCGGGAAAGCCATAGGTCCAGCCGTCGGCGACCCGATGCGCCGACGAAGCGTCGATCAGCCGCGTCGTGCCGCTGCGCACCAGCGCGGCCGCCTCGCGTGCCGCCTCGTCGGGCAGGCAGAGGATGGCGATATCGGCGTCGTTGAGCGCCTCGGCGCGAGCATCAGCGTCCTTGCGGCGCGAGTCGTCGAGCGTCACGACAGCGATGTCGGTGCGGCCGCTCAACCGCTCGCGGATGTCGATGCCGGTGGTGCCGACCGCGCCGTCGATGAACACGGTGACGCTCATGCTGCGCTCGCCTTGTCGAGGATGGAACGGTCGACATAGCCGACCAGATTCTGGCCGATCGCCCGGCCCCAGGCATGGCGCCCGGCGAGTTCGAGCACCTCGAACACGTCACCGGTGGCGAGCGTCGCGATCGGCTCGCTTAGATTGCGATCGGCGAAGAGGCCGGCGTCGCCCAATGCCACCGCGGCCATCGGCGCGGCATAATGCGGCGCGAACACCTGTTCGGCGAGGCGGACGTCGGCGAGATCGCCGCGCACCGCATGCGTCCGGGGATCGAGCGTGACCGACGGGCCGGTGAGCGCGAACGCCCTACGCGAGGGCTGGCTGGCGCGACCGGGCGTCGCCTTCGCCAAGGAATTGCCCGAACTCTTCAAGAAACTCTGCCCCTTCGGAAGTACGCGCGACGAAGATGTTGCGCTTGTCGCTGTCGTCGCGTTGCCGGCGCAGATAGCCGAGCGCACCCAGCCTGTTCAAGGCGCGCGTGACGACGGGCTTCGATACGTTGAGGGCCCGGGCCAGGCCCCGCACCGTATGCGGGCCGGGATTGAGGTAGACGAGGAGGAGCAGCGCCATCTGCCGGTTGGTGAGATCGGGTTCGCCCGAGCGCACGTAATCCACCAGGGCCGTCATCCACGTCGCGAGTGATTGCGCGGCAGTTCCCACGTTCAAATATCCGTTTCTGCGCCGTTTTCGGGGCTTTGTTTCGCGGTCATAACGCCCCCGCACGGTGCAGGTTTCCGGTAAACGGACGGGTAGGGTGAATAAGTGGCCTGGGTACGGTTGCGGACCGGCGGGTGGCCTCCGGCATCGATGCCGTGATCGTCGCGCGCACCCGCACGGTTGATCGTTTCGCAGCCCTCGCCTATGTGCGCGCCTTCATACGCGTTTCCGGGACCATAGATGTTCACCTTCCTCCTCGTCGTTCATGCCATCATCGCCGCGGCGCTCGTGACGGTGATCCTGATGCAACGGTCGGAGGGTGGTGGCCTCGGCATGGGCGGCAGCCCGTCGGGGCTGATGTCGGCGCGCGGCGCGGCCGATTTCCTCACGCGGATGACGTCGATCCTCGCGACGGTGTTCGTCGGCATGTCGATCGCGCTCGCCTTCATCGCGGCGCATCGCCAGACGCAGACGATCGACACCTCGCTCGCCCGCACGCCCCCGGCGGCCGCACCCGCCCCTGCGCCCGCGCAGGATGCGGTGCCCAACGCTCCCGCCGACAATGGCGCGGTGCCGCTCCAGCGCTAACCCGCTGATCCGTTCATCGTGAATCGCGCGCGGGGCCGACCCGCGCGCTCTTGTCGTTCGACCCCATAACACGCTAGGCGATTTCTCCCATGGCGCGGTACATCTTCATCACCGGCGGCGTGGTTTCGTCGCTCGGCAAAGGCCTCATGGCGGCCTCTCTCGCAGCTTTGCTCCAGGCGCGCGGCTACCGCGTCCGGATTCGCAAGTTCGATCCCTATCTCAACGTCGATCCCGGCACGATGAGCCCGTATCAGCACGGCGAGGTCTACGTTACCGACGACGGTGCCGAGACCGACCTCGATCTCGGCCATTACGAGCGGTTCACCGGCGTCGCTTCGCGCCAGTCGGACAACGTCACCTCGGGGCGCATCTACAAGACGATCATCGAGCGCGAGCGGCGCGGCGACTATCTCGGCGCCACCGTGCAGGTGATCCCGCACGTCACCGACGCGATCAAGGCCTTCGCCCGCGCCGAGACCGATGACCTCGATTTCGTGCTCTGCGAGATCGGCGGCACGGTCGGCGACATCGAGTCGCTGCCGTTCATCGAGGCGATCCGCCAGCTCAAGAACGAGGTCGGTCGCGGCAATGCGATCAGCATCCACGTCACGCTCGTTCCCTATATAGCCGCCGCCGGCGAGCTGAAGACCAAGCCGACGCAGCATTCGGTGCGCGAACTCGCCGCCTTGGGCGTGCAGCCCGACGTGCTGGTCTGCCGCTGCGAGCATCCGCTGCCGCCGTCGGAGCGCGCCAAGATCGCGCTGTTCTGCAACGTGCCGGAGACGGCGGTCATTCCGGCGCTCGACGCCAAGAGCATCTATGCGGTGCCGCTGCAATATCACGGCGAGGGTCTCGATTCGGAGGTGCTGCGCGCCTTCGGCATCACGCCGTCGTCGGCGCCCGACCTCAGCCGCTGGACCGACATCATGGATCGGCTCACCAATCCGGAGGGCGAGGTGACCGTCGGCGTCGTCGGCAAATACGTCGGCCTGCAGGACGCGTACAAGTCGCTCAACGAGGCGCTCGTCCACGGCGGGATCGCCAACCGGGTCAAGGTCAACGTCCGCTGGATCGACGCCGAGATCTTCGAGAACGACAATGGCGAGATCGTCAGCCAGCTCGAGCCGTGCGACGCGATCCTCGTCCCCGGCGCGTTCGGCGAGCGCGGTGCCGAGGGCAAGATCAAGGCGGTCAAATTCGCCCGCGAGCGCGAGATCCCCTATTTCGGTATCTGCTTCGGCATGCAGATGGCCTGCGTCGAGGGCGCCCGCGACCTCGCCGGCATCGCCAATGCCTCGTCGACCGAATTCGGACCGACGGACGAGCCGGTCGTCGGCCTCATCACCGAATGGATGGGTCGCGACGGACTCGAGAAGCGCGAGGAGCAGGGCGATCTCGGCGGCACGATGCGGCTCGGCGCCTATGAGGCATCGCTCGACGGCAATAGCGTCGTGTCGTCGATCTACGGCGATACGGTGATCCACGAGCGCCATCGCCACCGCTACGAGGTCAACACGCATTACAAGGACGCGCTGGAGAAGGGCGGGCTGGTGTTCAGCGGCATGTCGCCCGACGGCACCCTGCCCGAGATCGTCGAGCGGCCGGATCATCCGTGGTTCGTCGGTGTCCAGTTCCACCCGGAGCTGAAGAGCAAGCCGTTCGATCCCCACCCGCTGTTCGCGAGCTTCATCCAGGCGGCGCTGACGAAGAGCCGCTTGGTCTGACGCTCTTGCGCGGATCCGCGCGACTGCGGCATGATGGCGGTGGAGCATCGATATGGCGACATCATCACCAAGGCTGCCCGCGGATCCGACGTTCGACGATTATGCGTTGGTGAGGCTGCGCTCTGTCGTCGGCACCGACGCAGGGATTTTGTTGCCGGGAACAATTGGGACAATCGTACACCGGCACGATGGCGGCGAGGCCTATGAGGTGGAGTTCGTCGAACCGGTCGCCATCGTCGTCACCCTGCGCAATGGCGATCTTGCCCGCGTGATATGATCGGCCTTCCCGGCATTCGCGTCGTCGAGATCGCGAAAGTCGAGGCGTATCTGCTCAATCGCGATCATCCGACCGGGCGTGCCAAGGCGACGTTCTTCGGACGCTTCGGATATGATTCGTCCGACCCAATCGCCTTTGCGGTGGCGCTGGATCGGCATGGGGCGACACGGCCGATCGTGCGAACGTCGAGCAACGCTTACGGTATAAAACATGAGGTGCGATGCAGCCTCGAAACGCCTGACGGGCGCAACCCCTGTATCGTGACGATCTGGCTCCAGCCGGACGGCGAGGCAGGCTGCCGCCTGGTTACCGCCTATCCGGCCGATCACCGTTAACAGAGCGCCCGGACCGATCGGCCCGGACGCCCCGAGGATTACGCGGCCGCGGCCACGTCCTTGTTCTCCACCGCGGCGAGCGGTGCGCCGGTCTTGATCGCGATGGTCTTCGGCTTCATCGCCTCGGGTACTTCGCGGACCAGGTCGATGACGAGCAGGCCGTCGTTGAGACGGGCGTCCTCGACGAAGACGAAATCGGCGAGCTCGAAGCGGCGCTCGAAGCTGCGGTTGGCGATGCCGACGTGCAGGAAGTTGGCGTTGCCGGCCTTGTCGTCCTTCTTGCCCGAGACCAGCAGCAGGTTCTGCTGCGCGGTGATCTCGATCTCGTCGCGCGAGAAGCCGGCGACCGCGAGCGTGATGCGATAGCGATCCTCGGCGAGGCGTTCGAGGTTGAAGGGCGGGTAATTCTCCGCCGTGGCGGCGCGCGCGTTGCTTTCCAGCATGTCGAACAGGCGGTCGAAACCGATGGTCGAGCGGCGATAGGGGGTCAGGTCGAGTCGCATGTCAAATCCTCCGCGAGAAGCGAGTTGAACGACGGCATCCACGAGCGTGCGATGCCGGTGCACGGCCCGTGATCGGCGCCGTGCAGCCACGATTTTGGATTGCTCCGGCCGCGGTTCAAGAGGGCCTCTGTTCGCCCGATCCGCAATTTTCGGGTTGGCGCCGAAGCCCCGCTTTGTCGCCGCGAAGCATCTCCATCTTTGAACATCCCCCGAACCAGTGGAGTTTGCGGCGAAAATAACATCAGGGAAACCGCATGTCGCTGACGCTCGCCATTCTTCTCGCCGGCCAGACCGCCGCTGCCGCCACCGCACCCGCCGCAGCGCAGGACGATGCCGCACCCGCGCCGGTGACCGCCGGGGGAAGCGAAGACGCCCGTCCGGCGGCTTCGGCACCGGGCGGCGGCGACATCCTCGTCACCGCGCGCCGGCGCGCCGAATCGGTGCAGCGCGTGCCGATCGCCATGTCGGTGGTCGGCGGCGCCGACATCGACAAGACCGGCGCGTTCAACGTCAATCGCCTCCAGCAGCAGCAGCCCTCGCTGCAATTCTTCTCCAGCAACCCGCGCAATTCGGCGATCAATATCCGCGGCCTCGGCGCACCATTCGGCCTGACCAACGACGGCATCGAGCAGGGTGTCGGCTTCTACGTCGACGGCGTCTATATCGGCCGGATCGGCGCCTCGACCTTCGATTTCGTCGACGTCGACCGGGTCGAGGTGCTGCGCGGCCCGCAGGGGACGCTGTACGGCAAGAACACCACCGCCGGCGCGCTCAACGTCACCACCCGCCCGCCGAGCTTCACGCCGGAGGGGAGGGCCGAGGTCAGCGTCGGCAATTACAATTTCGTCCAGGCCAAGGCGTCGGTGTCGGGGCCGCTGTCCGACACGGTGGCGCTGCGGCTGTCGAGTTCGGCAACGACGCGCAAGGGGACGATCCGCGACGTCACCTCGGGCGAGGACCTGCATCGCCAGCGCAATCTGGGGGTGCGCGGACAATTGCTGTGGAACGCGAGTCCGTCGCTCAATTTCACGCTGTCGGGCGATTTCAACGTCCAGAACCCGGAATGCTGCGTGCAATATTATGCCCGCGTCGGCACCACGCAGCGGCCGCTCGCACGGCAATATAATGCGCTCGCGGCGGCGCTCAATTATACGCCGCCCAGCAGGGACCCGTTCGATCGGCGCACCGATCTCGATGCGGCGATCAATTCGCGGCAGGAGGTCGGCGGCGCCTCGCTGGTCGCCAATTGGGATCTCGGCCCGGCGACGCTGACCTCGGTCAGTGCGTGGCGCTACTGGGACTGGCAGCCGCAGAACGATCGCGATTTCACCGGCCTGCCGATCACCACCGTCTCGCAGAATCCGTCGCAGCAGAAGCAGGTGTCGCAGGAATTCCGCTTCGCCTCGAACGGCACCAACCGGCTCGACTACACGGTCGGCGCCTTCCTGTTCCACCAGACGATCGATACCCAGGGGTCGCAGGTGCAGGGATCGGCGGCGAGCCGCTTCCTGCTGTCGGGCACCGACGCCAACAATCCCAACGTCCTCAACGGCCTGACCTCGACCAATACGATCAGCTTCGACAACACGAGCTTCGCGGTGTTCGGCAAGCTCAACTGGGCGCTGACCGATGCGCTCCACATCCAGCCGGGGCTGCGCGTCAATTACGACCGCAAGTCGGGTTTCTACGAATCGGTCGTCAGCATCGCCAACAGCCAGTATAATTTTACCGCCACGGCGGATAACGTCGCGACGCTGCTGGCCGCGCAGCCCACCACGGCGGCGCGCACGACCTTCCAGAACCAGATCAATACACTCGCACCGCAGCGTTACAGCCCGCGGTTCAGCGCCTGGAATACGTCGGGCGATATCACCGTCTCTTATGATTTCGCGCCCGAGATTCACGGCTACGCCACCTATGCGCGCAGCTTCAAATCGGGCGGGATCAATCTATCCGGCCTGCCGCTCAATTCGACCAGCACCGGCGTCGATCTGACGACGCAGACGGTAAAGCCCGAGAAGGTCAACAATTACGAGATCGGCCTCAAGACGCAGTTCCTCGACCGGCGGCTGACGCTCAACCTCGCCGGCTTCTGGACCGACGTGTCCGACTATCAGGCGACGGTGAACAACAATGCGATCAACGTGATCCGCGGCTATCTCGCCAATGCCGGCAAGGTGCGGTCACGTGGCGTCGAGTTCGATTCGAGCTTCCGCCCGAGCAAGCGGCTCAGCGTCTACGTCAGCGGTGCCTTCACCGACGCCAAATATGTCGACTTCAAGAACGCGCCGTGCCCGCCCGAACTGTCGGGTGGCACCGCGACTGCGCCCGGTGGCGTGACCGATCCGGCGGGGACGCCCGGCGGGCGTAGCCCGGCCTTTTGCGACATCTCCGGCCAGCGCCTGCCGGGCATCTCGAAATGGTCCTTCTCCTACGGCGGCGAATATAACCTCCCGGTCGATGGCGCGGGTGGTGAAGTCTATGTCGGCTATGACGGCAATTACCGGTCGCGCTTCTCGTCCAACCCGTCGCCGTCGGCCTATACCTGGATCGAGGGCTATTCGCTGTCGAACGTCCGCGCGGGCTATCGCAAGAACGATTTCAACGTCTTCGGCTGGGTGCGCAATGCGTTCGACCAGAACTACTTCGAACTGCTGTCAACGCAGTCGGGCAACACCGGCCTGATCGTCGGCCAGCCGGGTGATCCGCGCACCTATGGCCTGACGGTGTCGAAGCGGTTCTAGGCGTTCGATACGTTCAGGAAGGGCGGGGATCGGACAATGTCGCGACACGTTCGGCCGGTCTGCCAACCGCCTGAGCTACCCACAGTTTCGTCACCCCGGCGAAGGCCGGGGCCCATGGTTTCGGTGATGTCAAAGGCAGCGCATACCGTTGTCGCCGTCGCATCCATGGGTCCCGACTTTCGCCGGGATGATGGAGCGGGGGAGGGATGACGCCACGCCCGCATTGTGCGTGCCAAACGGTTCGGAGTCGCAGATACTTCGGTCCGCGTTATGACCCGGTTCAGGATTGATCGGCAATAAAGACGGTCGCCGGACAGGGGGCGCGACCTGGAAGCTCCCACCCTCTGCCCGGCTACTCTGGTCTAAATCTGCGGCGGACAAGCAAACGCCCGGACCGTTGCCGATCCGGGCGCCTGCGTGACGAGAAAACCCGTCAGCCCCCTTAGGTCGCTTTCCGACAATCGCGCGTTATTTCGCTGCGCTGTCGTTCCGCTCTTCCCCGAACCACGGCCGTTGCCTGTGTCTCAGTAAGTCTTTGCTAGGCAGCACTGCCGGCTTTGTCACCGGCTATGTGGAGCGGCGGAATCGATTGACCGAAACCTGTGTCGAATCCGCAACATTTGTTGCTTGTGACTCGCACGTCACCTAGAGGTCCGGCCATGCTCCTCTCACGCTACGAACGGATGATCGCCCGGCGCTACCTGCTCCCGGGCAAGGGCGAGGCGTTCATCTTCCTGGTCGCCTCGATCAGCCTCGTCGCGGTGATGCTCGGCGTCGCCGCGCTCGTCATCGTGATGAGCGTGATGAACGGCTTCCGTGCCGAGCTGTTCGACAAGATCGTCGGGCTCAACGGCCATGCCGTGATCCAGGGCGTCGGCGGCCGTCTGCCCGACTGGCGCGAGATCGTCGCCGAGGCGCGCAAGACGCCCGGCGTCACCTCCGCCACGCCGATGGTCGAACAGCCGCTCGCCGCGACCTATAACGGCCGCGCCGAAGGGGTGCTGGTCCGCGGCGTCCGCCTCGCCGACGTCAAGCCGGTGATCGGCGACAAGCTCGTGATGGGCACGCTCGCCGGCATCACGCCGGGCAGCGGCCGGATCGCGATCGGATCGCGGCTCGCCGAGGCGCTCGGCGCGCAGGTCGGCAGCGAGATCTCGCTATTCAACCCGCAGGGGCAGGCGACGCCGTTCGGCACCGTGCCGCGTATCGTCAATTATACGGTCGGCGCCATCTTCGAGATCGGCCTGTACGATTACGACAAGGCCTATGTCATCATGCCGATCGAGGATGCGCAGACGCTGCTGCTGCTCGGCGACAACGTCAGCCAGATCGAATTGCAGACCGTCGACCCCGACAAGGTCGCGCCGATCCTCGCGCCGCTCGCCGACCGTCTGCGCGGCGGCGCGGTCATCGCCGACTGGCGCAGCATGAACGCGCAGCTGTTCCAGGCGCTCGAGGTCGAGCGGGTCGCGATGTTCACCGTGCTGTCGATCATCATCCTCGTCGCGGTGTTCAACATCCTGTCGTCGCTGATCATGCTTGTCCGTGCCAAGACGCGCGACATCGCGATCCTGCGGACGATGGGTGCGACGCGGGTCGGATTGATGCGCATCTTCATGGTCGTCGGCACGACGATCGGCGCGCTCGGCACGCTCGCCGGCCTCGTGCTCGGCTTCGTCTTCCTCTTCTATCGCCAGGCCGTGGTGAACCTCGTCCAGCTCGTCACCGGGCAGAATCTGTGGGATCCGTCGATCCGCTATCTCACCGAGCTTCCCTCCAAGCCCGACCCGGTCGAGATCGTCATCATCGCGCTGATGGCGCTGGTGTTCAGCTTCCTCGCCACGCTCTATCCGGCGTGGAAGGCGGCGAGCACCGATCCGGTACAGGTGCTGCGCTATGAATGACGTCCTCCGCACCACCGGCCTGACCCGCAGCTTCCGTCAGGGCGAGGAGACGATCCACGTCCTGCGCGGCGTCGACCTCTCCGTCGCGCCGGGCGAGATCGTCGCGCTGGTCGGCCCGTCGGGTTCGGGCAAGTCGACGCTGCTACAGGCAGTCGGCCTGCTCGAGGGTGGCTTTCAGGGCTCGATCATGATCGGCGGCGAGGAAGCCGCGAAGCTCGACGCGCATGGCCGCACGATCATGCGCCGCGACCGGCTCGGCTTCGTCTACCAGTTCCACCATCTGCTGCCCGACTTCAACGCGACCGAGAATGTCGTGCTGCCGCAGCTCGTCCACGGTGCCGAGCGCAAGCCCGCCGACGATCGCGCGGTGTCGCTGCTGACGGCGCTCGGCCTCGGCCACCGGCTGACGCACCGGCCGAGCCAGCTCTCCGGCGGCGAGCAGCAGCGCGTCGCGGTGGCGCGCGCGCTGGCCAACCGGCCGGCGCTGGTGCTCGCCGACGAACCGACCGGCAATCTCGACGAACATACCGCCGACGTGGTGCTTGCCGAGTTCCTGCGGCTGGTGCGCGGCGAGGGCTCGGCGGCGTTGATCGCGACGCATAACGAGCGGCTGGCGCAGAAGATGGATCGCGTCGTCCGCCTGCACGAAGGCGTGCTGACGTGACCGCGTGGGCCGAGACGCCGACGCTCGTCGGCCGTCACGTCACGCTGCGGCCCCTGGAGCGCGCCGACCGGGACGCGCTGGTCGCGGTCGCCGCGGCGGACGATCTGTGGGACACTTTCTACGCCAACGTCTCGCAGCTCAAGGATGCGGACCGGTGGCTCGACGCGGCGTTCGAGCAGCAGGCGTTCGGCCGTGCCCGCCTGTTCGCGGTCTGCGATCCGGCAGGGCAGGTGGTCGGCACCACCCGCTATATGCGCATGGCGCCGGCGCATCGCCGGCTCGAACTGGGCGGCACCTTCTACGCCAAGGCGGTGCAGCGTACCGGCGTCAACACCGAGGCCAAGCTCATGCTGCTCACCCACGCCTTCGAGGCGCTGGACTGCCAGTGCGTGCAGATCCGTACCGATTCGCTCAACAAGCGCAGCCAGGCGGCGATCGAGCGGCTCGGCGCGAAGCAGGACGGTGTGCTGCGCGGTCACCAGCAGATGGCGGACGGCCGGCTGCGCGACAGTGTCGTCTATTCGATCCTCGACCGCGAATGGCCGGGGGTGAAGCAGAACCTCCTCTTCCTGCTCGCGAGGCACGCATGACCGCGATCACTGATTTCACCGTCACCGGCGCCGACGGCGCGCCGATCCCGCTCGATCGCTGGGCGGGGCAGGTACTGCTGATCGTCAACACCGCGTCGAAATGCGGCTTCACCCCGCAATATGAGGGGCTGGAGGCGCTGCATCGCCGCTTTGCCGAGCGCGGCTTCGAGGTGCTCGGCTTCCCGTGCAATCAGTTCGGCGCGCAGGAGCCCGGCGACGCCGCCGAGATCGCCAATTTCTGTTCACTGACCTATGACGTGACTTTCCCGGTCTTCGGCAAGGTCGAGGTCAACGGGGCAGGGGCCGATCCGTTGTTCTCGCGGTTGAAGACCGAGGCGCCGGGCCTGCTCGGCTCGAAGGCGATCAAGTGGAATTTCACCAAGTTTCTGGTGAACCGCGAGGGCAGGGTGGTCCATCGCTACGCGCCGACGACCAAGCCCGAGGAGATCGCCGCCGATATCGAGGCGCTGCTGTAACGCTTGCAACTTCCAGTACCCCGGCCTCCGCCGGGGTACTGGTTTTGCGCGAGGGGGCCGCTCACACCTCCGGTGCGGCGAAGGGCTTCGCGCCCGTCTTGTGGTTCAGCGCCGCCGCCACCGAGGCGACGCCGCCGAGCAGGAAGCTGATCCCGAGGATGAAGCCCGGCAGCGTCAGTGCCGACCAGGGCAGGGTCGCGAGCACGTAGATCGCGAGCAGGATGTTGACCACGCCGAGCACGATCATCAGCGCGCGCCCGCGCTTGAACCGCGCGCCGAGCCCGATCTCGAGCGCCCCGCGAATGCCGAGCCAGATCGCGACCAGCAAGGTCAGCGAGATCGCCGCGGTCGCCGGTGCGAACGCCATCAGCAGCCCGATGACCAGCGACAGCACGCCGAAGCCGATCGCATAGCCGCGCCCTTCGTGATCCCTGCCGGCAAATCCGGCCGCGATCGACACCAGCCCGGCGGCGATCAAGAACGCACCGATCACCAGCGTCGCCGCATAGGTCGCGGCGAAGGGATTGAGGAAGGCGAGCACGCCGAGCACGATCGACAGCACGCCATAAGCGAGGATCCAGCCCCAGCCGGCACCGGCGGCACGCGGCGCGAGCGGATCGGTGAATACAGTGTCCGACATTGACGTAACCTCCTCCGTTATGCCCGCGTAACGGAGTTATCCACCGCAGGTTCCTTGGCCCGCCCTGTTCGAATCGGGGTTGAGCGGCTAAGTCTCCGCAATGGCTCATTCCGGTTTCGTACCGCTCCGCATTTTCTCGTCCTACACGATGCTCGACGGGGCGATCGAGCCCAAGGCGATCGCCAAACAGGCAAAGGCGATGCGTTTCCCCGCCGCCGGCCTGACCGATCGCAACGGCCTCTATGCGGCGATGGCCTTTTCCGATGCCGCCAAGAAGGACGGCGTCCAGCCGGTGATCGGCACGATGCTGTGCGTCGCGCGGCCCGGCATGCCCGACGGCGTCGCCGTCCCGCTCGACTGGATCGCCCTCTATGCGCAGGATGCGACGGGCTATGACAATCTGTGCGCGCTGGTCAGTCTCGCGCATCTCGAACGGCCGATCGAACTGCCCGCGCATGTCGATTTCGCCGCGCTGGAGGGGCGCACCGACGGCCTGATCGCGCTGACCGCGGGCGGCGAGGGCGCGCTGGCGCGATTGATCCACGAGGACCAGCCGGATCGCGCCGCCGCCTATCTCGACCGGTTGCAGGCGCTGTTCCCCGACCGCCTCTATATCGAACTGGCCCGCCGCAGCGACGTGATCGAGGAGACCGCCGAACAGGCGCTGGTCGACTTCGCTTATGATCGCAACCTGCCGCTGGTCGCGACCAATCCCTGCTGCTTCTCCGACAGCGCCTTTCTCGACGCGCACGATGCGATGCTGTGCATCGCGCACTCGACCTATGTCGAGAGCGAGGACCGCATCCGCTCCTGCCCCGACGCATGGCTCAAGCCCGCCGAGACGATGCGCGAACTCTTCTCCGACTTGCCCGAGGCGATCGACAACACCTTGGTCGTCGCGCAGCGCTGCGCGGTGATGGCGCCCTATCGCAAGCCGATCCTGCCCAGCCTCGCCGGCGATCGCGAGGGCGAGGCGGCGATGCTGCGCGCCGAGGCGGCGGCGGGGCTGGAAAAGAGGCTCGACCGGATCGAGGCACTCGGCACCCAGCCCGCCGACGACCCCGACTGGCGCGACGTGTATCGCAAGCGGCTCGCGTTCGAGGTCGACGTCATCGTCCAGATGGGTTTCCCCGGCTATTTCCTGATCGTCGGCGACTTCATCAAATGGGCGAAGGATCACGACATTCCGGTGGGGCCGGGGCGCGGCTCGGGCGCCGGCTCGGTCGTCGCCTGGGCGCTGACGATCACCGATCTCGATCCGATGAAGCTCGGCCTGCTGTTCGAACGCTTCCTCAACCCGGAACGCGTCTCGATGCCCGACTTCGACATCGACTTCTGCGAAACGCGGCGTGGCGAGGTCATCCGCTACGTGCAGGAGAAATATGGGCGCGATCAGGTCGCGCAGATCATCACCTTCGGTAAGCTGAAGGCGCGCGCGGTGCTCAAGGACACCGGCCGCGTCCTCCAGATGAGCTACGGCCAGGTCGATCGCCTCGCCAAGCTCGTCCCCAACCATCCGACCGATCCGTGGGACCTCAAGCGCGCGCTCAACGGCGTACCCGAGCTCGCCAAGGAATATTCGAACGACAATCAGGTCCGCCGCCTGCTCGATCTGGCGACGAAGCTGGAGGGCCTGCCGCGCCACTCGTCGACGCACGCCGCCGGCGTGGTGATCGGCGACCGCCCGCTCGCGCAACTGGTGCCGCTCTACCGCGACCCACGCTCGGACATGCCGGTCACCCAGTTCGACATGAAGTACGTCGAGGGCGCCGGCCTGGTGAAGTTCGACTTCCTCGGCCTCAAGACCCTGTCGGTGCTCAAGAAGGCGGTGCAGTTGCTCGCCAAGCGCGGCATCAGCGTCGATCTCGACGCTTTGCTATGGGACGACGAGGCGGTCTACAAACTGCTTCAGAAGGGCGACACGGTCGGTGTGTTCCAGCTCGAATCGGAAGGCATGCGCCGCACGCTCAGCGCCGTGCGCCCGACCAATTTCGGCGACATCATCGCGCTCGTCTCGCTCTACCGCCCCGGCCCGATGGACAATATTCCGAGCTTCGGCCGCCGCAAACAGGGCACCGAGCCGATCGTCTATCCCCACGACCTGCTCGAACCGATCCTGTCCGAGACCTACGGCATCTTCGTCTACCAGGAACAGGTGATGCAGGCGGCGCAGATACTCGCCGGCTTCTCGCTCGGCGGCGCCGATCTGCTGCGCCGCGCAATGGGCAAGAAGATCAAGGCGGAGATGGACGCGCAGCGCGCGATCTTCGTCGAGGGCTGCGCCAAGGTGAACGGCATACCCAAGAACAAGGCGAACGAATTGTTCGACTTGATCGACAAGTTCGCCGGCTATGGCTTCAACAAGAGCCACGCCGCCGCCTACGCGCTGCTCGCCTATCAGACCGCGTGGCTGAAGGCGCATCACCCGGAGGAATTCTACGCCGCGTCGATGTGCTACGACATGGCGCAGACCGACAAGCTCTGCATCTTCGTCGACGACATGCGCCGGCTGGGGGTGACGATCTGCGGCCCCGACATCAACAAGAGCGACGCCGAATTCGACGTCGAGGCGACCGAGGATGGCGGCCTTGCCGTCCGCTACGCGCTCGCCGCGCTGAAGTCGGTCGGCGAGGGGGCGATGGAGAAGCTCGTCGTCGAGCGCAGCACCAACGGTCCGTTCAAGAGCATCGACGATCTCGCCACCCGCGTCGATCCGCGCCTCATCAACAAGCGCCAGCTCGAAACGCTCGCCGCCAGCGGCACGTTCGACTGTTTCGATCCCAACCGCGCCGGCATTCACGCCGTCGCCGAGACGATCCTCGCCGTCGCCGCCCGCACCCACGAGGGCAAGACCAGCGGCCAGCACGGCCTGTTCGGCGCCGAGGATGTCGCCGGCGATGCGATCAAGCTGCCCGCCAGCGTGCGCTGGTCGATGGCGGATGCGATGGAGCAGGAGAAGGAGGCGTTCGGCTTCTATTTCTCCGCCCACCCGGTCGACCGCCACGCGCATCTCGCCAAGATGCATGGCGCGCGCCAATATGTCGCGCTGACCGAGCTCAACATCCCCGAGGACGGCACCCGCGCCGGCGCGACGATGGCGGTGCTGGTCGAGGATGCGCGTTGGCGCACCTCGGCGCGCGGCAAGCGGTACATGATGGCGACCTTGTCCGACGCGAGCGGCCAGTTCGTCGCCACCTGTTTCGACGATTCGGTCGCCGCCGAGCTGGAGGATGCCGCGCGTTGCGGCGGCTGCGGCCTCATCACCGTGGAGCTCGACCGCCGGCCCGGCGAGGAGACGCCGCGCGTCTCGGTGAAGCGCATCCAGCCGTTCGAGGGGCTCGCCTCGATCGCGCGCTTCACCATCGCCGCCAGGGTGGCGCATGTCACCGCCTTCGAGGCGCTGTCGGCGCTGCTCGCGCATCATCGTGGCGCTCGCGGCGAGGTGCGTGCGCATATCCCGGTCGGGGAGGGCGAGGCGACGGTGCTGCTCGGTCGCGACTTCCTGCTCGACATGGAATTGGTCGAGACGATCCAGGCGATTCCCGGCATCAGCGACGTCGCGCTCGACCGCGTCGCCTCGCAGCTTCGTTCGGTGGGCTGAGCCATGCCGATCGACACCAGCCTCGCCTTCCGCCCGGTCAACATCGCGGTGCTCACCGTTTCCGATACGCGCGGGCTCGCCGAGGATCGCTCGGGCGATACGCTGGTCGGCCGGCTCGAAGCGGCGGGCCATATCCTCGCCGGTCGCGTCATCCTGCGCGACGATGCCGACGCGATCGTCGCGCAATTGCATCGCTGGATCGATGACGAAAGCGTCGATTGCGTCATCACCACCGGCGGCACCGGCGTCACCGGCCGCGACGTCACGCCGGAGGCGGTCGAGCGCGTCGCCACCAAGATGATCCCCGGCTTCGGCGAGCTGTTCCGCTATCTGAGCTACGCCAAGATCGGCACCAGCACCGTCCAGTCGCGCGCCTGCGCCTGCGTCGCGCGCGGCACCTATATCTTCGCGCTGCCCGGCTCGACCGGCGCGGTGAAGGACGGCTGGGACGGCATCCTGCAGGACCAGCTCGACAGCCGCCACCGCCCCTGCAATTTCGTCGAACTGATGCCGCGGCTGACGGAACGGTAATCGGTCCGCGACCGTAAGCGGCAAGCCGGGGGGGCGACGTCACCCCAAACTACCCGTCACCCCGGACTTGTTCCGGGGTCCACCGGCCCGCAGGACCAACAGCTTTCGCTCCTGCGGAACAGTGGATGCCGGAACGAGTCCGGCATGACGGACGTGAGAGTCATCCGGCCCGCGAAGAACGGACCTAACCCGCGTCGACCTGCATCACCGCCAGCTCGTGCCCATCCGGATCGGCGAAGTGGAACCGCCGCCCACCGGGAAAGGCGAACACCGGCATCGTCACCCGCCCGCCGGCCGCCGCGACCGCGGCGAGTGCCGCGTCGACATCCGCCACCTCGATCACCGGCAGCGCTGCCGCGGTCTGCTGCGCGGGATCGGCCTGGAAGCCGATATCGGTATCGCCGCTGGTCGTCGCCGCATAGCTCGGCCCGAAATCGCTGAACGCCCAGCCGAACGCTTCGCCGTAGAACGCCTTGGCCCGCGTCGTGTCGGCCACCGGCAGTTCGAGATAGTTCAGCCGCGCCATACCATATCTCCTATCATGTTCTTGCTATGTTCTAGTTGGCCATCTACCATCGCGCAATGGCCAAGCCGCTCGTCAAACGCGCCATCCGCGGTGCCACGGTCAACACCGGCAGCCGCCGCTTCAACCTGCCCGAGCGTGAGGCGGATGGCGACTGGCTCGATGCGCAGGGCGAGATCGATGGCGCGCCCGCACCGTTGCGGACCAGCGTCACCGTCGAAACCCCGCGCACGATCATCACCCGCAACAGCTCGCCCGACGTCTTCTTCGATCGCTCGATCAACCCGTATCGCGGCTGCGAACACGGCTGCATCTATTGCTTCGCGCGGCCGACGCATGCCTATCACGATCTCTCGCCCGGTCTCGATTTCGAGTCGCGGCTGTTCGCCAAGCCGCAGGCCGCCGAGCTGCTCCGCGCCGAATTGCGCAAGCCCGGCTATGTCGTCGCGCCGATCGCGCTCGGCACAAATACCGATCCCTATCAGCCGATCGAGCGCGACTGGCGGATCACCCGCGCCATCATCGAAGTGCTCGCCGAGACGCGCCATCCACTCACCATCACCACCAAGTCGGATCGGGTGACGCGCGATATCGACCTGCTTTCGGCGATGGCGGCCGAGGGACTGGCCGGCGTCGCGATGTCGATCACCTCGCTCGACCCGACGATCGCCGCGACGATCGAGCCGCGTGCGCCGCATCCCGAACGGCGGCTGCGCGCGGTGCGGATGCTCGCCGATGCCGGGATCCCCGTCTATGTCTCGATCGCGCCGGTGATCCCGTCGATCACCGACCACGAACTCGAGCATCTGGTCGAACGCGCCGCGGAGGCTGGCGCGAAATCCTGTTTTTTCATCCCCGTCCGCCTGCCGCACGAGGTCGCGCCGCTATTCCGGGCGTGGCTCGACGCACATTTCCCCGATCGTGCCGGCAAGGTGATGGCCATCATCCAGTCGTTGCGCGGTGGCCGCGACAACGATCCCGATTTCTTCACGCGCATGCAGGGCGCCGGCCCCTGGGCCGAGCTGATGCGCACCCGCTTCCGTATCGCCTGCCGCAAGCACGGCCTCGGCAATCGCGGCGCCCCTCTGCGCACCGATCTGTTCCGCCCGCCCGCCGGGCCGCAGGGCGAGCTGTTCTGATCGCGTTAGCGCGCCGCTAACCCTCTTTGCGCCATGACGCATGGCGCATGACGCAGCGGCTTTCCTGGTTGATCCTGATCCTCGCCGCGGTGGCGTTGCGCCTGCCGGATATCGGCAACCCGCTGATCGATGTCGACGAACAGATGTACCTGCTCGTCGGGCAGCGGATGTGGGAGGGGGCGATCCCCTATGTCGACATCTGGGACCGCAAGCCGATCGGCCTGTTCCTGATCGCCGCGGCGGCACGGGGCCTGCCCGGCGATCCCGTCGTCGCCTATCATCTGCTCGCGCTCGCCGCCGCAGCGGCCACCGCCGGCCTGATCGCGACGATGGCCCGACGCCATGCCGGCGCCGCCGGCGCGCTGGCGGCGGGCCTGCTCTATCTCGTCTGGCTGGAGCTGCTCGGCGGCCGCGGCGGCCAGTCGCCGGTCTTCTACGATCTCGCCATCGTCGCGGCGGCGCTGCTGACCCGCGACACGATCGCCGGTCGCCGCCGCGCCGCGATCCCGGCGATGCTGCTCGCCGGGCTGGCGTTGCAAATCAAGCCGACCGCGGTCTTCGAAGGCTGTTTCTTCGGCATCGCGCTGCTCGGCGCTACATGGCAACGCCACCGCAACCCGGCACGGCTCGCCGCTGCGGCAGCGCTCTATGCCGCCAGCGCGCTGCTCCCGACGATCGCTGCCGCCGCCGCTTATGCCGGCATGGGGCACGGCGGCGCCTGGTGGTTCGCCACGATCGAATCGATCTTCCTGCGCCAGGCGACCCCCGGCGATCCGATCGCGGCACGGCTGGCCGGCGTCGCCGTCGTCCTGCTCGTCCCCGCCGGACTCGCGATTCGCGGGCTGATCGTGCGCCCCGATCGATTCCTGACCGGTTGGCTCGCCGTCGCGGTGGTCGGCTGGCTGCTCGTCCCGCCCTATTTCAACCATTACGCGCTGCCGCTGCTCGTCCCGATCGCGGTCTGCGCCGCCGCCGCGCTCGACCGCCGCGCGATGCAGGCGCTCGCCGCCGTCGCGGGGGGCGCATTGCTGCTGTTCAGCGGCTATCCGCATCGCGGCGATACCGCCGACATGCGCCAGCGCGTCGCCACGCTCGCCCGGGTCATCGATCGGATGCGCGGGCAGGGCTGTCTGTTCCTCGTCCAGGCACCGCCGGTGCTCTACGACGCGACCGATAGCTGCCTGCCGACGCGCTATCCATTTCCGTTCCACCTCGTCGAGGCGAGCGAGGCCCGCGCGATCGGCATCGACCCGACGCAGGAGGTCGCCCGCATCCTCGCCGCCCGCCCGCCGGTGATCGCGGTCGGCGACATCCCCCGCAACCGCCGGCGGCCCGGCGTGATCCTCGTCCACCGCGCGCTCGCGCGTCATTATCGCGCCGTCGCGCGCGACCTCGGCGTGACCGTCTATCGCCGCATGCCGGCCGCCGCGCCGCCGGCGAGACCCGGAAACACGCACGGAACGTAGCGGCCGACCGTCGGTTGGTCTTCCACCTCCGCGCTGCAAAAGGACTGACGATGACCGACCCCGACCGCACCGACGACCAGGACAAGAACGACCACAATATCGATCCGCTCGCCCCGACGGAAAACACCGACACCGAGGGATCGGGCGCCGGCTACGGCAACCACGGCGAGGGCCAGGGCGGCGTCAACGACAACGCCTGATCGTCCTCCACCGTCGTCCCGGCACCTGCCGGGATGACGGACGGGGGTCAGGCCGCCCCGTTCCGTCGTTCGCGCGCATCCGCCATCAACCGGTCGCGGCTCGACAGGAACGGTCCCTCCGGCCACCGCGCCGGTGCGAACGTGCCGAGCCCCACGGGAGCGTCGATCCCGACATAGATCGCCTCGATCCCGCCCTTGGCGCTATACGCCTCGTGCCAGAACCCGCAGCCGTGGCGATCGCTGAGGAAGTCCCGCCACCAGCCGCTATGCGGCGCCGACCGGGTGAAGCGGCCGAGGCTGTCGAGATCGCGCCAATAATGGCGGATGCCGACGTGGTTCCACGCGAACATCATGCCGTCATTGCCCAACAAGCCGTCGGGCGGCGTACGGCTGATGGTGGCGAGGCCGCGACCGATCCGCATCAGCGCGGGCAATCCGCGCAGGCTGCCGACCCGGAAACCGAGCAGCACCATGACCAGATCGGGATAGCCCGACAGATCCACCGTCGCACGGGCCGTGGCGGCGCGCCCATCCATTTGCATCATCCGACTCCTTTGTTTACAGCGTAAGCTACCACTAGCTGCTTACAGTGTAAACACACCGAATGACGTCGACGCCTTCTTTGCGCCAGTCGCTTGTCGAGCATGCGATGCGTCTGCTCGATGCCGGCGATCACGACCCCTCGCTCCGCGCCGTCGCACGTGCCGCAGGGGTATCGGCGATGGCGCCCTATCGCCACTTTCCCGACAAGACGGCGCTGCTCGGCGCGGTGGCGGCGGAAGGCTTTGCGATGCTGCACGGCCGGCTCGTCGTCGCCGACGCGCAGGGGAACGCCATCGCGGCCGAACAGGCGCTGGTCGAACAGGGGCTGGCCTATGTCGCCTTCGCACAGGCGCATCCCGCGCTGTTCCGGCTGATGTTCACCGATGCGATCGCCACCGCCGCGCACGTCAGCCCGGATCACGCCGCCGAGGGCGATGCCTATGGCGTACTCGCCGCGCGCGTCGCGACGCTCTGTCCCGGCACCGCGCCGACCGCGACGATGGCGGCCTGGGCGCTGGTCCACGGCTTCGCGACGCTCGCGCTCGATCGCCGCCTGCCGCCCGATCCGGAGGCCGCCCGCGCAGCGCTCGCCTTGTTCGTCGCCGGCCTTACGAAAAAGGGCCCGGAAGCCTAAGCCTCCGAGCCCCCGATCGTCTCAGGCGAAGCGGATCAGCCCCAGTTCGCCATCTTCTGCTCGAGGTTGGCGCGCACCGCCTCGAAGAACTGCTCGGTGGTCATCCACGGCTGGTGCGGCCCAATCAGGATCGCGAGATCCTTGGTCATCTGGCCGTTCTCGACGCACTCGATGCAGCAGCGCTCCAGCGTCTCGGCGAACTTGGTCACCTCGGGGGTGCCGTCGAACTTGCCGCGATACTTCAGGCCGCCGGTCCAGGCGAAGATCGACGCGATCGGGTTGGTGCTGGTCGCCTTGCCCTGCTCGTGCTGGCGATAGTGGCGGGTGACGGTGCCGTGCGCGGCCTCCGCCTCGACCGTCTTGCCGTCCGGCGTCAGCAGCACCGAGGTCATCAGGCCGAGCGACCCGAAGCCCTGCGCGACCTGGTCCGACTGGACGTCGCCGTCATAGTTCTTGCAGGCCCAGACGAACTCGCCGTTCCACTTCAGCGCCGAGGCGACCATGTCGTCGATCAGGCGATGCTCGTAGACGATGCCCGCTTCCTTGAACTTGTCCTTGAACTCGGTTTCGAACACCTCGGCGAACAGGTCCTTGAACCGGCCGTCATAGGCCTTGAGGATCGTGTTCTTGGTGCTGAGATACACCGGCCACTTGAGGTTGAGGCCGTAATGCATCGAGGCACGGGCGAAATCGCGGATCGAATCGTCCAGATTGTACATCGCCATCGCGACGCCCGAGCTCGGGAAATCGAAGACTTCGCGGTCGATCGTCTGGCCGTCGACGCCCTCGAATACGAGGCGCAACTTGCCGGGGCCGGGGACGAGGAAGTCGGTCGCGCGATACTGGTCGCCGAAGGCGTGACGGCCGACGACGATCGGATGCGTCCAGCCCGGGATCAGGCGGGGGACGTTCTTGATCACGATCGGCTCGCGGAAGATCGTGCCGCCGAGGATGTTGCGGATCGTGCCGTTGGGCGACTTCCACATCTTCTTGAGGCCGAATTCCTCGACGCGCTGTTCGTCGGGGGTGATCGTCGCGCACTTGACCGCGACGCCGTGCTTCTGCGTCGCCTTGGCGGCGTCGACCGTCACCCGGTCCTCGGTCGCGTCGCGATTCTCGATGCCGAGATCGTAATAGTCGAGCTCGATGTCGAGATACGGCTTGATCAGGCGCTCGCGGATCCATTCCCAGATGATCCGCGTCATCTCGTCGCCGTCGATCTCGACGATCGGGTTCTTCACCTGAATCTTGGCCATATGCGCTTCCTGCAAGAGGGGATTTGCGCCGTCGTCTAGGCACAAGCGGGCAGGGGATCAACCATCTCGGGCGGATTGGCCGCGCGGTGAACGTCGTCGCCGGCAAACGTTGTGTTGCATGAACGACACGGTTACACCCCGTGGTTATGCCATCGCTCGAAAAGCCACCGACCAGCCCGCTGCCGACGACCACGGTGAAGTGGCGCTTCCCTTCGGTCCACCCCGAAGGCCATAAATACGCCGCCATCGCGCTTGGGCTCACGCTGATCGCGACGATCATCACCAAGGTGCTGTTCTGGCCGCTGCTCGCCGTCGTCGTCTGGGTGCTGACCTTCTTCCGCGATCCGATCCGCACCACGCCGGTCGGCGACGGCCTCGTCATCGCCCCCGCCGACGGGCTCGTCACGATGATCCAGCGGGTGGCGGTACCCCGCGAATTGGTCGGCGAACTGGGCGAGGTGCCGCTGACGCGCGTGTCGATCTTCATGTCGGTGTTCGACGTGCACATCAACCGGACGCCTATCGCGGGTACGATCCGCCAGGTCGTCTATATCAGCGGCAAGTTTCTCAACGCCGATCTCGACAAGGCGTCCGACGAGAACGAGCGCCAGCATATCGTCGTCGAGGGGCGGGACGGCCGCCGCATCGGCTTCACCCAGATCGCCGGGCTGGTCGCGCGCCGCATCGTGCCCTTCGTCAAGCCGGGCGACATGGTCGCGACCGGCCAGCGGATCGGCCTGATCCGCTTCGGCAGCCGCGTCGACGTCTTCCTTCCAGACGACATCATCCCGCAGGTGACGCTCGGCCAACGCACGATCGCCGGCGAGACGGTGGTCGGCCGTGTCGGCGGCATGTCCGTCACCGGCATCGCACAATGATCGGCAAATAAATGGAACCGCGCGACTCCACCCCCGATCCCGCCCGCCGCCTGCCGCGTCGCCTGCCCCGCCGTCCGCGCGGGCTGCCGCTGCGCGCCGTCGCCCCCAATGCCGTCACCGCGCTCGCGCTCTGCTCGGGCCTCAGCGGCGTGCGCTTCGCGATCGGCGGCGAATGGCAGAGTGCGGTGACGATGATCATGATCGCCGGCGTGCTCGACGGGCTCGACGGGCGCATCGCCCGCATGCTCCACGGCGAGAGCCGCTTCGGCGCCGAACTCGATTCGCTGTCCGATGCGATCTCCTTCGGCGTCGCGCCGGCGCTCATCATGTATCTCTGGTCGCTCGCCGCCCTGCCGCGTCTCGGCTGGATCAGCGCGCTGATTCTCGCGGTGTTCTGCGCGCTTCGCCTCGCCCGCTTCAACGCGGCGATCGACGCCGACGACCAGCCGCACAAATCGGCGGGCTTCCTCACCGGTGTGCCGGCACCAGCCGGGGCGGGTCTCGCGATGCTGCCGCTCTATTTCTGGTTCTGGACCGATCAGCCGATCTTCGCCAACCCGTATCTCGTCGCGCTCTGGGTGGCGTTCATCGCGCTGCTGATGGTGTCGAGCGTCGCCACCTTCTCGTGGGGCTCGCTGCGCCTGCGCCGGACGATCCGGTTCGAGGCGATCGCTGGCGTCGTCCTGCTCGGCGCGGCGCTCGTCTCGGCGCCATGGCATACGCTGAGCGCGATCTGTGTCGGTTACCTGATCACGATCCCGTTCAGCGTCGCCAGTTATGCGAAGATCAGGCGGCAGCGCGCAGGCGGCGAACGCCAGCGGGAACCGGAGCCGACGCCCAGCGCCTGACGGCGATGCGGCGTTCGGCCGAGGCGAGCTGCGACAGCGGAGCGAAGGCGGGCTCGACGTTGCCGGCGGCGAGGCGGACGATACGCTGCCACTGGGGCGCGACCGTCGCGGCGATCACGCCCGCGGCAACCGCGAACGCACCGGCAAAAACGAGAACACTGACGACTGCAACCATCGAACCGACTCCCTGGCAGGCGAGCGAGCAGCCTGTGGATAACTCGCTTAACCATTGTTTAATCAGTGAGTTCCGCGCTGGGTCCATTTTCGCCGATTTCGCTTCGCCGCAGCGCCGCTAAACTGGGTTAGACTCACCGTGTCCACTGTCTGGACGCTTTATGTTCCACCTACGTTCTACCTGTCAAGCGGGTTGGAACGACTTGCGTTCTGCGTCCGCTGCGGCTAATGGCGCAGCCCTCTAACCCCGCATGGGAAGCATCATAGCCCGGTGCGTGCGGCCGCAAGGCCCGCGTCATCCGCTTCCCAGAGGCATTAACCGGAAAGGACTCATCCTATGGCGGCTCCCGTCGTCACCATGCAGCAGCTCATCGAGACCGGCGCGCACTTCGGCCACCAGACCCACCGCTGGAACCCGAAGATGAAGCCCTACATCTTCGGCGACCGTAACGGCGTCCACATCCTCGACCTGTCGCAGACCGTTCCCCTCTTCGCCCGCGCGCTCGAGTTCGTCTCGTCGTCGGTCGCCAGCGGCGGCAAGGTGCTGTTCGTCGGCACCAAGCGCCAGGCGCAGGACGCCGTCGCCGATGCGGCGCGTCGTTCGGGCCAGCATTTCGTCAACCACCGCTGGCTGGGCGGCATGCTCACCAACTGGAAGACGATCAGCAACTCGATCAAGCGCTTGAAGACGCTCGAAGAGCAGCTTTCGGGCGATACGCACGGCCTCACCAAGAAGGAAGTGCTCCAGCTTACCCGTGAGAAGGACAAGCTCGAAATGTCGCTCGGCGGCATCCGCGACATGGGCGGCGTGCCCGACGTCATGTTCGTGATCGACGCGAACAAGGAAGAGCTGGCGATCAAGGAAGCCAACACGCTCGGCATCCCGGTCGTCGCGATCCTCGATTCGAACGTCTCGCCCGACGGCATCGCCTTCCCGGTGCCGGCGAACGACGACGCCAGCCGCGCCATCCGCCTGTATTGCGAAGCGATCGCCATCGCGGCGACGCGTGGCAACCAGGAGCAGCAGTCGCGCCGCGGCGTCGATCTCGGTGCGCAGGATGTCGCCCCGGTCGAGGAAGCGCTGACCGTCCCGACCCCCGAGCCCGAGCAACAGGCTGCCGGCACGGTCGAGGGTGCGGGCGCCGAGGCCGAGCGTCAGATCGACGCGTAACCGCCGTCGTCGAACCGTCATGCGGGCGGGGTAGGGCGGCGCCCTGCCTCGCCCGTAAACACATTCAGAACAAGGATTATGCAACATGGCTGATATCACCGCAGCGATGGTCAAGGACCTGCGCGAGAAGAGCGGCGCGGGCATGATGGATTGCAAGAAGGCGCTTAACGAGACCTCGGGCGACATGGACGCCGCGCTGGACTGGCTGCGCACCAAGGGCCTCGCCGCCGCGCAGAAGAAGTCGAGCCGCACCGCTGCCGAGGGTCTCGTCGGCGTCGCCACCGCCGGCACCAAGGGCGCCGCGGTCGAGGTCAATTCGGAAACCGACTTTGTCGCCAAGAACGACCAGTTCCAGCAGTTCGTCCGTGAAGTGACCCAGATCGCGCTCGCCACCGGCGGCGACATCGAGGCGCTGAAGGCCGAGGCGATGCCGTCGGGCACCACCGTCGCCGAGGTGCTGACCAACAACATCGCCACGATCGGCGAGAACCAGTCGCTGCGCCGCGCGCGTCGCCTCGAAGTGTCGCAGGGTGCGGTCGTGTCCTACGTCCACAACCAGGCGTCGCCGGGTCTCGGCAAGATCGGCGTGCTCGTCGCGCTCGAATCGGACGCCTCGGACGAGGTGCTGCAGGGTCTCGGCAAGCAGATCGCGATGCACATCGCCGCGGCGTTCCCGAAGGCGCTCAACGAGGAAGACCTCGACGAGGCCGAGATCGAGCGCGAGCGCGCGATCGCGACCGAGAAGGCGGCCGAATCGGGCAAGCCCGCCGATATCATCGCCAAGATGGTCGAGGGCGGCATCGCCAAGTTCCGCAAGGAGCATGCGCTGGTCAGCCAGCTGTTCGTCATGGACGGCAAGACCAAGATCAGCGACGTCGTCGCCAAGGCGGCCAAGGACGCCGGCGCGTCGATCGTGCTGAAGGACTATGTCCGCTTCCAGCTCGGCGAGGGCATCGAGAAGGAAACGTCCGACTTCGCCGCCGAAGTCGCCGCCGCCTCGGGCGTCGCGCAGAAGGCCTGATCCGGCCGGCGCGCTGCGGCGCGCCACGGCATCCAGCGAAGGGCGTCGCGCATCCCGCGCGGCGCCCTTTGTCGTTGCCGTGGCCGTCGGGCGGATCGGCATCCTGCACCGGCGCACATAACCCCGGATCCGATCAGGCGAAGGTTGCCCCGGCGCGCGCGTCGGCCTAAGGTCCGACCCGCTTTCTCCCACCAGCGATAGGAACTTATGACGTTCGCGCCGCGCTTCAAACGCATCTTGTTGAAACTGTCCGGCGAAGTGCTGATGGGCGAGGGCGGTGGCCTGTCCATCGATCCCGCCGTGACCGCGCGCGTCGCCGAGGAGATCGCCGACGTCAAGGCGCAGGGCTATGAGCTCTGCATCGTCGTCGGCGGTGGCAACATCTTCCGCGGCATCTCCGGCGCGGCGCGCGGCATGGAACGCGCGACCGGCGATTACATGGGCATGCTCGCCACGGTGATGAATGCGCTCGCGGTGCAGAATGCGCTCGAGCAGATCGGCGTCGAAACGCGCGTCCAGTCGGCAATCCCGATGGCGTCGGTGTGCGAGCCGTTCATCCGTCGCCGCGCCGAACGCCACCTGGAAAAGGGGCGCGTGGTGATCTTCGCCGCGGGCGTCGGCAGCCCGTTCTTCACCACCGATTCCGGTGCCGCGCTGCGCGCCGCCGAGATGAAGTGCGATGCCTTGTTCAAGGGCACCTCGGTCGACGGCGTCTATGATGCCGATCCCAAGAAGGTGCCGACCGCGACCCGCTACGCCACGGTCAGCTATTCGAAGGTGCTGTCCGACGACCTCAAGGTCATGGACGCCAGCGCGATCGCGCTGTGCCGCGACAATAACATTCCGATCGTCGTCTTCAACATTCGCGAACACGGCAATTTCGCCGCGGTTCTCAACGGTGATGGCATCTCGACGGTCGTCCAGAACGAACAGGAGTAGACCATGGCAGCCTATGACAAGGCCGATCTCGAGCGCCGGATGGCCGGCGCCGTCGAGGCGCTCAAGCACGACCTCAACGGCCTGCGCACCGGCCGCGCCTCCACCGCCCTGCTCGATCCGGTGACGGTCGAGGTCTATGGCAGCCACATGCCGCTGGTGCAGGTCGCCACCGTCTCGGTACCCGAGCCGCGCATGCTGTCGGTGCAGGTCTGGGACAAGTCGAACGTCGGCCCGGTCGAGAAGGCGATCCGCTCCGCCGGCCTCGGCCTCAATCCGATCAACGACGGCCAGACGCTGCGCCTGCCGATCCCCGATCTCACCGAGGATCGCCGCAAGGAACTCGCCAAGCTCGCCGGCAAATATGCCGAGGGTGCGCGCATCGCGGTCCGTAACGTGCGGCGCGACGGCATGGACGCGCTGAAGACCGACGAGAAGAAGGGCGTCATCAGCGAGGACGAGCGCAAGCGCCACGAGACCGAGGTGCAGAAGCTCACCGACGCGACGGTCGCCGAGCTCGACGCGGCGGCGGCGGCGAAGGAAAAGGAAATCCTCGGAAAGTGAGTCCAATCGCGGCCTCGGTTGCGTCGCTGGCGGCGGTCCCGGACACGGGGCCGGTGCCGCGTCACGTCGCGATCATCATGGACGGCAACGGCCGCTGGGCGAAGGCGCGGCACCTGCCGCGCGTCGCCGGTCACAAGGCCGGGGTCGAGGCGGTGCGCCGCGTCACGCGCGCCGCGCGCGCGATGGGCGTCGAGGCGCTGACGCTCTACGCTTTCTCCAGCGAGAACTGGCGCCGCCCCGAGGATGAGGTCGGCGCGCTGATGGGGCTGCTGCGACTGTTCATCCGCAGCGACCTGGCCGAGCTGGTCGCCGAGAACGTGCGGCTGCGCATCATCGGCGACTATCGCCGCTTCGCACCCGATCTGGTCGCGCTGGTCGACGATGCGATGGCCAAGACCGCGGCCAACACCGGTCCGATCCTGGTGATCGCGCTCAACTACGGCTCGCAGGCCGAACTGGTCGCCGCCACCCGCCGGCTCGCCGCACGCGCCGCCGCGGGCGAGATCGACCCGGCCGCGATCACCGCCGGGCATATCGAGGCGGAGCTAGACACCGCCGACCTGCCGCCGCTCGACCTCGTCATCCGTTCGTCGGGCGAGCAGCGCCTGTCCAATTTCCTGCTGTGGCAGGCGGCCTATGCCGAGCTGCTGTTCGTCGACACGCTCTGGCCCGATTTCACCGCCGACACGCTCGGCGACGCCATCGCCGCCTTCGGGCAGCGCCAGCGGCGCTACGGCGGCCTGTGAGCGACGCGCCCGCCGGCAAGCGCCCCTCGGAGCTTGCGACCCGTACGCTTACCGGTCTGGCCCTGATCGCGTTCGCGCTGGTCGCGCTGGCACTCGGCGGCTTCGTCTTCTGGCTGCTTGCCGTCACGCTCGGCGTCTTCATGATGGCGGAGTGGAGCGACCTTCACGGCGCCGATTCGAAGACCAAGCGGCTCGGCCAATATGTCCTGTCGGTGCCGCTTGCGATCATGTGTCCGCTTGCCGCCGGCCCTGATTTCTTCGCGCTCGGGCTGCTGGTCGGCGCCTTCTTCTTCCTGACGATCATCAGCCGCCGCCCGCAACTGGGCGCCGGCGTGCTCTATTGCGGCCTGCCGATCTACGCGTTGCTGCTGATCCGCCACGAGCCCGACGGCCTGCGCAACGCTTTATGGGCGCTGAGCCTCGTCTGGGCGACCGACATCGGTGCCTATTTCGCCGGGCGCAGCATCGGCGGCCCCAAGCTCGCGCCGCGGGTCAGTCCTAACAAGACCTGGGCCGGCCTGATCGGCGGCATCGTGCTCGCGACGGTCGTCGCCGCGGTGATGGGCCAGGTCTACCTTCTCCCGTTGCGCTTCGTGATCGCGACGCCGCTGCTCGCGATCCTCGCGCAGGCCGGCGACCTCTACGAAAGCCACCTCAAGCGCCGCGCCGGCGTCAAGGATTCGGGCAGCGTCATCCCCGGCCATGGCGGCTTCCTCGACCGTCTCGACGGCGTCGTCCCGGTGATGCCGGTCGCGGCGCTGCTCGTCGTCGTGCCGCTCGCCTTCTGATATGAAAACCGTCTCCATCCTCGGTGCGACCGGCTCGGTCGGCACCTCCACGCTCGATCTCGTCGAGCGCGAACCCGACCGTTTCAGGGTCCGCGCGCTCACCGCGAACGGCGACGTCGGCAAGCTCGCCGCCGCTGCGCGCCGCACTGGGGCGGAGCTCGCGGTGGTCGCCGACGAATCCTGCCTGCCTGCTTTGCGCGACGCGCTCGCCGGCACGGTCACGCAGGTCGCCGCGGGGCGGCAGGCAATCTGCGACGCCGCGGCGGGCGCCGACTGGACGATGGGCGCGATCGTCGGCTGTGCCGGGCTCGAACCCGTCATGGCGGCGATCCGCCACGGCGGCACGGTGGTGCTCGCCAACAAGGAGCCTTTGGTGTCGGCGGGCGAGGTGATCCTCGCCGCCGCGGCGCGCTCGGGGGCGACGCTGCTGCCCGCGGACAGCGAACACAACGCCATCTACCAATGTTTCGACTTCGCCCGGCCCGAGGGGGTGCGACGCATCATCCTCACCGCCAGCGGCGGCCCGTTCCGCGACTGGTCGCGCGAGCAGATGGCGGACGTCACCGTCGAACAGGCGGTCGCGCATCCCAATTGGTCGATGGGCGCCAAGATCAGCATCGACAGCGCGACGATGATGAACAAGGGCCTCGAACTGATCGAGGCGGCGCGCCTCTTCCCGGTGCCGCACGAGCGGATCGAGGTGGTGATGCATCGCCAGTCGGTGATCCACTCGATGGTCGATTACGTCGACGGCTCGATGCTCGCGCAGCTCGGCCCCTCCGACATGCGCGTGCCGATCGCGCATACGCTCGCCTGGCCCGAGCGGATGGCGACGCCGATGGCGCCGCTCGACCTCGTCGCGATCGGCCGGCTCGACTTCGAGGCGTGCGATCCCGTCCGCTTCCCGGCGATCAAGCTGGCGCGCGACGCGCTGGAGGCGGGCGGCGCGCGTCCCGCCATCCTCAACGCCGCCAACGAGATCGCCGTCGCCGCGTTTCTCGACCGGCGTATCGGCTTCCTCGAAATTGCCGCAATCGTCGCTGATACGCTGGATCATTACGATCCGCCGGCTCCGGAAACGCTGGAGGCGGTCCTCGCCATCGACGGCGAAGCGCGACGAATGGCGGACGAGCGTATTCGGGACCATGCTAAGGGGCGTGTAAGGGTTCGCGCGTGAAGGATTGCCTAGCTTGATCCAGTCTCCCGGCGTTCTGATGGCCGTACTCGCGTTCCTCTGCGCGATCGGCCCGCTCGTCTTCATCCACGAGATGGGCCATTATCTCGCCGGCCGGCTGTTCGGCGTGAAGGCGGAGGCCTTTTCGATCGGCTTCGGGCGCGAGATCGCGGGGATCACCGATTCGCGCGGCACCCGCTGGAAGTTCGGCTGGCTGCCGCTCGGCGGCTATGTCCGCTTCGCCGGCGACATGAACCCGGCGAGCCAGCCCGATGCCGCGTGGCTGGCGCTCCCCGCCGCCGAACGCGCGCTGACCTTCCAGGCCAAGCCCCTGTGGCAGCGGGCGATCATCGTCGCCGCCGGGCCGGCGATCAACCTGATCCTCGCGGTGCTGATCCTCGCCGGTTTCGCGCATCATTACGGCGTCGACCGGACTCCGGCGGTGGTCGGCACGGTGATCGCCGGCGCGCCCGGCGCGAAGGCGGGCCTGCAACCGGGGGATCGCATCCTGTCGATCGACGGCCGCGCCATTCAGACCTTCACCGACGTCGCGCGCTATGCGCTGATCCGGCCGGGCGAGCAGGTGACGTTGCGCGTCGTGCGCGGCGGCACGACGTTCGACCGCCCGCTGGCGATCGGCGTCGTCCACCAGCGTGACCGCTTCGGCAACGAATATCGCATCGGGCGGATCGGCATCGGCAGCGGCGATCCCGTGCTCGCGCCGGTCGGCCTCGCCGAGGCGCCGGCGGCGGGCGTGCGGATGACCGTCGACATCATCTCGGGCACGCTCGAGACGCTCGGCCAGATCATCAGCGGCCGCCGCTCGATCGACGAACTCGGCGGACCGATCCGCATCGCCAAGATCTCGGGCGAACAGATGGCACTCGGCGTGTCGGCGTTCGTCTGGCTGGTGGCGATGCTGTCGATCAATCTGGGGTTCATCAATCTGCTGCCAGTACCGATGCTCGATGGCGGACACCTCTTCTTCTATGCGATCGAGGCGATCCGCCGCCGGCCCCTCGAACCCAGGGTGCAGGAATGGGCATTCCGTGGTGGACTCGCCGCGGTATTGGCGCTGATGCTGATCGTGACCTTCAACGATTTGAGTGCAGTCGGTCTGTGGCAGCGGCTGGCCGGCTTGATCGGCTGACCGGCTTGGGGCAGGGCAGGCGCCTGCGTCCCGGCGGATATTGGTATCCTGACGTATTTGGGGTGGGTTGAGTGACAGCGATGAAGAGTACCAAGTTCGCGCCGGTGAGCGCCGCGTTGCTGGCCGGCACGATGCTGTCGGGCATGCCGGCGATGGCGCAGACCGCGCCTGAACCGGCGGCGCAGCAGCCCGCCGCGCCGGCCGCCGACTCGCCCGCCGCGACACCGACGCCGGCTCCGGCCCCCACCCGCGCACCCGCCACCGGGCGCACGCCGGCCCGCGCCGCCCGCACGCCCGCCGCCCCGGCCGCCCCGGCGACGGCGCAGGCTGCGACTCCGGCCGTGGCACGCACGATCAAGACGCTGCGCGTCGAGGGTTCGCAGCGCATCGAGCCCGAGACGGTGCTGTCCTATACCAAGCTGCGCGTCGGCATCCCTTATACCGCCGAGACGCTCGATCAGGCGTTGAAGGATCTGCAGGCGTCGGACCTGTTCGTCGACTTCTCGATCTCGGGCGTCGAGACCGGCGACATCGTGCTGCGCATCCGCGAGAATCCGATCATCAACCGCGTGATCCTCGAGGGCAACAAGGCGCTCAAGAGCGACAAGATCACCAAGGAGATCAAGCTCGCGCCGCGGCAGATCTTCACCCGCACCGCGGTCCGCCAGGACGTGTCGCGGATCATCGAACTGTATCGCCGCCAGGGCCGTTTCGCCGCGGTGATCAGCCCGAAGATGGTCAGCCTCGACCAGAATCGCGTCGACGTGGTGTTCGAGATCACCGAGGGGCCGAAGTCCAAGGTCCGCCAGATCAACATCATCGGCAACGAGATCTTCAACGACGGCAAACTGCGCGGCGAGATGGTCACCAAGGAATCGCGCTGGTTCCGCCTGCTCTCGTCCAACACCTCCTACGATCAGGATCGCCTGAATTACGACCAGCAGAAGCTGCGGCAATTCTATCTGACCGAAGGCTATGCCGATTTCCGCGTCACCTCGGCGGTCGCCGAGCTGACCCCGGACAAGCGCGACTTCATCATCACTTATGTGGTCGAAGAGGGTAAGCGCTACAAATTCGGCGACGTCACCGTCGACAGCGAGATCCGCGACTTCGACAACAAGAAGCTGGCGGCGTCGCTGCCGGTCAAGAAGGGCGACTGGTACAACGCCAAGCTGGTCGAGACGTCGATCGACCAGTTGAGCGAGGCGGCCGGCCTGTTCGGCTACGCCTTCACCGACGTGCAGCCCGATTATGCGCGCGACGCCGACACGCTGACGATGGGGCTGAACTTCCACATCGCGCAGGCGCAGCGCACCTATGTCGAGCGGATCGACATCAACGGCAACACGCAGACGCAGGACAAGGTCGTCCGTCGCGAGATCCGTCTCGCCGAGGGCGACGCGTTCAACAGCTTCCAGGTCAAGCGCTCGCAGGATCGCATCAACTCGCTGGGCTTCTTCCAGGACAAGATGGAGATCAAGCAGACCCCCGGCTCGACCCCCGATCGCATCATCCTCGACACCACGCTCGAAGAGAAGAGCACCGGTGAGCTCCAGCTCTCGGTCGGCTATTCCAGCCTCGAACGCTTCATCATCCAGGCCAACATCACGCAGAACAACTTCCGCGGCAAGGGTCAGGTGCTGCGTGCCGGCGTCAATTACTCGACCTATTCGAAGTCGGTCGAGCTGGGCTTCACCGAGCCCTATCTTTTCGACAAGAACGTCGCGGTCGGCGTCGACGTGTTCCGCCGCGACTATAATTCGTTCAACTATATCGGCACGCAGCGCCAGACGACCTATTCGCAGGTGTCGACCGGCTTCCAGGTCCGCATGGGCGTGCCGCTGACCGAATATTGGTCGCTCGCCGGCCGTTACGGCCTGTCCTACGACGAGGTCGGACTCGACCAGTCGACCTATTTCACCGACGGCGCCTGCGACCCGCTCAAGGCCGGCCGCTATCTCTGCGAGGCGATCGGCAACCGCTGGACCTCGTCGGTCGGCTATTCGCTGATCTACGACAGCCTCAACAGCCGCCTGCGCCCGACCGCCGGTCAGCGGCTCAGCTTCAGCCAGGATTTCGCCGGTCTCGGCGGCGACGTGAAGTACATCCGCACCCGGCTTGAAGGCTCGAAGTTCGTCAACGTCGGCTCGGGCTTCATCGGCTCGCTGGTCGGCGAGGCGGGCTATATCAAGTCGCTCGAAGGCAGCCGCGGCGAGGGCGTCGACCGCATCCGCATCACCGATCGCTTCTACCTCGGCGAACCGCAGTTCCGCGGCTTCGACATCCGCGGCGTCGGTCCGCGCGTCCAGCGCCAGCAATATACGGTCGATACGACGACGGGTAAGCAGATCCTCGTCACCGACCGCGACCAGCTCGTCGACGACGCGCTCGGCGGTCGTGCTTACTATCTCGCCCGCGCCGAGCTGGAGATCCCCTTGGGCGCCGGTGCGCGCGAACTCGGCCTGCGTCCGTCGATCTACGTCCAGGCGGGCAGCCTGTTCGGCCTGACCCGGCCGCTGCCGACCGCAAACTTCCCGACGATCACCGATGCGGCGGGCAACGTCACCGTGCTGCCGATCCAGCGCCTGCTGCTCGATTCGTCGGGGCGGCAGCTGTATCAGGTGCCGACCGGTGCCGCGACCGGCGCCACCGATTTCACGACCTGCGCGATCGGCTATTCGGCGACGCTCGGCGGCGTCTGCTCGGGCAGTTCGACCAACGCGATTGCCTATCAGTCGCCGATTTCGCCGTTCAAGGAAACCTATTACGCCAGCAGTGCGACGCCGCGCGTCAGCATCGGCGTCGGCGTCAACTGGACTTCGCCATTCGGTCCGTTGCGGATCGACCTTGCCAAGGCGCTCGTCACGCAGAAGGGTGACGATCCCAAGCTTATTACCTTCAACGTGGGGACTCAGTTCTAATGAAGACGATCACCAAGACCTCGCTGGCGGCACTCGCCGGCGCCTCGATCGCGCTGGCGGCCGGCGCCGCGACCGCGCAGACGGCCGGGATCGCCACGGCGCAGGCCGATGCGGCGATCTTCAGCGCCAAGGCGTTCGACGCTGCCAATCAGCAGATCTCGACCACCTACAAGACCCAGCTCGATCAGGCCGCGGCGGCGCAGACCGCGCTGAACACGCAGCTGCGCACGCTGCTCGACACCAACAAGGACGGTCAGGTCAGCCAGGCCGAAGCCGCCGCCGCCGAGGCGCAGAACAGCGCGATCGGCAACCAGGTCCGTGCCGCGCAGCAGAAGGCGCAGCCGAACATCGAATCGCTGCAGGGTCCGGCAATCAAGGCACAGGCCTATGCGCTCGAGCAGATCACCGCGAAATACGATCCCGCGCTGCGCGCCGTCGTCGCCGCGAAGAAGATCACCGTCGTGCTCGCGCCCAACGCGATCCAGTACGCGCCCCCCGCGACCGACGTGACCCGCGACATCATCGCCGAGCTCGACCGCTCGACGCCGACCGTCTCGATCACCCCGCCGGCGAACTGGCAGCCGCAGCAGCAGACCGTCGAGCTGCTGCAGCAATATCGCCAGCTCGTCTATGCGAACGCCGCCCGTCGTCAGCAGGCCGGCGCACCCGCTCCCGCCGCCGGCACCCCGGCACCGGCCGCCGGCGCCGCGCCGCGCGCCACGCCGCAGGGCCGCTAAGGCTGCACGGGTGAGCGACGACGCACCCCAGCAGCAGGGCACGACCATGGGGCCGCTCGATATCGGGCGGGTCATGGCGGCCCTGCCGCATCGCTACCCGATGCTGCTGGTCGACCGGGTCGAGGAGATCATCCTCGACCGGTCGATCGCGGCGATCAAGGCGGTGACGATCAACGAAGGCTTCTTCCAGGGGCATTTCCCCGGTCGGCCGATCATGCCGGGCGTGCTGATCGTCGAGGCGCTGGCGCAGGCCGCCGGAATCCTCGCGGTCGAGAGTCTCGGCCTCGCCGGCTCGGGCAAGCTCGTCTATTTCATGGCGATCGACGGCGCCAAGTTTCGCAAGCCGGTCGAACCGGGCGTGCTGTTGCGGCTGGAGGCGACCTTCGTCCAGAAGCGCAGCTCGGTGTGCAAGTTCGCCGGCGTCGCGAAGATCGACGGCCAGGTCGTCGCCGAGGCCAATTTCACCGCGATGATCGCTGACCCGCCCAAAGCCTGAGCATCGGACCGGCCCCCTCCGTTTGCCCTGAGCCTGTCGAAGGGCTGGTGAGATCCACCTGTGCTTCGACAGGCTCAGCACGAACGGGGGAAGGCATGACATTTTGACTTTCCCGCGGCGCTCCTCTACGGGCGCCGCTTCCCTTCCAGGCTGGTCGGAACCAGCCGCATCCGGAGCATCGTGACGTGAAGAAAGATACCCATCCCGACTACCACATGATCAAGGTCCAGATGACCGACGGTACCGTGTTCGAGACCCGCTCCACCTGGGGCAAGGAAGGCGACACGATGCAGCTCGACATCGATCCGCTGGCGCACCCGGCGTGGACCGGTGGTCGCGGCACGATGCTCGACGCCGGCGGCCAGGTCGCCCGCTTCAACAAGCGCTTCGGCGGTGGGCTCACGCTCCGCAAGAGCTGATCAGCGCGTTAACGCGAACATAACCATGGTCTGGATAGACCGTGGCTATGTTCGCGGCAGAGTTCGAACCTGCACTGACCTACGGCCGGCGTCGCGCCTCGCGCACGCCGGTTTCGTTCGATGGCGATATCGGCAAGGCCAACCGCGCCTTGTGCAAGGTCGTGGACATCTCGATCCACGGCGCACGCCTCCAGACCTATTGTCCGCTGACCCGCCACAGCATGATCTGGCTGACGCTGCCCGGCGAAGCGCCGATCGCCGCCGAGGTTCGCTGGGCGGAGGATTTCGCGGCCGGCTGCCGCTTCAAACAGGCGCTCGATCTCGACGTGTTCGAAAAGCTCGTCGCGTTGAATCGGGCAGGGCGTTGATCCAACTCACCCCTTGATCCCGCGGCCCGACGTCGCCATAGGCTTGCGCGGGAGTCGGGCGGACGTGGTCGTCGCCAACCCGGTCAGGTCCGGAAGGAAGCAGCCGCAACGATTTCGCCGCGGGTCGTCCCGGCTCCCACCCTATAGCATCGGGTCAATTGGATCGCTTGAGCCAGGAACGCTCGCGGAACCACTTGGTGACGATATATTTCGTCCCCTCCACCACCGCCGTCCCCTCGTGCAGCGTCGCCGTATTGGGCGTGCCGTCGGGGTTCATGTTGTTCCAGGCGAGCAGCAGCCCTTGCCGCGGTGCGATCTTGAACCCGGCCTGCGGAAACCAGGTCGCGCCCCCCTCGGCGACGTCGTTGAGATAGATCATCGTCGTCCACGTCCGCTGCCCGCCGGACGCCTGCATCTGCTCCCAATAGCTCTCGGTCTCGTGGAAATAGTCGTGATGCGCGCGGAATTGCTGTCCGGCGGCATAGCGCTGGCCCTGCAGCGTCTCGCCATGGTCGGCAGGCAGGCCGAGCAGTGCGGCGATCGCCTCGTCGATCGGCTGCACCTCGGGCGCATAGCGGTTCATGTCGCAGCTCTCGCTGGTGCGGAAGCCGGGGTCGGCACGATCCGACAGCAGCGACGACGGCCGGCGGTTGGCGTCGATCATTGCGATCAGCGTCGCGCATTGCGCCGCATCGAGGAAATCGAGCTGATAATAGATCTGGATCGCCGGCACCTCGGCCCGGACGACGGCGGGATTGGCGTCGAGCCGCTGCGCGACGCGGGCACCGGCCTGCTGGCGCAGCGGGGAAGGGGCGGGCGCTTTGCGACGGGCGAACATGGCGGGAAAATGCCGTCGCCGCGCCTCAAAGACAACCGTCAAAGCAGGGTAACGCCCCGCCCGATCAATAGAAGATGCCGTACACCGTATCGATCACCAGCCCGCTGCGCAGGTCGACCAGTAGCGCATCGTCATAATAGCGCACCCAGCGATACGGACCATAGGCCTCGGGCAGGCGATAGGCATAGGGATCGCCGATCCAATAGGCGCGGCTGAACAACACCGGCGACAGCGGCACGCCGACCCCGAACCGGCGATAGCCGCGGCCCCAGCCCGACGGCGCGTAATAGCGCGGCAGGCGATAGGCGCCGCGGTTCACCGCGCGATAGCGGTTCCAGTCATACCGGTCGTCGTCGCGCCAGCGCCGGTCCCAGGCGCCGCCCCGCTGCCCCGCGCGCCAGTCGCGCGCCGCCGGGCCGCGATCGTCGAACCGGCGCTCGTCCCAGCCGCGGCCGTCGTCGGCACGGCCGACGTTGCCGCGGCCGACGTTGCCCCAGCCGACGTTGGGGCCGCGGTCGGGACGCGGGTCGTCGCGATCCGGCCGCGGCCCGCGATCGGGACGGTCGTCGCGAAAGCCCGGTCCCCCATCGCCGGGGCCGCGCCCCGGACCATCGTCGCGGCGCTCGCGCGGCGGCGGCGGACCACGATCCGGCCCGAAGTTGCCCGGCTGCGGCCGCTCGGCGCGGCCCTGGCCCTGCCAGCCGCGATCGCCCGAGGGCTCCGGCCGCGGCCCGGCATCCGGGCGTGGGCCGCGGTCCGGCCCCGGCCCGCGCTGGTCCCAGCCGCCGCGTCCGTCCTGCGCCTGCGCGGCCACCGGCATCAGCATCGATGCCGCCAGCAACGCCTTGATCACGGTCTTCATCCTGTTCGTCCTCAACCCGCCGGCGCACGAGCCGACTCCGATGATGACTCCTTCTAGCGACGACGCGATGTGACGAAGCTGAATTGGATCGTCAGCGTTCCGACAGCTTGTCGCGCGCGGCGTCGGCCGGCGGGGGCACGAGCGCCGGGACGACGCTCGCCGCGTCGGCGGGATCGATACCGGGTCGCGCGCCGGCGGGGATCGTCTCCTCGCCGCGGGCGGCGCGACCGGCACGCTGGATCGCCTCGATCAGCCGCGGATAGATGCCGCAGCGGCACAGGTTGCGGATCGCGCCGCGGATATCGGCCTCGCTGGGATCGGGACTGCGCTTGAGCAGCACTGCGGCGGCCATGAGGATGCCGGGGATGCAGAAGCCGCATTGCGGCACGTTGGCGGCAATGAAGGCGAGTTGCAGCGGGTGGTTGCGCTCGCGCGACAGGCCCTCGATCGTGGTGACGTAGCTGCCCTCGACCGATCCGATCGCGACCCGGCACGACAGCACCGCGCGCCCGTCGACATCCACCGTGCACGCGCCGCAATCGCCGGTGCCACAGCCATATTTCGTCCCGGTCAGGTTCGATGCGTCGCGCAACGCCCACAGCAGGGGCGTGGCGGGATCGAGCCGGTATTCGACCGGCTGGTTGTTGACCGTGAGGCGCGACATGGCGCCTCTTAAGCGAAACGCCGCGTTTCGATCCAGATGATTGCGGTACGACCCGCGAGGCGCGACCTTGCCGGCATGACGCTTCCGACGCTGTTCGTGCCGCATGGCGGCGGCCCCTGCTTCTTCATGGACCCGGGCGGTGGGCCGCCCGATCCGATGTGGCGGCCGATGCAGGCCTATCTCGCCGGCCTGCTCGCCACGCTGCCGGAGCGGCCACGCGCGATCCTGATGGTCTCGGGCCATTGGGAGACGCCGGAGCTCACCGTCCATGTCGGCGAGCGACCGTCGTTGCTGTTCGACTATCACAACTTTCCCTCGCACACCTACCGCCTGCGCTGGGATGCGCCGGGGGCGCCCGATGTCGCCCGCCGCGCCGCGACACTGCTGCGCGGTGCAGGTCATGCGGTCGGCGAGGAGGCGGCGCGCGGCTGGGACCATGGCGTGTTCATCCCGATGATGGTCGCCGATCCCGCCGCCACCATCCCGCTGGCGCAACTGTCGCTGCGCGCCGACCTCGACCCGGCGGCGCATGTCGCGATCGGGCGGGCGCTCGCGCCGCTCCGCGACGAGGGCGTGCTGATCGTCGGATCGGGGATGAGCTTCCACAATCTGCGTGCCCGCGGGCCGCAGCTGACGCTGGTCGCCGCCGCATGGGACGCGGCGCTCACCGACGCGGTCACCGATCCCGATTCCGCCCGCCGCGCGGCGCGGGTGATCGACTGGGAAAGCTTGCCGCACGCCCGCTTCGCCCATCCCGAGGCCGAGCATCTGCTGCCGCTGATGGTCGCGCTCGGTGCAGGCGGCGAGGCGGCGGCGGTATGCGACTATCGCGACGTCGTGCTCGGCTGGGCGGTGACGGCCTATCGCTTCGGCTGAGCCGCATCGGCGCGGTCGCCCGCGCCCAGCCGCGGCGCCGGCCGGTCGGTGGCGAGCGCGGCGTCGGAAAAGTGGATCGGCGTCCGCAGCCCGCGGATCGGCGGCTGGTCGAGCACCATGCCTCGCGCCAGCACCTGCGGATCGGTGAGCGCCTGTTCGACGGTATTGATCGGCCCCGCCGGCACGCCCGCCGCCTCCAGCCCGCCGAGCAGGCCATCGCGCGCGAAGGTCCGCGTCGCGGCGGTGATCTCCGCGAATAGCGGCACCTTATGTTCCAGCCGCAACGCGTTGGTCGCATAGCGCGGATCGTCGGCGTTCAGGCCGACGACGGCGCAGAAGCGGCGGAACTGGCCGTCGTTGCCGACCGCGAGGATGAACCAGCCATCCGCGGTCTCGAACACCGCATAGGGGCAGACGTTGAGATGAGCGTTGCCGACGCGTGCCGGCGTGACGCCGCTGGCGAAGTAATTCGCCGCCTGATTGGCGAGCACCCCGGTCATCGTGTCGAGCAGTGCCATGTCGATCCACTGGCCGCGCCCGGTCCGCTCGCGCATCGCCAGCGCCGCCTGGATCGCGATCACCGCATACAGGCCGGTGGTGATATCGGCCATCGCGACGCCGATCTTCTGCGGCGCGCCGTCGGGGTCGCCGGTCAGGTCCATCATCCCGCTCATCCCCTGGACGATGAAGTCATAGCCGGCGCGCGGCGCATAGGGGCCGTCCTGGCCGAAGCCGGTGATCGAACAATAGACGAGGCGCGGGTTGAGCGCCGACAGGCTGGCATAATCGAGCCCGTATTTGACCAGCCCGCCGACCTTGAAATTCTCGATCAGCACATCGGCGTCGGCGGCGAGCGCGCGGACCCGCTGCTGCCCTTCGGCGGTGGTGAAGTCGATGACGTGGCTGGTCTTGCCGCGGTTGCAGGCGTGGAAATAGGCGGCGTCGCGCGTGCCGTCGTCATAGTCGACGAACGGCGGCCCCCACGTCCGCGTGTCGTCGCCCGCAGGACTCTCGATCTTGGTGACCTCGGCACCGAGATCGGCGAGCACCTGTCCCGCCCACGGGCCGGCGAGGATACGCGCGAGTTCGAGCACCTTGAGCCCGGCCAGCGGGTGGTCAGCCACCGCGCTGCTCCTGCGCCAGCCGCAGGTTCAAAACGCCGCTATCCCGGTGATCGCGCGGCCGAGGATCAGCGCGTGGACGTCGTGCGCGCCCTCATAGGTGTTCACCGTCTCGAGGTTCATCATATGGCGCATCACCTGATATTCGCCCGAGATGCCGTTGCCGCCGTGCATGTCGCGGCTCATCCGCGCGATCTCCAGCGCCTTGCCGACGTTGTTGCGCTTGACGAGGCTGACCATTTCCGGCGCGAACCGGCCTTCGTCCATCAGCCGCCCGACGCGCAGCGACGCCTGCAACCCGAGCGCGATCTCGGTCTCCATATCGGCGAGCTTCTTCTGGTAGAGCTGCCGTCCGGCGAGCGGCGTGCCGAACTGCTTGCGGTCGAGGCCATATTGGCGCGCGGCATGGAAGCAGAATTCCGCCGCGCCGAGCGCGCCCCAGCTGATCCCGTAACGCGCGCGATTGAGGCAACCGAACGGCCCCTTCAATCCCTCGACGCCGGGCAGCAGCGCATCCTCGCCGACCTCGACGTCCTCCATCACGATTCCGCCGGTGATCGAGGCGCGCAACGACAGCTTGCCCTCGATCTTCGGCGCGGACAGCCCCTTCATGTCCTTGGTGAGCACGAAGCCGCGGATCGCGCCATCATGCGCGTCCGACTTGGCCCAGACGACGAAGACGTCGGCGATCGGACTGTTCGAAATCCAGGTCTTGGCGCCGGAGAGGACGTAGCCGCCATCGACCTTGCGCGCCCGCGTCGTCATCCCGCCGGGGTCGGAACCGGCATCGGGCTCGGTCAGCCCGAAACAGCCGATATATTCGCCGCTCGCGAGCTTGGGCAGGAAGGCGCGCTTCTGCTCCTCCGAGCCGTAGGCGAAGATCGGATACATCACGAGGCTCGACTGCACGCTCATCATCGAGCGATAGCCCGAGTCGATCCGCTCGACCTCGCGCGCCACCAGCCCATAAGCGACGTAACCCGCGCCGACGCCGCCATAGTCCTCGGGCAGCGTCGGCCCAAGCAGGCCGAGCTCGCCCATCTCGCGGAAGATCGCGGGATCGGTGTGCTCGGTGCGGAACGCCTCGACGATCCGCGGCGCAAGCTTGTCCTGCGCATAGCCGCGCGCGGTATCGCGGATCATCCGCTCGTCCTCGCTCAACTGATCGTCGAGCAGGAAGGGATCGGCCCAGTCGAACTTGCCCATGCCGGCCATCGCATCGTCTCCTTTTGAAGGTGCGGTACGGGGGATGGGGCAGGAGGGCAAGGCCCGAGAAAGTCCTCCCCCGCCAGGGGGAGGAATACGAACGCCCTACAACCCGAAGCGCAGCGTCACGCGGATGTCACGCCCGGCAAGCGGCGCGAAGTCCTTGAGGAAGCTCGAATGGCGCCGCGCGACCACGTCGAACAGGTTGTTCGCCGACAGCAGCAGGCTGGTCTTGCTGTCCTTGCCGAACGGGCTGATCGAGGCCGAGGCGTTGACCATCGTATAGTCGCTGGTCGGCGTCTCGAACGCGGCGATGCGGTTCTGTTCGAAGACATGCTCGACCTCGACGCGCCCGCCGAGCCGTTCGCCCTGCGCCTCGATGCCGCCGAGCACGCGCGCCGGCGGGATGCGCGGCGCCGGCCCGAGGTCGACGATATTGGCGTGGACGTAATCGCCAAGCAGGTCGGCGTTGATCGTATAGTCGCCGATCCGCGCCAGCCGCACCGAGGCATCCGCCTCGAAGCCGTAATAGCGCGCGTCGCCTTGTTGGTACTGGAAGCAGGGCAGGCCATCGAGTTCGTCGGTGCGCGTCAGGCAGACCGAGGGATCGACGCGGTTCTCCGAGATATAGTTGGTGAACCAGTTGTAATAAGCCGAAGCGTCGAAGCTGTAGCCGTCGCCATGCGCGTGCAACGTCGCTTCCAGCCCCCAGGATTTCTCGAGCCGGAAATCGGGATCGCCCAGCTCATAGGCCTGCGTGCCGGCATGCGGCCCGTTGGCGAGCAATTCTTCCGCCGACGGCGCCCGCTCGGTCCGCGAGCCGTTGAGGCCGATGCGGATGCCGTCGCCGATCGCATAGGAGGCGCCGATCGAGCCCGACAGCGCCTCGAAATGACGCGTGCCGCCGAAGAAGCGGTCCTCGCCATAGGGCACGCGGCCGGCGACGTCGGTCAGTTCGTAGCGCAGCCCGCCCTCGGCGCGGAACGGCCCCGCGCTATATTGTTGCAGCGTGAAGAAGCCGGTCTGGTTGGTCTCGTTCTTGGGCAGGAAGGCTTCGTCGCCGACGACGTTGAAGATGCGGTTGAAATACTGGACGCCGCTCGCGCCCTGCCAGCCGCCGCGGTTCGCCTGGACGACCTCGAGTCGCCCTTCGAGCCCCTTGTTGTAGAAGGCGGTGCCGACGCTGCCGTCTTCCTCCAGCTCGAAATGGCGATAGCTCGCTTGGCCAGCGCGGATGCGGATCTTGTCGAGCCACTCGCCGCCGGTGTTGATCTCGCCGCGCAAATCGACGCGGTTCTGCACGACCGACAGCCGCGGCGCCTCCTGCTCCTGCCCGACCGCAGTCGCATAGCGGATCGGCACGCCGTAGAGGCTGTCGTAATGGCTGTACGACACGCCGAGATTGCCGGTGTCGGTGATGATCGACGCGCCCGCGCCCGCGGTCCACGTCGTCGCCGCCGAATTGGGCAGGCGGTTGCGCAGGCCGGCGGAGGCAGCGAAGTCGATCGGCTCGTCGGTATCCTGTGGCAGGCCGACCTGGCTCAGCGCCGCGGCCCGCGCGCTCGGCGACAGCAGATAGCCGCGGCCGGTGCGCAGATCGTCCGCCTTGAGGTACGAGCCATCGGCATGCAGCACGAGATGCTCGCCGACCGCGACGTCGCCCGCCGCGCCGCCCGACCGCTCGTTCGCCGCGGAGCCGTAATTGGCGATGCCGTTCAACCGATAGCCGTTCTCGGGCACGGTCCGCGGGATGCGCGTATCGATGACGTTGACCACGCCGCCGACCGCCGACGAGCCGAACAGCAGCGCGGAGGGGCCGCGCAGCACCTCGATCCGCTCGGCGAGCAGCGGATCGATGATGACGGCATGATCGACGCTGGTGTTCGACACGTCGATCGAGCCGATGCCGTCGGTCAGCACGCGGATGCGGTCGCCTTGGAAGCCGCGCAGGATCGGCCGCGACGCGCTCGGCCCGAACGAGGTCGCCGACACGCCGGGCTGGCGCGCCAGCGTCTCGCCGATCGTCGGGCGCAGGTTGCGGGTCAGTTCCTCGCCCGAGATCACCGAAGTGCCCTGCAACACGTCGCGCTCGCTCTGCGGCACCGCCGCGGTGACGATGATGTCGCGGCTCTGCGGCGCCGGGGTGGCGGCCGGGTCGGTCTGGGCGAGGGCGGGGGCAGCAATCAGGGCGGCGCCAGCCAGCAGGGAAAACTTCAGCATCGAAACTCCGCGGTGCACGATAGAGAACCCGCGATTGTGCAGGTGCGAAACATCTAGGCGATATGTTACATTATATCCAAGCGCATTCGGTCGCGGTTCGTCGTGCCGAAATCTCGCTTCGTCGCGCTACAAACTCGTGCGCACGTCGAGCAATTCGGGAAAGAAACGCTGTTCCACCACCTTGGCGAGATAGGGCACGCCGGCGGTGCCGCCGGTGCCGGTCTTGAAGCCGATCACCCGCTCGACCGTCTTGAGATGCCCGAACCGCCAGAGCTGGACGTGATATTCCAGATCGACCAGTTTCTCGGCGAGCTCATAGAGATCCCAATGGTCGTGCGGCTGGCCGTAGACGATCGCCCAGCAAGCCTCCACCTCGCGCGACGGCGGCGCGATCTGCGCGAAGTCGCGCTCGATCCGTTCCGCGGGCACCGGCAGGCCGCGGCGCGCGAGCAGCCGCAGCGCCTCGTCGTACAGGCTCGGCACCGCAAGCTCCGCCGTCAGGCGCGCGCGCACGGCCTCTTCCACGAACAGCGCGAGCATCGCCGCATTGCGATTGCCCATGATGAATTCGAGGCAGCGATATTGATCGGACTGGAAGCCCGAACTCTGCCCCAGGCTGCCACGCATCGCGGCATAATCCGCCGGGGTCATCGTCGCCAGCACCTCCCACGACTGGATGAGCTGCGTCTGGATGCGGCTGACCCGCGCCATCATCTTGAGCGCCGGCGGCAGATCGTCCGCCGCGATCCGCCGCCGCGCTTCGCCGAGTTCGTGCAGGCAGAGCTTCATCCACAGCTCCGACGCCTGATGGATCGTCACGAACAGCAATTCGTCATGCACGCCGCTCAGCGGCGTTTGCAGGTCGAGCAATTCCGGCAGGCGCAGGTAGCTGCGATAAGTGATCGTCATTGCAGCAGCTTAGCCGAAGCCGTCACCGCTCTCCAGCAGCAGCACCGCCAGCGTCGCGCGCGCGCCGGCGGCGTGCGTCACTACCAGATCGGCGACCAGCCGGCCGGGCACCGGCAAATCCTCCTCGGGCAGCGCCGCGAGCCAGTCGCCGGGATCGCCACCGGCGACCGCCACGTCGAGCGTCAGCCGCCAGCCGGTGAAGGTGGCGCTCGACCACGGCCGCTCGTGCACCGTGACGGGGTGCACGGTCAGCCCATGACAGGCGGCACTCGCCGCCAGCGCGCGATGCAGCCGGGTCTGTCCGTCGGAACGGCGGATCATGCCTCCGTCCCGTCGATGAACCGCGTGATCCGCGCCGCGACCGCCGGACCGATCACGCGACCGCGCACCATGTCGGTGACCAGCCTCGGGTCGTTGACCGCGAGCCGGCCGAACTGCGTCCGCGACATGTTGGTCCGCCGCAGATAGCGGTCGATCTTGAGCAGCAATGACATCGTTCCCTCCCGAATCCCTGGGGTGATGTTCCTGATCTGTTCCGGTCGATCCAACTTGTCTAGGAAAATTTCCTACGCTACATCTGTCGGCATGGCACAAGGCGAGGCAGGGCTGCGGCTGAAGGCACTGGCGGCGGCGCGGGGCGACAGCCTCGCGGCGCTGTCGGCGATGCTCGGTCGCAACGCCGCCTATCTCCAGCAATTCGTCGCACGCGGCTCGCCGCGCCGGCTCGCGCCCGACGATCGCCGCCGGCTCGCCGATTATTTCGGTGTCGATGAGGTCGAGCTCGGCGGGGATCCCGGCCGCCGCCCATTTACGCTGCCGCGACTCGACGTCGCCGCCTCGGCGGGGCCGGGCGCGTTCGTCGATGGCGAGGTGACGCTCGGCGCGGCGGCGATCGATCCGGCGCTGGCGATGCGGCTGGGGTTGCGCGAGGGGATGGCGGCGATCGTCCGCGTGCGCGGCGATTCGATGGAGCCCGGGCTGGTCGACGGCGACCTGATCGTCGTCGATCAGGCGCGTCGCACGCCGGATGCGCAGGGGCGGGTCTTCGTCATCCGCATCGACGACGCCGTCATGGTCAAGCGTATCGCGCGGCGCCGTGAGAGGCTGACGATCGCCAGCGACAATCCCGCCGCGCCGCCGGTGCCGGACGGCAAAGTGGAGGTGATCGGCCGGGTCGTCTGGCTGATGCGCGAGCCGCGCTGATCAGCGGCGGCTGCCGCGCAGCCACACCGCGACCGCACCTGCCGCGCCGATCGCCAGCCCAGCGAGGAAACCGATCGTCACCTGACCCTGGATCAGGCCGACGACCGCGCCGCCGATCGAGCAGATCGCCACGAGAATGCCGCCGGCGGCGGAAGGAGGAGTTTCGGCCATGCCGCGGTCCTGCCACGTCCCGCGACGAGACGCCAGATCGCCCTCCATGCCGGCGCCGCGGTGGTCGGCGGTGGCTCGACGGTCCGATCCCCGCCTCTCACCCTTGCCCGCGTCCGGTCGCGGTCCAGTAGATGCCTCCCAGCAGGTGTTGCAGGTAACGGTCGTCGCGGTACATCTCGACATTGTGGCCGAGCAGGGTGACGAAGACGCGCCCCTTCTCGTAGGAATGATACCAGGCCTCGGGATGGTCCTTGCCCATCCGCCGGCCGATCTGCCCCGGCCAGATCCGCGTCGGATCGTAGCTCGTCTCGTCGGCATTCAGCACCGGATGGATCGTCACCTTATAGGGGTTGGCGGTGACGTAATATTCGTCGCTCCAGATCCAGCGATCGGGCAGGCCGAAGGTCGCGGGAAAGCTTTTGTCGGTCACCGTCACCACGCCGGTCTGCAGCATCGGGTGGTTGACGAAGGAGCGGCCGACCAGTTGCTCGTACCACGGCCACGCCGCCGGCGGGATGATCGCGGCGCGATGCACCACCAGCGCATTGCCGCCGCCGCGCATATAGGCCTCGAACCGCCGCCGTCGCGGTTCGCTCAGCGTCTCGGCGGGCGTGTTGAGGAACATCACCGTGGCATATTGGCCGAGATCGCCGTCGAACGCTGTACCGTCGCTCGTCCAGGTCACGGCGAAGCCGTGCAGCCGCGCCAGCCGCTCCAGATTTTCCCGCGCGACGGGGATGTATTCATAATGATAGGTGCTCGGCGCGGCGATAACGAGCAGCTTGAACTGGTCCTCCGCCACCGCGGCGGCGGGGACGAGCGACACGGCCAGCGCGGCGAGCAGGGGCAGGGCCTTCATGGCGTTCCTTTCATCGGCGAACGTTCGCTCGCATGCCCGCGCCGGGCGCGACGGCGCAACCGCAACCTTCGTCGGGCTCGCCGTCGCGGCCATACCGCGCCCGGCCGGGCGATATGCACGGTCGTTCGAGCGCAAAAGCGTCGGAAATGGGACTGTTGCGAGCCACGGACGCGCGCTAGGACGGCGCTATGCTGTTGCGTTTGGGGTGGTTCGGGCTTGGCGCGACTGCCGTGCTCCTTCTTCCCGGACAAACCGCGGCGCAGACCATGCCGGCGGAGGCGACGCCGCTCGATCCCAATGCACCGCTCGCGCCGCTGCCCGACATCGGTGTCGCCTGGCCCGAGCTGGGCGCCGACCCCGCCGGCGCGGCGGCCGCGGCGGCGACCGACGGGGCCGCCGAACGGCGCTATAGCTGGCGGATCGACGGTATCGACACCGCCGCGACGCCGCTGCTGCGCAAGCGCTTCGAGGAATTGTCGACGCTCGATGCCAACGATGGCAGCGTCGCCAATGCCGCGCAACTCGACCGCCGCGCGCGCGAGGACGCCGACCTGCTCCAGACGCTGTTGCGCGGCGAGGGCTATTATGACGCGCGGGTGACGACGCGGGTCGAGGCCGGCGCCAAGCCGCTCGTCGTGCTCGCCGCCGAGCCCGGCACGCTCTATCGGCTCAAGGACGTGACGCTCGGCGGCATCGCCGCAGCGGGCGCCAAGGCGCAGCCGCTGCGCGAGGCGTTCGGTGTAAAGCCGCAGGATCCGGTCAATGCCGATGCGATCGTCGCCGGCACCGCGCGCCTCACCGCGAAGATCGGCCAGTCCGGTTTCCCCTTTGCCGACGTCGGCGAGCCGCAGGTCGTCGTCGACCACGCCAGCAAGAGCGCGACGCTCGACCTCCAGGTCGCGCCCGGCGCCGAGAGCCGCTTCGGCAAGTTCGTCGCGCTGCCCGGCAACCGCGTGTTCGACGCCGAACACGTGCAGGAGATCGCCCGCCTGTCCCCCGGCGATACGTTCGACGCGACGACGCTCGACGATCTGCGCCGCGCGTTGATCCAGACCGGGCTCGTCTCCTCGGTCGAGGTCAAGCCGATCCCTGGCGACGCATCCGGCACCGTCGACATCGGCGTCAAGCTCGCCGCCGCGCCGCCGCACACCATCGCCGGCGAGCTGGGCTATGGCACCGGCGAGGGCGCCCGCGCCGAATTGAGCTGGACGCATCGCAACCTGTTCCCGCCGGAAGGCGCGCTGACGCTGCGCAGCGTGCTCGGCACCCGCGAACAGCTCGGCAGCGTCGTCTTCCGCCGCAACAATTTCGGCGACCGCGATCGCGTCTTCACCGCGCAGATCTCCGCCAGCCACGTCCAGCGCGACGCCTATGAGGCCAAGACCTATACCGTCGCCGCCAATATCGAGCGGCAGACGACGATCTTCTTCCAGAAGACCTGGACCTGGTCGATCGGCGGCGAGGTGCTCAGCTCCGACGAACGCGACGTCATCGCCGCGACCGGCGAGCCGCGCCGCCGCACCTTCTACATCGCCGCCGCGCCGACCAGCCTCAATTACGACGGCTCGGACGATCTGCTCAACCCGACCCGCGGCTTCCGCCTCGGTGGCCGGTTCAGCCCGGAATTCTCGCTCGAGAACGACGCCTTCGGTTATGCGCGCGTGCAGATCGACGCCAGCGCCTACCAGCCGGCGCACCGCGGCGTCGTGCTGGCCGAGCGTATCCGGCTCGGCTCGATCCTCGGCGCATCGCGCGACAGCATCGCGCCGTCACGGCGCTTCTATGCCGGCGGCGGCGCCTCGGTACGCGGCTACGGCTATCAGGCGATCGGCCCGCGCGACGTCAACAACGATCCTATCGGCGGCCGCAGCCTCGCCGAATTCTCGATCGAGGCGCGGGTCAAGACCTTCGGCAATTTCGGCATCGTCCCCTTCCTCGACGGCGGCACGATCTACACCAGCGCGATCCCGAAGCTCGGCGACTTCCAATACGGCGCCGGCGTCGGCGTTCGCTATTATTCCAACTTCGGCCCGATCCGCTTCGACGTCGGCACCCCGCTCAATCCGCAGCCGGGCGACAGCCGCATCGCCGTCTACGTGTCGCTGGGGCAGGCGTTTTGAGGCGCTGGCTGCGGCGCATTGCGACTGCGCTGGTCGCGCTCGCCGCGATCGCCGCGCTGGCGCTGCTGATCGTCGACACCGACGTTGGTCATCGCTGGGTGGCGCAACGGATCGGCGCGATCCGCACCGCCAACGGGCTGCGCTTCACCATCGGCCGGATCGACGGTTCGCTCTACGGCCGGTCGCGGCTCAAGGACGTGCGCGTCTACGATCTCGACGGTCTGCTCGTCCAGGCGCCCGCGGTCGACCTCGACTGGGCGCCGTGGCGCTGGGCGCGGCACCAGCTCGTCATCAAGCGGCTCGCGATCGCGCAGGCGACGCTGTTTCACGTTCCCCATACCCGACCGTCGGCGCGCTCGGGGCCGATCCTGCCGGATTTCGATATCCGCATCGGGGCGCTGGGCGTCGATCGGTTGGTGCTCGCCCGCCGCGTGCTCGGCAGCGAGCGGGTCGGCCGCGTCGCCGGCCGCGCCGACATCCGCCACGGTCGCGCGCTGGTCCGGCTCGACGCGCGCATCGCCGGCTCCGACCGGCTCGCGCTGCGCCTCGACGCCGAGCCCGACCGCGACCGCTTCGACGTCGACGTCCGCGCCGCGGGCGCCGCCGGCGGCGTGCTCGCGCGCAGCCTCGGGCTGAAGCGCAGCGTCGCGCTCGACATCGACGGCGACGGCCGCTGGTCGCGCTGGCGGGGCAGGGCGACCGGCCGCGTCGGTGCCGCGCGCGCGCTCGACCTCGCGCTGGCGGCGACCGACGGCCGGTATACGCTGTCCGGCGAGATCGCCCCCGCCGGCATCGTCACCGGCGCCGCGCTGCGCCTCGCCGGCCCGCGGATGCGCGTCCGCGGCGACGCGACCTTCGCCGACCGCCGCCTCGACGGCCGGCTCGACCTGCGCAGCCCGGCGCTCGCGCTGGATGCGGTCGGGCTGGTCGATCTCGGCGCCAACGCCTGGCGCAACGTGCGAGTGCGCGCGCGGCTGCTCCGCCCGGCGGCGGTGATCCCGACGATGACCGGAACCGGCGTCGAGCTGCGTGCCGTGTTCGACGGCGGCTTCCGCACCGCCCGTTTCGATTATCGCCTGAAGGCGGATCGGCTCGCGATCGACCGTACCGGGCTCGACACCGTCCGCCTCGCCGGCAGCGGCCGGCTCGGGCCGGGCAAGCTGACGCTGCCGACCCGCTTCACCGCGGCGCAGGTCACCGGCATCGGCACCGTCGCCGGCGGTATCCTGCGCAACTTCAGCCTCGACGGGCCGCTCGTGCTCAACGGGTCGCTGCTGACCGGCGACGCGCTGCGGCTGCGCTCCGACAAGCTGGCCGGCCGGCTGATGGTCGCGCTCGACCTCGCCACCGGCCGCTACGAAATCGGGCTCAACGGCACGCTCAACCGCCTGTTCATCAAGGGGCTCGGCGTCGTCGACCTGCGTTCCGATCTGCGCGTCGTGCCGGGGCCGGGCGGCCGGGGCACGCGCATCGTCGGTCGCGGCACCGCGCAGGTGGTGCGGCTCGACAACGGCTTCCTGCGCGGCCTCACCGGCGGCCTGCCGCGCATCGTCACCAACCTCGAACGCAGCGCCGACGGCCTGCTTCATTTCTCGAACATGGTGCTGACCTCGCCGCTGCTCACGCTGCGCGGCAATGGCTATCGCCGCGTCGACGACACCTTCCATATCGAGGCGAGCGGCCGCCACGGCACCTACGGTCCGGTGACGCTGCGCCTCGACGGCAAGATCGATCGCCCGACGCTCGATCTCCAGTTCGCCGCCCCGAATGATGCACTCGGCCTGTCGCAGGTGCGCGCGCATCTCGATCCCACCCCGACCGGCTTCACCTGGCGCGGCGAAGGCGGGTCGCGGCTCGGGCCGTTCACCGCGGCGGGATCGATCCTGCTGCTGCCGCCCGGCGTCGACGACATCCTCGTCGTCGATCGCATAGCGGTTAGCGGCACCACCGCCGCCGGCCGGCTGGCGATGGGCCATGGCGGCTTCACCGGTCGCCTCGCCGTCACCGGCGGCGGACTGGCGGGGGAGCTGCTGTTCCGCCCGGTCGGCACCGTGCAGCGCATCGAGACGCATCTCGACGCCACCAACGCGCGGCTCGGCGCCGCCACCCTGCGCCGCGGCCATGTCGATGCCGCGCTGCTGCTCGACCCCGCCGGCACCGCTCTCGACCTCACCGCGACCGGCGCCGGCGTCCGGCAGGGCCGGCTCAGCCTCGCCCGCTTCGCCGCCAATGCGAAGCTGCGCGGCGGCGTCGGCGAGGTGCGCGCCTCGATCGCCGGCTCGCGCGGCCGTGCCTTCGACATCCAGACGGTGACGCAGGTCGCCCCCGATCGGTTCTCGGTCGCCGCGCAGGGCACGCTCGATCGCCGTCCGCTGCGCCTGCTCTCGCCCGCCGAGATCACCCGCGACGGCGACGGCTGGACACTCGCGCCGACCCGGCTCAGCTTCGCCGGCGGCGAGGCGCAGGTCGGCGGCCGGTTCAGCGACGCCGCATTGGCCGTCGACGCCTCGCTCACCCGCATGCCGCTGGCGATCCTCGACATCGGCTATCCGCGCCTCGGCCTCAGCGGCACCGCCTCGGGCAGCGTCAGCTATGCGACCGCCGCCGGTGCCGCGCCGACCGGCAAGGCCGATCTCACCGTACGTGGGCTCAGCCGCGCCGGGCTGGTGCTGGCGTCGCGACCGATCGATCTCGGCCTCGCCGCCGTACTGTCCGCCGACCGGCTCGGCGTGCGCGCGGTGATGGCCTCGGGCGGCAGGACGATCGGCCGCGCGCAGGCGTTGCTGCGGCCGTTGGGGGAGGGCGATCTCGCCAGCCGCATCGCCGTCGCGCCGCTGTTTGCGCAATTGCGCTACCAGGGTCCGGCGGACACCGTCTGGCGGCTGACCGGCCTCGAACTGTTCGACCTCTCCGGCCCGGTCGCGATCGGCGCCGACGTCAGCGGCCGGATCGGCGCGCCGGTGATCCGCGGCGTGCTGCAGGCCAATGGCGCACGCATCGAGAGCGCCAATACCGGCACCATCCTCACCAACGTCCAGGCGACCGGCCGTTTCGGCGGCTCGCGCCTGCAGATCGACCGGTTCGCCGCCGACGCCGGCAAGGGCGGCCGCGTCACCGGCAGCGGCGGCTTCGACTTCGCCGCGGCGCACGGCATCGGCCTCGACCTCAAGCTGCGCGCCGATCACGCGGTGATGATCAACCGCGACGACATCGGCGCGACCGTCACCGGGCCGCTCACCTTCACTTCCGACGGCGCCGGCGGCACGATCGCGGGAGACGTCGTCCTCGACCGCAGCCGCTACCGGCTCGGCCAGGCGAGCGCCGCCAGCGCATTGCCGCAGCTCAAGATCCGCGAGATCAATCTGCTCGAGGGCGGCGAGGAGGACGAGGCGCCGCCCGCGCCGTGGACGCTGGCGATCAAGGCGAAGGCCCCCGACAAGGTCATCGTCAGCGGCCTCGGCCTGTCGAGCGAATGGTCCGCCGAGCTCGGCATCGCCGGCCAGCCCGGCAACCCCGCGATCACCGGCCAGGCGAACATGATCCGCGGCGATTATGAATTCGCCGGCCGCAAGTTCCAGCTGTCGCGCGGCGTCATCCGCTTCGCCGGCGAGGTGCCCGCCAATCCGGTGCTCGATATCGAGGCGAACGCCGACAGCACCGGCCTCAATGCGACGATCCGCGTCACCGGCACCGCGCTCAAGCCCGAGATCGGCTTCACCAGCACCCCGGCGCTACCCGAGGACGAACTGCTCTCGCGGCTGCTGTTCGGCACCTCGATCACGCGATTGTCCGCGCCGGAGGCGTTGCAGCTCGCCGCGGCGGTGGCGGCGTTGCAGAACGGCGGCAACGGCCTCAACCCGATCAACGCGGTACGCCGCGCCGCCGGGCTCGACCGGCTGCGCATCCTCCCCGCCGATCCGCAGACCGGCCAGGGCACCTCGATCGCCGCCGGCAAATACGTGACCCGCCGCCTCTATGCGGAGATCGTCACCGACGGTCAGGGCTATTCGGCGACGCAGGTCGAATTCCAGGTGACCCGCTGGCTCTCGCTGCTGTCGAGCATCTCGACGCTCGGCCGACAGAGCGCCAACGTCCGCGTGTCGAAGGATTATTGAGCTCGTTGCGGCAGCGGTCTTCCTCGCTGGGCCTCGGGCTATTCATCGAACTGTAGCATTTGCGCAACATTCAGAAACATTTTGAGTTATGTTGGTCAGCCAGATTGACCCATCGAGAGTCCTGAACCTAACAGCGGCGTTGAGCTAAAAAATTCTTTGTTCAGGGGCTGTTAGATGATCTTCCGTGCTTCCCGGTCGCATGCTCTGTTGGGCGCAAGCGTGCTCGCTCTCGCAGGATTTGCCAGCCCGGCTGCCGCGCAGACGGCCACGCCAGCGCCGACCCAACCCGCCGACGTCGCCGCGCAGGACCCTGGCCAGGATCAGACTGGCGTCGCCCAGACGACGGGGGCGCCGGCAGCGCCGGATCAGGCCGGAGGCGCTGATATCGTCGTCACCGGCTCGCGCATTGCGCGGCCCGAATTCGACACGTTGCAGCCGACGCAGGTGATCGGCGCGGCGCAGATCCAGAACCGCGGCTATACCAACGTCGGTCAGGCACTGACCGAGCTTCCCGCCTTCGGCCCACCGGGCAACAGCGGAGTCGGCGCGCAATCGTCCTTCGGCCCGGCGCAGACCTTCGTCGACTTCTTCGGTCTCGGTACGCAGCGTACGCTGGTGCTGGTCAATGGCCGCCGTTTCGTCTCGTCGAACACCGCCAGCATTTTTGGTCCAGTATCCGCCGGTACGCAGGTCGACCTCAACAACATCCCCTCGACCCTGGTCGAGCGGATCGAGACGGTCGCGATCGGCGGCGCACCGATCTACGGGTCCGACGCGATCGCCGGCACCGTCAACATCATCCTCAAGCGCAATTTCGAAGGCCTGAACCTCGAGGCGCAGACCGGCCTGTCCGATCACGACGATGCCCCTGACAACCGCCTAAGCCTGCTCGCCGGCAAGAACTTCGCGGGAGGACGCGGCAATATCACGATCTCGGGCGAGTATAACAAAGTCACCGGTCTGACTGCCAGCGATCGCGCGATTACCGCCGCCGGCAATTTCTTCGGCACGCCCCCCGCCTCCGCCAATTCGCAATTCGCCCGTCTGCTCTATCCGTCGCAGCGTTACAGCGCCTTCACCAGCGGCGGCGTGCCGTTCAGTGAGGACGATTATCTCGCGTCAAGTTCGGGCATCCGAAATGCTGCGGGTCAGCTACAGCAGTTCGGGCCGAATGGCACGCTGGTGCCGCTCGATCTCGGAACCGTGCTCCGTCAGGGCTATATCAGCAGCGGCGGCAACGGCTACGATTTGCCCGCGCAGTCGAATCTGCTCACCAACTCCGAACGCTATATCGGCAGCGTGCAGGCGAGCTATCAGCTGACGGACAACATCCGCTTCTTCGGCGAGGGTTGGTATGTCCACGCCAAGGGCGTCAACCTGATCGACCAGCCCAACTATAATACGGCGCTGTTCGACGATGCCGGCACCCCCGACGGCAACCTGCTCGTCAACATCAACAACCCGTATCTGTCGACGGCCGATCGCGCGACGATCGCCGCCAATCTCGCGCCCGGCCAGCAGCAATTCTACGTGGGTCGCGCGCTCTCGGATCTGACCACCGGACGGTCGCAGGCGACGGTCGAAACCTATCGGTTCGTCGCCGGATTCGACGGCGCACTCGACGTTGGCGGTCACGATTTCAAGTGGGAAGTCTCGGGCGTCTACGGCCGTTCGCAGACCACCGGCCGCAACTATGAGCTCGTCCAGCAGAATTTCGCCAATGCGATCGACGCGGTGCGTGACGCCTCGGGTAATATCACCTGTCGCCCCGGCGCCGTGAACGCCAATATCGCGACGCTCAACAGCACCTGCGCGCCGCTGAACATCTTCGGTGTCGGGCAGGCGAGCCAGGCAGCACGCGACTATATCTTCGCGATCGCCACGCCGCGTTCGGTCAACGAACAATATGTGTTTAACGCCAATATCAATGGTCCGGTGTTCACGTTGTTCGGCAACGACGTCAGCATCTCGGCGGGCTACGAGCATCGCGAAGAGAAGACGCGGTTCGATCCGGGTACCTATTACGCCGGCGAGACGCTCGCCGACGGTACCAAGCAGCAGTTCGGCCGGACCATTCCGATCGACCCGATCGCCGGCAAATATAATACCGACGAAGTCTTCGGCGAATTGGTCGTGCCCTTCGTCTCGAGCAAGAATGCCTTGTCGTGGCTCAAGACGCTCGAGTTCGACGGCGCGGCACGGTACGTCGACAATTCGCTGTCGGGTGGTGATCTCACCTGGACCGCGGGCGGCCGCCTCGGCTTCTTCCGCGATCTGACTTTCCGGGGCAATTTTACCCGGTCGATCCGCTCGCCGGCGATCACCGAGGTGTTCAATCCGACGTCACGCGCGTTCGATGTGGGCAACGATCCTTGCGATGCCCGCTATGTCGGTAGCGGCCCCAATCCGTCGGTACGCGCCGCCAATTGCGCCGCGGCCGGGATCAATACCGCGACGTTCGACTCGAATTTCAGCAACTTCACCATTCCGGTGACGATCGCGGGCAATCCGGCGTTGCAAAACGAGACCGCCGACAGTTGGACCGTCGGTGCAATCTTCCAGCCGCAGTTCGTCCGTGGCTTCTCGCTCGCGGTCGATTGGGTGGACATCAAGCTGAAGAACGCGATCACCTCGCTCGACGGTGCGTCACTGCTCAACGCCTGCTATGATTCGCCGGGCTATCCGAACGAATTTTGCGGCACGTTCGATCGTGACGCTGACGGCCAGCTGACGACGATCCGGGAAGGCTATTACAATGCGGCGTCCTACAAGATGGCCGGCCTGACCGTGACCGCAGCCTATCGCCTGCCGCTTGAACGGATCGGTCTGACGAACGGCGGCGTCGTCGGTCTATCGACCAATTATTTCTACCGCGACAAGCTGGAAACGCAGGTCGGCACCGGCGACATCGATCACACCGCTGGCGAAGTCGGCTATCCGCGTCACTCGGGTACGGCGAACCTCACCTACGACAGCGATAATTTCAATCTGCTCTTCCAGGGCCGATATATCGGCAAGGGTGCCTTCGATATCGACGAGGCGGCCAATTCCCGCGACATTCGCGGCGTCGGGGCCTGGACGGTATTCAACACGACGGTGGGTGTGAAGGTGAACCAGCAGTTTGGTCTGCGCTTCATCGTCGACAACGTCTTCGACCGCGCGCCGCCCTATCCGTCACCGGCTGGCGGTGGGACAACCCAATACTTCTCGGGCATTCTCGGGCGCTATTTCCGCGCCGCGGCGAACGTGAAATTCTAGGACCGTAGTGGTCGGTCACTCGTCGGAGACGATGTTGCGATAGGATGCAAAAAAGGGGCCGGCGGTTTTTCGCCGGCCCCTTTCGTATGTCGAACGCGCTGGTTGTCGAAGCGACCTTACTTCTTCCCCGCGCGCTGCTTGCGGGCGGCGTAGCGGGCGTCGCGCGCTGCCTTCATCTCGGCCTCGGTCGGCATCTTGGGCTTGGCCTTCGCGGCGGCCTCGGCGGCTGCGAGCGCGGCGGCTTCGGCAGCGGCCTTCTTCTCCGCGATCGCCTGTTCGCGCGCGGCCTGCTTGTCGGCGCGCGCCTTCGCGAGCGCGGCTTCCTTGGCTTCGGCGGCGGCGACGCGGGCGGCCACCACGGCCGGGTCGAGCGGCGGCTTGGCGCGCAGCTTCTCCAACGCCGCCTGCTTGGCTTGGGCGGACAGCGCGGCGCGCTCTTGGAACGTCTGGGGCTTGTAGGCTGACATGTGGGGCGTGATGATCCTGTCGATTCGATATGGACGGCGCGCAGCAGGCACGCCGTCTCGGCGACGCCCGTTAAAGCAAAACGCCCGATTCTGCAAAAACGCCCATCGCGGTGCGCCGATCGTCGCGGTAGAGGCGCGCTTTGTGCGCAGCAGGAGCGAGCCGGCATGACGCCACGCGAATTGATCGACACCGCCCCGGTCCCCGGCGGCGAGCCGCTGCGCCTGTTCCGCCGCGGCGGCGACTATATGATCGTGCTCGACCGCAACGAGCTGATGAACAGCCGGATGAGCGGCTCCGAAGAGGCGCTGGCGACGATGACGATCGACCGGCTCGCCGGCCGGGCCGCGCCGCATCTGCTCGTCGGCGGCTATGGCATGGGCTTCACGCTGCGCGCCGCGCTCGCCGCGCTCGGCCCGCAGGCGCGGGTCACCGTCGCCGAACTCGTGCCGCAGATCGTCGACTGGGCGCGCGGGCCGATGGCGGCGCTGACCGCCGGCTGTCTCGACGATCCGCGCGTCGCCGTCACCTTCGCCGATGTCGCCGAGGTGATCGCCGCGACGCCGCGGACCTATGACGCGATCCTGCTCGACGTCGACAACGGCCCCGACGGGCTGGTCCGCGCCGCCAACGACCGGCTGTATGCGGCACGCGGCCTCGCCGCGGCGCGCGCGGCGCTGACCCCCGGCGGGGTTCTCGCCATATGGTCCGCCGCGAAGGACGCCGCCTTCGCCCGCCGCCTGCGCGAGGGCGGCTTCGCCGTCGACGAGGTCACCGTCCGCGCGCGCAGCAACGGCAAGGGCGCGATGCACACGATCTGGTTCGCCGTGCCGCGCTGAGCGTGCAACCCCGCGCCGGCCGGACGGTTCGGAAGGCGTGGACGAAGGAGGATGAGATGAGCGAACGCGTAGCACGCATCACCCGCACCGGCGGGCCCGAGGTGATCGAATGGGTCGACGCCGACCTGCCGCCGCCCGCCCCCGGCGAGGTGCGGATGCGCCACCACGCGGTCGGCCTCAACTATATCGATACCTATCACCGCAGCGGCGTCTATCCGGTCGAGCTGCCCGCCGGCCTCGGCAGCGAGGCGGCGGGCGTGGTCGAGGCGGTCGGCGACGGCGTCGAGGGCTTTGCGGTCGGCGATCGCGTCGGCACCTTCGGACCGGCGCGCGGCGCGTACGCCACCGCGCGCAACGTCGCCGCGCAGCAGCTTCTCCACCTGCCCGACGACGTCGACGACGAGACCGCGGCGGCGTTGCTGCTCAAGGGCTGCACCACCGAATGCCTGGCCGATCGCTGCGCGCGGGTGCAGCCCGGGCAGACAGTGCTGGTCTGGGCGGCGGCCGGCGGCGTCGGCCAGCTGCTGGTCGGCTGGCTGAAGGCGATCGGCGCGACGGTGATCGGCACCGCGGGCAGTGCCGACAAGGCCGAGCACGCACGTGCCGCCGGTGCCGACCGCGTCATCCTCCACCGCGACGAGGATGTCGCCGCGCGGGTCCGCGCGCTGACCGACGGCGATGGCGTCGCGGTGGTCTTCGACGGCGTCGGCAAGGCGACGTGGGACGCGACGCTCGCCGCCACCGCACGGCGCGGGCTGATCGTCAGTTACGGCAATGCCGGCGGGCCGGTCACCGGCGTCGCGCTCGGCACGCTCGCCGCCAAGGGCTCGCTGTTCGTCACCCGCCCGACGCTGTTCGACTATTACGTCACCGCCGAGGAGCGCCGCGCCGGCGTCGACCGCGTCTTCGCGATGCTGCGCCGCGGCGCGATCCGCCCGCACATCGGCCAGCGCTTCGCGCTCGAACAGGCCGCCGACGCGCATCGCGCGCTCGAAGCCGGCGACACGCACGGCAGCACGGTGCTGGTCGTGCCGCACCGATAGCGCCGCATCGACGAGGGGGATCCGAGCGGAATTGCTCCCCTCGGCGGGGTAAGACGCTCACATATAAAGGTTCGTGTGAGCCCGCCGTTTTCCAAACCCACCCCGTCACCCCGGACTGGTTCCGGGGTCCACCCTGCGGCGAGGAGAAAGGCTGTATTCGACGACATTCCCTTTCGGCCCGGTGGACCCCGGAACCAGTCCGGGGTGACGAATCTCATGTGGAAACCGATCGAGCCCCATCAACATAGCCACATGCAATAGCCCTGCTCGCCAGAGGGGAGGAGTTTGACCGAACGTCGACCCCTGCACCGCGCATGATCGCCGCCCGTGACGGCTTTGTCATCGGCGCGTCTTGATAGCGGCACCCGGTCTGGCGCATGTGGGGCGGGGGGGAAGTGCCGTATCATGTCTCAACATCCCGTGTTCTATGACGCCAGCGGGCGGCGCAAGCGGCGCTTCACGCTCGGCGTCCTCGCGTTCGTCGTGCTGGTCATCCTCGCGGTCGCGGTGTTCGCGGTGTCGATCGGCGCCGTCCCCGCGGCGCCGCTGCTGCCGGTGGACGTCGAGCGCCCGGTGCTGCGCCGGCTCGCCCCCCCGCACGGCGTCATCCGTCGCGCCAAGCGTGGCCTCAATTATTACGCCGGCGAGCTGCTCGGCACCGGCCGGGGCAAGGATGCGGCGGCCAACCCCAACCTCGCCATCGCCTTCCACACCCCCTGGGACCCGTCGAGCGCCGCCAGCCTCGAACGCCATGTCGAACAGCTCGACTGGGTGATCCCCGGCTGGGTCTCGGTCACCGGCGCCGATCATCACCTCACCGTGTTCCGCGACACCGCCGGCCGCGCCATCCTCAACCGCGCCGTGCATCGCCCGGTCGTCATCCCGATGATCCAGAATGCGACCAACGGCACCTGGGACGGCGCCGGCACCGCCGCGCTGCTCGCCGACCCGAAAGCGCGCGCGGCCTTTCTCGACCGGCTGATTCCGTGGCTGGCGGCGAACGGCGCCGGCGGCGCCTTCTTCGATCTCGAGGACCTGCCGGCAAGCGCGCAGGCGAATTATCGCACCTTCCTCGGCGAGGCGCAGCGCCGCTTCGCGCCGCGTGGCTGGAGTGTGTCGATCGCCGCGCCGGTCGCCAATCCCGACTGGAACCTGCCCGCCTACGCCCGGGTCACCGACAAGATCTTCCTGATGGCCTATGACGAGCACGAGACGAGCGGCCCCGCCGGTCCGATCGCCTCGCAGCATTGGTTCGCCGAGACCGTCGCCAATGCGGCGCGCGGCATCCCCGCCGCCAAGCTCGTCGTCGCGATCGGCTCCTACGCCTATGACTGGCACGACGGCAGCGGCGACCCGCTCGGCGTCGAGGAGGCGTGGCAGGCGGCGCGCGATTCGGGGACGATGCCCGCCTTCGATCGCGCCAGCGGCAACAGCAGCTTCGCCTATAGCGAGGGCGGCACCCGCCACGTCGTCTGGCTGCTCGACGCCGCCTCCGCCTATAACCAGATCGAGATGCTGCACCGCGCCGGCGTCGGCAGCGTCGCTTTGTGGCGGCTGGGCTCGGAGGACCCGGGCCTGTGGTCGCTGTTCGGCCGCGATCACCGCACCTTGCCGCCGCCCTCGGCGATCGACGCCATCCCCGCCGGCACCAACGTCGACATCGAGGGCGCGGGCGAGATCCTCAAGATCGCCGCCACCCCCGTGCCCGGCGCGCGCCATGCGGTGGCGGGGCCGGGTGGCGCGATCACCGACGTGCGCTTCGATCGCCTGCCCAAGGCCTATGAGGTCGATCGTACCGGCTATCGCAAGACCCAGCTCGCGCTGACCTTCGACGACGGTCCCGATCGCACCTGGACGCCGCAGATCCTCGACGTGCTCAAGCAGAAGCACGTCGCCGCCACCTTCTTCATCGTCGGCGAGAATGCGCTGACGCAGCGTTCGCTGCTCCAGCGGATGGTCGCCGAGGGGCATGAGATCGGCAGCCACACCTATACCCACCCGAACCTCGCCACCGTCTCGCCGGGGCAGGTGTGGTTCGAGCTCAACGCGACGCAGCGCCTGTTCCAGGCGTTCACCGGCCATTCGCTGCGCTTCTTCCGCGCGCCCTATTTCGGCGACGCCGAACCCTCCACCGCGGACGAGATCGAGCCGGCTCTGCAGGCGCAGGAACGCGGCTACGTCTCGGTCGGCCTGCACGTCGATCCCGGCGACTGGAAGCGGCCGGGCGTCCAGCAGATCATCGACGCCACCATCGCCCGGGTGACCAGCGGCCCCGACCATTGCGACGAGGATTCGGATGCGGATTGCAGCCGCAACGTCATCCTGCTCCACGACGCCGGCGGCAATCGCGCCGAGACGGTCGCGGCGTTGCCGGTGATCATCGATCGGCTGCGCGCGCTCGGCTATCAGTTCGTGCCGGTGTCGACGCTCGCCGGCCTGTCGCGCCATGCCGCGATGCCGCCGATCAGCGCCAGCGACCAGCTCGCCGCCAATGTCGATCTCGGCCTGTTCACCATGCTCGGCGCGATGGCGATCGGCCTGCGCTGGCTGTTCGCGATCGCGATCGCGATCGGCATCCTGCGCGCACTGGCGCTCTCCGCGCTGGCGCTGATCCAGGCGCGGCGCGAGGGGCGCACCGTCTTCCCGCGCATCGACCCCGACCGCTTCGTCACCGTGCTCATCCCCGCCTATAACGAGGAGCGCGTCATCGAACGCGCGGTGCGCGGCGTGCTCGCCTCCACCGACGTGCGGATCGAGGTGATCGTGATCGACGACGGTTCGAAGGATGCGACCTCCGCGATCGTCGCCGCCACCTTCGCCGACGATCCCCGCGTCCGCCTGCTGACGCTGGAGAATGGCGGCAAGGCGCGCGCGCTCAACACCGGACTGGAGCTGGCCAAGGGCGAGATCGTCATCGCGCTCGACGCCGACACCCAGTTCGAGCCGACGACGATCGCCCGCCTCGCGCGCTGGTTCGACGATCCGCAGCTTGGCGCGGTCGCCGGCAACGCCAAGGTCGGCAACCGGGTCAACCTCGTCACCAAATGGCAGGCGCTCGAATATATCACCGCGCAGAACCTCGAACGCCGCGCCTTCGCCCGCCTGAACGCGATCACCGTCGTACCCGGCGCGGTCGGCGCGTGGCGGCTGGCGGCGATCCGCGCGGTGGGCGGCTATCCGCACGACACGCTGGCGGAGGATCAGGACCTCACCATCGCGATCCAGCGCGCCGGCTGGCGCGTGCAATATGACCAATATGCGATCGCCTGGACCGAGGCGCCCGAGACGTTCCGCGCGCTCGCCAAGCAGCGGTTCCGCTGGGCGTTCGGCACGCTGCAATGCCTGTGGAAGCATCGCTCGGCGATCGGCCGCAGTGCCCCGCGCGGGCTCGGCTGGGTCGGCCTGCCGCAGGCGATCGTCTTCCAGATCCTGCTCGCCGCGATCAGCCCGATCATCGATCTGGCGCTGCTCGTCAGCTTCTTCGTCACCTATCTCGACATCCAGGCGCACGGCTGGGCGCAGACCAGCCACGACGTCTATACGATGCTCGGCTTCTGGCTGGTGTTCACCGCGATCGACCTGCTCGCCGCGACGATCGCCTTCGCGCTCGAACGCCGCGAGAAATGGCGCCTGCTCTGGCTGCTGATCCCGCAACGGATCGGCTATCGCCAGATCATGTATTACGTCGTGCTGAAGGCGATAGCCCAGGCGCTGCGCGGCCCGATGGTCGGCTGGGGCAAGCTCCAGCGCACCGGCCGGGTGAGCGCGACGTGATGCGACCGCGGGGAAATGGTTATCTTGTGGCTATGCCACCCCGACGTGTTTGAATCCTCCGCGAAAGTCCACTCGCCTTCCGATGTAGTACAGTGTTCCGGCGAAAGCCGGAACCCAGGGCCAAGCAGTACAACAGCCTATAGTGTTCCGGACTCCTCGGCTCCTGCTTTCGCAGGAGCACTGGTGGGCTCCCGCAACGGTTTCGAACACGTCGGAGGTCACGGATGACTGTGGGGAAGGGGTAGCGAATGACCACGAAGCGCATCACCGTCGCGGCGCTCGGCGTCGTCGCACTCGCTGCGTGCACGACGACGCGCGGCGAGAAGCCGGTCCTGACCGCGTCGGCGGCGAAAGCCATCGCCCGCGCGTGTCATGCGGTCAGCGGGACGATCGGCCACGACCGTCAGTCCGCATTGCCGTCGGCGCAATTCATTCTGCCGCCAGGCGCATCCTCGGCCGGCGACCGCGTCGCGCCGATGGTGGCCTGCCTCGGCGCGCGGCTCGCCGCCTATCGATACGAGATGATGAGCCTCGACGAAGTGCGCTGAAAACGCCGGTCGCGCCGGACGAAACCCTTGTATACGACGGTATATATTCGTTGGTTCGAGGTGCCGTGATGATCCGTTCCCTGCTGCTCCTGTCGCTCGCGATCGCCGCGCCCGCGGCGGCGCAGCGCAAGCCGCCGCTGGTACTCGCCGCCGCCAGCCTTCAGGAATCGATGAACGCCGCCGCCGACGCCTGGGCGAAACAGGGCCATCCGCGCCCCGTCGTCTCCTTCGCCGCCTCCTCGGCGCTGGCGCGGCAAATCGAGGCGGGCGGTGCCGCCGATCTGTTCGTCTCCGCCGATCAGGAGTGGATGGACGCGCTCGCCGCCAAGCGGCTGATCGTCGCGAGCAGCCGCGTCACCTTCCTCGGCAACCGCCTCGTCGTCGTCGCGGCGAAGGGCAATCCGGTCCGTATCCCCGTCCGCCCGCCCGCCGCGCTGGCACGGGTGCTCGCCGCCGGGCCGCTGGCGATGGCCGACGCGCCGGTCCCCGCCGGCCGCTACGCCGAGGCGGCGCTGCGCAGCCTCGGCGTGTGGAGCGCGGTCGCCCCCAAGATCGTGCGCGGCGACAGCGTCCGCGCTGCCCTGACGCTGGTCGAGCGCGGCGCCGCGCCGCTCGGCATCGTCTACGCCACCGATGCGAGGGCGTCGTCAAATGTGCGTATCGCCGGCGTCTTCCCGGCGCGCAGTCATCCGCCGATCACCTATCCCGTCGCTCGCCTCGCCGCCTCGCGCAATCCGGAAGGGGAGGGCTTCCGCCGCTTCCTGATCAGCCGCCCCGGTAAGGCGATCTTCGCCGGCTACGGATTCACCCCGCGCTGATGCTGTCGCCCGCCGAATGGACGATCGTCGCGCTGTCGCTCAAGGTCGGCGGCGTCGCGATGGCGGCGGTGCTGCCGCTCGCCTTCGCGCTGGCGTGGCTGCTCGCGCGCGGGCGCTTTCCCGGCAAATTGCTGCTCGACGCGCTCGTCCATCTGCCGTTGGTGGTGCCGCCGGTCGTGATTGGCTGGCTGCTGCTGCTCGCCTTCGGCCCCAACGGCCCGCTCGGCAGCCTGCTCGAACATTGGTTCGGCGTGACCGTCCTGTTTCGCTGGACCGGCGCGGCGATCGCTGCGGCGATCATGGCGCTGCCGCTGATGGTGCGCGCGATGCGGCTGTCGATCGAGGCGGTCGACCGCCGCCTCGAAAGCGCCGCGCGCACGCTCGGCGCCGGGCCGTGGCGGGTGTTCTGGACGCTGACCCTGCCGCTCAGCCTGCCCGGAATCCTCGCCGGCGCGGTGCTCGGCTTCGCGCGCTCGATCGGCGAATTCGGCGCGACGATCACCTTCGTCTCCAACGTGCCGGGCGAGACGCAGACGCTGCCGCTCGCCATCTATTCCGCGCTCCAGCAGCCCGGTGCCGAGGCGACCGTCTGGCGCCTGTCCGCCATGTCGGTCGCGCTCAGCCTCGCCGCGCTGCTGATCTCCGAACTGCTCACCCGCCGCGTCCGCCGGGGCCTGCATGTCCTTTGAGATCCGCGTCGAGAAGCGGCTCGGCGAGGCCTCGGTCGCGCTCGACCTGCATGCGGGCGAGGGGCTCACCGTCCTCTTCGGCCCGTCGGGGATCGGCAAGACGAGCGTGCTCAACATGGTCGCCGGCCTGCTCCGCCCCGATGCCGGCCGCATAGTCGTCGCCGGCCGCACGCTGTTCGATTCGGCGCAAGGGATCGACGTCGCCCCCGAGCACCGCCGCGCCGGCTACGTCTTCCAGGACCCGCGGCTGTTCCCGCATCGCCGCGTCCGCGCCAACCTCCTCTACGGCGCCGCGGACGACAGCGGCCTCGCCGCCACCGTCGCGATGCTCGGCATCGGCCACCTGCTCGACCGCTGGCCGCGCACCCTGTCGGGCGGCGAGGCGCGCCGCGTCGCGATCGGCCGCGCGCTGCTCAGCGACCCCGCCTTCCTGCTGCTCGACGAGCCCTTGTCGTCGCTCGACCGGTCGCGCCGCGGCGAGATCATGGACGCGCTGCTCCGCGTCCGCGACGAGGCCGGCCTGCCGATCCTGATGGTCACCCACGATCCCGAGGAAGCCGAACGGCTCGGCACCCGCATCGTCACCGTATGATCCCTCTTTGCCGCAAAAGCGTAACATGCCATGCGTAGGCGGACGCTGCGGGACGGGATGACTTCATGCGCTTGAAACTCGACGCGCGCACGCGGCGCCTTTTGCGCCGCTTGCCCGTCGTGAACGTCTATTCGCTGGCCGAGCTGATCCTGATCGCAGGACTGGCGACGCAGAGCGCGCGACTGGTGTGGACGCTCGTCACGCCGGTGTCGCCGCTCGGCGACTGGCGCCCGGCGGCGGTCACCGTGCCCGGCCGCCCCTATGACGTGCTCGCCGGGTTCGATCCCTTCTTCCGGCTCGGCGGGCCGCAACAGGGGCCGGCGACCGTCACCTCGCTCCAGCTGACGCTGTTCGGCATCCGCGTCGACGAGGCGTCGGGCCGCGGCTCGGCGATCCTCGCCGGTCCCGACAACGTCCAGAAGAGCGTCGCGGTCGGCGAGGAGATCCAGCCCGGCGTCCGATTGAAGGCGGTCGCCTTCGACCATATCACCATCGATCGCGGCGGCACCGCCGAGGATCTGTTCCTCGTCCAGTCCGACGCGCCCGCCGGCGCCCAGCCCGCCGCGCTCGGCGCCCCCGGCACGCCGCCCGCGCCGCCGTCGCCCGGCACCGGCGCCCCCGCGGCGATCCGCGCCAATCAGATCCGCAACGAGATCGGCTTCATCCCGCGCATCGATTCGGGCCGCATCTCCGGGCTCGTCGTCCGCTCGCAGGGGTCGGGCGCGCTGTTCCGCAACGCCGGCCTGCGCGACGGCGACGTCGTCACCGCGATCGGCGGCCGGCCGGTCAGCGGCCCGCAGGACCTCGACCGCGTCACCGCCGATTTCGCCGGCGGCGGCAACATCCCCATCACCGTCGAACGTGGGTCGCAGACGCTTGCGCTCGCCATCACGATCGCGCCCAATTGATGAAGACGGTTCCCATGAAGACGCTCGCCTCCGCCCTGCTGCTGTCCACCGCCGCGCTCGCGCTGCCGACGACGGCGCTGGCCCAGACCACGCTCAACGTCCGCGACGCCGACATCCGCGCCTTCATCGCCGACGCCGCCAAGGTGACGGGCCGCACCTTCATCATCGACGCGCGCGTCAACGGCAAGGTGACGGTGGTCACCGACCGGCCGCTCAGCCGCTCCGAATATTTCGAGACCTTCCTGTCGACGCTGCGCGCCAACGGCCTCGTCGCGGTGCCGACCGGCAACGGTGCCTTCCGCATCCAGCCGATCGACAATGCCGCCTCGCAGCCGAGCCGCATCGGGTCGGCCGGCGCCAACCGCAACAGCTTCGTCACCGAGATCGTCCGCCTCCGCTCGATCGACGCGACGCAGGCGATCGAGACGGTGCGCCCGCTGGTCAGCGCGCAAGGGTCGGTCAGCGCCAATCGCGGCTCGAACAGCCTCGTCGTCGTCGATTTCGGCGACAACATCCGCCGTATCCGCGAGGTGCTGCGCCGCGTCGATGCCGACAATGCCTCGACCCGCGTCGTCGCGCTCAAGAACGCCAGCGCGAAGGAGATCGCCGCCGCCCTGCAGGGCCTCGCCACCGGCGCGCCCGGCGGGCAGGGCGGCGGCGGTGCGCAGGGCGGCGTCGGCACCAGCGTCACCGCGGTCGACAGCAGCAATTCGGTCATCATCCGCGGCGACGCCAACAGCGTCGCGCGCCTCGTCCAGGTCGCGCAGGACCTCGACCAGAAAGCGAAGAACGGCACCGAGATCCGCGTCGTCTTCCTTGAGAATGCCGACGCCGCGCAATTGCTCCCCGTGCTCCAGCAGCTCGTCGGCCAGACCCCCGATGCGGTGCAGGAGACGCAGCTTTCGCGCACCCAGACCGGCTTCGGCAGCAGCACCGGCGGCAGCGGCGGCCAGAGCCAGCAGCGTCAGGTGACGCAGGCACCGGTCCAGCAGCCGAGCGGCGGCGGCAGCGCCAACGGCCCCAACCAGCCTGCGATCACCACCCAGGGCGGGCGTACCGCCGCGGTCGTCACCCGGTTCCAGGGCGCGAACGCGATCGTCATCGCCGCGCCCGCCGATATCCAGCGGCAATTGGCCGACGTCGTCCGCCAGCTCGACACCCGCCGCGAACAGGTGCTGATCGAGGGGATCGTCGCCGAAGTCTCCGATTCGACGGTCAACAAGCTCGGCGCGCAATTCGTCCTCGCGAACCCGTCGGGCGGCGCCTTCGCGGCCTCGACCTTCTCGAACAGCGCGCCCAACATCCTCCAGATCGCCGGCGCGATCGGCGCGCGCGAACTGTCGAACAACACCACGACGACGGTCGCGAACGGCGTTGTCACCACCGTGACCAACAATACCGCGTCCGATACGCTCACCCAGTCGGCGCTCAATTCGATCCTCAGCTCGACCGGCGGTTTCGGCGGCTTCGGCGGCAAGATCGGCGACGTCCTGTTCGGCGCGATCATCAACGCGGTGAAGAGCGATACGACGTCGAACCTGTTGCAGGTCCCGCATCTGGTGACGGTCGACAATCAGGAAGCGCACAGCCTCGTCGGCCAGGAAATTCCGATCACCACCGGCCAGGCGCTGTCGAACAATTTCGACAACACCTTCCGCACCACGCAGCGCGAGAATGTCGGCATCGAGCTGACCGCGCGGCCGCAAGTCAATTCGTCCGGCACGGTCAAGCTCAACCTGCGCCTCGAGGTCAGCTCGATCGCCGGCCCGGTGTCGAGCGACAACAGCGACCTCATCCTCAACAAGCGTGAGATCGAGACGACGCTGACCGTCGACGAGGGCCAGATCGCGGTGATGGGCGGCCTGCTCAGCGACGAGGAGCGCCGCACGATCGAGAAGATCCCGCTGCTCGGCGACATCCCGGTGCTCGGCAACCTGTTCAAGTCGAAGGCCAAGTCGCGCAACAAGACCAACCTCATGATCTTCATCCGCCCGACGATCCTGCGCAGCGCCGCCGACAGCCGCCGGGTCGCCGAGCAGCGCTACGGCTACATCCGCCTGCAACAGGGGCTGCAATCGCCCAATGAGGAGCCGTCGATCGACCAGCTGGTCCGCGACTATCTCGGCGCCGCACCGCCGATCCCCTCGGCACCGATCCCCGGCAACATCGAGGACCCGCGCATCGCGGTGCCGATCCAGCACAATACGACGAAGGTCATCCGCCCGAGGGACCGATGAGCAACACGCCCGCCGCGCATACCCCCCCATCGTCATCCCGGCGAAAGCCGGGACCCATGGACACGGCGCGGTCGGCGTCGGCACGCGCTATCAACGTCCCGCACCCATGGCTCCCGGCCTCCGCCGGGATGACGAACGGGGAGGGCGCCCGCCTCACCCCCAACTCTGTCATCCCCGCGCAGGCGGGGATCCATACGCGCGGACCTTACGGCGCCATCGCAACACCTGCGCGTCTGGATCCCCGCCTCCGCGGGGATGACGAGAAGGGGGAGGCGCCCGTCGCGATTCTCCCCACCGCCACGGGACTATCGGGGAGGACGCTCCCCCCATCGTCATCCCGGCGAAAGCCGGGACCCATGGACGCGGCGCAACCGGCGTCGGCGCGCGCCATCAACGACCCGCACCCATGGGTCCCGGCCTCAGCCGGGATGACGAAGGAAGAGGGCGCACCTCTCACCCCCAACACCGTCATCCCCGCGCAGGCGGGGATCCATACCCGCGGACCTTGCGGCGCCATCGCGACACCCGCGCGTCTGGATCCCCGCCTGCGCGGGGATGACGAAGGGGGGGAGGCGGCCGTCAGGGACATCGACTCCACCACGGGAATGACGAACCCGGTTAGGCACCAGCAATGATCATCCGCACCGGCGACGCCCTCGACGCGCCCGACACCGCCCCCGAGACCCTCGTCCTGCCCGAGCCCCCCGCCGCGGCCGAGCCGCTCCCGATGCTCGCCATCCCCTACGCCTTCGCCCGCAAGCACGGCGTCGTCGTCACCCATACCGACACCGACACGCATCTCACCGTCGCGCTGCGCGCCGGCGCTAACCCCAAGGCGCTGATCGAGATCCGCCGCTATCTCGCCCGCCCGTTCGATGTATCGATCGTCGAGGCGCCGCAGTTCGACCGCCTGCTCTCCGACAATTATGCGATGGACGGTCAGGCCAATGCGCTCGCCGCGGTCGGCATGGGCGACGAGCTGGACAGCCTCGCCGAGGGGCTGCCGACCGCCGAGGACCTGCTCGACACCGCCGACGATGCGCCAGCGATCCGCCTGATCAACGGCATCATCGCCGACGCCGCGCGCAACGGCGTCTCCGACATCCATATCGAGCCCTATGAGACCGGCCTGATCGTCCGCATGCGCATCGACGGCGTGCTGCGCGAGACGCTGCGCATGCCGCCGCACGTCGCCCCCGTCGTCGTCAGCCGCATCAAGGTCATGGCCCGGCTCGACATCGCCGAGCGGCGCGTGCCGCAGGACGGCCGCATGGGCCTCACCCTCGGCGGCAAGCTGCTCGACGTCCGCGTCTCGACCTTGCCGAGCCGCGCCGGCGAGCGCGTCGTGCTGCGTATCCTCGACAAGGACAATGCCGGCATCGATCTCGAGGCGCTGGGCCTCGATCCGGCGATGTACGCGCTGCTGCGCGGCGCGCTCGCCGAACCCAATGGCATCATCCTCGTCACCGGGCCGACCGGTTCGGGCAAGACGACGACGCTCTACGGCGCGCTGCGCCTGCTCAACGACGGCAGCCGCAACATCCTCACCGTCGAGGACCCGGTCGAATATGCCGTCGAGGGCGTCGGCCAGACGCAGGTCAATCCCAAGGTCGGGCTGACCTTCGCCGCCGGCCTGCGCGCGATCCTGCGCCAGGACCCCGACGTCGTCATGGTCGGCGAAATCCGCGACCGCGAGACCGCCGAAATCGCGGTGCAGGCGTCGCTGACCGGCCATCTCGTGCTCTCGACCGTCCATACCAACGACGCGATCGGCGCGATCACCCGCATGCGCGACATGAAGGTCGAGCCGTTCCTGCTCGCCTCGACCTTGCGCGCGGTGATCGCGCAGCGGCTGGTGCGCCGGCTCTGCCCGGTCTGCCGCCATGCGGTGCCCGGATCGCATGGCGTCGCCGGCCTGCTCGGCATCGAGCCCGACGCGACCGTCTACGAATCGGTCGGCTGCCCCGAATGCAACCACACCGGCTTCAAGGGCCGGATCGGCGTGTTCGAGGCGGTGCGGGTGGACGACACGATCCGCCGCATGATCAACGACGGCACCGACGAGACCGCGATCGCCGCCCACGCCTTCGCCCGCACGCCGAGCCTCGCCCAGGCGGCCGAGGCACTGGTCCGGCGCGGCCTGACGACGCCGGAAGAGGCGGTGCGCGTGTCACGCAGGGATGCGACCGATCTCGTGGTGGTGGACGATGCGTAACTGCGCGACCATCGTTCCCGGCAGGGCATCGCCATTGGCTATGGCGGCGCCCATGAGGCTCGATCGCTTCGTCCACAATATTCCGTCACCCCGGACTTGTTCCGGGGTCCACCCCGCGGCGAGGAGAACGGCTGGAGGAGCCTGCCGCACCCCTGCGGCCCGGTGGACCCCGGAACAAGTCCGGGGTGACGATGGAATTGAGGACATGTCCCGCGCAAACACGCGCCATAAGCCATCGCTCTCTCCTCGCGGGCGTAAATGGCATGGCTGACTTCGACTATCTCGCCATCGACACCCGCGGGCAGGAGCAGCGCGGCCACGTCGCCGCACCGTCGCTCGACGCCGCGCGCGCGCAGCTCGACCGCCGCAAGCTGTACGTCGTCCGCCTCGACCCCGGCGCGCCGCCCGCGGCGACCAGCCGCCCGCTGTTCGGCATCAAATTCGGGTCGAGGAAGATGAGCGTCAAGCAGCTCACCCTCTTCACCCGCCAGCTCGCGACGCTCAACCGCGTCTCGCCGCTCGAGGAATCGCTCCGCACGATCACCCGCCAGACCGAACAGGACAGCGTCCGCACCATCGTCGCCCACGTCCACGCCGGCGTCGTCGAGGGGCGCCGCCTCGCCGATTCGATGGCGCGCGAGGGCAAGAGCTTCCCGCCGCTCTATCGCGCGATGGTCTCGGCGGGCGAAAGCTCGGGCAGCCTGCCGACGATCCTCGACCGGCTCGCCGCGCTGCTCGAACGCCAGGCGGAAATCCGCGCCAAGCTCATTACCGCGCTCGCCTATCCGACCATCCTCGCGGTCGTGGCGATGGGTGTCGTCACCGCGCTGATGATGTTCGTCGTCCCGCAAGTTGTCGAGCAATTCGATACGGTTGGACAGCAATTGCCGCTGCTCACCCGGATCGTCATCGGCCTGTCCGACTTCCTCGTCGGCTATTGGTGGCTGATCGCTCTATGCGTGGCGTTAGTGGCGTTAGGCAGCTGGTACGCGCTGCGCGACCCCGCATTGCGCCTCGCCTTCGACACCGCTTTGCTGCGCCTGCCGCTGCTCGGCCGGCTGTTCCGCGACCTCCACGCCGCGCGCATGTCGCGCACCTTGAGCACGATGATCGCCAGCCGCCTGCCGCTGCTCGAAGGGCTCGCGCTCACCGCCTCGACGATCCACAACCGCCGCCTGCGCGCCGCCTCCGACGAGATCGTCGACGCCATCCGCGGCGGCGGCAGCCTGTCGGCGGCGATGCGCCGCGCCAACGTCTTCCCGCCTTTGCTCACCTATCTGGCGGCGTCGGGCGAGGCGGCGGGGCGGCTCGACGAGATGCTGGAACGCGCCGCCGACTATCTCGAACGCGAGTTCGACCGCTTCACCGCCACCGCCTTGTCGCTGCTCGAACCCGCGATCATCGTCGTGATGGGCGGCGTCGTCGCGACGATCGTGCTATCCATCCTGCTCCCCATCCTCCAGCTCAACACGCTGGCAGGACAATGAGGCAAGTCATGCGTACACCCAAGAAGAAGCCGCACCGCCGCGAAGAGGGCTTTACGCCCGTGAGGCGTTCCGCCGAACACGGCTTCACGCTCGTCGAGCTGATGGTCGTCATCGTCATCATCGGCCTGCTCGCCGCGATCGTGACGTTCAACGTCCTGCCCGCCGGCGACAAGGGCAAGATCACCAAGGCCAAATCGGACATTAGCACGATCGAGGGCGCGCTGGAAATGTACCGGCTCCAGATGAACAGCTACCCGACCACGTCGCAGGGTCTGCAGGCGCTGGTCACCGCCCCCGCGGGCGTCAACGCCGCCGAATATCAGCGCGGCGGCTATATCAAGAAGCTGCCGCCCGATCCCTGGGGCCGCCCCTATCTCTACGCCTCGCCCGGCCAGCACGGCGAGGCCGACGTCTGGAGCCTCGGCGCCGACGGCAAGGACGGCGGCGAGGGCGTCAACGCCGACATCACCAGCTGGCAATAACCATGGCCCCGCGCCGCAACGGTTTTACGCTGGTGGAGCTGATGGTGGTGGTGACCATCATCGGCCTCGCGGCGGCCGTGGCGGTGTGGAACATGCCCGATCCGCGCGGCCGGGTGGCGGACGAGGCCGCGCGCTTCGCCCTGCGCGCCCGCGCCGCGCACGATGCCGCGATCGTCGACGCCCGGCCGGTCAGCATCTGGGTCACCGCCGGCGGCTACGGCTTCGACCGGCGCGGCGCCGGCCAGTGGGTGGCGATGGCGGAGAAGCCGCTGCGCGTCGAACGCTGGACCGAGGGCACCGTCGCCGCCACCGGCGAGGCGAGCGGCCGCTTGCGCATCGTCTTCGATCCCACCGGCCTCGCCGACCGCCCCGCGCAGATCACGCTGACCCGCAGCGGCGCGCGCGCGGTGATCGACATGGCCGCCGACGGCTCGGTCCGGGTGGCGAGCTGATGCGGACGCGCGGCTTCACGCTCATCGAGATCATGGTCGCGCTCGCGGTGTTCAGCCTCGCGGTGCTCGCGCTGCTGCGGCTCGAGACCGCAACGATCCGCGGCGCCCGCACGCTCGACGAGAGCCTCGTCGCCGGCCTCGTCGCGCGCAACGTCGCCAACGATGCGGTCACCGAGGCGCAGCCGCCCGTCGCCGGCCGCACGACGGGCAGCGAGGTCAATGGCGGCCGGACGTGGACCTGGGTGCGGCAGGTGCGCGGCACCGGCAATGCCGCGATCGTCCGCATCGACGTCGCGGTGACCAACCGCGCCGGCCAGATCGTCGGCCGCACCACCGCCATCCGCCCGCCGGACCAGCCGTCGTGATCGCCATGCCGCCGTCCCGCCCGACCGCGCAAGCCGGCTTCACCCTCGTAGAGGTCATGATCGCGCTGATGATCTTCGGCCTGATCGCTGCCGCCGGCGTCGCGATCCTCACCTTCAGCGTCCGCGCGCAGACCGCCACCGGCAAGCGCTTCGACGATATCGCAGCGCTCAACCGCACTGCGTCGCTGCTCGCCGGCGACCTCGGCCAGGCGATCGACCGGCCCGCACGCGACGAGGGCGGCACCATGCTCCCCGCCTTCACCGGCGAAAGCGACGGCCGCATCCGCTTCGTCCGCACCGGCTGGGCCAATGTCGACGCCGCGCCGCGCGCCAGCGCGCAGAAGGTCGCCTATCAGCTCGACGGCAATATGCTGTTACGCGTCGCCTATCCGATGCTCGATGGCGCCGTGCCGCTGCCTGCGGTGACGCTGCTCGACAAGGTCGCCGGCGTCGCCGCCCGCTATCGCTACAGGGGCGCGTGGAGCGACCGCTGGGACGGCACGCAGGGCGCCGCGCTGCCGCAGGCAGCCGAGATCACCGTCCGCCGCACCGACGGCACCGCCTTCCGCCTGATGCTGCTCGTCGGCGCGGGCAGCAGCGCGAGCCCGCTCCCGGGTGCATCGCCGACCCCCAATCCGACGGCGACGTCGGGTGGCTGACCGCGAGCGCGGCGCCGCGCTGCTCACCGTACTGCTGCTCGTCGCGATGATCGCCGTGCTCGCCGGCACCGCGCTCGAACGGCTGCGGTTGACGACGCGGCTCGCCGGCAACGCGCTCGCGGGCGAACAGGCGCGCGGCTATGCCCGCGCCGCCGAGGCGCTCGCCACCACCAAGGTCACCGACATGCTCGGCACCAGCCGCGACCGCGTCACGCTGGCCGGCGGCTGGAGCAACCGCCCGTTCGGCCTGCCGCTGCCCGGCGGCGGCCTCGCGGTGGCGCGGGTGCGCGACGGCGGCAATTGCTTCAACCTCAACGGCCTCGTCACGAAGCTCGGCCCCGGTGTCTACACTTCGACACAGGCGATCGCGCAGCGCATCCAGTTCGTCCGGCTCATGCGATCGCTCAACGTCCCCGTGCAGTCCGCCGAACGGATTGCCGCCGCCACCGCCGACTGGATCGACAGCGATCAGGATCAGCAGGGCAATGGCGCCGAGGACCCGGTCTATCTCGCCCGCGCCACCCCGTATCGCACCGCCGGCACGCTGATGGCCGACCCCAGCGAGCTGCGCGCGGTCGACGGCGTCACGCCCGACATCTACGCGCAGCTTCGCCCGTGGATCTGCACCTTGCCCGATGCCAAGCCGGCGGCGATCAACATCAACACGCTCACCCCCGAACAGGCGCCGCTGATCGCAATGCTCTTCCCCGGCAATCTGTCGGCCGATGCGATCCGCGGCATGCTGCTCCGCCGCCCGCCGCAAGGGTTCAAGGACGCCAGCACCTTCCTCAACCTCGCCGGCAACGGTGCCACGCCCGACAGCGGCAGCGGCGGCCTCGCCGTCACCTCGACCTGGTTCGCGCTCGCGATCGACGTCAGCACCGGCGGCGTGCAATTGCAGGAAAGGGCGCTGATCGACGCAAGCCGGCTTCCCGCGCGGCTCGTTGCGCGGCAATGGGGCGACGAATCATGACGACGCTCCTGTTCCTCCCGTCCGGCGACCGCGGCTATCGCTGGCTCCGACTTGCCGATGGCGCGATCCGCGAAAGCGACGGCGTGCCGCCGGCAAGCGACGATCCCGTCATCGCGATCGCGCCTGCCGAATCGGTCGCGTTGCACTGGGCCGAACTGCCCGTCCGTTCGCCCGCGCAGGCGGTCGCCGCCGCGCGCTTGCTCGTCGCCGAGGCGAGCGCCACCCCGCTCACCGAACTCCACGTCGCGGTCGGCGACGAAGGCGAGGGCGAACGCCCGATCGCCGTCGTCGCGCTCGCGCAGATGGCGCAATGGCTCACCGACCTCACCGCGCATGGCATCGACCCGCTGGCGATCCTGCCCGCACCGCTGCTGCTGCCGCGTCCCGAGGAAGGCTATGTCCGCGCGACGATCGCCGGCGCGGCGCTGGTACGCAGCCGCACCACCGGCTTCGCCGACGAGGCGCCGCTCGCCGATCTGGTCATCGGTGACACGCCGCAACACACGCTGGACCGGGACGGGATCGATGCCGCGCTCGCCGCTGCGCTCGCCGCGCCGGTGCTCGACCTGCGTCAGGGGGCCTTCGCCCGCCGTCGTCGCCGCATCGGCATCGACTGGGCGCTGGTCCGCCGGCTGGCGGTGCTCGGCGCCGCCATCCTGCTGGTGACGCTCGCCATCGATCTCGTCCGGATCGCCAAATACAGCTTCGGCGCCGATGCGCTGGAAAGCCGCGCCGAGGCGCTCGGCCGCACGGGCCTCGCCCGCGGCGAAACGGTGACCGACGTCGACCGCCAACTCGCCGAACGCCTGTCGGCGGTGCGCGGCCCCGGCCTCGGTTTCACCACGACGGTCGCGGCGATCTACGACGCGGTGCGAGCGACGCCCGGTACCGAGCTGACATCGCTCGATTTCCAGTCGAACGGCAGCGTCCGTATCGGCGTCGGCGCGGCGCGCGAATCGCTGCCGACCGATCTCAAGCGGACGCTCGAGGCGGCCGGCTTCACCGTCGAGGCGGGGACGTTCCAGTCCGCCAATGGAAGGGTGACGGGCGAGATGACGGTGAGCCGGCGATGAGGTCCTTGCGCAACTGGTTCGCGGGACGATCTTTGCGCGAACGGCGGATGATCCTCGTCATGCTCGCTTTGCTCATCGTGACGATCATCTGGGGCGGGATCATCCTGCCCGTCCGCGACGGCCTGTCGGGGGCCCGCGAACGCTATGCCGATGCGGTCGTCCGCTTCGCCGCGACGCAGGACGAGGTCGACCTGCTCCGTTCCGCCGGCCGGCGCGTGCCGCTCAACGGCTCGCTCGCCGACACGCTGCGGTTGCGCGCCGACGCCGCCGGCCTCGCGCTCGCCACCGTCGACGACACCGGCGGCGGCCGCGTCCATGCCACGATCCAGGCGGCCAAGCCCGCCGCGCTCGGCCGCTGGCTCGGCGGGCTCGAGGCGAACGGCATCCTCGTCGAATCGGCGGTGTGGCGCGACAATCAGGACGGCAGCGTCGCCGCCGACCTCGTCGTCCGGGCGCGCGCGGCATGAGGCGCATCCGGCTCCGCACCGGCCCGGTCGCGCTGTTCGGCGCGCTGCTGCTGCTCGCGCTGCTCGTCTTCCTGCCGCTGCGGCTGGTGCTCGGCGCGGTCGGGCTCGGCGAACAGGGCTTTTCCGCGCGCACCGTCACCGGCAGCGTCTGGGACGGCCGGCTCAACGAGGCGCGGTTCGGCGATCTCGCACTCGGTTCGCTCGACGCCAGCCTCTCGCCCTTCGCCCTGCTGCTCGGTCGCGCCCGCGTCGCCGTCGACGGCGCCCCCGGTCTGATCCACGGTGCGATCACGCTCAGCCGTCACGGCCAGGGCATCGACGACATGACGGCGACGCTCCCCACCGGCGGCGCCTTCGCGCCCTTGCCGGTCAACCAATTGTCGCTGGAAGGCGTCACCGTCCATTTCACCGATACCGTCTGCGACAAGGCGGAGGGTCGCGTCCGCGCCCGGCTGATCGGCGAGGCGGCGGGCGTGCCGCTGCCGACCGAAGTGTCGGGCGTCGCGCGCTGCGACGCCGGCGCGCTGCTGCTGCCGCTCGCCAGCCAGGCCGGCACCGAGAGTATCGAGCTGCGCATCACCGGCGCCGGCCGCTACACCGCGGCGCTGCGCATCGCCCCCGGCGACCCCGCTGCGGCACAGCGTCTCGCCGCCGCCGGATTCGTCGGCGGGCAGGGGGGATATCGACTTTCCGTCGAAGGAAGCTTCTGACGGCCTTGACGCGGGGCGTTCGCCCCCGCTAGGGGCGCATGCGTTCGCGGCGACCGTAGTTCAATTGGTTAGAGCGTCGGCTTGTGATGCCGGAAGTTGCGGGTTCAAGTCCCGTCGGTCGCCCCATTCTCCGCCCTGTCGGCATCTGGTCAAATCCTGACTAGCCAAGCGCGTCGAGAAATAATATTACGGCCTTCCGCAATTTTCTGGCGGGGCAATTTTCTGGCAGCGGAGTGAGCTATGACCTCGGTGTGGGATCTTCCCGATTTCGATTCGCATGAGGGCGTCCACGCCTTCACCGATCGGGAGTCCGGTCTTCGCGCCATTATCGCGGTCCACTCCACCCATCTCGGGCCGGCGGCCGGCGGCGCGCGCTTCTGGCATTATGCGTCGGGCGACCAGGCGGTCACCGACGCGCTGCGCCTGTCGCGCGGCATGAGCTTCAAGAACGCCATGGCCGGCCTCGCGCTCGGCGGCGGCAAGGGCGTCATCCTCGCCGATGCACCCGGTGCGGTCATCAGTGAAGACCGGCTCAAGGCGTTCGGCCGCGCGGTCGAATCGCTCGGCGGCAAGTACGTGACCGCCGAAGACGTCGGCATGTCCGAGGCGCGGATGAAGGTCATCGCCGGCGAGACGAAGTTCGTCAGCGGCCTGCCGGTGGCGAGCGGCGCAGCGGGCGGCGACCCCGGCCCGTACACCGCGCATGGCGTCTATCTTGGCGTCAAGGCAGCCGCGAAGCGCGGCCTCGGCACCGACGACATGAAGGGCGTCCACGTCGCGATCCAGGGCGTCGGCTCGGTCGGCGGCGGGCTTGCCAAATTGCTCGCGAAGGACGGCGCGCGCCTGACGCTCGCCGATGTCGATGCCCAGCGCGCCAAGGCGCTCGCCGCCGAACTGGGCGCCGAGACGGTGGCAGCCGGCGCGATCCTCGGCGTCGAGGCGGACATCTTCAGCCCCAATGCTTTGGGTGCGATCCTCACCGAGGCGACGATCCCCACGCTGGTTGCCAAGGTCGTTGCCGGCGGCGCCAACAACCAGCTTGCGACGCGCGAGGATTACGATCGCCTCCACGATCGCGGCATCCTCTACGCGCCCGACTACGTCATCAACGCCGGCGGCATCATCAACGTCGGCCTCGAATATCTCGGTCAGGGCGACGAGGCCGAGGTGATGGCACGCATCGCCAAGATCCCCGCCCGCCTCGACGAGGTCTGGGACGAAAGCGAGCGCACCGGTCGTCCCGCCGCTGAAGTGGCGGACACGATTGCCCAACGGCTGATCGGGCGGGGGTGAGGTGAGGGGGGGGCAAAGGCGCGTTGGCGCGTATCCCCCCCCTTCCGTCACGGCTTCGCCGCGCCACTTCCCCCTGGCGTGAAGGGCAATTGCATATGGCTGCAGGGATGAGGATCGATCGCTTTCCTCATGAGATTCGTCACCCCGGACTCGTTCCGGGGTCCACCGGGCCACAAGGGAGCGGTGTCGAATCAAGCCTCTCCCCTCGCCGCAGGGTGGACCCCGGAACAAGTCCGGGGTGACGGGGTGGGCTTGGAAGACGACAGACGCCTACGAGCGTCCATATGCGATTGCCCTGCCACGGCGGGGGAGGAATGAGATCAAGTCCTCCCTTGCTTTAGCGGGGGAGGGGGACCGCTCGCTGTAGGCGAGTGATGGAGGGGGCGTTTTCGCACGCGCCATGCTGCGATACGTCACGCCGCCATCGCCCCGCCTCTGTCCTACACCCCGCCACATCGCTATCACCGACATCACGCTCTTTCTCATCGTGACGATCGGTGCAATTTCGGAAACGATCAGGCTCGATCGTTTCCGTTAAGGTGTCCATGTTGTCCATGTCGTCCAACACCCGACGACAACGGGTGACGCCGCCCGCAAAGTTTCCTATGGCTCGCACAGCCGTGCCGACCCTCCATGCCCTTGCCAATCCTGCGCGTTTCGTCGCCCTCGCGCGTCCGGCGACGCCGGTGCTGCTGTGGGCGGGAATCGTGCTGCTGGCGATCGGCTGCTGGGCCGGACTGACGCAGACGCCGCCCGACTATCTGCAAGGCGAAAGCGTCCGCATCCTCTACATCCACGTCCCTTCCGCCTGGCTCGGCATGGGCGGCTGGAGCGGGCTGGCGATCAGCAGCATCGCCTTCCTCGTCTGGCGTCATCCGCTCGCCGATGTCGCCGCGCGTGCGATCGCCATGCCCGGCGCGGTCTTCGCCGCGGTCTGCCTCGTCACCGGCTCGATCTGGGGCCGGCCGACCTGGGGGACGTGGTGGCAATGGGACGGCCGGTTGACCTCGATGTTGCTGCTGTTCTTCGTCTATTGCGGCTATATGGCGCTCGCCCGCGCTGATGCCGAGCGCGGCGGCGACGGCCGTATCCCGGCGCTCTACGGCATCGCCGGCACCGTGCTGCTGCCAATCATCCGCTATTCGGTGGTGTGGTGGAACACGCTCCATCAGGGGCCGTCGATCGGCCTCACCCGGTCGAGCATCGCCGGCAGCATCCTCTGGCCTTTGGGCTTCACCATGGCGGGCTTCACCTTGCTGTTCGCGGCGATCGTGCTGATGCGGATGCGCGCCACGCTCGCGCGGCTCAAGGCCGAGGCGCGGCTGCGGCGGATGGCCCGGCCGTGAACGCCTGGCCGTTCGTCTTCGCGGCCTATGCGGTCGCGCTCGGCGCCGCCGCCGCCCTCACGCTGGCGAGCTGGCTGGCGATGAAGCGCCTCGAGAAGTGAAGGCCAAGCATCAACGGCTGACGCTGGCGCTGCTGGCGCTCGCGGCGGTGGTCGCTGCGGCGCTGCTGGCGATGTCGGCGCTCAAGGATCAGGCGTCCTTCTTCTACGCGCCCTCCGACGTCGCGCGGCAGGGCTTGCCACTCGGCCGGGCGGTACGGCTCGGCGGGATGGTACAGGCAGGCTCGATCAAGCGCGCACCGGACGGCGTCACCGTCCATTTCGTCGTCGGCGACGGCATCGCCACCACGCCCGTCACCTTCGCCGGCATCACCCCGGACCTGTTCCGCGAGCGCTCGGGCGTCGTCGCCGAGGGGCAGTTCAACCCCGATGGCAGTTTCACCGCCACCAATTTGCTCGCAAAGCACGACGAAAAATACATGCCGCCCGAACTTGCCGGCAAGATGCACGAGACGCGGACGTTGAAGCCGTGATCGCCGAGGCCGGTCTCGCCGCTTTGTGGCTCGCCGCCGCGCTCGCCGCGCTGCAACTGGCAATGGCGGCGCTCGGGTTGACGCGCGGCCAGCGGGCATTGGTCGCCGCGGTACGGCCGATCGCGATCGTCCAGGGCGTGCTCGCCGCGATCGCCATGGCGGCGCTGATCGCGCTGTTCCTCGGCTCGGACATGTCGGTGAAGCTGGTCGTCGAGAACAGCCATTCCGCCAAGCCGTGGCTCTACAAATTCGCCGGCGCCTGGGGCAATCACGAAGGGTCGATGCTGCTCTGGGTGACGATCCTCGGCCTTGCCGGCGGCGCGGTGGCGATTCTCGAACGGCGTCTGCCCGAACGCACGCTCATCGCGACGCTGGCGGCGCAGGCGGGAATCGCCCTCGGCTTCTACGCCTTTCTGCTCTTCGCCTCCAACCCCTTCGCGCGGATCAGCCCGGCGGCGGGCGACGGCCTCGGCCTCAACCCGTTGCTGCAGGACCCCGGCCTCGCCTTCCACCCGCCGACGCTCTACATCGGCTACGTCGGCATCTCGGTCGCCTTCTCCTTCGCGGTCGGTGCGCTAATCACCCGCGACGTCGGCCCGGTCTTCGCCAAGGCGATGCGCCCTTGGGTGCTCGGCGCGTGGATTTTCCTGACGCTTGGCATCACCGCGGGCAGCTATTGGGCCTATTACGAGCTCGGCTGGGGCGGCTGGTGGTTCTGGGACCCGGTCGAGAATGCCTCGCTGATGCCGTGGCTTGCGGCAACCGCGCTGCTCCATTCGGTGACCGTCCTCGCCACCCGCGACGGCCTGCGCGCGTGGACGGTGATGCTCGCGGTGGTCGCCTTCTCGATGTCGATGATCGGCACCTTCCTCGTCCGCTCCGGCATCCTGACCAGCGTCCACGCCTTCGCGGTCGATCCTGAGCGCGGCGCGTTCATCCTCCTGCTGCTCGCGCTCTATATCGGCGGCGCGTTGGCGCTGTTCGCGGCGCGGATCGGCACCGTGCGCGCCGGCACGACCTTCGAATTCGTCAGCCGCGAGGGCGGGCTGGTCATCAACAACCTGCTACTGTCGGTGATCCTCGGCGTCGTGCTGATCGGCACGCTCTATCCGCTCGTCGCCGCGAGCTTCGGCGTCCAGCTCTCGGTCGGCCCGCCCTTCTTCAACGCCGCGGCGGGGCCGATCGCGCTCGCTTTGGTCGTGGCGATGGCGGTCGGTCCGCTGCTGCGTTGGCGCCGTGACGAGGCGGGCGCGCTGCTCGACCGGCTGATCTGGCCGATCGCCGCGGCGGGCTTCACCGGCGCCGGACTGATCGCACTGGCGCCGCCCGGGGTGATGCCGCTGCTCGGCCTGTCGCTCGCCGCCGGGCTTGCGGTCGCGAGCGTGCTGCCGCTGATCGGCCGCAACCCGTGGCGCACGCCCCTGTTCACCTGGGGGATGGTCGTCGCGCATCTCGGCATCGCGGTCAGCCTTGCCGGCATGGCGTGCGACAGCGCCTATACCGCCGAGACGCTGATCGCTGCGCGCGTCGGCCAGCCGGTGCGCGTCGGGCCCTATGTGGTCCGGCTCGACGGCATCAAACCGGTGGTGGGCGAAAACTGGTCGGCGCTCGAAGCGCGGCTCAGCGCCACCCGCGACGGCGAACGGATCGTGCTGCGCCCGCAATCGCGCTTCTTCTCCGATCCGGTGACGACCACCAGCGAGAGCGCGATCGCCACTGAATGGGACGGCCAGCTCTACACCGTGCTCGGTCAGCCGGACGGGCAGGGGCGCTGGCAATTGCGCTTGTGGTGGAAGCCGTTCGTCACCCTGATCTGGTTCGGCGGTGCGCTGATCGCGCTCGGCGGCGCGCTGTCGCTGGTCGGTCGCTGGCGCCGCGAGCGCCGGGCGGCGGCGCGCGAGGCCTATGCATGAGGCGGTGGCTGCTCTGGTTACCCTTTGCGGTGTTCGCCGCGATCGTGGTGGTGGTGGCGAGCGGCCTGTTCGCTCCCGCCGATCGCGCCGTGCGGTCCGCGCTGATCGGCAAGCCGCTCCCGGACTTCGCGCTGCCGCCGATCGTCGCGGGCAAGCCCGGCCTGTCCACCGCCGACTTCCGACGGGGCAAGCCCCGTTTGCTCAACGTCTTCGCGAGCTGGTGCATCCCCTGCGCCGCCGAATCGCCGCAGCTGCTGCGGCTGGAGGCGATGGGGGTCCCGGTCGACGCGATCGCGATCCGCGATACCGCGCCGGCGCTGCGCGACTTCCTCGCGCGCTATGGCGACCCCTATGAGCGGATCGGCGCCGACGCGCAGAGCGCGGTGCAACTCGCGCTGGGATCGTCGGGCGTGCCGGAGAGCTTCGTGATCGACGGCAAGGGGCGGATCGTCCTCCAGCATATCGGCGATATCCGCGCCGAGGACGTTGACGCCATCGCCGCCGCGGTCCGGAGCGCGCGATGAAGCATGCCCTGCTCCTGCTGGCGCTGATCGCGGCGCCGGTCGCGGCCGATCCGTCGACGCCGCCCGCAGCGCTCGCCAACACGCAATTGCGCGACCCCGCACAGGAGGCGAAGGCGCGCGACCTGATGGCGACGCTGCGCTGCCTCGTCTGCCAGGGCCAGTCGATCGCCGACAGCGACGCGAGCATGGCCGGCGACATGCGCGCGCTCGTGCGCGGCCGCATCGCCGCGGGCGAGACGCCCGATTCGGTCCGCGCGTGGCTGATCGAACGCTACGGCGATTACGTCAGCTACGATCCGCCGCTCAGCGCCGCGACTTGGCCCTTGTGGCTCGCGCCGATCGCCTTGCTGGTGCTCGGTGCCGTGATCGCGCGGTCGAGTTTTCGGCGGCGGAGGCGCTGATGGGCTGGCTGATGCTCATTCTGATCGCGGCGGCGGCAATGGCCGCGCTCGTGCTGCTGCGGGTCGACAGGCTGTTGTGGTCGATGATCGGCGCGGCACTGATGCTCGGCGCGGCCGGCTATGCGTGGCAGGGCTCGCCGACGCTGCCGGCCAATCCGGCACGGCCCGAGGCCTTGCGCGTTGCCGACGATCCGTCGCTGGTCGACCTGCGCGAGCGGATGCTCGGCCGGTTCACCGCCGATGCGGCCTATCTGATCGCGTCGGATGCGATGGCGCGGTCGGGGGACCGACGGTCGGCGGTGCGGGCGATCCTCGGCGGGCTCAACCGCTATCCGCGCAGCCTGATGCTGTGGACCGGGCTTGGTACCGCGCTGGCGACGCATGACGGCAATATTCTGTCGCCGCCGGCGCTGTTCGCCTTCCGTCAGGCGGTCCGGATCGCACCCGAGCATCCGGCGCCGCTGTTCTTTCTGGGCCTCGCCTATGTCCGCGCCAACGACTATCCGGCGGCGCGGCAGGCGTGGGCAAAGGCGCTGGCCTTGTGTCCGGAGGGGGCATCCTATCGCCGCGACATCGCGGTCCGTCTCGACTTGCTCGACCGTTTGCTGGCTACGCAAGCCCCGCAGTAATTGCGGCGAAATCGTGGCAACGTGGACAAGATGGACACCTGAACGGAAACGATCCGGCCTCATCGTTTCCAATTCTGTGCTGATCGATCACAATGAGAAAGAGCGCCGAATGACGGCGATCCCTAGCATCTTGGGTGTGGCGTAGGACAGCGCGGCGTATTTGCGCTGTGGATGTAGACGCTTGAGACACATGCGATCCTGTCGGGTGCGCGTCCCGTCTGCGTCGCCGGGCAGGATCATGCGAAACGGGCCCCGGCGCCAGGCGAACGTCCGTTCATACCTGAGCGCCGAGGCCCGTCTTCCGCCAGCGGCGTGATTACTTGCCGCGGCCGGTCTTGCCCTGAAGTTCGTCGATGCGCTTCGATGCGTCCGCCTTGGTCAGCGAATCGTCGAATTCCTCGCCGGCTTCCTCGGACAGCGTCTTGAGGTAGCTCGCCTGCGCGCCGGTCATCGTCTCGTCGCCGGTGGTCCAGTCGCTCGGATCCTTTTCGGCGTTCGAGGTTGGGTGGGTCTTGGGGTTTTCGGTCTCGGACATGGTTGAAGCCTCTCTTGGTATCGGAGGCTTCAACCACCCTGTTCCACGTTCGTTCCGCTTAGCCGTTCCACGCCTCGAACGGCAGGTCGAGCGCCTCGGCGACCGCCTGATGGCGGATCTTGCCGCCCGAGACGTTGAGGCCGTTGGCGAGATGCGGATCGGCCGCCATCGCCGCCTCGGCGCCGAGGTTGGCGAGCTTGAGCGCGAACGGAAGCGTCGCATTGTTGAGCGCGAAGGCCGACGTGCGCGCGACCGCGCCCGGCATGTTGGCGACGCAATAATGGGTGACGCCGTCAACCTCGAACACCGGGTCCTCGTGCGTGGTCGCATGGCTGGTTTCGAAACAGCCGCCCTGGTCGATCGCGATATCGACCATCACCGCGCCGCGCTTCATCGTCTTGACCATCTCGCGCGTCACCAGCTTGGGCGCGGCCGCACCCGGCACCAGCACCGCGCCGATGACGAGATGCGCGCTCTTTACCGCCGCGGCGATCGCCGCCTTGCTGGCGTACGCGGTCTTGATCTGGCTGGAGAAGAACATGTCGAGTTCGGCGAGGCGATCGTTCGAGATGTCGTAGATCGTCACGTCGGCGCGCATGCCGACTGCCATCTGCGCGGCATTGACGCCCGAGACGCCGCCGCCGAGGATCGCGACCTTCGCCGGCGCGACGCCCGGCACGCCGCCGAGCAGCACGCCGCGGCCGCCCTGTTCCTTCTCGAGATAATGCGCGCCGACCTGCACCGACATGCGGCCCGCGACTTCCGACATCGGCTTGAGCAGCGGCAGGCCGCCGCGCGCCGCGGTCACCGTCTCATAGGCGATGCAGGTCGCGCCCGACCTGATCAGCCCCTCGGCCTGCGGCTTGTCGGCGGCGAGGTGGAGATAGGTGAAGAGCAGGTGGCGCGGTTCGAGCAGCGCGATCTCGCTCGCCTGCGGCTCCTTGACCTTCACGATCATGTCGGCGGCGGCGAACACCGCGGCGGGATCGGCGAGGATCGTCGCGCCCGCGTCGATATAGTCCTGATCCTCGAAATCGATACCGGCGCCCGCCTTGGTCTCGACGACGACCTCATGGCCCGCGGCGACCAGCTCGGCGACCGACGGCGGGGTCAGGCCGACGCGATATTCGTGGTTCTTGATTTCCTTGGGGACGCCGATGCGCATCATTGTTCTCCTCTTCTGGACTACCCATAGCCGCGACCGGGCGGGAGAAGGTCGCAATGTTTTGCGACAGCGACACGGCTAGCGGGATTTTCTTGCGCAGAATGGCAGTGTAGCGGGAGATTCATGATCGACACCCTCGACCGAAAAATTCTGTCCCATCTGCTCGCCAATTCCGACCTGACCAGCGCCGAACTCGGCGAGGCGGTCGGCCTGTCGCCGAGCGCCGCGCACCGGCGCGTCGGATCGCTCAAGGAACGCGGCTATATCGCCGGCTTCCGCGCGGTGCTCAGCAAGGCGGCGCGTGGCAACCCCAGCGTCGTCCTCGTCAACGTCACGCTGCGCGACCAGCGCGAGGAGACGATGGCGGCGTTCGAGCGCGAGATCGGCGACGTACCCGAAATCCGCGACTGTTTCCTGATGAGCGGCGAGGCCGACTATATGCTCCACGTCGAGGTGCGGCGCGACGACACGTTCGAGCGCATCCATCGCGAGACGCTGGCGCGGTTGCCCGGCGTCACCCGGCTCGCGTCGCATTTCGTGATTCGCGAGGTGTTTAGACGTCCCTGATCGATACGGCGGCGCCGCGACGCCGTTGCCCGCATCGTTCAGCCCATGCTAAGGCGCGCGTCTATGGAACAGGTTGGGAACAGCGCCGGTCTCCGCAGCGCGTCGGATCGGTCGTACCGCTCGTGAGTGGCCCCGTACCGGCCGCCGTCCCGAGTGCGCGGGACGATTCGGGCGATCATGGCCATCACGACGGCCTGCTCAAGCTGGCGGTCGGGGCGATCGGCATCGTCTTCGGCGATATCGGCACCAGCCCGCTCTACGCCTTTCGCGAGACCTTCGCCGGCCATCACCAGCTGACGCTCGATCCGCTGCACATCATGGGCGTGCTCAGCCTGATGTTCTGGTCGATGATGATCGTGGTGACGATCAAATATGTCGCGATCATCATGCGCGCCGACAACAAGGGCGAGGGCGGCAGTCTCGCATTGCTCGCGCTCGTCTCGGGGCGGACCAAGAGCCGGCGCTGGTCGGCGGGGATCATCCTGCTCGGCGTCTTCGCGACGTCGCTGTTCTACGGCGATTCGATGATCACCCCGGCGGTGACCGTGCTCGGCGCGGTGGAAGGTCTGGCGATCGCCGCGCCGGCCTTCGCCGGGCTCGTGCTGCCGATCGTCATCGCGATCCTGATCGCGTTGTTCTGGGTGCAGAAGAGCGGCACCGCGCGGATCGGCCTCGTCTTCGGACCGATCATGCTCGTTTATTTTGCGGTGATCGCGGTGCTCGGCATCATCAGCGTCGTCCAGACGCCCGAGGTGCTCTGGGCCTTCTCGCCGCATCATGCGGTGCATTTCTTTATCGCCGATCCGGTGCGCGCCTTTCTCGCACTCGGCTCGGTGGTGCTGGCGGTGACCGGCGCCGAGGCGCTCTACGCCGACATGGGGCATTTCGGGCGCAAGCCGATCGGCCTGTCGTGGCTGGTATTCGTGCTGCCCGCGCTGATGTGCAATTATCTGGGGCAGGGCGCGCTGCTGTTCCGCGACGGGCAGGAGGCGCTGAAGAGCCCCTTCTATATGCTGGCGCCGGACAGCCTGCAGCTGCCGCTGGTGCTGCTCGCGACGATGGCGGCGATCATCGCCAGCCAGGCGGTGATCTCGGGCGCCTTCTCGGTCACGCAACAGGCGATCCAGCTCGGCTTCATGCCGCGGCTGCGCATCGAACATACCAGCGCGGCGACCGCCGGGCAGATCTACATTCCGATCGTCAACTGGATGCTGATGGTGATGGTGATCCTGCTGGTGCTGTTCTTCCGCACCTCGTCCAACCTTACCTCGGCCTATGGCATCGCGGTGACGGGGGCGATGTTCATCGACACCTGCCTGCTCGGCGTCGCGCTGACCCGGCTGTGGAACTGGCCGATCTATGCCGCCGCGCCGCTGCTCGCGGTCTTCTTCCTCGTCGACGGCGCCTATTTCTCGGCGAACCTCACCAAGGTACCCGATGGCGGCTGGTTCCCGCTGATGGTCGGCTTCATCGTCTTCACCTTCCTCACCACCTGGTCGAAGGGGCGGCAGCTGATGATGGACCGGCTGCGCGAGGCGGCGATGCCGATCAAGGTGTTCATCACCTCCGCCGCCAGCTCGGCGAGCCGGGTGCCGGGGACGGCCGTGTTCATGACCTCGTCGTCGGACGGCGTGCCGCATGCGCTGCTGCACAATCTCAAGCACAACAAGGTGCTGCACGAGCGCGTCATCCTGCTCACCGTCAAGATCGTCCAGCAGCCCTATTGGCCCGAGGCCGAGCGCGCGAGCAACGAGGAGATGGGCGACGGATTCTTCCGCCTGATCCTGCGCTACGGCTTTATGGAAGAGGTCGACGTGCCGGCGGCGCTCAAGCGCGTCCATAGCTGCGGCACCGACTTCAAGATGATGGACACCAGCTTCTTCCTGTCGCGCCAGACGTTGCTGCCCTCCGAGCGGCCCGGCATGATGCTGTGGCGCGAGAAACTGTTCTCGTGGATGCTGCGCAACGCCGAAAGCGCGATGGAATTCTTCCGCCTGCCGACGAACCGGGTCGTCGAGCTCGGCAGTCAGGTGGAGATTTGACCGCGCCGATCATCGTGACCGCGCTCTTCGGTCGGCAGGATCAGGGCTGGTTCGACGCGCAGCGCGCCGCGCATTTTCCGCCCGAGCGCAACCAGCTCTCCGCCCATCTCACCATGTTCCATCATCTGCCGCCGTCGGCGGAGGCCGAGCTGAAGCATCGGCTCACGGGCATGACGCGCGGCGTGACGGCGCCGGTGGCGCGCGTCGGCGGGTTGATCTCGCTGGGGCGCGGCGTCGCCTATCGCATCGAATCGCCCGAGCTGGTCGCGATCCGCGCCGAACTCGCCGACGCCTTCGTCGGGATGCTGACGCCGCAGGACGCGGGCGGCTGGCGACCGCACGTCACCATCCAGAACAAGGTGCAGCCCAATATCGCCAAGCTGCTGCTGACCGCGCTCAGCCGCGATTTCCGGCCGCGCGAGGTCGAGATCGCGGGACTTGCGACCTGGTGGTATCGCGGCGGACCATGGGAAGCGCTTTCCCGGCATATGTTCGCTTGACGGCTGCTGCATCGCACACTTATAGGCGCCACCTCACACGGCGGGGCGGAGTAGCTCAGCTGGTTAGAGCACGGGAATCATAATCCTGGGGTCGGGGGTTCAAGTCCCTCCTCCGCTACCATTTCTTCGGTAGCGCCCGCCGGTGTGAGCGATACGGACAGCGATAACGCTTTGTAAACGTTCGGTGTGCGACGCCGGGCGGTGCTGCGCAGCGAGACCGGTCATGTCCTATCACCATCCCCCCGAACGACGCCGCAGCGAGCGGCGCGCCGCGCCGGTCGCGCGTCCGGCGCTGCCCGAGCGACGGCTGGCCGACCGCCGCGCGAGCGAGGTGAAGCTGGTCCGCAAGCCCGAGCCGATGCACCGCGGTGTCTTGTGGGCCGCGGTGGTGATGGTGATGATCGTCGCCGACGGTGCGTTTCTGGACGGCGCCTACCGGCACATGGTGATCGACTGGTTCGCGGGGATCGCGGCCGGCGTGCGCGACTGGTCGGCGCACGTCTGGGATTGGGGTCACTGAGCGAACAGCGACCAGGGATCGCTCAGCACCAGCATCGCATCGGACCGGGCCAGCGCCACCAACGTCAGGCCATGGGCGCGCGCGTGGTCGATGCCGAGGCTGGTCGGGGCGGAAATGCCGACGAGCAGCGGCGTGCCGGCAACCAGCGCCTTGTCGACCATCTCGAAGCTGATCCGCGAGGTCACCAGCGTGAATGCGCCCGGCATCCCGCGGCCGATCAGCTTGTCGAGTGCATTGTGACGGCCGACGTCCTCGCACAGCGCGAGGATCGCGCCGTCGGCGGCGCAGGCGGCGGCGGCGTGGACCGCGCCGGTTTCGCGATTGAGCTGCTGGTGGTCGCGGACGGCGGCCAGCGCGGCGAAGATCGCGGCGGGCGATGCCGTCGGTCGGTCGGGGCGGCGCGCCACCGGGCGGGCGAGCTGTTCGAGGCTGGCGATGCCGCATAGGCCGCAGCTCGTGTCGCTGGTGCGGTGGCGGACGCGGTCATGGATGCGGCCGCGGCAGCGGTCGGCGAGCGCGATGCGGACGATCCAGCCCGCCTCGGCGTGATAGGCGTCGATGTCGAGGATGTCGGCCGGGGTGTCGGCGAGCCGCTCGGTGAGCATGAAGCCGGTCGCGAACGCCTCCAGATCCTGCGGCGTCATCATCATCACCGCATAGCCGAGTCCGTCGACCTCGATCGCGACGGGCGTCTCGACCGCGATCGCGCGCGTTCCGGGGGTAACCGAGCCGTCGGGGCGCAGGATCAACGTCGCTTCCGCCCGCGCGGCACTCACAGCGCGGCGAGGTCGGCAGGGGTGTTAACGTTGGCGAGCGGCGCTGGGCTGGCGATGGGCAGCGCGCCGATCGCCCGCGCCCAGCAGGTCACCGAGCGACGCTCCGATATGGCGAGATGCGCGAGCAGCTCGGGCGCCAGCTTGGCAGGCCAATGGCCGATCACTGGCGCCTCGCTGCAATAGCTCGGCGCGCGTCGCAGCAGCGCGTCGAGCAGCGCCTCGGGCAGCCGCGGCATGTCGCAGGGGAGCGTCAGCACCGTCTCGAAGCCATGCGCGGCGGCATGAGAGAGCGCGCCGGCGATGCCGCCGAGCGGGCCGAGATCGGGGCCGGGCAGGTCGGGCACGCCGCCGTCGCGCCCGACGACGACCACCGCGTCGGCGCGATCCGCGCCGAGGTCGCGCATATGGTCGAGCAGCGGCCGCCCGGCGAACAGGGCGGCCGCCTTGTCCCGTCCGAATCGGCTGGAGCGGCCGCCGGCGAGGATCGCGGCGAGGATCAGGCGGTGCGCTCCACCCGGACGGGCACGGATTTGCCGGCCGGAACATGGCTTTGCTCGGCCTTGTGGGTCACCGGCATCAGGATGTTGCACTCCGGATAATAGGCGCCGAGGCACCCCTGTGGAATGTCATAGGGCACGACGAGCAATTTGTTGACCCGCCGGTCGCCGTTGCTGCCCGCGTCGCCGACGAGATCGACGAGGTCGTGCTCCGCCAGCCCCATCGTCGCCATGTCGGCGCGGTTCATGAAGACGATGTCGCGCGTGCCTTTGATGCCGCGGAACCGGTCGTGATAGCCGTAGACGGTGGTGTTGAACTGGTCGTTCGAGCGCAGCGTCATCAAGCGGAAGCGGCCGGGCGCCTCCTCGAAGCCGGTGGCGTTGAGCGTCGTCGGCACGTTGAATTCCGCGCGGCCGCTCTCGGTGAGCCACTGGCGATGCGCCGCCTCGACGCCCTTCCAGAAGCCGCCCGGCACCCACATCCGCTCGTTGAAGCGGGTGAATTTGTCCGGATAGGTCGCCTCGATCGCGTCGCGGACGAGGGCATAGTCGCCGACCCACGCGTCCCAGTCGAGCTTGGGATTGGCATCGAGCGTCGCCTTGGCGATGCCGGCGACGATCGCGGGCTCCGACAGCAAGGTCTCCGCCGCGGGCGTCGCCTTGCCGCGCGAGCCGTAGATGCGGCTGAAACTGTCCTCCATCGTCACCGCCTGCGGGCCGCTCGCCTGATCGTCGGTCTCGATCCGGCCGAGGCAGGGGAGCAGATAGCAGGTCTTGCCGGGCAGCAGGTGCGTGCGGTTGAGCTTGGTGGCGATGCTGACGGTCAGGTCCATGCCCTGCCACGCCGGCTCGATCTCGGCGGTGGCGGGGACGGCGCGGGCGAGGTTGCCGCCGAGGCCGATGAACGCCTGCGCGGTGCCGGCGATGATATGCTCGCACGCCTCGACCGTGTCCCAGCCCTTTTCGCGCGGCGGCTCGAAATCGTAGAGCTCTTTCAGCCGGTCGAGCGGCGCCAGTTCCGGCTTTTCGGTGATGCCGACGGTGCGCTGGCCCTGGACGTTGCTGTGGCCGCGGACCGGGCCGAAGCCGGCGCCGGGCTTGCCGACGTTGCCGCGCAGCAGCATCAGGTTCACCAGCGTGTGCAGATTGTCGATGCCGTGGACGTGCTGGGTCAGGCCCATGCCGTAGACGCAGATCACGCGCTTCGACTTGGCGTAGATGGCGCCGACGCCTTCCAGCTCGGTGCGGGTGAGGCCGCTCTCATGCTCGATCCGCTCCCAGTCGGTCGCGCGGACCATCTCGGCGAACGCCTCGAAGCCCGTGGTATGGTCGGCGATGAAGGCGTGATCGAGGATCGCGGGCGCGCCGATCCGCTGACATTGGTCGTCCGCCTCGATGACGTATTTGCAGATGCCCATCATCGCGGCGATGTCGCCGCCGGTCTTGACCTGATGATATTGGCTGGCGATCGGCGTCGACTTGCCGGTGACCATCTCGATCGGGTTCTGCGGGTCGGTGAAGCGTTCGAGCCCGCGTTCCTTGAGCGGGTTGAACACGATGATCTCGACGCCGCGCTTGGCGCAGGCGCGCAGGGGGTGCAGCGCGCGCGGGCTGTTCACGCCCGGGTTCTGGCCGAAATAGAGGATCATGTCGCAACTGTCGTAATCCGACAGGTGGATCGTGCCGACCGGCGAGCCGATGGCCGACTTGAGCCCGACCGACGTCGTCTCGTGGCACATGTTCGACGAATCGGGCAGGTTCTGGCTGCCGTACATCCGCGCCATCAACGCCCACATATAGCTCGTCTCGAGGCTCGCGCGGCCCGAGGCGTAGAAGACGACCTTGGTCGGGTCGTAGGTCTTGAGATGGGCGCCGATGTCCTGGAACGCCTCGTCCCAGCTCACCGCGACATAGCGGTCGCTGGCGGCGTCGTATTTCATCGGATGGGTGAGGCGGCCGGCCTGTTCGAGGTCGAAGTCCTTCCAGCCGCGCAATTCGGTGACGCTGTGCTTGGTGAAGAATTCGGGCGTGGTGCGATAGGTGGTCAGCTCCCACGCCGTCGCCTTGGCGCCATTCTCGCAGAATTCGGCGATATGCGGATGCGCAGGTTTGCCCCAGGCGCATGAAACGCACATCACGCCCTCGGGCTTGTTCTGCCGCGCGAGCTCGCGGACCGTCTCGGGATTGACCTTCTCGCGCAGATTGATCCGGGCGACCGATTTCATCGACCCCCAGCCGCCGGACGGACCGGTATAGGGTTCGGTACTGATCTTGTCGTCGGCCACTTCGGTCATCCCTCTCGCTTCGCGAACGGGAACGCGCGGGGCGTGGGTTGGATGCAGGGGAAACCGTCAGATATCCGTACCATGCCAGCGCTCCTGCCGCCGCCCGTGGTCGGTGATCCGATCGTAGGCGCGCGTGGCGGCATTGAGCTGCTCGCCGAGCGCCGCGGCGACGGGATCGGCGGGCGTACAGGTCGAGTGGCGCAGCGCCTGCGTCACGCGTCGGACGTAAGCGAGATCGAGCCCGACATGCCCCGCCTCGTGCACGCGCAAATGCATGACCCGACGATCCCAGCGCCGTCGCAACAGGGGCGACACCGCGTCGCGATCGTGGTCGCGATCGTGCAGGCGGGGCAGCGTCACCGTGATCCGGTAGGTCACCTGCGGATGTCGCACATCGCATCGGCCGTCGCGGCCGATCGGCCAGCGCCAGCGGATGCGCAGGCGGGTGAACGCGTCGTAACGCTGGCCGTCCGCAGGATCGACCGGACCCCGCCGCCGCTGATCGTCATCGATCTCCCGATAGCGCGTTCCGTGAACGTCGTAATAGACGATGCGGACGGCGGGCAGGCGCTCCAGTGCCGCCGGATCGACCGGCGTCGTTGCCGCAAACAGGATCAAGCGCCATGTCATCGTCATCCGCTCCGGCCAGCAGGCTCATGATAGACGTTTCGCGCCATCGCCGTGGCCGGGCGGCGGCGATTTGCCGACGGCATTCAAATTCGCGTTGCGATCCCCTAGATCAGGGTCCGAATCTTCCACTTCCCCGACAGGCGTTGTTTCCATGACCACTCATTCCACGCGTATGCTGATCCTCGGCTCCGGCCCGGCGGGGCTGTCGGCGGCGATCTATGGCGCGCGGGCCGGGATGGCGCCGATCGTGGTGCAGGGCATCCAGCCCGGCGGGCAGCTCACCACCACCACCGACGTGGAGAATTATCCCGGTTTCGCCGACGTCATCCAGGGGCCGTGGCTGATGGAGCAAATGCAGAAACAGGCCGAACATGTCGGCACCCGGCTGATGTGGGACACGATCGTCGAGGTCGATCTGTCGCAGCGGCCGTTTCGGCTGATCGGCGACGGCGGCGACGTCTATGAGGGCGAGGTGCTGGTGATCGCCACCGGCGCGCAGGCGAAGTGGCTCGGGCTCGAGTCCGAGGAGGCGATGAAGGGCAAGGGCGTGTCGGCCTGCGCAACCTGCGACGGCTTCTTCTATCGCGGCAAGAAGGTGGCGGTGATCGGCGGCGGCAATACCGCGGTCGAGGAGGCGCTGTACCTGACCAACCACAGCGACGACGTGACGCTGATCCATCGCCGCGATTCCTTACGCGCGGAGCGGATTTTGCAGGAGCGGCTGCACGCGCATCCCAACGTCAAGGTTCTGTGGAACAAGGAAGTCCGCGAGTTCGTCGATGGCGGCGGTAATGCCGGGCTGGTGGCGCTGACGCTGGAGGATACGGTCACCGGCGAGCAGTCGCGGCTCGACGTCGAGGGCGGGTTCGTGGCGATCGGCCATCATCCGGCGACCGAGCTGTTCCGCGGGCATCTCGCGCTCGACGACGACGGCTATATCGCGGTGGAGACGGGCTCGACGCGGACCAGCGTGCCGGGCGTATTCGCCTGCGGCGACGTGGCGGACAAGGTCTATCGTCAGGCGGTGACCGCGGCGGGGACCGGGTGCATGGCGGCGCTGGACGCGGAGCGGTTCCTCGCGGCGGCGGAGTTCGAGGAAATGGCCGAGGCGGCGGAATAGGATTTTCGCACGAAGACGCGAAGACGCGAAGATGGTTCGTGTGGGGTGGCCGCCTGCGCGGATATTGTTGGAGGCGGCCGGCCTACCTTTTCGTCATTCCGACGAAAGTCGGAACCCATGGACACGCAATCGCCTGGGGTTGCGCACGCCATCTGGACCATCGTTACCATGGGCCCCGGCTTTCGCCGGGGTGACGATTGGGGGGCGGAGAGCGACGTGACGGCGCGCCGAGCATTCCCGAACGCAACATCTTTGCGTCTTCGCGTCTTCGCGTGAATCAAATCCCGGCACCCGCCAGCGCCGCCAGAACGGCGGCACGGAGCTGGCGCTGGTCCTCCTCGCGGGCGAAGCTGTGGGAGGCGGTCTCGATCGATTGCGCGGGAAGGTGGCGGGCGGCGGCGCGATAGGCTTGCGCGGTGGCGTCGCCGGTGGCGAGGATGACCGTCGCCGCGTCGCCCCATCCCTCGATGGCGGTGACCATCTGCGTTGCCAGCGGTTGCGGCATGGTGCGAGAAGCCTTGCGCAAGCCGTCGATAGCTTTGGTGAAATCTATCTTGCCGGCGAGCAGTCTGGCCCATGCCGCGGGACTGGTCAGGCGCTGGCGATAGGTTGCGCGGATCGCTGCGGCGGGGGGAAGGTCGTCCGTGTCCTCGATCGTCCACGGATTGGCGAGCAGGAGGCGGTCGATGCCCGCGGTGCGGCCGTAAAGCGCAAGCGTGCTCGCCGCATCGCAATTGCCGTAGGCGAGGATCGTCATGAGCTGCGGCGCCTGCGCCCGAAATGCCGTCGCGGCAGCGACGAGGTCGTCGCGGGCCGAAACGTAGCCATTGTTCTCGCCGGTCGAATCGCCGATGCCGCGGCGGTCGTAGCGGAAGGCGGGATATCCCGCTGCGGCGACATGGGCGGCGAGCAGCGCCATGCCGCGGTGCGCGCCGCAGCGGATCTCGTTGCCGCCGGAGACGATCAGCAGGCCGGTCCGGCCGGGGGCGGCATCGAGCGTGCCGACCAACGTCTCTCCCGCACAGGGGAAGGCGATCAGGCTGCGCATCGGGTCAGCCACGCCGCGATGTCATCGGCGAGTATCTCGACCAGCGCGAGATCGTTTCCCGGCTCGCTGCGCCGCCAGAGCGGCGCGGCGTCGATCTTGCGATCGGCCTCGGCGGGGTCGGTCATCAGGCGGACGACACGATCGGCCGGGGCCGGCTCCGCCGCGCCGAACGATGCCAGCAGCGCCTGCGGAATCGGATTGCCGGCGATCTCGATCGGGTCGGGCTGCGGCGCGCTGTTCCCCGCCGCCCGCCATGTGCGGAGCAAAAGGCGGGCGAGGTCGTCGCCGGTCTGCGGCGCGAAATGCCAGCGCGCAATACGGGGCGCGGCGGTGTCGAGGAGCGCGCCGCTGCGGATACCGATCGCATAGGTGGGGCGACCCTCCGGCGGGATCGCGGCGAGCGCTTCGGCCATGCGCGGCAGCGTCGCGAGTGGTGCGATGCTCTCGCCTTGACCCGGCACGTCGGGCAGCACGCTGGCGATGCCGCGCGCGGCAAGGGCGCGCAGCAGCGTGACGGTGAAGGTGCGCGTGCGATTGGCTTCCTCGAACAGCGGCAGCGCGGCGACTAGCAGGGGGCCGGTATCGGGGCCGAAGCGCAGCATCGCCTCGCGGCCGCCGGCCCAGTCGTAATGATCGATGCGCGGCGCCATGCCGCGCGACGCTAGACGAGCGCCTTGTTCGCCGCAAACTCGACGAGCGCGCCGAACGTCTCGAGCATGTCGCCGTCGACCTCGTCGTCCTCGATCAGGATGCCGAGCCGGTCCTCGATCTCGGTCAGGACGCCGGCGACGGCCATTGAATCGAGTTCGGGCAACGCGCCGAACAGCGGCGTCGTCGCGGTGAAGCCCGCGACGCGGTCCGCGGAGAGGCCGAGCACATCGCGCAGCACGGCGCGGACGGTGGTTTCGACGGTATCATAGCCTTCGGGAAGCAAAGCGGCGCCCTTACCGGTTGCGGATCGACGCCCGTTAGAGGCTGGGGCTGCATTCGGCAACGGGGTGACGCTATGAGGGGCCATGCTGTCGCCCGATCCCACGCCGTTTTCGATCGACCATCTGCTGCGCGGCGCGCCGCACGCGCCGGCGCTGATCGAGCGCGAGCGGTCATGGACGTTCGCGGAACTGGAGGCGGCGGTGGCGAGCGCGGCGGGGTGGCTCGGCGGGCTCGGGCTGGCGGCGGGGGAGCGGGTGGCGACGTGGCTGCCCAAGACGGCGCTCGCCTGCGTCATGCCGCTGGCGGCGGCGCGGGCGGGGCTGGTGCATGTGCCCGTCAATCCGGCGCTGCGGCGCGCGCAGGTCGCGCATATCCTCGCCGACAGCGGCGCGGCGCTGCTGGTGACGCAGGCGGCGCGGGCGGCGACGCTGGAGGCGGGCGACGTGCCGGCGGGATGCCGGGTGGTCGAGGATCTGCCGCTGGATCGCGACGGGCCGGGCCGGTCGGCCGCGGACCCACAGGCGTTGGCGGCGATCCTCTACACCTCGGGATCGACCGGGCGGCCGAAGGGGGTGATGCTCAGCCATGCCAATCTGTGGCTCGGGGCGGTGTCGGTCGCGCATTATCTGCGCATCGCGCCGGACGACCGGGTGCTCGGCGTGCTGCCGCTGTCGTTCGATTACGGGCAGAACCAGCTTTTTTCGAGCTGGTATGCGGGGGCGGCGGTGGCGCCGCTCGACTATCTGACTGCGCGCGACGTGGTGAAGGCGGTCGAGCGAATCGGAGCGACGACGCTCGCCGGGGTGCCGCCGCTGTGGGTGCAGTTGCTCGATGTCGACTGGCCGGCGGCGACCGCGGCGCGGTTGCGGCGGCTGACCAATTCGGGCGGGGCGCTGACCGAGCGGTTGGTGCGGGGGCTGCGGTCGCGATTCCCGCAGGCGGAGCTGGTGGCGATGTACGGGCTGACCGAGGCGTTCCGCTCGACGTGGCTCGATCCGGCGCTGATCGATGCGCATCCCGATGCGATGGGGCGGGCGATCCCGTTCGCCGAGGTGATGGCGGTGGGCGCGGATGGCGCGCGCGCGATCGGCGAGGCGGGCGAGCTGGTCCATGCCGGGCCGCTGGTCGCGCAGGGCTATTGGCGCGATCCCGAGCGGAGCGCGCAGCGTTTCCGGCCGGCACCGGATTGGTCGGCGAGCGGCGGGCTGGCGGTCTGGTCGGGGGATAAAGTGATCGAGGGGGCGGACGGGCTGTTCCGCTTCGTCGGGCGCGACGACGAGATGATCAAGAGCGCGGGCAACCGGATCAGCCCGCTCGAGATCGAGGAGGCGGTGCTCGCCGGCGGCGAGGCGCGCGAGGCGGTCGCGGTCGGCGTGCCGGACGCGCGGCTGGGGCAAGGGATCGTCGTGATGGTCGCCGGCGATGCCGCGCAGGAGGAGGCGTTGCGGATGCGGTTGCGCACGCTGCTGCCGAGCTTCATGCAGCCGGCACGATATGTGTGGCGGGACGAATTGCCGCGCAACGCCAATGGCAAACTGGATCGCGCCGCGATCCGCAACGAGGTGACGTCATGAAGGCGATGGGACCCCTGCCGGCGGAGTTCGCCGCGCAATCCGGCATGCTGACGATCGCCGGGACGTCGGCCGCCGACTGGGCGGTGGAGACGCCGGTGTTCGTCTATGACGTCGGGATCGTGACGGCGCGGGTGGAGCGGTTCCGTGCGGCGTTTCGCGGGATCGACCTGCATTATGCGATCAAGGCCAATCCGTTGCCGGCGCTGCTCGACCGCGTGGCGCCGCTGGTCGACGGGCTCGACGTCGCCTCGGGGGGCGAGCTGGAGACGGCGCTGGCGGTCAAGCCGGCGGCGGCGATCAGTTTCGCCGGGCCGGGCAAGCGCGATGCCGAGCTGATCGGCGCGATCCGCAGCGGCGCGACGCTCAATGTCGAATCCGAGGGCGAGGCGGAACGCGCGCTGCGGCTCGGTGACGAGCTGGGCGTGACGCCGCGGCTCGCGGTGCGGGTCAATCCGGATATCGAGCTGCGCGGATCGGGGATGAAGATGGGCGGGCGGCCGTCGCCGTTCGGCGTCGATGCGGCGCGCGCCGCGGCGCTGGTGCGGCGGATCGTCGCCGCCGGCGCGGACTGGCGCGGCTTCCATATCTACGCGGGCAGCCAGGCGCTCGACGCGGGCGCGATCATCGAGACGCAGGCGGCGACGCTGGCGCTCGCTGCGCGGCTGGGCGAGGAGGCGGGGGCGGCGCCGCCTCTGGTCAATCTCGGCGGCGGGTTCGGCGTCCCCTATTTCGCGGGCGACGTGCCGCTCGACGTCGAGCGGGTCGGGGCGGCTTTGGCAGAAGTGCTCGACCGGCGCGCCGAGGTGCTGCGCAGCGCGCGGTTCGCGATCGAACTGGGGCGGTGGCTGGTCGCCGAGGCGGGCGTCTATCTGACGCGGATCATCGACCGCAAGAAGAGCCAAAGCGAGACCTTCCTCGTCACCGACGGCGGGCTCAACCATCAGCTCGCGGCGAGCGGCAATTTCGGAACGGTGGTGCGGCGCAATTATCCGCTGGCGCTTGCGTCGGAGATCGGCGGCGCGGCGGCGGAAGAGGTGTCGGTGGTCGGGCCGCTCTGCACGCCGCTCGACCGGCTCGGGGATCGTGTCGGCCTGCCGCATGCCGAACCGGGGGACGTGATCGCGGTGTTCCTCGCCGGCGCCTATGGTGCGTCGGCGAGCCCGGCGGGGTTCCTCGGCCATCCGCCGGCGGTGGAGATCGTCGCGGGCTGACCGGCCGCGGCGGCTATCGCAGCACGATCTCCGCGCCCAGCGTCCGGGCGGGAAGCGCGGCGGACGTGTCCTGTACGCCGATCCGCGTCCCGGACGGCAGCGGGCCGAGGTGATAGGTGATCTCGATGCCGGTGGCGGGGTCGCCGGGGTGGCAGGCGCCGGCGGTCACCGCGGCGCCGCAGAGCGGGCGCTGGGTCGCTTCCGCCGCCGCGACCTCGCCGTCGATGCGAAGCAGCCGGGCGCGGCCGATGCCCCTCTCCGTCACGACCACGCTGACCGGGCCGCTGTGACGGCGGGCGGTCTGCTGCTGGCCGGGGGCGATCCGTTCCGACTGGGTGGCGGAACTGACCGCGGTGATCTGGAGATCGGTCAGCAGCGGCAGCGACTGTGCCGAAACGGGATCGGCGAAGGTGAACGACGCGGTCACCAAAAGAAGAGCACGGATCATCGCTTCATGATAACGAAGGCCGGCGGCCTTGGGGAGGGCGTCGGCATGTCGGCGAAATCGTTGACCTAGCGTTCCTAACGCTATCTTCACCTCTCCCGCCCCATGACGTGCCGCACGCGCCCCGCATCGTAATGCGGTCCTGCGTCTGGGGGTCAGGAGAAGATTATGCGTTCCGGTGTTCCCGTCCGTGTCCTGCTCGCCGTCGGTGCCGCGGCGTCGGTGCTCGGCGGCTGTGCGAGCAGTGCCAGCGGACCCGTGCTGCCGCCGGCGACCTATGTCGCGAGCAAGGAGCAGCCGGGCGAGGAATATGTCATCGGCCCGCTCGACCAGCTCAACGTCTTCGTGTGGCGCAATCCGGAATTGTCGGCGAAGGTGCAGGTGCGCCCCGACGGCCGCATCACCACGCCGCTGATCAACGACATGCCCGCGGTCGGCAAGACGCCGTCGGTGCTCGCCGCCGACATGAAGCAGGCGCTGGGCCAATATGTGAAGGACCCGATCGTCTCGGTGATCGTCGAGAATTTCTCGGGCACCTACAGCCAGCAGGTGCGGGTGATCGGCGCGACCGAGAAGCCCGCGTCCATCCCGTATCGCGCCAATATGACATTGCTCGACGCGATGATCGCGGTGGGCGGGCTCAACCAATATGCCGCGGGCAACAAGGCGAAGCTGGTGCGCCACGATCGCAAGACCGGGGAGCAGCAGGAATATAAGCTGCAGATCGCCGATCTGCTCAAGAAGGGCGATTCGAGCGCCAACGTCAGCCTGCAACCGGGCGACGTCATCATCATCCCCGAATCGATGTTCTGAGCGTGGGCGTGGGTGTCCTGAACCGGCCCGGCGGGATCGGCGCGCGATGAACGGCCTCTACGACGAGGTGCGGCTGGCGCTGCATGCGATCTGGACGCGGCGCTGGCTCGCGCTGGCGGTGGCGTGGGGGGTGTGCGTCGCCGGCTGGTTCGTAGTCAGCCAGATGCCGAGCCGCTACGAATCGCGCGCGCGCGTCTTCGTGCAGATGCAGTCGATCCTGCCCGCGTCGATGGACGCGCCGGCGCAGACGCAGCAGAAGGACGTCGACACGATCCGCCAGACGCTGATCAGCGCGGTCAACCTCGAGAAGGTGGTGCGCGGCACCGATCTGGCGCAGACGGTGTCGAGCGATCGCGACGTCGCCGATCGCGTCGCCGGCCTCGCCAGCGCGATCAAGGTCGAGAGCCAGCAGGACAATCTGTTCCAGATCACGACGACCGCCGCCAGCCCCAAGCTGGCGCGGGCGATCACGCAGAAATTGATCGACATCTTCGTCGAGCAGAACCTCGGCCGCGATCGCAGCCAGACGACGCAGAGCCTCGATTTCCTCAACAAGCAGCTCGACCAGTTGCAGAAGCAGCTCGCCGACTTGGACGCCAAGCGCGCCGACTTCCAGACGCGCTACCTCGGCTCCCTGCCGGGCACCGGATCGGTCGGCGACCGCATCGGTGCGTCGCGCAGCCAGATGGCGCAGGTCGACGGCGATCTCGCCGCGGCGCAGTCGAGCCTGGCGGCGGTGCAGGGGCAGATGGCGGGGACGCCGGCGTCGATCCCGGGTGCGGGCGGCGTCGCCGCCGGGCCGGCGCGGGCGGCGCTCAACGCGATCCAGGGCCAGCTCGCCGATGCGCGGGCGCGCGGCTATACCGACCAGCATCCCGATGTGGTGGCGCTCAAGCGGCAGCTCGCGGCCGCGCAGGCGGCGGCGCGCGGCGAGCCGGTCGGCGCGGGTGGCGGCGGTACGCCCAATCCCTTGTACCTCTCGCTGCAGTCGATGATGGCGGACAAACAGTCGGCGGTGGCGGCGCTCAAGATGCGCAAGGCGCAATTGCAGGGCGACCTCGACCAGCTCAACGCCAAATTGTCGGGCGATCCCGAAGTGGCGGCGGAGCAGGGCCAGATCGACCGCGACTATCAGGTGCTCAAGGATCAATACGACCAGTTGCTGACCCAGCGCCAGCAGATCGCGCTGCGCGGCCAAGCACAGACGCAGACCGACAACGTCAAATTCTCGGTGATCGACCCGCCGACGATGCCGCGCGCGCCGACCGCGCCCAACCGAATGCTGCTGCTGACCGGCGTGTTGATCGCCGGGCTCGCCGCCGGGATCGGTGCGGCGTTCGCGCTCGGCCAGTTGCGCGCGACCTTTGCGACCGGGCCGCGGCTGGAGAAGGCGACCGGCATGCCGGTGATCGGCTCGATCGGCGAGGTGGTGACGCGGATGCAGGCAGACCAGCGTACCAAACGGCTCAAGCTGTTCCTCGGCGGCACCGCCGGCCTAGTCGCGGCCTATGTGCTGCTGCTCGGCGTCGAAGTGCTGCAACGGGGGATGGCGGCATGAACGGGTTGCGACGGGACGACGAGATGACGCCGACGCCGGATCGTGGCGAATCGCTGCTCGAGCGCGCCGCGCGCGTCTATGATTTCGGCACGCACCTGCGTCGCCGGGCGCCGGCGCTCGACCTGCCGGTGCTGGAGGCGGTCGCCGCACCGCCGCCGCCACCGCCGCCGGTCGACGCCTGGACCGCCGCTGATCCCGGTGCGGACCCGACCTTCCTCGCGATTCCGGCGGAATTGCGTGCGCCCGTTGGCCACGAGCTCCCCGACGCCTTCTACGAGACGCCCGAGCTGACCGATATCGCCGGGATCGACCGCGGCATGCTCGCCGAGGCGGGCATGATCGTCCCGGGCGCGCCGGTCGGCCCGCTCGCCGAGGAATTCCGGCTCATCAAGCGGCAATTGCTTATCACCCGCGAGCGCGTCGCGCGGGCCGGGCGCGACGATCCCGCGGCGCGCGACCGGGCGCGTACTGCGCTCGTCTGTTCGGCGCGGCCGGGGGACGGCAAGACCTTCTGCGCGGTCAATCTGGCGCTGTCGATGGCGGCGGAGCGCGACACCGAGGTGTTGCTGGTCGATGCCGATTTCGCCAAGCCCGACGTGCTCGCCCGGCTCGGCCTCGCCGAACAGCCGGGGCTGCTCGACGCGCTCGCCGACAGCCGGATCGACGTCGAGAGCCTGGTGATCCGTACCGATGTCGGCGGGCTGGCGATCCTGCCGGCGGGGACCAAGACCGCGACCGACACCGAGCTGCTCGCCTCGGCGCGGACGCGCGAGGTGCTCGCGCGGCTGCTCGAAGCCAATCCGCGGCGCATCGTGATCTTCGATTCGCCGCCGGCGCTGGCGGCGTCGCCGGCGGCGGTGCTGGCGATGCTGGTCGGGCAGGTGGTGCTGGTGGTGCGCGCCGACCGCACGCCGGAGAACGAGTTACGCGAGGCGGTGCAGCGGCTCGACGGCTGCGACGAGATCGCGCTGGTGCTCAACGCCGTGTCCTTCGTCCCCGGCGGCCATCGCTACGGCACCTATTACGGGCAGGAGCCCGGCAAGTGATCCGGATGCTGTCGGTGGGAGTGGGGCTGGCCGCGCTGGCGGTCGCCGGTCAGGCCGAGGCGCAGAGCCGGCGGCTGAATGCCGTGCCCTATATCGAGCTGGGTCAGGTGCTCGACGCCGATCTCAATTCCGGCGACGTGCTGACCTATTCGACGATCGCCGCGGGGATCGACGTCGCCGCGAGCAGCGCGCGGCTCACGGGACAATTGTCCTATCGCTACGAACGGCGGATCGCCTGGGACGACCGCATCGGCGACGACGACATCCATACCGGGCTCGCCCGGGTGTCGGCGCAGGTCGCGCGCGGGCTGACGCTGGAGGCGGGCGGCATCGCGACGCGCAGCCGCTCCGACATCCGCGGCGCGGCGCCGGGCGTGCTGGTCGGCAATGTCGACAACATCAGCCAGGTCTATGCGGTCTATGGCGGTCCAAGCTATGCGACGCAGGCCGGGCCGGTGGCGATCGCGACAAGCTATCAGGCGGGCTATACCAAGGTCGAGAGCCCGAGCTTCACCGCGGTGGCGGCGGGACAGCCGCGGCTCGATTATTACGACGATTCGTTCGGCCAGGCGGCGGGGGTCAGCGCCAGCGTGCGGCCGGGGCAGGTGCTGCCGGTCGGTCTGACCGCAAGCGGCGGCTGGGAGCGCGAGGATGCCGGTCAGCTCGACGGCCGCTACCAGAGCTGGCGGGTACGCGGCGACGCGCTGCTGCCGGTCTCGCCCTATGTCGCGCTGACCGGCGGGGTCGGGTACGAGCGGGTCGAGACGAGCAACCGCGCGGCGCTGACCGATGCGGCGGGCGCGCCGGTGGTCGATCGCGACGGACGGTTCGTCACCGATCCGGCGGCACCGCGCCAGATCGCCTATCGTACCGACGGCGTCTATTACGATGCCGGCGTGGTGTGGCGGCCCAACCGGCGGCTGTCGGCGGAGGCGCATGTCGGCAAGCGTTACGGCTCGCTGAGCTATACCGGGCTGCTGACCTATCAGGCGTCGGAGCATGTCGGCTTCGCCGCCGACGTCTATGACAGCGTCACCACCTTCGGCCGGCAGTTGCGCACCGGGCTCGCCAATCTGCCGACCAGCTTCCTGTCGGCGCGCGACGCCTTCACCCAGCAATATAACGGCTGCATATTCTCGACCAGCGGATCGACGCCGGGTGGCTGCCTTAACGACGTGTTCCAGTCGATCTCGACCGCAAGCTATCGCGCGCGCGGCGTCGACGCGGTGCTGTCGATCACGCGCGGACGGTCGACCTATGGCGGCGGCGTCGGCTATGCCAACCGCAAGCTGTTCAACCGCGACGACGTGCCCGGCGTGACGCTGTACGGGATCGAGGACCAGAGCGCCTATGCGCAGCTGTTCTTCAACCGCACGCTGACCGCGCTGTCGACGTTCGACGCCAATCTGTTCGTCAATTACTACGAATCGGGGATCGCACGCAGCGCCGGGCTCTGGTCCTATGGCGGTACGGCGAGTTATGGTCACAGTTTCGGGCGGATCACCACCACGGCGAGCGCGGGCGTTTACGCGTTCGATACCGGTGACGTGGATACCGCTTGGTCGGCGCAGGCACTGCTTGCCGCGCGCTACTCGTTCTAAGGGCATCGGCTTATGTACGACGCGCATTTCGGATTATCGGGGCGGCCGTTCCAGCTGACGCCCGACGCGCGCTTCTGGTACGAGACGGCGACGCATCGCAAGGCGATGGCCTATCTCGGTTACGGTCTGGCGCAGGGCGAAGGCTTCGTCGTCGTCACCGGCGACATCGGCGCGGGCAAGACGACGCTCGTCGGCCATCTCACCGCGCAGATCGATCCCGAGGCGCTCAACGTCATCACCATCGTGTCGACCGCCGTCCCCGCCGACGACCTGCTGCGCATCGTCGCGACCGGGCTGGGCGTCGACCCGCAGGGCCTCGCCAAGGCGCAATTGCTCACCGCGATCGAGCGCGGACTGCATGCGGTGGCGCGCTCGGGACGGCGGACGCTGCTGATCGTCGACGAGGCGCAGGCGCTGCCGATCGATTCGCTCGAAGAGCTGCGCATGCTGTCCAACTTCCAGGCGGGCGGGCATGCGCTGCTGCAGATCCTGCTGCTCGGCCAGCCGGAATTCCGCGAGCGGCTGCACGGTTCGGAGCGGCTGGAGCAATTGCGCCAGCGGGTGATCGCCATCCACCATCTCGACCCGATGGAGGCGCATGAGGTCGCCGATTACGTCGCGCACCGGCTGTCGGTGGTCGGCTGGCAGGGGCGGCCGGATTTCGCCGCGGATGCCTTTGCGGCGCTGTACGAGGGGTCGGGCGGCGTGCCGCGGCGGCTCAACCAGCTCGCGGGACGGGTGATGCTGCACGCTGCGGTCGAGGGGGCGGAGATCATCGACGGCGCGGTCGTCCGGCAGGTGCTCGGCGACCTCCACGGCGATCTGCCGATGCCGGCGAGCGAACCGTCGGCGGCCGCTGCGCCGCCACCGGCGCCGGTCGAGCAGGAAAGTTCGGTGCGGCGCTTCGTGCCGCGCGCCGCGCCTTCGGAGCCGGTCGCGGAGCCGGTGCCGGATCGTGCCGCCGCGGACGAGGGACTGTCTGCCGCCGCGGAGGCGCGGATCGCGGCATTGGAGGCGCGGATCAACCAGCAGGAGGGCGCGCTCCGGCGCGTGCTGACGCTGCTGGTCGACTGGGTCGAGGCCGATCGTCACGAGGCGGCGGCAGCCTCCGCGGCGATGGCCGCTGGCGCATCCGACATCCGCGACGATCACGTCCCGATCCGTCCTCCGGCGGCGTGGGACCATGCCGCGTAGCGCGGTGCGCAACGGCCTGTCGGTCGACGTCGAGGAATGGTTTCAGGTCGGCGCGTTCGAGCGGGTCATCGACAAGAGCGACTGGGCGACGATCGCCAGCCGCGTCGAGGCGAACACCGGCGCGGTGCTCGACCTGTTCGCGGAGAGCGGGGTCAAGGCGACCTTCTTCACGCTTGGCTGGGTGGCGGCGCGGCAGCCGCGGCTGATCCGGCGGATCGCCGAGGCGGGGCATGAGATCGCCAGCCACGGCTGGGACCACCAGCGCGTGTTCACGATGGATGCGGCGGCGTTCCGCGCCGATCTCGCGCGGGCGCGGGCGGCGCTGGAGGATGCCGGCGGGCAGGCGGTGACGGGCTATCGCGCGCCGAGCTTCTCGATCGACACGCGCAATCTGTGGGCGTTCAATGAGCTGGCGGAGGCGGGCTATGCCTATTCGTCGAGCGTCGCACCGGTGGCGCACGACCATTATGGCTGGCGCGATGCGCCACGCTATGCGTTCCGGCCGCTCAAGGACTCGCCTTTGATCGAATTGCCGGTGACGGTGGCGCGGATCGGCGGGCGGCATCTGGCGACGGGGGGCGGGTTCTTCCGGCTGCTGCCTTCGGCGCTGACCGATTTCGCGGTGCGGCAGGTCAATCGCGAAGGCCATGCCGGCATCTTCTATTTCCACCCCTGGGAGGTCGATGCCGACCAGCCGCGGGTGCGGCAGGCGCCGCTGCGATCGAAGGTGCGGCATTATTCGCGACTGGGGGCGATGGCGGGCAAGCTGCGCGGGCTGATCGAACGGCACGATTGGGGCCGGGTCGATACGGTCGTGGCGCGCGAGGCGGCGCTGCTGTCGTGACCGCGACCGGCGTGCGCGAGGCCGATCTGCGCGATAGCAGGGAGAGCGCGGCGGTGGACGACTTCGTCCGTCGTAGCGCAGGCGCGACGCCGTTCCATCTCACCGCTTGGAGCCGCGCTGTCGAACGCGGCTGCGGCCAGCGCGCGCGCTATCTCGTCGCCGAGCGGGGCGGGGCGATCGTCGGCGCGCTGCCGCTGACCGCGATGCGGTCGCCGCTGTTCGGCAAGGCGCTGGTGTCGACCGGCTTCGGAGTGGATGGCGGGGTGCTCGGCGAGGGCGTCGATGCGCTGGGCGAGGCGGCCTGGGCGCTGGCGCGGCGGATCGGCTGTCCGGGCGTCGAGTTGCGTGGCGGACCGGCGCCGGCGGGATGGGAGACGGACGACACCTCCTATCTCGGCTTCGTGCGCGATCTGGCGGCGGACGACGATGCCGAATTGCTCGCCGTGCCGCGTAAGCAGCGTGCCGAGGTGCGGCGGGCGCTCAGCTTCGATCTGACGGTGGAGACGGGAGGGGCGGCGCTGCTCGGCGATCACTATCGCGTCTATGCCGAATCGGTGCGCAATCTCGGCACCCCGGTGTTTCCGGCGAAACTGTTCCGCTGCGTCGCCGAGGCGATGGACGCCGATGTGCTGACCGTGCGGCACGAGGGGCGGGCGGTGGCGAGCGTGCTCAGCCTGTATTTCCAAGGGACGGTGTTTCCCTATTGGGGTGGCGGCACCGCGGCGGCGCGGGGTCTGCGCGCCAACGACCGGATGTATTTCGCGCTGATGGGCCATGCGCGGGCGCGTGGCTGTACGCGGTTCGACTTCGGGCGATCGAAGACCGGGACGGGGGCGGCGGCGTTCAAGAAGAATTGGGGCTTCGCCGGCGTGCCGCGGCTCTATGCCAAGCGCAGCGAGGGGGAGAGCCGCGAGGTCAATCCGCTCAACCCGAAATATGCGCTGATGGTACGGACGTGGCAGCGGTTGCCGTTGCCGGTCGCCAATGCGCTGGGGCCGTGGATTTCGCGCGGGCTGGGGTGATGGAGCTCCTCTTCCTCGCCCATCGCGCGCCCTTCCCGCCCGATCGGGGCGACAAGATCCGCAGCTATCACGTGTTGCGCTATCTGATGGCGCGGGCGCGGGTGCATCTGGTCGCGTTCGGAGAGGGCGAGGCGGATTTCGACGTGCCGGCCGCGCTCGACGGGCTGGCGAGCGTGACGATCGTGCGGCGGCGCAAGCCGCAGGCGGTGGCGGCGGTGGCGGCGCTGGCGCGCGGCTTGCCGGTGTCGTTGACCGCCTTCGGGTCGGGAGACATGCGGCGTGCGGTCGCGGCGGTAAGGGCCGATGCGGTCTACTGCTTCTCGGGACAGATGGCGCAATATCTGCCCGCCGACGTGCCAGCGGTGATGGACTTCGTCGATGTCGATTCAGCCAAGTTCGCCGGCTTCGCCAAGGCGGGATCGGCACCGATGCGGTGGTTGATGCGGCGCGAGGCGCGGGTGCTGGGCGCGTTCGAACGGCGGGTTGCCGCGGAGGTTTCGGCGAGCCTGTTCGTCAGCGAGGCGGAGGCGGCGTTGTTTCGCTCCGGCGGCGCGACCGGGCGGATCGTGGCGGTGGAGAACGGGATCGACGCCGCGGCGTTCGATCCGGGCGTGGTGGCACGGAATGCCGGCCCTACCCACGCCGTCACCCCGGACTTGTTCCGGGGTCCACCCGTCCCCGGGAGAACGGTCGCGGCTCATGCGCCGCTCTCCTCGCCGCAGAGTGGACCCCGGAACGAGTCCGGGGTGACGGGGGGATTGGGGGGCGGGTCCGTGCCGCACAGGCCGCTGATCGTCTTTACCGGGCAGATGGATTACCGGCCCAATGTCGACGCCGTCATCTGGTTCGTCCGCGACGTGCTGCCGGGCTTGCGGGGGCGCTATTCCGGCGTCCGCTTCGCTATCGTTGGGCGGGCGCCGACCGCCGCAGTGCAGGCGCTCGCGTCCGACGCCGTGATCGTCACCGGTGCGGTGGACGACGTGCGGCCGTGGCTCGCGGCGGCGGACGTGTGCGTCGCGCCGTTGCGGCTCGCGCGCGGTATCCAGAACAAGGTGCTCGAGGCGATGGCGATGGCGCGGCCGGTCGTCGCCTCCGTCGCCGCGGCCGAGGGGATCGATCATGGCGGCACGCTGCGTGTCGCCGACGACGCCGCGACGCATGTCGCGGCGATCGGCGCGCTGCTCGACGATCCAGACGCAGCTGCGGCGCTTGGTGCCGCGGCACGGGCGCGGGTGATCGCACGGTACGACTGGGAGGCGCGGCTCGCGCCGCTCGATGCTCTGCTGGGGCTGGCGTGACCGGCGCACAATGGCGGCGGCATGCCATCGGGCTGGCGCTGGCGGCGGCGGCGATCCTGCTGCTGGTTCGCGACGATGTCGCGCGGTTGGTGTCGATCTGGTGGACGAGCACGACCTTTGGCCATTGCCTCTTCATCGGGCCGGTGATCGGTTGGCTGGTGTGGCAGCGGCGGCGCGAGCTGGCGGCGCTGACGCCGGTGGCGTGGTGGCCGGGGCTGGCGCTGGTCGCGGTCGGCGGGGCAGGGTGGCTGATGGGCGACGCCGGCTCGGTCGGCTTCGCGCGGCAATTGGGGCTGGTCGTCATGCTGCAGGGCGCGGTGGTGACGCTGCTCGGGCCGCAGGTGGCGCGCGGGCTCGCCTTTCCGCTCGGCTATGCGCTGTTCCTCGTGCCGTTCGGCGAGGAGATGGAGTCGCTGCTGCAAGCCGTGACGGTGCGGATGGTGATGCCGCTGCTGCATCTGGCCGGCGTGCCGGCGAGTTCGAACGGCGTGCTGATCCATGCGGGCCGCTATTGGTTCGAGGTCGCGGAGGCGTGTTCGGGCGCCAAGTTCGTCATCGCGATGCTCGCCTTCGGCGTGCTAGTCGCCGACGTCTGTTTCGTGTCGTGGCGGCGGCGGGCGTGGTTCCTGCTCGCCGCGCTGGTCGTGCCGGTGCTCGCCAACGGGCTGCGCGCGTTCGGAACGATCTATGCCGCGCATCTGACCAGCGTCGAGGCGGCGACGGGCTTCGACCATATCGTCTACGGCTGGCTGTTCTTCGGGCTGGTGATGGCGGCGGTGCTGGCGATCGGCTGGCGCTGGTTCGATCGCACGCCCGATGCGCCGGCGTTCGATCCCGCCGCGCTGCGGCCGGTCGCCGGGGGACGGATGGGGCTGCCGATCGGCGTGCTGCTCACCCTGGCGGTGGCGGGCGTCTGGCCGATGTGGAGCGCGGGAATCGCGCATCGCGCGACACCGCTGCCCGCGCGGATCGAATTGCCGCAGGTGGCAGGGTGGACGCGCGCGGCGCTCAGCCGGCGGGCGCCGTGGATGCCGTATTATCCGGGTGCCGACCATATGCTGTTCGGTCGCTATGCGCGTGGCGGCGCGGCGGTCGATCTGGCGGTCGCGGTCTTCGGATCGCAGGGCGAGGGGCATAAAATTGGCGCCTTCGGCACCGGCGCGATCCGCGAAGAGGACCGCTGGGTGCGCGTCGCTGACGAAGCGCCGATCGCCGGCGGCAAGGCGATGCGGATCACCGCCGCCGGGCCGGTGGAGCGCGTCGTCGCGACATGGTACGTCGTCGGCGATACGGTAACGTCGGACGAGCGCGTGGTGAAGATCGAGACGATGAAGGCGAAACTGTTCGGCGGCGCGCAGCGCGCGGTGGCAATCCATCTCTCCGCGGAGGTGCTGCCAGGGCGCGATGCCCGCGCCGATATCGCTGCGCTGGCGGCGGCGCTCGGCCCGGTCGACGGCTTGAGCGATGCCGTCGTGGCGCCGCGCTGATGTGCGGCATCGCCGGTATCTTCCATCCCGAGACGCCAAAGCCGGTCGATCCGTCGCGGATCGCGGCGATGATCGCCGCGCAGGCGCATCGCGGGCCGGATGGCGAGGGGATCTGGACCGCACCCGGCGTCGGGCTCGGCCATCGCCGGCTGTCGATCATCGATCTCGACGGATCGCCGCAGCCGATGCAGGCAGGCGCGCTGACGATCACCTATAACGGCGAGATCTACAATTTCGCCGAACTGCGCACCGAGTTGGAGCGCAAGGGCGCGCGCTTCGTCACCGAGGGCGATACCGAGGTGCTGCTGCACGGCTGGCGGGCGTGGGGGCCGGCGCTGCTCGACCGGCTCAACGGCATGTTCGCCTTCGCGCTGCACGATGCGGACCAGGGGACGCTGTTCCTCGCGCGCGACCGGATGGGGGTGAAGCCGCTCCATTACGTCGAATTGTCCGACGGCAGCCTCGCCTTCGCCTCGGAACTGAAGGGCCTGCTCGCGCATCCCTTGCTGCGGCGGGTGCCGGACGTCACCGCGGTTGAGGATTTCCTCGCTTATGGCTATGTGCCCGACGATGCCTGCCTCGTCGCGGGCGTCCGCAAGCTGCCTGCCGGCCATTTCCTCCACGTCCAACGCTGGCAGGGCGTGCCGCGGCCGCGGCGCTGGTGGTCGCTGAGCTTCGCCGATCGCGCGGGCGGATCGGCCAAGGCGCTCGGCGAGGAATTGCTGGCGCGGATGCGCGACGGGGTGCGCAGCCGCATGGTCGCCGACGTGCCGCTCGGCGCCTTCCTGTCGGGCGGGGTCGACAGTTCGGCGGTGGTCGCGCTGATGGCGGAGGCGAGCAAGGCGGCGGTCAAGACCTGCACGATCGGCTTCGACGAGGCGGGACACGACGAGCGCGCGCATGCCGCATTGGTGGCGCAGCGCTTCGCCACCGATCATCACGCGCAGGTGGTCCGGCCCGACGATTTCGCGCTGATCGACACGCTGGTCCACCATTTCGACGAACCCTTCGCCGACGGCAGCGCGCTGGCGACCTATCAGGTCGCGGCACTGGCGCGGAAGAGCGTGACGGTGGCGCTGTCGGGCGACGGCGCGGACGAGATGCTGGCGGGCTATCGCCGCTACAGATTCCAGGCGGCGGAGGAACGGGTGCGCGGGATGCTGCCGGATCGGTGGCGGCGCGCGGCGTTCGGGACGCTCGGGCGCTATTACCCCAAGGCCGACTGGGCACCGCGACCGTTGCGCGCCAAGGCGACGCTGCTTGCGCTCGGGACGGACGGCGACGAAGCCTATGCGCGCGCCGTGGGCGTGACCTCGCCCGAGCTGCGCGCGCAATTGCTCAGCGCGGAGGCGCGGCGGGTGCTCGGCGGACATCGCGCCGAGGATCGCTACGTCGCGGCGATGCGGGCGGCGCCGGCGCGCGATGCGCTCGACCGCGCGCAATATGCCGACATGATGATCTGGCTGCCCGGCGACATCCTCACCAAGGTCGATCGCACCAGCATGGCGGTAGGGCTGGAGGCGCGCGAGCCGTTGCTCGACCACCGGCTGGTCGAATTCTGCGCGACGCTGCCGGCCGGCATGCGGCTGCACGGCGGCGAGGGCAAATGGCTGATGAAGCGCAGCCTCGAACGCTATCTCCCCAAGGAGATCCTCTATCGGCCGAAAATGGGGTTCGTGACGCCGATCAGCGCATGGTTCCGCGGCGCGCTGGCGTCGGAAGCGGACGGGCTGGCGCGGTCGCGGACGCTGGTGGAGAGCGGCTGGCTCGACATGGCGCAGGTCGCGCGGCTCGCCGATGCGCATCGCAGCGGCCGGGCGGACCACGGCCGCACCCTGTGGCAGTTGCTGATGCTGGAGCGCAGCGCGAAACGGTTGTTCGGCTAAGCGTCGTCCGGTTCGGGAGGCGCTTAGCGCAGCTTGGCGATCGACAGATTGTCTGCCTTGGCGCGATCCTTGGTCGATTCCTCGCTGCGCTTGAGCGCCTTGGCGATCGCCTTCAGCGCCATGCCCTTCTTGGCGAACTGGTGGAGCTTCTGGATCTCGTCCTGCGTCCACGGCTGGCGGTGGCGTTCGAATACCTCACCCTTGGCCATCAGAATACCGCCATGACGGCGTGGAGGGTGAGCGCGGCGAGCGCGAGGCTGGAGGCGATGAAGAGCATGAAGCGAGGCCCTACCTTGTTCGTGGTCGCCTGTACCAGCGAATGTATGACGCGCAGGCCGACATAGGCCCAGGCGATCGCGGCGTTGACGCCGTTGCCGGTGCCGCTGAGCGCGATCACCGTGCAGATCGCGTAGAACAGCGTCGGCTGTTCGTGAAGGTGATTGTAATTGTGGGCCTTCCACTGCGCCTGGGGTGGCAGGCCGCGGTCGGCATCGGACGGCTTGGTGCCGACGAGCGTGCCGAGGCGGAGACCGGCGGCCTTCATCGCCGGCAGGCGGGTGGCGAGCATCCAGACCAGCATGACGAGCGTCCAGGCGACGAGCGCCGCCATCGGGCGCAGGATTTCGGCGTGCATCGGTGGCTCCCTTTCGCATCAAAGTGCCGGATCGGAAGGGCAGGCGCAATATCCACCATTCCTCCCCCGCAAGGGGGAGGGGAACCGTTCGGCGTTAGCCGAACGGTTGAGGGGGAGGACAGGGTGGCAGCTCCATAACGAAGCTTCGCCCTGTCCTCCCCCTCCGTCACGGCTTGGCCGTGCCATCTCCCCCTGGCGGGGGAGGACTTAGGTATGGCTTACTTGTCGAAGATTGCACCCCAGCGGTGGACCGGGCGGTCCTTCCACAGGCCACGGTGATAGGCGTCAGACGCCAGCAGCGGCATCACCGAGCCGGCCTCGGCGAACACCATCTGCTCGATGCCGGTGTTGACCTTGCCCCAGCTTGCCGCTTCCTGCAGCGTCGAGGACGAACAGGCGCCGTCGCGGACGTCGGCGACGGTGATCTGCACCGCATATTTGTGGACCTGGACGTCGTCGTGACCGAGGATTTCGGCGCAGACCACGGTGTCCTGGATGAAGTTCTTCGGCACGCCGCCGCCGATCATCAGCAGGCCGGTGGTGCCCGCCTGGATCTTGATCTCGGTCAGCTCGCGGAAGTCCGCCACCGCGTCGATCATCAGATACGGACGACCCGCCTTGGCGGCATCGACCTGATGCTTGACGAGGCCGAAGCCCGCCGACGAATCGACGAACGCCGGGCAGAAGATCGGCACGTCATGCTCATAGGCAAGCTTGACGAGGCTGTTGTCCTTCTTGCCATGCTCGACGAGATACTTGCCCATCTCGCGGATGAAGGCGCGGCTCGAATAGGCGCGCGGCTCGAGGCTCTCGGCGATCTCGAAGATCGTGTGGTCGACGTTCTGGAGCGCTTCCTCGTCGATATAGGTATCGTAGATACGGTCGATGTAGAGCGAGCGCAGCGTATCGTCGTCGGGGATCTCGAGCGCCTGATAATGCTTGTGGCCGAGCCCTTCGAAGAAATCCATGTCGACGATGGTCGCGCCGGTCGCGACGATGCCGTCGACCATGTTGTTGCGCACCAGCTCGGCATAGAGGTCCATGCAGCCGCCGGCCGAGGTCGAACCGGCGATGACGAGGAAGATCGAGCAATCCTTGTCGGCTAGCATCTGGTTGTAGATATTGGTCGCGCGGCCGAGATCGCGGCTGGTGAAGCTCATGTCGGCCATCGCGTCGACGATCGGGCGCGCGTCGAAGCTCTTGATGTCGATATGCTTGACCTGCTTCGAGAGCAGTTCGGCCTTGCGGTTGTCGTTGATCGGCGCGTTGGCGCCGGCGGTCTTGTTCAGCGTGTCGGTCATGGTTCGCCTTTGGCTATCCAGCCGTCGTCGTTCAACATTGGGGACGCGGAAACCCAGGGGCCGCCCCTCCCGCCGAAGCGGGAGGAGGGAAGACAATCGGTTATAGCGTTGGCGTTACAGCTTTACGACGTTGTTCGTGCGCACGTCGGCGATCTCGTCGTCGAGATAGACCGACAGCATCGGCTCGTCGGACGCGACGACCGTGTCGCCGGTGCCGAAGCCGTTGAACGCGGTCCGCATCGCGGAGCCGTACGCCCCGAGCATGCCGATCTCGAAATAATCGCCGGCGACCGTGTCCGCGGGCAGCGGGAACGGCCCCTGCATGTAATCGAGATCGTCGCAGGTCGGACCCCAGAAGGCGAAGTCCATGTCGCGCGCGTCCGAATCCGGCTCGCGCAGCAGCTGTACCGGATATTTCCAGCCGATGTGCGCCGCATCGAACAACGTGCCATAGGCGCCGTCGTTGATGTACAGCTCGGTGCCGCGGCGACGCTCGACGCGCACCACGACCGAGGCATATTCGGCGCTCAGCGACCGGCCCGGCTCGGCCCACAATTCGGCCGAATAGCTGATCGGCAGGCTCTCGAACGCGCGGTGGATCGTTTCGAAGAACCGCTCCAGCGGCGGCGGGGTCATGCCGGGATAGGCCGAGGGGAAGCCGCCGCCGACGTCGATGACGTCCACGGTCACCGCCGCCTCGACGATCGCCGCGCGGGCGCGCTCCATCGCATTGGTATAGGCGTCCGGCGACATCGTCTGGCTGCCGACGTGGAAGCAGATGCCGAGCGCGTCCGCGACCTGGCGGGTGGCGATCAGCAATTCCTTGCTCTCGCCGGGACCGACGCCGAACTTCGAGCCCAGGCTGAGCTTGGCATATTCGGACGAGACGCGCAGCCGCGCGCAGAGCGTGAGGTCGGTGGCGCCGTCGGTCGCACGGACGATCTTCGCCAGCTCTTCCATGCTGTCGAGCGAGAACGTCTTCACGTCGTGGACGAAATACGCCTCGGCGATCGCCTCTTCCGACTTGACCGGATGCATGAAGCAGCAGGTCGCCTCCGGCAGCGTCGCCTTGACCAGACGCACTTCCGCGATCGATGCCGTATCGTAATGCGTGATGCCATTGTCCCAGAGGACCTTGAGCAGGTCCGGGCTGGGGTTCGCCTTCACGGCATACATCGAGCGGCCCGGAAACTTCTCGACGAAGAAGCGGGCGGCGCGCGCAGCGGCGTGCGGGCGAACGAGCGTGACCGGATCGACCGGTCGGCTCTTGGCGATGTCGATGCCCGTGCGGCTAAAGGCGGAACGGGCGGTCGAGAGGGGCGCTAACCCCAGCGCGCTATGGTGCTTGGCCAATTCAAGGGACCTCCAATTGCCTTTCGGCATACGGTGACAAAAGCTGCCTTGCGGTTGGAAGTCCCATGGGGCAGCGGAGGCGCGATCTATGGTCGTCCGACCCCCATGTAAAGTGGGTTAGCGTAGGAAAGGACGAAAAGTGACGTTTTTGCGACAACCGACGCGCGCCGGGGTGCGCGACGCGGCCGAAAAGATCGCCAGGATCCTGCCGCCGACGCCACTTTATGTGCGCGAAATCAACGGCTTGGACGTGGCGTTCAAGGCGGAGTCGCTGCAGCCGATCGGGGCGTTCAAGATTCGCGGCGCCTGGCATCGGCTCACCGCATTGGACGAGGATGCGCGGCGGCGCGGGGTGGTCGCCTTCTCCTCGGGGAACCACGCGCAGGGGATCGCCTGGGCGGCGCGGCGGCTGGGCATCGCCGCGACGATCGTGATGCCCGCGGATGCGCCGCACGCCAAGCTGGCGGCGACGCTGGCTCTCGGCGCCGAAGTGGTGCGCTACGATCGCGTCACCGAGAGCCGCGAAGGCATCGCCGCCCGACTCGCCGAAGCGCGCGGCGCGACGCTGGTGCCGAGCTTCGACGATCCGTGGATCATCGAGGGACAGGGCAGCGCGGGGATCGAGGCGGCGGCGCAGATGGCGGCGCTGGGGCTGGGCGTTCCGGCTCGCGTCGTCGTACCCTGCGGCGGCGGCGGGCTGGCGGCCGGGCTCGCGCTGGCGCTCAAGGACAGCGCGGTGACGGTCGTCGAGCCCGAGGGCTGGGACGACATGCGCCGCTCGCTGGAGGCGTCGTGGATCGAGCCGGTCGGCCCCAATCCGCCGCCAACTGCGTGCGATGCCTTGCAGACGCAGCGCGTGTCGCCGCTGACCTTCGACGTGCTGTCGCGGCGCGATGCGACCGGCGTGGCGGTGAGCGAGGCGGAGACCGCGGCGGCGCAGCGCTGGGCGGCGGAGAATTTGCGGCTGGTGATCGAGCCGGGCGGCGCGGTGGCGCTGGCAGCGGTGCTCGCGGGCAAGGTCGCGGCGGAGCCGGGGCTGCTCGTGATCCTTTCGGGCGGCAACGTCGACATCGACGCTTATGCGCGGGCGATCGGCTAGCGCGCTACGCGGTCACGCGCGCGCGTCGCCTCGACATTGCAGGCGGTGAGAGGCAAATTATCGTAATGCAAGCGCTTCTCGGATCGATCGCCAACGCCGCCCCGGCCATCGCCATGCTCGGCTGCTTCGCCTGCCTGATCGGCGGTGGCGCGCTGCTCGCCCGCGGCGGGGATCGCCGGAAGGCCATCCTGTTGCTGGTGATGGCGGCGGTATTGCTCGGCAATGTGGTGATCTGGCAATTTTAACGGCCGAGTCGCCGGGCATGCGCGTCGACCGTCGACGATAAGAGCAAAGATAGAATCTCCCGATATCAACCACGTCGGCGATCTGGTGCCAGCGTGCCGTAATACGCATTTGCTTTGTTGGAAAATGTTGCTGATATGTTCCTACCGTAACCGGAAGGGAGGGCGGGATACGACCATACGTATGTCATGAAACAGTGAGGCAATATGGAACCGCAGCGCAAGGAAGGTGGGCGCTTGTACGTCCCCGAACAGTTGAGCGAAATCCAGGATTTCCTCATGTGCATGATGGCGGCGGCGCCGCGCTTCGCCGAGGTGACGTCTTACGGCTATCATCGGTCGGTCGACAACGAGTTTCGAAGTATTCAACTTGGGCTAGCCGCCGTCGCGGACAAGGTCGGCGAAGAGCGCTACCGGACGGTTCTCGCTGATGCGGATGAAGCCAAATCACTGTTTCTAGCCGATCCCGACGACACGAATGGCAAGACGGCCGAGGGATGCGACAAGCTCATGGCGATCTATGACATCCTCGAAGAGGTGCGGGGCGAACGATATCACGCCGGCATCCTCGATTTCGAGGGTCTGCTGACCGGCGACTGATCGAGACCAGCGACCGCCAGCGTGGCCGGGACCGCATCATCGGGCGGTCCCGGCGTCGACGTCAGCGGATCGGCGAGTTCGGGTCGAGCCGCATGTCGAGGTACTTGTCGACCGAGCGCATCAGCTCCGGCGTCTCGTTCTCGAAAAAGTGGTTCGCCTTCGGGATCGTGTCGTGATGGATCGTGATGTGCTTCTGGGTGCGCAGCTTGTCGACGAGCTTCTGCGTCGCGCCAGGGGTGGCGACCTCGTCGGCCTCGCCTTGGATGATGATGCCCGAGGAGGGGCAGGGTGCCAGGAACGAGAAGTCGAACATGTTCGCGGGCGGCGCGATCGAGATGAAGCCGCGGATCTCGGGACGGCGCATCAGCAGCTGCATGCCGATCCATGCGCCGAAGCTGACCCCGGCGATCCAGGTGGTCGACGCCTCCGGATGGAAGCTTTGCACCCAGTCGAGCGCGCTCGCCGCGTCGGACAGTTCGCCGATGCCGTTGTCGAACGTCCCCTGGCTCTTGCCGACGCCGCGGAAGTTGAAGCGCAGCGTTGCGAAACCACGGCGCTGGAAGGTCTTGTAGAGCTCCTGCACGATGCGGCTGTTCATCGTGCCGCCGGCGGCGGGGTGCGGATGCAGGATCATCGCCACCGGTGCGCGCGGACGGGGAGCGGGCGCGAAACGGCCTTCGAGACGGCCTTCGGGGCCGGGAAAAATGACTTCGGGCATGGGTCTCGCCACGTAAGAAGGGGCGCGCTGTGCAGCGCAGAACGTTGCGCGCTATATAGGCGTCGGGCTCCGACACGCAATTGGAACGAATCCTGTCCCAACGTCTCTATCTGGATCACGCCGCCACCACGCCGATGACCGATGCCGCACGCGCGGCCGTCGTCGACGGATTGGCGCGCTGGGCGAACCCGTCGTCGCCGCACGCCGAGGGGCGCGCGGCGCGGGCGGCGCTGGAGGCGGCGCGACGCGCCATCGCCGCGGCGTACGGCTGGCGGGGCGAGACGCTGCTGACCAGCGGCGCGAGCGAATCGCTTGCGATCGCCCTGGGGCGGACGACGCTGCCGCGGCGGATCGTTACCGCGGTGGAACATGATGCGGTGCTGCGCGCCGGCGGCGATGCCGCCGTGGCGCCGGTGGCTGCGGATGGGATCGTCGATCTGGCGGCGCTTGCGGCGCTGCTCGCGGCGGGGCCGGCGCTGGTCTGCGTGCAATGGGCGAACAGCGAGACGGGGGTGCGGCAGCCGCTGGCACAGATCGCTGCGCTGGTGCGCGACGCCGGCAGCCGATTGCTGATCGATGCCGCGCAGATGCCGGCGTCCGTCGAACTGGCGGAGGTGGCCGATATGGTGGCGCTGTCGGCGCACAAGCGCGGGGGCCCGCCGGGGATCGGGGCGCTGCTGGTGCGCGATCTCGCGCTGCTGCATCCCAGCGGCGGGCAGGAGCGCGGCTATCGACCGGGGACGGAGAACCTGCCCGGCGCGCTCGGCTATGCCGCGGCGCTCGGCGAGGCGGAGCCGGACCATGGCGCGCTGCGCGCCCGGCTCGACGATGCGATCCTGCGGTCGGGGGGCGAGATCGTCGCCGCCGACAGTCCGCGCCATCCGGCGATCGGATCGTATCGTCTGCGCGGGGTCGCGGCGGCGGCGCAGCTCATCCTGCTCGACAGCGCCGGCTTCGCGGTCTCGGCGGGCAGCGCCTGTTCGAGCGGCACCATGAAGCCGAGCCATGTGCTCGGTGCGATGGGCTGGGACGCGGCCGCCGGGCGCGAGGTGATCCGGGTGAGCTTCGGGCGCACCACAAGCGAGGCGGACGTCGACGCCTTCGTTGCGGCGTGGCGGCAGATGGCGAAGACGACGCGGCGCGCGGCATGATCTATCTCGATTATCAGGCGACGACGCCGCTCGCCCCCGAAGCCTTGGCGGCGATGCTGCCATGGCTCGAATCGCAACATGCCAATCCGCATTCGCCGCATCGGCCGGGCCGCGCCGCCCGGGCGACGGTCGAGGTTGCGCGCGATGCGGTGGCCGCGCTCGCGCCGGCGGGGGGCGCGCTCAGCTTCACCAGCGGTGCGACCGAGGCGCTCAACTGGGCGATCAAGGGGACCGGCGGCGCGATCGTCACGCTGGCGACCGAACATGCCGCGGTGCTCGACACCGTCGCGGCGGAGGCGGCCCGTGGACGGCAGGTGACGGTGCTGCCGGTCGGCGACGACGGGCTGGTCGACCTCGATCGGGCCGCGGCGGCGATCGGGCCGGGGGTGGGACTGGTCGCGGCGATGCTGGTCAATAACGAGATCGGCGTGCTCCAGCCGATCGCGGCGCTCGCCGAACTCGCGCATGCGGCAGGCGCGCTGATGCTGTGCGATGCGGTGCAGGGCTATGGGCGCATGCCGGTGCCGCCGGGATGCGATCTGGTCGCGGTGTCGGCGCACAAGCTGCACGGGCCGAAGGGGATCGGCGGCTTGTGGGTCCGCGACGGCGTGACGCTGGCGCCGCTGATCCACGGCGGCGGACAGGAGGCGGCGGGACGCTCGGGGACGCTGTCGCCGGCGCTGTGCGCGGGTTTCGGTGCCGCGGCGCGGCTGATGACGGAGCGGGCTGCGGCCGATGCGGCGCATGTCGACCGGCTCTGGGCGATCGCGACCGCGACGCTGGCGGGATGGGACGTCAACGGGTCGGCGACGCGACGGTATCGCGGCAATCTCAACGTGCGGCGCGACGGGCTCGACGTGGCACGGCTGATGAGCGACTGTCGCGATCTCGCCTTTTCGGCGGGATCGGCGTGTGCGAGCGGCTCGGGCCGGTCGAGCCACGTGCTGCGCGCGCTCGGCATGACCGAGGCGCAGGCGCGGTCGAGTATCAGGCTCGGTTTCGGGCGCTATACCGGCGAGGACGCGCTGCGGGATGGATTGGCGGCCATCGTCGCGGCGGCGGCGCGGCAGGGGGGAATGGCATGATTCGCGTGGTGTTCGTCGATCCGGATGGCCGCAGCCGACAGGCGGAGGGCACCGAGGGCACCCGATTGCTCGATCTCGCGCAGGCGGATGGCCATCCGCTCGAAGGGACGTGCAACGGCGACATGGCCTGCGCAACCTGCCACGTCGTCATCGCCGCGGAGGATTTTGCCCGCATGCCGGCGGCGCGGGAGGAGGAGGAGGATCTGCTCGATCTGGTCCCCGCCGCGTCGCGGACGAGTCGCCTCGCCTGCCAGGTGCGGCTGACCGCGGCGCTCGACGGGTTGACGGTGCGCCTGCCCTGACGGGGTGGCGGGGCAGCGATCCTGACATTTTCACAACCGCGGGTTCAGATCGCATGCATGGCGCCCGCGCCATGGTGCGGACATGCCCGATGTCGGGCGTGTGAGGAGTAACCCCATGAAGCTCATTGCTTTGTTCAGCGCCGCGGCGCTCGCTGCCGGCACCTTGATGACCGCCGCGCCCGCCGAGGCGCAGCGCTACGGCTACGATCGCGGCTATCACCGCGGGTACGATCATCGCGGCTACGACCGGCACTGGCGCGATGGTCCGCGATTCCACGGGCGCGGCTACGATCGTGGTCGCGGTTATGGCTATGGCCGGGGTTATGGCGGCGGTTACGGGCGGGGCTATGGCCGCGGTTATGGTCGCGGCCGCGTCGTCTGCCGAGTGCATCGTGGCTATTATGGGCCGCAGCGCCGCTGTTTCACCGTCTATCGCTAAGGCGGACGGCGGCCGGCGGGGCGATCCGCCGGCCGTGAAACATCGTTAACGGCAAAGCGTTCTTGCTGCGACGCAACACGAACGTTTATGGTGCCGCCGATGACCCAGACCGAAGCCGCGACTGCCGCACCGACGGGACCGGTGCCGACGATGTTCGAAGCGATCGTGCGCCTGCTGACCGTGACCGCCACCTACAACAAGGGGACGGTGACGATCGCGCCGCATATTCTCTACACCCGCCATGGCGAGATCTACGTCGACGCGGTGACGGTGGAGCGCGACGGCAAGCCGCCGCGCGAGGAGAAGGTCGGCACGTTCAAGATGGACGGGCTCGGCGAGCCGACGCTGACCGACAAGGCGTTCGCGCCGAGCAGCCTGTTCGAGCCCGAAGCCGAGAAATATGCCGGCGTGACGCTGATGGCGGTCGAACGGGCCTGACCGTTCGACCGCCGCTCGCTCAGCGGCAGCGCACCTGCGCCTGATTCTGGTCGATCGCCTTGCCGGCGAGCGCGCCGACCGCGCCGCCCAGCAACGTGCCGACGATCCGGCTATGGCCGCCGTCGATGACGTTGCCGAGGATGCCACCCGCCGCACCGCCAGCGATGAGGCCGGTCGTGCCGTCGCTGCGCTTGCAATAATAGCGGCCGTCATTGCCCGCATAGACGCGGTCGTTGGGGCTCAGCACGCGCTCTTGCGCGCCGGGACGATAGTAGCGGGCGGGATCGTAGCCGTTTTCGTACCGGTCGTCGTCGCGATCGTCGTAGCGCTGGTCGTCATAGCCGCCCGGCACCGGCGCCTGGCGATAGCCGCCCGGGCCCGGCGTGCCGCGCAGCGCACGATAGCGGTCGAATTCGGAACGGTAGCGCGCCATCTCGGCATCGAACCGCTGTTGCGCGGCGGCGAAGCGGGCATCGTCGGCGGCGGACTGGGCGATCGCCGGGGCGGTCGCGGCGAGGCTCGCGCAGACCGCGGCGGACAGCAGAAGGGACCTGAACATCGGGATGATCCTTTAAGGGACCCGTGAAGTCGGGTCCGCAACGAGCATAATCCGATCCGACCTTGGCGGTTCCTGAACGACCCTCACCCGATCGTGACGAAACTGTCCATCACGCGCTTGCGGCCCGCCGCCTCGAAGTCGATCTCGAGCTTGTTGCCTTCAATCTCGGCGATCGCGCCATAGCCGAACTTTTGGTGGAAGACGCGCAGGCCGACCGAAAGGTCGCTGCGCCCCTTGTTGCCGATGCTGACCGCGCTCGACCGGCTTTCGACGACGCGCGTCGGCGCGGTCGAGAAGCCCGAGCCACTGCCCGCCGCGCGCTGCCAGCCGGGTCCGCGGCCGGTACCGCGGCCGACGTCGGCGAAGGGGTCGGCGCGTTCGCTCCAGTTCGCGCGCCACAGGCTCTCCCCGCCCGACATCGTCGTCTCGGCATCGGTATGTTCGGGGGGCAGTTCGCCGACGAAGCGACTCGGAATGCTCGACGTCCACTGGCCGTAAATGCGGCGGTTGGCGGCGTGGAGGATCGTCGCGCGCCGCCGCGCGCGGGTGATCGCCACATAGGCGAGGCGGCGTTCCTCCTCGAGGCTCTTGGTGCCGCCCTCGTCGAGCGAGCGCTGCGACGGGAACAGCCCCTCCTCCCAGCCGACGAGGAAGACGGTGTCGTATTCCAGGCCCTTGGCGGCGTGGATCGTCATGATCGTCACCTGCGGGTCCTGGACGCCGCCCTCCTTGTCCATGACGAGGCTGACGTGTTCGAGGAACGCGCCGAGCGATTCATATTCCTCCATCGCGCGGACGAGTTCGGACAGGTTCTCGAGCCGGCCGGCGGCGTCGACCGATTTCTCCGCCTGCCACATGGCGGTATAGCCGCTCTCGTCGAGCAACTGGCGGGCGAGCTCGGCATGCGGCAGGTCGCGCGCCATGTCGCGCCAGCGGGCGATGTCGCCGACCAGGTTGCCGAGCGCGCGGCGCGCCTGCGGGGTCAGTTCGTCGGTGTCGAGGATGCGCGCCGCGGCGATGGTCAGCGGTATGCCCTCGATCCGAGCGAGCTGGTGGATCTTGGCGAGCGCCTTGTCGCCGAGCCCGCGCTTGGGGACGTTGACGATCCGTTCGAAGGCGAGGTCGTCGGACGGCTGGTTGACGATGCGCAGATAAGCGAGCGCGTCGCGAATCTCGGCGCGTTCGTAGAAGCGGAAGCCGCCGATGATGCGATAGGGCATGCCGATCGCGATGAAGCGGTCCTCGAATTCGCGCGTTTGATGCTGCGCGCGGACAAGGATGGCCACCTCGTCGAGGCTCTTGCCGCTGCGCTGTGCCGCCTCGATCTCCTCGCCGACGCGGCGCGCCTCCTCGGGGCCGTCCCAGACGCCGAGCACGCGCACCTTCTCGCCCGCGTCGAGTTCGGTCCACAAAGTCTTGCCGAGCCGGCCGCCGTTGTTGGCGATGACGCCCGAGGCGGCGCCGAGGATATGCGGCGTCGAGCGGTAATTCTGTTCGAGCCGGATCACCTTCGCACCCGGAAAGTCCTTCTCGAACTTGAGGATGTTCTCGACCTGCGCGCCGCGCCACGAATAGATCGACTGGTCGTCGTCGCCGACGCAGGCGATGTTCTTGCGCGCCTGCGCGAGCAGTCGCAGCCAGAGATACTGGACGACGTTGGTGTCCTGATATTCGTCGACCATGATGTATTTGAACCGCTCCTGGTACATTTTCAGCACCTCGGGATAGGTCTTGAGCACGGTCAGCATGTGCAGCAGCAAATCGCCGAAATCGCAGGCGTTGAGGGCCTTCAACCGCTCCTGATATTGCGCGTAGAGTTCGCCGCCGCGGCCGTTGGCATAGCGTTCGCTTTCGCCGGCATCGATATCGGCGGGAACCAGCCCCTTGTTCTTCCAGTCGTCGATCAGCCCGGCGAGACTGCGCGCGGGGAAACGCTTCTCGTCGAGATCGGCGGCGAGGATGAGCTGTTTCAGCAGCCGGAGCTGGTCGTCGGTGTCGAGGATGCTGAAATTGCTCTGCAGCCCGACCAGTTCGGCGTGGCGGCGCAGCATCTTGGCGCCGATCGCGTGGAAGGTGCCGAGCCACGGCATGCCCTCGACCGCGTCGCCGACGAGCCGGCCGACGCGCTCGCGCATCTCGCGTGCCGCCTTGTTGGTGAAGGTGACGCTGAGGATCTCGGACGGCCACGCCTTGCGCGTCCACAGCAGGTGCGCGAGCCGGGCGGTGAGCGCGGCGGTCTTGCCGGTGCCGGCGCCGGCGAGCATCAGCACCGGGCCTTCGGTGGTCAGGACCGCGTCGCGCTGCGGCGGGTTGAGCCCCTTGAGATAGGGCGGGTCCTGCAAGGCGTTGGCGGGGGCGCTGAGATCGGTCACCGGCGAACAGGTAGGGAACGGCGCGCGAGCGGGCAAGTCCGATCGGCGACCGGTCGTCATCAAGGCGACACCGGCATGTAACGCATGCGTAACGACCGACTGCTAGGGCGACCCCGCCGGCGGAATGGTCGGCTTCGTCCAGCCGGCGCCCGGGAGGCGCGCGGGGATCGAGCCGGCCCGCCGCGGCGAGTCCGATTTGCAGGAGTGTCATCATGAAGACGTCGCATCACGCCGCCATCGCGGCGGTCGCCTTGTCGTGCCTGTTCGCCGCGGTTCCGGGCGCCGCCATCGCTGCGGAGCGGGAGCCGGTGCAGGTCAAGGTGTCGGCCAAGGGGCTCGACCTGCACAGCGAATCGGGCCGGCGGTCGCTGGAAGGCCGCATCGTCCGCGCGGCGCGCGCGGCGTGCATCCCCAATGGAGCGACGCTGGAGATGCGGCTCGATGCGCTGCGCTGCGTCAGGGAGATGCGCGACGACGGCACGCGCCAGCTCGCGGCACGGGCGGGCGACGTGCGACTCGCCGGTCTGCACGACGCCGATCGTTCGGAATAAGGCTTTTCGCTCGGCGGCGCGGCGATCGCCGTCGCGTCGCGACGAGCGGTCAAGTCCATGAAAAATCGGGGCAGCCGCAAAGCGACCGCCCCGTAGTTCAGGGAGGGTCGGCCGACAGGGGAGGCGACCGACACGTCGCTACCCACAGGGGGAGAGGAGCAGCGACGTTCTCTGTCTAGGCGTGGATTGTTGCGAACGGATTTCACAACTGTTGCCCGCGACGATTTTTTCGCGATTAGAATGACCGCATGCCTTCGCCGTCCGCCACGCCGCCCGCGCCCGCCTCCGCCCGACGCATCCTGACCGCCAGCCTGGTCGGCACCGCGGTCGAGTTCTACGATTTCTACATCTACGCCACCGCCGCCGCTTTGGTGTTCGGCGAATTGTTCTTCCCTGCCGAGAGCAAGACCGCGCAGCAGATGCTGAGCTTCGCCAGCTTCGGCCTCGCGTTCATTGCGCGGCCGGTGGGCGCGATCGTGTTCGGTCATTTCGGCGACCGCGTCGGGCGCAAGTCGACCCTCGTCGCCAGCCTGATGTTGATGGGCGGGTCGACCGTCGCGATCGCCTTCCTGCCGACCTACGATCAGGTCGGCTGGGTCGCGCCGTTGCTGCTGTGCCTGCTGCGGCTGGGACAGGGGTTCGGGCTCGGCGGCGAATGGGGCGGGGCGGCGCTGCTCGCGGTCGAGAACGCACCGCCGCACCGCCGCAACACCTGGGGGATGTTCCCGCCGCTGGGTGCGCCGGTCGGCTTCCTGATGGCGAACGGACTGTTCCTCATCCTCGGGCTGGCGCTCGACGAGGCGCAGTTCCGGGCGTGGGGCTGGCGGCTGCCGTTCCTGGTCAGCGCGGTGCTGGTCGTGCTCGGGCTATGGGTGCGGCTGAAGCTCACCGAGACGCCCGCGTTCGTCGAGGCGGAGCAGGCGGAGGCGCTGCCCAAGGTGCCGATCGCGACGCTGATGCTGGACCATGGCCGCGCGGTGCTGGCGGGGACGGGCGGGGTGATCGCCTGTTTCGCGCTCTTCTATCTCGCGACCGCCTTTACGCTCGGCTACGGGACCAAGACGCTGGGATACGGACGCGAGGCGATGCTGGCGGTCGAACTGGTGGCGATCCTGTTCCTCGCCGCCGGGGTGATCGTCGCCAGCGTCACCGCCGATCGCACCGGTGCGCGACGGATGCTGGTGATCGGGTTTCTCGGCTGCATGGCCGCGGGCCTCGCGATGGGGCCGATGCTCGGCGCGGGCTCGCTCTTCGTCGTCTTCCTCTGGCTCGCCTTCGCCTTGTTCGTGATGGGCTTCGCCTACGGGCCGCTCGGCGGGTGGCTGCCGAGCCTGTTTCCGGCGGGGGTGCGCTATACCGGCGTGTCGATGACCTTCAACCTCGGCGGCATCCTCGGCGGCGCGGTCGCACCGATCGCCGCGGAGGCGCTGGCGCATCGCGGTCTGGGGTGGATCGGCCTGTATCTGGTCGGCGCGGGGCTGCTCAGCCTGGGCGGGCTGGCGTTGCTGCGGGGACGGCCCGCGGCGTAACGGCGCTACGCCTGCCGCAGCAGCGTCAGCCGTGCCTTGCCATGGACGCGGGTCGCATCGACGGTGAAGCCGGGCGGGGCGATCTCCTCCACCTTGGCGGTCTCGATGCTGACCCAGGTCGCCGGCGAGACCCAGCCGAGCCGCGCCAGCTTGTCGAGCGCGACGAGGCCGGCGCCGGTGCCGTAAGGCGGGTCCATCATGATGAGATCGAGCGCCGCCGGTGCGGGACCGAGCCCCATCACCGAGCCGGCACGCACGTCGGCGCGGGTGCCGAGCTTGGCGAGATTGCCCTTGAGTGCGTCGAGCGCCGCGCCGTCCTGTTCGACGAACAGGCACGAGGCGGCACCGCGCGACAGCGCTTCGATGCCGAGCGCGCCCGAGCCGGCGAAGAGGTCGGCGACGGCGAGCCCCTCGAAACTGCCGAGCCGGCTGGTCAGCATCGAGAACAGCGCCTCGCGCGTACGGTCGGCGGTGGGGCGGGTGGCGTCGCCCTTGGGTGCGACGAGCGGGCGGCCACGCCATTGGCCGGCGATCACCCTCATCGACGGCCGCCCTTTGGCGCGCCGCGCGGCGTCCCGCGGGGGGCGCCGCCGGGGGTTTTGGGACGCGGCGAGCCGCGACCGCCGGCGGGACCTCCGCTGCGGGGCGCATCGCCGCGCGGCGGGCGGGCGCCCGCGCGCGCCGGACGATTGCCGGCGGTGGACGAGCGCTGGCCGTCATTCGATCGGGTGCGACCGCCGTTGCGATCGTCGCCCTGCTCCCACGGCTTGATCGCCGAGCCACCGGTCGGGACTTTCGGCCGGTCGTCGTCGCGGGGCGGGCGGGTGTTCGACCGGGGCGGACGCGCGCCAGCGGGTTTGGCGTCGCCGGCACGGACCGCGCGGCGGGCATCGCCGAACCGGCCGCGGCCCGCATCACGCTCGTCGCCGCGATCCGCCCGCGGCACGAAGCGGCGGCCTTCCTGACGGGGAGCGTCGCGCTCGCCGCCGCGATCGGCGCGCGGAGTGAAGCGACGGCCTTCCTCCGAACCGGTGCGTTCGGCGCGGGGGGCGACGCGACGGGTGTCCTGACGACCGCCTGCCGACGACGCCGGCGTCGCGCCGGGACGAGCGGGACGCGTGGCGACGCCGGCCGGTGCCGCATCGCTGCGGCGGGGCGCGCGGCGACCTTCGCCGGTAGCGGGCGTGCGCGCCTGGGCCGGCCGTTCCTGCACGTCGCGCGGTGCCGGCACGTCTACGGGGCGCGGCCGGGCACGCGCCGGCCGGTTGGCGGTCGGTGCGGTGCGGAAGCCGTCGCGTGGCGCCTCGATCATCGGTTCGTCGGGCGCGCCGCCCTTCAGCGTGCGGCGGAAGGCGACGACCTCATGCTGCTTGACCTCGCCGACGCCGCCGACCGGCAGGTCGCCGAGGATGAACGGGCCGTAGCGGGTGCGGATCAGCCGGCTGACCTGCAATTCGAGATGTTCGAGCACGCGCCGCACCTCTCGGTTCTTGCCCTCGGTGATCGTGATCTCGATCCAGACGTTGGCGCCGGTGCGCCGCTCGATATTGGCGTCGATCGGGCCGTAGCGGATGCCGTCGATCTCGATGCCCTCGGCCAGGTCCTCGAGCTGCTGCTGCGTGACATTGCCGTAGGCGCGCGCGCGATAGCTGCGCTCGACCCCGGTCGCCGGCAGTTCGAGCTGGCGCTTGAAGCCGCCGTCGGTGGTCAGCAGCAGCAGCCCCTCGGTATTGAGGTCGAGCCGGCCGACCGGCACCAGCCGCGGCAGGTCGTCGGGCAATCGGTCGTAGATCGTCGGCCGCCCCGCCGGGTCATGCTCGGTGACGAGCAGGCCGGTCGGCTTGTGATAGAGGAACAGACGCGTCGGTTCGGGCGGCGCGACCGGCTCGCCGTCCACGGTGACGCCGGCGAGTGAGCGCAGCACCGTCGCGGGCGTGTCGAGCGGCTTGCCGTCGAGCGCGACGCGCCCGTCGGCGATCATCCGTTCGATTTCGCGGCGGCTCGCGACGCCGGCGCGGGCGAGCAGTTTCGCGATCCGGTCGCCGGTGCGGGGTTCGGGGGTTTGGGCCATGCTCCGCCCATAACGCGCATTCGTCCAAGCTGCGAAAATATTTGCGTCCGAAGCTGCGTGCGTGCGTTATGTCGCGGAGGCGTAACGAATACCCTGACGCCACGCGGAGCGCATCGATGCTGTTCGGGAGGAAGAAGCGCCAGATCGTGCGCCTGCTGGTCGTCGAGGACGAACCGTTGATCGCCTTCGACGTCGAGCACCTGCTGACCGATGCGAGCTATCAGATCGTCGCGACGGTGGACCGGGTCGCCGATGCGGTTCGCGTGCTGCGCTCGGATGCGGAGGTCGATCTGGTGCTGGTCGACGTGCATCTCGCCGACGGATCGGGGCTCGACGTCGCGCGCGCCGCGGGCGAGGGCGGTGTGCCGGTGTTGTTCGTCACCGGCAACTTTCCGGCCGAGGCGATGCCGCTGGCGGCCGGCTGCCTCGCCAAGCCCTACCAGCAGCGCGACCTGATCGGCGCGATCGAGGCGATCGAAGCCAAACGCGCCGGCCGCAAGACCAAGCGCCTGCCGTCGGGGTTCCAGTTGTTCGAGGCGCCGGCGGGATAAGACGGGTCGGGATACATCCCGACGCCGTTCGTGCTGAGCTTGTCGAAGCACGGTGGGTCCTGCCGCCCTTCGACCGGCTCAGGGTGAACGGTATGGGATGGGGCGATGACTTCGGTCCCCGCCCCATTCGCAAAGCCGCTAGGCGCACGCGAAATTGACGTTAGTGTCGCGCCGATGACCGGCAATAACCTGTATTTCCTGATCGTCGTCGCGCTCGTGCTTGTGCTGATCGTCGCGATGCGGCGCTCCGCGGCGCTGTGGGCGCGGCTCGCGCCGCTGGCACCTTATGCCGAGCGCGGCCCGATCGCGGTGTTCTTCATGGGGATATCCTCGGGGCTCGCCTTCACGATGATCGGCGCGACGCTGACCACGCGGCTGAAGCAGGACGGGCTCGACAAGAGCACGATCACCGCCTTCACGCTCGGCTTTCTCGTCTACAATCTCAAGCCGTTATGGGCGTGGATGGTCGATGGCGTGCGGCTGCCGCTGATCGGCAGGCTGGGGCAGCGGGTGTCGTGGGTGTTGCTGTCGGGCGTGCTGGTGATTCTCGCGGTCGCCAACCTCGCCTTCGTCGATCCCGCCGCCAGTCTGCAGGCGACGATCATCGCGACGGTGCTAGTCGGCTTTGCCGGCGCGACCTATGACATCGTCATCGACGCCTATCGCATCGAGACACTGGAACCCGAGCAGATGGGCATCGGCTCGGGCATGACGCAATATGGCTGGCGGATCGGTTCGGTACTCGCCGGCGCGCTGGCGTTGGTGATCGCCGCTCGCTCGAACTGGCATGTCGCCTATCTCGCCTGCGTGCTGTTCGCCTTTCCGGCGATGATCGTCGCGCTGGTCCGCGGCGAGCCGCATCGGCGCCGCGAGCCGATCAAGCGGCATGGCGCACGCGACATCGCTGCATCGATCGTCAGCCCGTTCCTCGAATTCTTCCGCCGCCACGGTGCCTTCATCATCCTCGCCTTCATCCTGCTGCACAAGATCGGCGACACTTTGGGGCAGCAGGCGCTGCGGCTGTTGCTCGACGACCTCCATTTCAGCAACGACGAGATCGCGCTGTACGATGTCGTCATCGGCTTCTGGGCGTTCTGGATCGGGATCGCGGTCGGCGGCGTGCTTTACGCGCGCATGGGGCTGAAGCGCTCGGTGATGCTCAGCCTCGTGCTGATGATGGTTTCCAACGCCGCCTTTGCGCTGCTCGCCGGGGCGGGGCACAGCAACCTCGGTCTGGCCGGGGCGATGGCATTCGAAAATCTCGCCAGCGGCATCGGCGGCGTAACCGTCGTCGCCTATTTCTCGGCATTGTGCGACCTGCGCTTCACCGCCGCGCAATATGCGCTGATCTCGGCGGCGGCGAGCATCGTCGGCCGCGTGCTGACGGCGACGACGACCGGGCGGCTGGTGGACAGTTTCGGCTATGTCGCTTTCTATTGGGGGACGACGGTCGCGGCGCTGCCCGGCGTGCTGCTGTTCTGGTGGATGTGCCGGTCGGGCCTGATCGACCGGTCGATCGGCAGCGCCGGCGTGGCGGGCGAAGGTGACGTGCGCGACACGCCCCAAGCCTAGACGCAGATCGGGCGGCCGTCGTCGGCGAAGGCGGTCGCCACCGCCGCGACGCTCGCCAGCACCGCGTCGACGCGGCGGACGCCGAGCAGGTCGCCGAGCAGCAGCCGTGCGGTGTCGGGCGCGGTCTCGACGCGGGCGAGGATGGTGAGCATCGTCCGCTCCGCCGCGGTCATCCGCGCGCAGCAGCAGGGCGCGATCGCGATCGTCCCCGCCGCGGTACCGGCGAGATCCGCCATCAGCGCGCGCATCAGCACCAGCGGCCGGCGGAATTCCTGCCCGAAGGCGGTGAACAGCGCGTGGCTGGCGCGTGCGTCGTGCAATCCCTGCGCGCCCATCCGGCGCAGCGCGAACAACGCGATCCGCGCATTGGGGCAGGCGGGGAGCGCATAGGGCAGGGCTGCGATCGTGGTGGTGAGGTCGGACATCGGGGCAACTCCTGTGGTCGTCCCGAACACTCAACAATCCGCTATTGCAAGTCAATCGCAATCAGCGCGTCATTGCGGATACTCGTCGTTCAGGCGGAGCGCTTCACCGGCAAGATAGAGCGAACCGGCGATCAGCACGACCGGCGCAGCGGTTTCTCCCGCCAGATCGAGCGCTTGCGGCAGATCGTCGGCGACTCCGGCGGCGACGCCGAGTTCCCCGGCCAGCGCGGCGAGCGTGGCGGGGGCGTGACAGGCGTGACCGGGGACCGGCACCGCGATCATCCGCGACACCGCGGGGGCGAGCAGGCGCAGCACCCCGCGCGCATCCTTGTTGGCGAGCATGCCGAGGACGATCACCACCGGCCGGTCGCCGGCGAGCGTGCGCAGCGCGCGTGCCACCGGCTGCGCGGCGGAGGGATTGTGCGCGCCGTCGAGCCACAGGTCGCTGCCGGCCGGCAGGCGATCGTGGAGCGGTCCGGCGCCGAGTCGCTGCATGCGCGCGGGCCATTGCGCCCAATCGGCGGCGGCGCGCATCGCCGCCTCCGGAATGGCCAGCGCGCCCTGATGGCGCAGCATCGCGATGGCGAGCGCCAGATTGCGCGACTGATGCGGACCGACCAGTCGGGGCCGATCGGTGACGACCGCAAAGCCGCCGTCGCGATAGCGCATCGTTTGGCGCGCGGTTTCGCTCCACCAGTCGAGGTTGCGCGCGATGACGGGAGCGCCGGCGGCGGCGGCGACCGCCGCGACGCGGGCGCGGCAGGGGGCGGGATAGTTCATCGTCACCAGCGGCACGCCCGGCTTGGCGATCCCCGCTTTCTCGCCGGCGATGTCGACGATGCGGCTGCCGAGAAAGGCCTCGTGGTCCATGCCGAGCGCCGCGACGCCGGTGACCGCGGGACGGGCAATGACGTTGGTCGCGTCGAGCCGGCCGCCGAGGCCGACCTCGACGATCGTCGCGGCGGCGGGGGTGCGCGCGAAGGCGAGAAAGGCGGCGGCGGTGGTGACCTCGAAGAAGCTCGCGCCGATGCCGTCGGCATGGTCGAGCACCTCGGATAGCAGGGCGGCGAGCGCGGCGTCGTCGATCAGCCGCCCGGCAGTGCGGATGCGCTCGTTGAAGCGGACGAGATGCGGGCTGGAGAAGACGTGGACGTCATGCCCCGCCGCCTCGATCGCCGCGCGCAGGAAGGCGCAGGTCGAGCCCTTGCCGTTCGTACCGGCAACGTGGAACACCGGCGGCAGCGCCAGATGCGGGTCGCCGAGCCGCGCGAGCAACGTAGTGATACGGTCGAGGCCGAGGATATCGGCGCCGGGGGAGAGCGACCACAGCCGGTCGAGCTGCTGCTGGACGGCGGGATCGGTGGAGGTGGCGTGGTCTGGCATTTGTTGGAGTCCGGGGGTCCGCTTGCCAAATTCCCTTCGTCACCTCGGAACACGTCCGGGGTGACGACGTGGGTGGGACAGCGTTCCCCCGGTTACGCCGCCTGCGCCACCGACAGATAGCCGATCACCGTCGCCAGCCGCTCGCGCAGCTCCTTGCGGTGGACGACCATATCGAGCATGCCGTGGTCGAGCAGATATTCGGCGCGCTGAAAGCCTTCGGGCAGCTTCTCGCGGATCGTGCTCTCGATCACGCGCTGGCCGGCGAAACCGATCAGCGCATTGGGTTCGGAGATCTGCACGTCACCGAGCATCGCATAGCTCGCGGTGACGCCGCCGGTGGTCGGATCGGTCAGCACGACGACATAGGGCAGGCCGGCGTCGTGCAGCATCTGGATCGCGACCGTGCTGCGCGGCATCTGCATCAGGCTCAGGATGCCCTCCTGCATACGCGCGCCGCCCGCGGCGGTGAAGATCACATAGGGAGCCTTCTCGCGGATCGCTTCCTCGACGCCGCGGACGAACGCCTCGCCGACCGCGAGCCCCATCGAGCCGCCCATGAAGGCGAAATCCTGCACCCCCATCACGACGCGATGGCCGAGGATCGTGCCGCGCGCGTTGATCAGCGCGTCCTGTTCGTGCGCCGAGGTGCGCGCCGCCTTGAGCCGGTCGGTATAGCGCTTGGAATCGCGGAACTTGAGCGGATCCTCGGGCACCTTGGGCACTGGCAGTTCGGCGCAGCTGCCCTCGTCGAGGATCTGTGCGAAGCGCAGCTTGGGGCCGATGCGCTCGTGATGATCGCATTTCGGGCAGACGTAGAGGTTCTCCTCCAGCTCCTTGGTGAAGACCATCTGCCCGCAGCCCTTGCACTTGTGCCAGAGGTTCTCGTCGGACGATTCACGCTTGGCGACGAAGGGCAAAGCGTTGCGGACGTTGGTGATCCAGCTCATCGGATGACCTTTCGCGACGAGGCCAGCGCCTCGCTGAGGGAGTGGACGTAGGTGCGCACCGCATCGGGCGCGGCGGCGCCGTGGGTGGCGACCAGCTCGACGATCGCCGAGCCGACGACGACGCCGTCGGCGACCGCGCCGATTGCGGCGGCCTGTTCGGGGGTGCGGACGCCGAAGCCGACCGCGACGGGCAGGTCGGTGGTCGCCTTGAGCCGCGCGACCGCCTGGTCGATCGAGCCCTGCGCCGCCTGCTGCAGCCCGGTGATGCCGGCGACCGAGACGTAATAGAGGAAACCGCTCGCGCCATCGAGCACGCGCGGCAGGCGCGCGGCGTCGGTGGTCGGCGTGGCGAGGCGGATCGGATCGATGCCGCGCGCGCGCAGCTCCGGCCCCAGCGCATCGTCTTCCTCGGGCGGGATGTCGACGCAGATCACGCCATCGACGCCCGCCGCCGAGGCCGCCTCGGCGAACCAGTCGGGGCCGCGGCGCAGCATCGGATTGGCATAGCCCATCAGCACCAGCGGCACCTCGGGATGCCGGGCGCGAAAGGCGGTGGCGATGGCGAGGATGTCGGCGGTCCGCGTGCCGGCGGCGAGGCTGCGCAGGTTCGCCTCCTGGATCGCCGGGCCGTCCGCCATCGGATCGGTGAACGGCATGCCGAGCTCGATCACGTCGGCGCCGCCCGCGACGAGCGCGTCGAGGATCGCGCCGGTCGCATCAGGCGTCGGATCACCGGCGGTGACGAAGGTCACCAGCGCCGGGCGGCCCTTGGCAAAGGCGTTGGCGAGCCGCTGGCTCATATCGCCACCCCGAGAGCGTCGGCGACGGTGAAGATATCCTTGTCGCCGCGACCGCAGAGGTTGGCGAGGATGATCTGGTCGTCGCGCATCGTCCGCGCGCGCACCGCCACCGCGGCGATCGCATGCGCCGGCTCGAGCGCGGGGATGATCCCCTCGGTGCGGCAGAGCAACTGAAAGGCGTCGAGCGCGTCCTTGTCGGTCGCGCTGGTATATTCGACGCGGCCGATATCGCGCAGCCAGGCGTGTTCGGGGCCGATGCCGGGATAGTCGAGTCCGGCCGAGATCGAATGACCCTCGGCGATCTGGCCGTCCTCGTCCTGCAACAGATAGGTCTTGTTGCCGTGGAGCACGCCGGGGAAGCCGCCCGCCAGACTGGCGGCATGTTCGCTGCCGTCGAGCCCGTGGCCCGCCGCCTCGACCCCGAGCATCCCGACCGCGGGATCGTCGAGGAACGGATGGAACAGGCCGATCGCATTCGAGCCGCCGCCGATCGCCGCGCAGAGCAGGTCGGGCAGGCGGCCGGTGCGGGCGAGCATCTGCGCGCGCGCCTCGCGACCGATGATGCTCTGGAAGTCGCGGACCAGCTCCGGATACGGATGCGGGCCGGCGGCGGTGCCGATGATGTAGAAGGTGTCGTGGACGTTGGCGACCCAGTCGCGCAGCCCCTCGTTCATCGCGTCCGACAGCGTCGCCGCGCCGCTGGTCACCGGGCGGACCTCGGCGCCGAGCAGCTTCATGCGGAAGACGTTGGGCTGCTGCCGCGCGACGTCCTTCGCGCCCATGTAGATGACGCACGGCAGGCCGAAGCGCGCGCAGACTGCGGCGGTGGCGACGCCATGCTGGCCGGCGCCGGTTTCGGCGATGATCCGCGTCTTGCCCATCCGGATCGCGAGCAGGATTTGGCCGATGCAATTGTTGATCTTGTGCGCGCCGGTATGGTTGAGTTCGTCGCGCTTGAACCAGATCTGCGCGCCCATGCCGGGCTCCGCGCCCTCGCGCACCGCCTCGCTCAGCCGTTCGGCGTGATAGAGCGGGCTGGGGCGGCCGACATAATGTTCCATGAGGTCGTCGAACTGCGCGGCGAAGGCCGGGTCGGCCTTGGCGGCGCGATATTCGCGATCGAGGTCGAGGACCAAGGGCATCAGCGTCTCGGCGACATAGCGGCCGCCGAACTGGCCGAAGTGGCCGCGCTCGTCGGGCTGCGCGCGATAGGTGTTGGGGGCGTTCATGACTGCGTCGCTTTAAGGAAGGCGCCGATCTTGTCCATATCCTTGACCCCCGGCGCGGATTCGACGCCTGACGAGACGTCGACCAGCGACGCGCCGGTGCGCGCGATCGCCTCGCCGACATTGGCGGGGTCGAGCCCACCCGACAGCGCCCACGGCAAATGGTGGCGGAAGCCGTCGAGCAGCGCCCAGTCGAACCGCAAACCCATGCCGCCGGGGAGTTTCGCGTCGTCCGGGGTCTTGGCGTCGTAGAGGATGCGATCGGCAGCGCCGGCGAAAGCGCGGGCCGCGTCGAGGTCGGCGCGGGTCTTCACCGCCACCGCGGCCCAGCTTTCGAGACCGCTGCGGGCACGGATCGCGGCGACGCGGGACGCGGCGGTCTTGTGGAGCTGCACCGCGTCGATCGTGCCGCTGGCCACCGCCTCTTCGACCAGCGCATCGTCGGGATCGACGAACACGCCGACGCGGCGGACGTGCGAGGGCACGCGCGCGGCGAGCTGGGCCGCGCGCGCGAAATCGAGATGGCGCGGCGACGGTGGAAAGAAGACGAAACCGACATGGCTCGCGCCGTGCCGCAACGCGGCATCGAGCGTCTCGGGCGTGGAGAGGCCGCAGATCTTGGTGTGGACGGGCATGATTGCGCGTGTCGGCGTTCGGCGGGGGAAGTGCAAGGGTTCGGCGGCTACGGGCCGATCGCATTCAGCCGTCACCCTCACCCGTCGCCGCCTCCGGCGGCTTTTCCCTCTCCCGGCGGGAGAGGGAAGGGGCCCGCCGCCGTAGGCGGTGGGAAGGGTGAGGATCGATCGGGTCCTACAGCGTCCCGCCGATCGCCCGCGCGGCGGCGTCGGGATCTTCTGCCTGCGTGATCGGGCGGCCGATGACGAGGATCGAGGCGCCCGCATCGAGCGCGGCGCGGGGGGTGACGACGCGCTTCTGGTCGCCGGCCGGGCCATCGGCGGGGCGGACGCCGGGGACGACGAAGAAGCCCTTGGGCCACGCCTTCTTCGCCGCGGCGACTTCGGCGCCCGAGCAGACGATGCCGTCGATCCCCGCCTCATGCGCCAGTTCCGTGAGGCGCAGGACCTGGTCGTGCGCGCTGCCGCCGATGCCGGTGGCGGCGAGATCGCTCGCGTCGAGGCTGGTCAGCATCGTCACCGCGACGACCTTGGTGTTGAGCGGTGCCGCCGCCTTGGCGTCCTCGAGCATCGCGCGGCCGCCGCTGGCGTGGACGGTCAGGATCGCGGGCTCGATCGGGCTCAAGGCCTGCACCGCCTTGGCGACGGTGTTGGGGATGTCGTGCAGCTTGAGATCGAGGAAGATCGGCAGGCCGAGCTCCGCCATCTCGCGCACGCCATGCTGGCCGTGCGCGCAGAAGAATTCGAGGCCGAGCTTGATGCCGCCGATATGCGCGCGGGTGCGGGTGGCGATCGCCTTGGCGCGGGCGAGATCGGGCGTGTCGATCGCGACGTAGATCGGGCTCATGCCGGGCGTCCGTCGAGCGTCGGGTCGGCCGGCACGACCGGCTCGGCCGCAACGGGTGCGGGCATCGCCGGTGCGGCCCGCTGGTCGACCAGCAGCCGCTCGCACGCCGCGAGACGCTGGCGCAGTCGCCAGCGCACCGTGCCGAGGTACAGATAGGTCGGCAGGAAGCCGAGCAGGAAAGTGACGAGCAGCAGCAGCGGCAGGTTCACGTCGGCGATCAGGCCGCTCCACAGATTGATCTGGACGCCGGTCCAATTGCCATAGGTGAACAGCGCCGCGACGAACGCGAGCAGGAACCAGAACAGGATCTTGAGGAACTGCATGCAACACTCCTGAGGAGCGGCGAGGGTAGCCGGGGCGCGCGCCGATGGCCAGAGGGGGCGGTCCTCTCCCGGAAGGGCAGGGCTATCGCCTACGAGCGTCTGTCTGCTCTGGCCGAACTTCCAAAGCCACTCCGTCATCCCGGCCTTGTGCCGGCATCCCGCTTCTTCGGAGGGTATGAAGAAGCGGGATGCCGGATCAGGTCCGGCATGATAGGGAGATATGTAACATCGCAACCCCCTGAAACAGCCTGCCCTTGCAGGGAGAGAGTCTCGTCACCCCACCTCCACCCGCAAACTCGCGATCAGCGCCGGGATCGCCGTCAGCCGCGGTTCCTCCTCGTCGAGGATCGCGCGGAAGGCGGCGCGCTTGATCGCGGCGACGCGGCCGGGCTTCATCCGCACCTGCGCGGGCAGCGTCGAGACGCAGATGTCGATCATCCGCTCGGCACCGTGGAGGCGGCCCCAGAGATAGTCGTTCTCGCGATAGGCGCGGCTAAAGAACGCGCCGAAGCTGTTGAACTGAATGCCCTTCAGCGTCGCCTCCGCACCGCCCGCGCGGATCGCGGTGGCGTCGTCGGGAGCGATGCGATCGACCTTGATCGGATCGAATTCGTCCAGCCCCTCGCCCTGTAACAAGGGCAAGGTCGCGGTGTCGAAATAGGGGAAGCCGAGATAGGCGAGCAGCAACGCCCGCCGCATCGGCCGGTCGAGCGTCGCGAAGGCGTGCGCCAGCCGCCGGTCCGTATCGCCGTCCAATGTCGTGAGGTCCAGCGCCGCGCCGAGCGCGTCGAGCAGCGGCGCGGCATCGCCGCTGCGCAGGCGGCGGACGTGGTGGCCGAGCTCGGGATGCTGGTCGGCGCGCTGGCGGTCGAGATAGGCGGCGAGCGAGGCATAGATCGCCTCGCGCATCGCGCTCGCCTCGCCCGCGGCACCGTCATGCTGCGCCTCGATCTCCTCCAGCCGCCGCGCCATCAGCCGCAGCCGGCGGATGCGGAAGCCGAGGTCGAAGGTGCGCAGGAAGTCGATCGTCGCCGTGCTCTCCTTGCCCGAGAAGCTCGGCGCGAGCCCGCCGAAGCCGCGTTCGGCGATCGCCGCCTCGATACGCGCGCGGATGCGGCGCCAGCGTTGCTGGCCGGGCTCGCCGCCGACCTGGTAAAGCAGGCCGGTGATCGTCTCGACCACGCCGCTGAGCTTGAGATGGCCGTATGCGGCGTAGCTGTAGCCGGCGCGCGTCGCCGCCGCGGTCTGCGCGCGGCGTCGCCAGGCGACCAGCCGCGCCGGCGTCGGCCGGTTGAGGAACAAGGTGTGGCCGAAGAGCTGCTCGATCTCCTCCTCGACCGCGGGGCGCAGCGCGGTGACGATGCCGCGCATCCGGTCGATCCGGCCGGAGCGCTCGGCGAGCGCATCGAGATTGTCGCGGATCGGCTGCTGGCGCGGCAGGTCGCTGAGGGCGCCGAGGATCGTCTGGAAGAAGCCGGGCTTCTCGCCGCCCGAACCGAGCCGGATCTTGATGCCCGGCGAAGGGTCGATGTAGACGAAGCGGCGATCGATCTCGCGCCGCGCCGGCCGCTCCTTGAGCGCGTCGATCGCCGGCCGGAACGGCGCGTTGGCGAGCACCGATCCGTCGATCAGCACCGCTTTGTCGACTTGGTTGGCGGCGAACTGCCGTGGCAGCGCACGCTTGAGGAAGGCGGCGCGGCCCGGCCAGTCGATGCCGCGCGCCGCGAGCACGTCGTCAAGCTCGCCGACGGTGAACGGCGGGAAGGCCCCCGGAAAGCTCGACGTCGCGCGCGCCGCGAAGGCTAGGTCGGGCATCGCGCCGATCACGCCGCCGCTGGCATGATCGGAGAAGCCGAGCACGACGCGATGCTCGGTCTCCATCACCTCGGGCGGCGAATTGAGGCGCAGCCGTTCGGGATGGCCGGTGAAATCGGTGCAGGTGACGAACAGGTCGAGCGGCTGGCCGTCGGGCAGCAGCCGCGGCCCCGCCGTCGATCGTGCCATCGCCGCGAAGGCGTCGAGCAGCAGCCCGGTGAAGGTCGCACCGCCGAACGGCGGCTCGAACCAGCGCGAGCGGACGAAATGCGACAATTTGGTCCGCACCTCGTCCTGCGTCGCCTCGTCGAGCGCCTCGACCTTGTCCTTGCTGCGCCCCGCCGCGACCCAGGCGAGCGGCAGCGCCCATAGTTTCGAGAAGCGGCTGGCGGGTGCGGCATCGGGATCGATCAGCGCCTCGACATCGGCGGAGGTCAGCCACAGATCGGTGAGCGGTTCGAGGCTCTGCCCGGTGGCGATCGCCTGCGCGAGGAAGATGCCGTTGATCCCGCCCGCCGACGCACCGGCGATGATGTCGGCGAGAACGCGCAGCCGGATGCCGGCGAGCGCCTCGATCTCCTCGATCAGCGCGGCATAGACCGCTTCGCTGCCGCCCTCCCGCGCATCGCCGGCATGGTAGGCGCAGCTCGCGCGCACCAGATGCCACACCTCCTTGGTGATGCCGTGCATATAGACCGCAAGGCTGATCCCGCCGTAGCAGACCAGGGCGAGGCGCAGTTCCTTCTCGCGCATCAGGCGGGCGCCAGCGTCGCCCAGATCGGCAGATGATCCGAGGTCTTGCGCGCCGCGGCGCTGGCATGGACGCCGCACTCGGCGACGGTCAGCTCGGGCGACACCATGATCCGGTCGAGCCGCCCGACCGGCCGGCGCGCGTGGAAGCTCGGCCCGGTCGCGGCCATGCGATAGTCGCGGCAGAAGTCGCGCAGGCACCCTGCCGCGGCGGTCCATTCGTTGAGGTCGCCCATCAGCACGGTCGGATGGCGCAGCGTCGCGGTCTCGACATGTGCCATGATCGCCGCCGCCTGCCGCCGCCGCCACAGGCCGGAGAGGTCGAGGTGCATGCCGACGACGCGCAGCATGCCGGCATGCGTCTCGATATCCGCCATCACCGCGCCGCGCGGTTCGAGCGAGGGCAAATGGATCGGCGCGCGCTCGACCACCCGCGCCGACTTGCGCACGAGGATGACGTTGCCGTGCCAGCCCATCGACAGCGCGCGCATGCCGAATTCGACCGGCTTCCAGTCGCTGTGCTCGTCGAGCAGATGCGTCGGCAGCACCGATTCGCGCGTGCCGAAGCGGCGGTCCGCCTCTTGCAAGGCGATGACGTCGGCGTCGATCTCACGCAGCACCTCCAGCACCCGTTCCGGGTTGCGGCGACGGTCGAGACCGACGCCCTTGTGGATATTGTAGCTGGCGACTTTCAGGTGGCGTGAAACCATTGCGCGATCGTAACGCCCGTGCGCCGGTTTGGTGCCGACCCGGTGATCGGGCGCGTCACGTCTGCGAATGGCAACGCAATCAATATATTAGACGGGCCACCCATGTGTTGTAGCTCGACGGTGAAGCAATAGGCAGAAACTAGGGCTAAAGTCGCAGTTCTAAATCTCGACTCTGTGTGATATGCAAAGTTGCGAGTCGGATAGCAGTCCGATGGCCGGGGGCGGTAACTTGCAGATTGTTCGGATCATTATGGTGGTCTGGTTGCTGGTCGGGGCGTCGTCGGCGTCGGCGCAGGAGAAGTCCGGCGTCAAGCCGGGTTTCACGCTGACGCCGGGATCGGCGCATATCGTGCTGATCCGGCCTTCGATCCAGGTCGGGGCGCAATCGACCGCGGGGATGTTCGAACCCAATGCCGACTGGACCGCACAGGCACGCGACGCACTTGGCGCCGCGTTGCGTACGGCGGAGCGGCGGCTCGGCAACGACGTGACCGATTATGTCGAGCCCGTCGGCGCGGACGCCGCGCGGCTTGCCGAATATCAGGCGCTGTTCGATACGGTCGCGGCGTCGGTGATCGAATATCAGTTCTTCGTCGGCAACCGGCTGCCGACCAAGAAGCGCAAGGACCAGTTCGCCTGGAGCCTCGGGCCGGAGGTTGCGACGCTGCCCGGCCTCGCCGGCGCCGATTACGCGCTGTTCGTCTCGACCGAGGATCATTTCGGTTCGACCGGACGCAAGGTGTTGCAGATCTTCGCCGCACTCGCGCGGGTGCCGGTCACCGCCGGGGTACACCGGGGGTTCGCCGGGCTGGTCGATCTGCGTACCGGCGATCTGGTGTGGCTCAACGCCGATTGGCAGATGGGCGGGGACGTCCGCGATGCCGCCGGCGCCGAGAAGCGCGTGCGGCAGTTGCTCGCCGGCTTCCCCGGCAAGCCCGCAGCAGCGCCTTGAGATGCGCCGCCTGATCGCCGCCGCGCTGATCGTCTCGACCGCGACTGCGGCGTCCGATCCGGTGCTGCCGCCCTATGTTCCCGCCTATCAGCCTACCGATGTCGACGAGCGTGGTGCGTGGATGATCGCCGACGAAGAGGAGCGGCGGCTGCGCGATGCGCCGGAGGTGATCCGCGATCCCGCGCTCAACGCCTTCGTCCGCGACGTCCTGTGCCGCACCGTCGGTGCCGATCGCTGCGCCGCGATCCGGCTCTACATCGTGCGCATCCCGGCGTTCAACGCGACCACCTATCCCAACGGGATGATGACGGTGTGGACGGGTGCGCTGCTGCGGCTGCACAGCGAGGCGGAGCTCGGCGCGATGCTCGGCCACGAATTCGGCCATTTCGAGCTGCGTCATACCGTGGCGAGCTTCCGCCACCGGCGCAGCGGCAACGCTTTGCTCGCCTGGGCATCGATCCTCGGCGGCGGCTTCGCCTTGCAGGTGGCGACGATCGGCGGCTTCTACCGCTTCGATCGCGCGCAGGAGAAAGCGGCGGACCTGCTCGGCCTGCGCTACCTAGCGGCCTCGTCCTATCCGGCATCGGCGGCGGCGGACATCTGGGTGCGCGCCATGGCGGAGACGGACGCGAGCGCGATCGGCCGCTATCGCAAGCCCGACCAACGCTACACCGCCGGTTTCTTCGCGACGCATCCGACCGATCTCACCCGCGCCACCTATCTGCGTGCCGCGGCGGCGGCGATCGGCGTCCACGGCGCGGACGAGGCGGCGCGGTATCGCGCGGCGGTCGCGCCATGGCTGCCGCGCCTGCTCGCCGACCAGATCAAGCGCAACGACTTCGGCGGCAGCGAATATCTGCTCGCGCAACTGGCGGCGGACGGCTGGACGACGCCGCTCCTGTTCGCGCGGGGCGAATTGTATCGCGAACGCGGCAATCCGCGCGATCTGGTGAGCGCCGCCGGTTTCTATCGCGACGCGATCGGCCGTGGCGACGCGCCGCCGGAAGCCTATCGCGGGCTCGGCCTCGCGCTGTTGCGCGGCAACCAGGCCGAGCCGGGCAAGGCGGCGCTGCGCGACTATCTTCGGCGCAAGCCCGATGCGGGCGATGCGCCGCTGATCTCCACCCTGATCGCTTCATGAGGCTTGCCGATGACGTTGCGCCGCTTCCCCTCCATCGCGCTCGCCGCCGCGGCGCTCGCTCTCGCGGCGCCGGTCCACGCCGCCAACACGCTCATCCCGGCGGGGCAGCGCATCGCCGTCGCCGGATCGGTGCTGACCGTACAGCCTGACGCCGAATGGAACAGGCTCGGCGTTCGCCCCGGACGCTATGCGGAACGCTGGACGCGCGACGGCGACCAGCTCGACGCACTGACCTTCTATGGCGGGATCGCCGACGGCAAGACGCTGTTCCGAGAGGTCAACCGGAAGGAGCGGCCGTTGCCGCGCGTGGCGGCGACGATGCTGGTCACCGACATCCCGATTTTGCTGGAGAACAGCTATCGCGTCGCGCGCGGCATCGCGGCGATGACGATCGAGCGGGTCGAGCCGGCACGCTTCGCCGGCAGCGACGGCGTCCATTTCACCTACAGCTATATCCGTCTCGACGAATCGCTGCACCGGCGCGGCGAGGCGTTCGGCGCGATCATCCGCGGCCGCCTGTATCTGATCACCTATGAGGCGCCCGCGCTCTATTATTACGAGCGGAGCGCACCGACGGCGCGGCGCGTCGTCGACAGCGCGCGGGTGTGACGGCCGCGGCAGGGCAGGGGTTTGTGGGTAAACTGACCCACCCACCAGATACTGGGCGGGCAGGTCAGTCCGGCAATCCCTTCCATGGTCTTTCCGACCGAGTCTGCGTGTAGCCGGAGAAGGTTAACGTCGCGTTCCGTATGTTCGTGGCCATCGGATTGTCATGCGATCGACCGTGACGCCGATCGGACAGAATCATTTGACTGATGACAAAATGGGTCTGTAGCTTTAGGACAACATTCGTGCCCGAGTTCCGTCGAAAACGACGATGACCGTAGTGTGCCGGGAGACAGCCGATGACCCAGATTCGTTGGAAACGAACGAAGCTGCGCGCCCTGATCCTGCGCATCCAGGGCTCGGTGTTCATCTCCGACGGCTTGCGGCGGCACCTGCTCAATTTCGCAGGCGCGCGGATCCACCCGACCGCCACCATCCGTCATTCCTGCTGGCTCGACAGCGCCGACATCGTGATGGGACCGGATGCGATGCTCAACTGCTTCGCCCGCTACGACGGTGCCGCGCCGCTGATCTTCGAGGCGGGCGCGCGCGTCTCGTCGGGCGTCACCTTCACCACCAGCACGCATCATCACACCGGCAATCCCAAGCGGCGCTCGTCGCAGGAGACGATCGACTCGCCGATCACGATCAAGGCGGGCAGCTGGGTGATGACCGACGTGACGATCAATCCCGGCGTCACGATCGGCGCGGGCTGCGAGATCGGCGCCAAGGCGCTGGTCGTCGAGGATACCGAGCCCAACGGCCTGTACGTCAACATGGCCGGTCCCTCCGGCGCCATCCGCGCGCGACGGATCAAGGACCTGCCCGTGCCCGGCGTCGCCGCGACGCCGGTGGTGCTGGCGACGAAGCGCGCCTGATGCCCGCTGCCGGCGGTGCTTAGTAGCGATGCGCCGGGCGGAGCGAAGCCGTGCGGCGTGAGTTGATTTGTTTCGGAACGGGATTCCGGCGCAAGACCCTATAGCGATTGCGGTTGCTCGCCGGCGTCCCGACCGGCATGTCTGTACCACGCCCTGCCGGCGGGCTCGTCAACTCCCGGGCCGGCAGGGCGCCCGATGGGGCGCTTGAGAATGTATTGGGAACATCTTTCCGCAAGCGATGCCCTGATCCTCGCCGGAATCGCGGTGCTGATCGCCAGCCTGTGTCTCGCGTTGCGCTACGACCGGCGCGTGCAGCAGCGGCGTGCCGCCGAGTGGCACGATGCCTATTACCGGCGCGGCGGACTGGTGCGCGCGCTGATGGGCCGATGGGGCCGCGGCCCGGCGCGCCTGACCGACCAGCGCGACGACGTGTCCCGCCCGCAGACACAACAAAGGGGGCCGTAGCCCCCTTTGCGAGCGCCCGTGGCGCTGCCGTGACCGGCGGCCGCGCCCACAGGCGACGACCGCGGAAAACGGATCTTAGTTGCTGTCGGCCTTGTCGTCGTCCGAAGCGACGGCAACGATGCCGGCTGCCACGGCAGCGACCGCCAGTACGGCGATGATGACGCCGCCACCGGCGAGCTCGTTCTTCTTGGCCGAGGTGGAACCGGTGCGCACCGACTTGGCGACCGACAGGCTCGCAGCGGGGTTGGCCGGTGCCGCAGCGACCGGTGCAGCGACGAGGGCCGTAGCGGCAACGGCGGTGAGGTACTTACGAATCACGCTAATCTCCTATTGTAGGGTTACCCCTCGGCCATCCCTGGCACGAGGAGGCTACCATTGGGTTAATGCAGGCGATTTTGCAATCTCGGGCAACGACGTATGGCAGCGTCGCAATCGCCGCGGTCGGCACACGAAACGATCGGCCCAGCGGCATCGAACTTTGGATAATACGCGCGTCCTCAACTGCTTATCAGCAAAAGTCCGGACGTGATTCACAAGGCTGCACCCGCCTGCGCTGATGCAAATCGACCCAAGCCACTGACGTCAAACATCCATCCGCAATCCGAGCGGGCATGCTCACTCAAGTCATTGCGAACGCACGTGAAATCAAATCATTCCTCACCCCGTCGCTTGCCATACGCAATCGGTCGAAGACCTTATCATCGTATAATATATTTGACGGACTAAAGGCGAAATGATGGAATGGCGATCCGATCAACCGACGGAAGGACGCCTTTTGAGCCACCCGCACCGCCGCGCGCTCCTGAAGACCGGCGGCGCCTCCGCCGTCGCGGCGCTGTTGCCCGCCGCGCCGCTCGCTGCGGCGGCTCCGGCCGGTTCGCCGAACCCGCGCATCGTCGAGCCGCTCGACACCGACTGGCGCTTCCACCTCGGCCACGCCAGCGATCCGGCCAGGGACTTCGGCTTCGGCCGCAGCCACGATACCTATGCCAAATCGGGCGACGCCGGCACCCCGGCCGCCGAAGCCAAGTTCGACGCCAAGGATTGGGCGACGGTGTCGCTGCCGCACGACTGGGCAGTCGACTTGCCGTTCGAGCGGTTCGGCGCGCCGGGCAGCGACGCGGACAAAACCGGCGCCTATCAGGGCTTCAAGCCGCTCGGCCGGATGTGGCCGGCGACCAGCGTCGGCTGGTACCGGCGCATCATCCGCCTGACGCCGGCGGATGCGACGCGCCGGCTGCTGCTCCAGTTCGACGGCGTGTCGCGCGACTGCCTCGTTATCCTCAACGGCTTCGTCGTCGGGTCGAACGAGAGCGGCTATACGCCGTTCGAGATCGACGTCACCGACTTCGCCAAGCCGGGCGAGGACAATGTGCTGCTCGTCCGCTGCGACGTCAGCCTCGGCGAGGCATGGTCGTACGAGGGCGCCGGCCTCTATCGCCACGCGCGGCTGGTCAAGACCGCGCCGGTGCACATCCGGCAATGGGGTGCGACCGTACGCACCACCGTCGCCGCAGCGGGCGCGCAGGTGGCGATCGCGACCGAGATCGTCAACGACGGCCCCGCCACACGCGTGCGGCTGCGCTCGACGATCGCCGCGCCGGACGGACGGGTGGTGGCGCGGCTGACCTCCGATCCGCTCGCGCTGCCCGCCTGGGGCGAGACGATCGCGGCGCAGCAGACGCTGCTCGCCAGTCCGGCGCTCTGGTCGCTGGAGACGCCGCACCTCTATACGCTGACCAGCGAGATCCTGATCGACGATGCGCCGGTCGACCGCGACGAGACGCGCTTCGGCATCCGCACGATCCGCTTCGATCCCGACCGCGGTTTCTTCCTCAACGACCGTCCGGTGAAGATCAAGGGCACCTGCAATCATCAGGATCATGCCGGCGTCGGTTTCGCGGTGCCCGACAGCCTGCACGTCTGGCGGCTCGAACAGCTCAAGGCGATGGGCGCCAACGCCTATCGCTCGACCCATCATGCCCCCGCGCCGGCGATCCTCGACGCCTGCGACCGGCTCGGCATCCTCGTGATGAGCGAGACGCGGCAGATGTCGAGCAATGCCGAAGGCCTGTCACAGCTCGACCGCGTCGTGCGGCAGGGTCGCAACCACCCCAGTGTCTTCATCTGGAGCATCGGCAACGAGGAGATCCACCGCGGCACCGAAAACGGCGCCCGCATCGCCGAGACGATGAAGCGCCGCGTCCACGCGCTCGACGGCACCCGTCCGGTGACCGAGGCATTCAACGGCAAGCTCGGGCAGGGCGCCTCGCGCGTGCTCGATGTCATGGGCTGCAATTATTATCTCGGCGAGATCGACGGCTATCACGCCAAGCATCCGACCGTGCCGATGATCGGCACCGAGACGGGCAGCACGGTGATGACGCGCGGCGAATATGCCCGCAACGACAAGGAAGGGCTCGTCCCCGCCTACGATCAGGACTATCCGGTCTGGGCGACGACCGCGGAGAAATGGTGGTCCTTCTACGACGCGCGGCCGTTCCTCGCCGGCGGGTTCGTCTGGACCGGCTTCGACTATCGCGGCGAGCCGACGCCGTTCGAACGCTGGCCGGAAAACGTCTCCCACTTCGGCCAGATGGACCTGTGCGGCTTCCCCAAGGACAATTTCCATTATTACCGCGCCTGGTGGGGGGCGGAGCCGGTGCTCCACCTCTTCCCGCACTGGAACTGGCCGGGTCGAGAGGGGCAGACGGTCGCGGTCTGGGTGCACAGCAATTGCGACGCGGTCGAATTGTTCCTCAACGGTCGCAGCCTCGGGCGGCAGACGGTGGCGCGCAACGCGCATCTCGCTTGGCAGGTGCCGTACGCACCGGGCCGGATCACCGCGCGGGGTTTCCGTAATGGTGGCCTTATCCTGACCGCCGAACGACAGACGACCGGCGCACCCGCAGGGATCGGCCTGTCGAGCGATCGACGCCAGCTCGCACCGGGCGAGGTCGCGGTGGTCCGCGCCGCGATCCTCGACAAACGGCGCCGCGAGGTACCGACCGCCAGCAACCGCATCAGCTTCGTGCTGAGCGGCGACGCGGTATTGCTCGGTGTCGGCAACGGCGATCCGCGCAGCCTGGAGCCCGATCACGCCACGACGCGATCCGCGTTCAACGGCTTGGCGATGGCGCTGGTCCAGGCAGGGGAGAAGGGTGGTCCGATCCGCCTCGAGGCACGCGGCGACGGCCTTGCCGCGACGATGCTGCCCCTGATCGGAAGCGCGGCGCGCGCCTGACGGTTCAGCCGCTCAGTCGTGCCGCCAGAGCGCGGATCGCCTGCCCGGCGAACACCGCGACCGGCTCGCCATCGACGTCGACCGCGCGTTCGGGACGCAGCACCGCGTCATTCTGCAGGCCGTTGTCGAGCGCCAGCCACGCCCGCACCGCATCGGCGAGATTGGTCACCTCGGGAACCTCGTTGCCGCCGCGGTCGACGTTGGCGAGGACGGCGCTCATCTGCCATTCGATATCGCTCACGCCGCATCCTTCCGGCCGTAGAGGAAGGCGCCGGCGCCCGCCGCGGCGATCGCGACCAGCGCCGTGGTCAGCCCCGAATGTTTCGCCGCGGCGGTATACAGGCTGGTCTGCCGCGCCGCCGGATGCTCGCCCGAATGGACGCGGCCGGTATCGGTGGTGGTGAACAGATTGCTCGGCGCTGGCTGGTCCTTCTTGGGATCGACGAACATCGTCGCCGCCAGCGGCGCGAGCCGGTCGAACAGCTTGGGGAAATGCGCGGCGAACAGCGCCTGCGCGCGGCCCGCCCCGCCGACGGTGATGTCGCGCTTGGCATGCGTCGCGCAGAACAGGATCGCGTCCGCGACCAGCTCGGGCGCATAGACCGGCGGCGGGATCTGCGCCTCGCCGGGCTCGTGATTGGCGGCATGCTGGGCGATCGGCGTGTCGATCCCCGACGGTTTGACCAATGTCACCTGGATCGGCACCCCGTCGCTGGCCAGCTCCATGCGCAGCGCGTCGATATAGGCCCTGGTCGCGTGCTTGCTCGCGGCATAGGCGCCCATGATCGGGCTCGGCATGTCGGACGCGACCGACCCGACCGTGATCAACGTGCCGCGCGACGCGGTCAGATACGGGATGGCGGCGAGGCAGCCGTGGACGGTGCCGAAATAATTGGTCCGGAACAGCTGGCGATGTTCGTCGTCGGGCAGCTCGACCAGCTTGCCGTAGATGGCGGTGCCGGCATCGTTGACCCAGGTGTCGATCCGTCCGAACCGCTGGTTGGCATGCGCGGCTGCGGCGCGCATCGTATCCGCGTCGCCGATGTCGGCGGCATAGGCGTCCGCCGTCCCTCCCGCCGCGACGATGCCCTGTACCGCCTCGCGCAGCGCCGCTTCGTCGCGGGCGATCAGCAACACCTTGGCGCCGCGCGCCGCCGCCATCCGCGCGGTGACGAGGCCGATACCGGAGCTTGCTCCGGTGATCACGATCACCTGCTCGGCGAGAGGCTTTAGCGCTGGCTTCATGGGTTCATCTTTCGCTGGGGTGCGCAACAAGCGCGCCACCACGGCGGCGGGTTCCGCCAAGGTCGGGAACCTCGGCGGGCCACGGGGGTTCGCCGCGACATGACCGATAGCGCCCGCCAAAACGTCGCCAGCAAATACCCCTTGCTGGCATTTCCGCACATCCAGCTCCACGGCACCGTGGACGACATGATGTACGCCCGCTTCAAGACGCAGCTCGCCGAGGCGCCGCAGGACGGCTCGCTCGTCGTGTCGATCACCACGCTCGGCGGCGACCCCGAGATGGGCCGCGCGATGGGCGACGACATCCAGCTGCTGCGCGACTATACCGGCCGCGAGACGCTGTTCCTCGGCAAGGTCGCGGTCTATTCGGCCGGCGCGACCTTCATGGCGGCCTTCCCGGTCGAGAAGCGGTTCCTCACCCGCGGCACCCGGCTGATGCTGCACGAGCGGTTGATGACCAGCACGGTGCAGCTCTCCGGTCCGCTCACCACCTTGCCCGCGGTGCTCAAGGCGAAGCTCCATGAGATCGAGGAGTCGATCAAGATCCAGGAAGAGGGCTTCCGCGAGATCGTCCGCGGCTCGTCGGTGACGCTGGACGAGCTGCGCAGCAAGGCGCCGTCCAACTGGTATATCGAGGCCGAAGAGGCGCGCCAGCGCGGCCTTGTTCTTGATGTGATCTGATCGCCGCCTATCTCTCGGGGGTTGCACTCGCCCGACGAAAGGCATAGCCGCAACGCAGCATATAGAGGAGCGTTGCGGCGATGGCCGAGTTCACCCTGCCCAAGAACAGCAAGGTCAAGGCGAAGGGCAAGGTTCATAAAGCGACCGGTGACGCGCAGCGCATCAAGACCTTCAAGGTCTATCGCTACGATCCCGATACCGCCGAGAACCCGCGTTACGATACGTTCGAGATCAACCTCGACGAATGCGGCCCGATGGTGCTCGACGCGCTCATCAAGATGAAGGCCGAGCAGGATTCGTCGCTCACCTTCCGCCGGTCGTGCCGCGAGGGCATTTGCGGGTCCTGCTCGATGAACATCGACGGCCGCAACGGCCTCGCCTGCACCACCGCGATCGAGGACGTGAAGGGCGAGGTGAAGATCACCCCGCTGCCGGCGATGGACGTCATCAAGGACCTCGTCCCCGACTTCACGCATTTCTATGCGCAATACAGCTCGATCAAGCCGTGGATGCAGACGGTCAGTCCGCCACCCTCGGGCAAGGAGCGGCTGCAGTCGCCCGAGGATCGCGCCAAGCTCGACGGTCTCTACGAGTGCATCCTGTGCGCCTGCTGCTCGACCTCGTGCCCGAGCTATTGGTGGAACGCCGACAAGTTCCTCGGGCCGGCGATCCTGCTCCAGGCCTATCGCTGGCTCGCCGACAGCCGCGACGAGATGACCGGCGAGCGGCTCGACCAGCTCGAGGATCCGTTCCGCCTCTATCGCTGCCACACGATCATGAATTGCGCGAACACCTGCCCCAAGGGTCTCAACCCGGCCAAGGCGATCGCCGAGATCAAGAAGATGGAAGCCGAGCGCATCCTGTAAGGCACGTGGCGTGACGGAGTCGCCGGCCTTCGTCTACGACGACGATCCGGAGCTGCCCGGCTGGAAACGCTGGCAGTTCCGGGACGTGTCGCGCTTCAACGCGTTCATCGAGCCGCTGCACGTCCGCGTCGAGGACGACATCGCCCGCGTCCGCATGCAGCCGCGGCGCGACCATTCCAATATGCGCGAAAACGTCCATGGCGGGGCGCTGCTCGGCTTCATGGACGTCGCGCTGTTCGCCGCGTCGCGCGGCTTCGGCGTTCTCGGGGCAGGGGGCGCGGTGACGGTCGATCTGTCGGCGCAGTTCATCGATGGCGGCGCGATCGGGGTGCCGTTGGAAGCACGCATCGAACTGTTGCGCGAAACCGGCCGCATGCTGTTCCTGCGCGGGCTGATCGTGCAGGAGGCGCGGACGATCGCCAGCTTCACCGGCACGCTGCGCAAGGCGACGGCCTGAGGCGAACGCTTTGTCCGATCGCGCCTGCCCGCACCCGGCGCCGCCTGCGGCATCTATCCCTCTCCCGCCGACCGACAGGTGAGGGTGAGGCGAAACGCCTATAATGACCATGAGCGCCCCGGCGTTCGCAGGAGCTCCCCATGACCAAAGTCCTCAACGCCTATGACGCGCTCGTCGCCGCGGGCGAGCTGCGCCCCGACGCCGAACAGCGCGCCGCCGCCACCCGCCTCGACGAACTCGCCGCCGCACTCGAGGCGCCACGCAAGAAGGGCTTGCTGAGCCGCCTCACCGGGCGCGGCGGCGGCGGACCGCGCGGCGTCTACATGTTCGGCGACGTCGGCCGCGGCAAGTCGATGATGATGGACCTGTTCTTCGCCAATGTCGCGGTGGACAAGAAGCGCCGCGTCCATTTCTCCGAATTCATGCTCGAGGTGCACGGCCGCATCGCGATCGAACGCCGCCGGGAAGCTGGCGACCCGATCGCCCCCGTCGCCGCGGCGCTCGCCGCCGAGACGCGATTGCTCGCCTTCGACGAGATGATGGTCACCAACTCGCCCGATGCGATGATCCTCAGCCGCCTGTTCACCGCCTTGCTCGAAGCCGGCGTGACGATGGTCACCACCTCCAACCGCGCGCCCGCCGACCTCTACAAGAACGGCCTCAACCGCGAGCATTTCCTACCTTTCATCGCACTGATCGAAAGCCGGCTCGACGTGGTGACGCTGAACGGGCCGATCGACTATCGCCGCGACCGGCTCGGCCAGCAGAACACCTGGCTCGTCCCCAACGGCGCCGAGGCGACGCGCAACCTGTCCGCCGCCTTCTTCCGCCTGACCGATCACGAGGTGACCGAGCCGATCCCGTCGGAGGATATCGCGGTGCAGGGGCGTACCCTGCACGTCCCCAAGACGCTGAAGGGCGTCGCGGTCTTCTCCTTCAAAAAGCTGTGCGGCGAGGCGCGCGGCGCGGCCGACTATCTGGCCGTCGCACGCCGCTATCATACGGTGATCCTCGTCGGCATTCCGAAGCTGGGGCCGGAGAACCGCAATGAGGCGGCACGGTTCGTCGCGCTGATCGACGCGCTCTACGAGCATAAGGTCAAGCTGCTTGCGGCGGCCGATGCCGAGCCCGACGCGCTCTATCCCGAGGGCGACGGCCGGTTCGAATTCCAGCGCACGGTCAGCCGACTGGAAGAAATGCGGTCCGAAGACTATCTAGCACAAGGCCATGGCACGGCCTAATGCACTTGCGAACCATTATCAGATAAACTCTTAACCCATGCCGTTTAACGGTTGCCGGGCGCGCAAAACGGGCGTAACCGGCGTGGCCAATCACGCCCTGCCTGTAACGGAGATGGATTGGATGGCTCGCAAGAAGATCGCGCTGATCGGCGCCGGTAACATCGGCGGCACGCTCGCGCACCTCGCGGCATTGAAGGGCCTTGGCGACATCGTCCTGTTCGACGTCGTCGAAGGCGTGCCGCAGGGCAAGGCGCTCGACCTGTCGCAGTGCGGCCCGGTCGAAGGTTTCGATGCCAAGATCACCGGCTCGAACGATTATGCCGATATCGCCGGCGCCGACGTCATCATCGTCACCGCCGGTGTCGCGCGCAAGCCCGGCATGAGCCGCGACGATCTGCTCGGCATCAACCTCAAGGTGATGAAGGCGGTCGGCGAGGGCATCAAGGCCAATGCGCCCGACGCGTTCGTGATCTGCATCACCAACCCGCTCGATGCGATGGTCTGGGCGCTGCGCGAATTCTCGGGCCTGCCGCACAACAAGGTGGTCGGCATGGCCGGCGTGCTCGATTCGGCGCGCTTCAGCCACTTCCTCGCCGACGAGTTCCAGGTTTCGGTCAAGGACGTCACCAGCTTCGTGCTCGGCGGCCACGGCGACACGATGGTCCCGGTCATCTCCTATTCGACCGTCTCGGGCATCCCGGTTCCCGACCTTATCAAGATGGGCCGCTCGACGCAGGACAAGATCGACGCGATCGTCAAGCGCACCCGCAGCGGCGGCGGCGAGATCGTCGGCCTGCTCAAGACCGGCTCGGCCTATTACGCCCCGGCGACCAGCGGCATCGCCATGGCCGAGGCCTATCTCTACGACCAGAAGCGCGTCCTGCCCGCCGCGGCCTATGTCGACGGCCAGTACGGCGTGAACGACCTCTATGTCGGTGTGCCGGTGGTGATCGGTGCCGGCGGCGTCGAGCAGATCGTCGAGATCGCGCTCGACGACGAGGCGAAGGCGAACCTCACCGTCTCGGTCGACGCGGTCAAGGAACTGCTCGAGGCGTGCAAGGGCATCGACAGCTCGCTGAATTAAGGTGCAACCCGCGGCCCCTTTGTGCTCCCGCGAAGGCGGGAGCCCAGACTGGGTCCCCGCCTTCGCGGGGACACATGGGGGCGGGCGGTGAGCAAGCCAGGCTACGTCTATATGATGGCGAGCCAGTTGAACGGCACGATTTATCTCGGTGTCACCAGCGACCTTCCTGCCCGCGTGTACCAGCACCGCAACGGCTTGGTCGAAGGCTTCACCAAGAAATATGGTTGCAAACGTCTCGTCTGGTACGAGGTCCACGACGAACTGGAGAGTGCGCGATACCGCGAACTCCAGCTCAAGAAGTGGAACCGCCAGTGGAAGTTGCGGCTGATCGAAGAGAAGAACCCTGACTGGGACGATCTGTTCGAGTCGCTGTTCTAGATATCAAGTGTTCCCGCCTCGGCGGGGGCCATAAAGAGTGGGAGCACCAATGAGCATCCTCGTCAACAAGAACACCAAGGTCATCACCCAGGGCATGACCGGAGAAACCGGCAGCTTCCACACCAAGGCGGCGCTGGACTATGGCACGCAGATGGTCGGCGGCGTGACGCCGGGCAAGGGCGGGACCGAGCATCTCGGCCTGCCGGTGTTCAACACCGTCGCCGAAGCCAAGTCGAAGACCGGCGCCGATGCGTCGGTGATCTACGTGCCGCCCCCCTTCGCCGCCGATTCGATCCTCGAGGCGATCGACGCCGAGATCCCGCTGATCGTCGCGATCACCGAAGGCATCCCGGTGCTCGACATGGTCCGCGTCAAGCGCGCGCTGTCGGGCTCCAAGTCGCGGCTGATCGGTCCGAACTGCCCGGGCGTGCTGACGCCGGGCGAGTGCAAGATCGGCATCATGCCCGGCAGCATCTTCAAGCAGGGCTCGGTCGGCGTCGTGTCGCGCTCGGGTACGCTGACCTATGAGGCGGTGTTCCAGACCTCGAACGCCGGCCTCGGCCAGACCACCGCGGTCGGCATTGGCGGCGATCCGGTCAACGGCACCAACTTCATCGACGTGCTCGAACTGTTCCTCGCCGACGAGGCGACGCAGTCGATCATCATGATCGGCGAGATCGGCGGCGACGCCGAGGAGCAGGCCGCACAGTTCCTGATCGACGAGGCCAAGCGTGGCCGCAAGAAGCCGATGGCCGGCTTCATCGCGGGCCGCACCGCGCCTCCGGGCCGTCGCATGGGCCATGCCGGCGCGATCGTGTCGGGCGGCAAGGGCGACGCCGAGAGCAAGATCGCGGCGATGGAAGCCGCCGGCATCAAGGTCGCGGCGAGCCCGTCGGAACTGGGCTCGACGCTGCTGGAAGTGCTGAACGGCTGATCTGACCCTTCTCCCCTCGTGGGAGAAGGATACGGAGACTTGGCGGCGCAGCCGCCTAGTCGAAGTTGGATGAGGGGGATGTTGAGCGACACCCTTTCCCCTCACCCTCCCACCGCCTGACGGCGGCGGGCCCCTCCCTCTCCCACAAGGGGAGAGGGGTTGAAGGAAGAAGACCATGGGCTACGAAGGTCAGGATTTCGGCGACATCGCATCCGGCGTGTCGCCTGCGTTCATCGAAGCGCTCTACGCCAAATATCAGGCCGACCAGTCGTCGGTCGATCTCGGCTGGCGTGGCTTCTTCGAGGGTCTCGAGGCCGGCACCGGCGGTCCGAGCTGGACCAACAAGCGCTGGCCTTTGTCGACCACCGACGACCTGACCGCGGGCCTCGACCCCACCCAGATGGAGCCCGCGCCCAAGCCCGCCAAGGGCGGCAAGCCCGCCGCAGCCGCCACCGCGGCGCCCTCCAAGGACGACATCATCAAGGCGGCGGGCGATGCGATCCGCGCGCAGATGCTGATCCGTACCTATCGCGTCCGCGGCCATCTCGCCGCCAATCTCGATCCGCTCGGCCTGTCGCACCGCGACATGCCCGAGGATCTGCGCACCGAATATCACGGCTTCACCGACGCCGACATCGACCGGCCGATCTACCTCGGCGGCACGCTCGGCTTCGAATGGGCAACCGTACGCGAGCTCGTCGACACGCTGCGTCGCAATTACTGCGGCAACGTTGGCCTCGAATATATGCACATCGTCGACGTCGAGGAGCGCCGCTTCCTGCAGGACCGCATGGAGGGCAAGGACAAGGCGATCGAGTTCAGCAGCGACGGCAAGCGCGCGATCCTGAGCAAGGTCATCGAGGCCGAGCAATGGGAGAAGTTCCTCGGCAAGAAGTATGTCGGGACCAAGCGCTTTGGCCTCGACGGCGGCGAGAGCATGATCCCGGCGCTCGAAAGCGTCATCAAATACGGCGGCCAGGCCGGCGTACGCGAGATCGTCTACGGCATGGCGCATCGCGGCCGTCTCAACGTGCTCGCCAACGTGATGGCGAAACCGCTGCGCGTGATCTTCCACGAATTCGCCGGCGGTTCGGCCAACCCCGACGAGATCGGCGGTTCGGGCGACGTCAAATATCACCTCGGCACCTCGACCGACCGCGAGTTCGACGGTCACAAGGTCCATATGTCGCTGGTCGCCAATCCGTCGCACCTCGAGGCTGCCGATCCGGTCGTGCTCGGCAAGACGCGCGCGATCCAGACGCTCGCCAACGACCTCGTCGAGCATACCGGCTCGCTGCCGGTGCTGATCCACGGCGACGCGGCGTTCGCGGGGCAGGGGATCGTCTGGGAATGCCTCGGCTTCTCGGGCATCCGCGGCTACAACACCGGCGGCTGTGTCCATTTCATCATCAACAACCAGGTCGGCTTCACGACCTCGCCGCAATTCGCGCGCTCGTCGCCCTATCCGTCCGACGTGGCGAAGGGCGTGCAGGCGCCGGTCTTCCACGTCAACGGCGATGATCCCGAGGCGGTGACCTTCGCCACCAAGATGGCGATCGAATTCCGCCAGAAGTTCCATCGCGACATCGTGATCGACATGTGGTGCTATCGCCGCTTTGGTCACAACGAGGGCGACGAGCCGGGCTTCACGCAGCCGCTGATGTACAACGTCATCCGCCAGCATCCCGGCGTCAGCGAGATTTACGCCAAGCGTCTGATGTCGGAAGGCGTGATCGATCAGGCATGGCTGGACGACAAGGTCCACCAGTTCACCACCCTGCTCGAAGGCGAATTCGAGGCGGGCGCGAGCTACAAGCCCAACAAGGCGGACTGGTTCGCCGGTCGCTGGTCGGGTCTGTCGGCGCCGACCGACGGCGGCAGCGAACGCCGCAACGTCGAGACCGGCATCGAGCTCAAGCTGTTCGACGCGCTCGGCCGCACGCTGACGACGGTGCCCGAGGGCATCCAGATCCACAAGACGCTGTCGCGCGTGATCGACGCCAAGCGCCAGATGTTCAAGACCGGCGAGAATTTCGACTGGGCGACCGGCGAGGCGCTGGCCTTCGGCTCGCTGCTGTCGGAGGGCTATGGCGTCCGCCTGTCGGGTCAGGATTCGGGCCGCGGCACCTTCTCGCAGCGCCACGCGGTCTGGGTCGACCAGACCGACGAGCACAAGTACGTGCCGCTGACCACGGTCGAGCACGGCCGGTTCGAGGTGCTCGATAGTCCGCTCTCCGAATATGGCGTGCTCGGGTTCGAGTACGGCTATGCGCTCGCCGACCCGAAGACATTGGTGATGTGGGAGGCGCAGTTCGGCGATTTCGTCAACGGCGCGCAGATCATGATCGACCAGTTCATCACCAGCGGCGAATCCAAGTGGCTGCGCGCCAACGGCCTCGTGATGCTGCTGCCGCACGGCTACGAAGGGCAGGGACCCGAGCATAGCTCGGCACGTCCCGAACGCTTCCTCCAGTCGTGCGCGCAGGACAATATCCAGGTCGCCAATTGCACCACGCCGGCGAACTATTTCCACTTGCTGCGCCGGCAGATGCACCGCAACTTCCGCAAACCCCTGATCGTGATGACGCCCAAGTCGCTGCTCCGCCACAAACTGGCGGTGTCGGCCGCGGCGGACTTCCAGGGCGACAGCCACTTCAAGCGCATCCTGTCCGACACCAATGGTGCGGCGGATGCCGAGACGAAGCGGCTGGTGCTGTGCACCGGCAAGGTCGCCTATGATCTGATCGAGGCGCGCAACGCCGCGGGCGATACCGGCACGCAGATCGTGCGGATCGAGCAGCTCTATCCGTTCCCCGGCGATGCGCTCGCCCGCCGGATCGCGCGGATGCCGCAGCTCGAGGATGTCGTCTGGGCGCAGGAAGAGCCGAAGAACAACGGTTACTGGTTCTTCGTCGAGCCGCTGATCGAGGAATCGCTCAAGGCCGCCGATTGCGCGGTCAAGCGGCCGCGCTATGCGGGCCGTCAGTCCGCCGCCTCGCCGGCGACGGGCTTGATGAAGCGCCACACCGCCGAACAGGGCGCGCTGGTCGCCGATGCGCTCGGCCACAACGTCCGCGAGGAAATCCGCCGCACCCGCAGCGAGGCGTCCACCACCACCGCCCGGCCCACCCAGGCCCCCAGCAGCTAACAACGTTCCCCGATTGAGACCCCTCCCCGGGGAGAAGGATGCAAGAGATGGCAACCGAAGTTACCGTGCCCGTTCTGGGTGAATCGATCACCGAAGCCACCGTCGGCGAATGGCTCAAGCAGCCCGGCGACCCGGTCAAGGTCGACGAGCCGATCGCCAGCCTCGAGACCGACAAGGTCTCGGTCGAGGTGCCGTCGCCGGTCGCCGGCGTGATGGGCCAGCATGCGGTCAAGGTCGGCGACACGGTCGAGGTCGGCGCGATGCTCGCGACGATCGAGGCGGGTGACGGCGCGGCCGCCGCTCCGGCGTCGGCGCCCGCGCCCGCCGCCGCTCCGGCCCCGCCGCGCCGGCAGCGGCTGCCGCTCCGGCACCGGCCGCGCAGCCGGAAGCGTCGAGCGATTCGCCCGCGGCGCTGTCGCCGTCGGTGCGTCGTGCGGTGCTCGAATATGGTCTCGATCCGTCGTCGATCACCGGCACCGGCAAGGACGGCCGCATCACCAAGGAAGACGTCGCCGCCGCCGCCGCGTCGAAGCCCGCGACGCAGGCCCCCGCCGCCGCGCCGGCGCCCGCCGCTGCCCCCACCGGCGGCCGCAAGGAAGAGCGCGTCAAGATGACGCGCCTGCGCCAGACGATCGCCAAGCGCCTCAAGGAAGCGCAGAACACCGCCGCGATGCTGACGACGTTCAACGACGTCGACATGACCGCGGTGATCGAGGCGCGCGCCAAGTATAAGGACCTGTTCGAGAAGAAGCACGGCGTCCGCCTCGGCTTCATGGGCTTCTTTGTGAAGGCCGCGACGATGGCGCTGAAGGACATCCCGTCGGTCAACGCCTCGATCGAGGGCGACGAGATCGTCTATCACGATTACGCCGACATCTCGGTCGCGGTCAGCGCGCCCAACGGCCTCGTCGTGCCGGTGATCCGTGACGCGCAGGACCTGACCGTCGCGGGCATCGAGAAGACGATCGGCGACTTCGGCCGCCGCGCCAAGGACGGCACGCTCAAGATGGACGAGATGAAGGGCGGCACCTTCACCATCTCCAACGGCGGCGTGTTCGGCTCGCTGATGTCGACCCCGATCATCAACCCGCCGCAGGCGGCGGTGCTCGGCCTGCATCGCATCGAGGAGCGTCCCGTGGTGGTCGGCGGCCAGGTCGTCGTGCGTCCGATGATGTATCTCGCTTTGTCCTACGATCACCGCCTGATCGACGGCCGCGAGGCGGTGACCTTCCTCGTCGCGCTCAAGAACGCGATCGAAGACCCGACCCGCATCCTGATCGACCTGTAAGCGCTTGTGCTCCTGCGAACGCAGGAGCCCAGGGTCACGGGCGGTATCGCCACTTGGCTCTGGGTTCCGGCGTTCGCAGGAACACGGTAGGAGTCCGGCATGCGCCCCAGTTACGTCTACCTCATGGCCAGCGGACGCAACGGCACGCTCTATCTCGGTGTGACCAGCGATCTGATCCGCCGGGCATATGAACATCGTAACCGGCTCGTCGATGGCTTCACCAAAGAACATGGCTGCATCCTGCTTGTCTGGTACGACGCGAGCGACGACATACAGGCGGCACGGCAGCGTGAGCTGCAAATGAAGAAGTGGAAGCGGGCCTGGAAGGTCGATCTGATCGAACAGGGCAACCCGCAGTGGAAGGATTTGTACGAGACGCTGTTCTGACGCGTGCTCCTGCGAACGCAGGAGTCCAGAGCCAAGAACGGCATCGCCCGTAACCCTGGGCTCCTGCGTTCGCAGGAGCACGATGGAGCTGAGCAATGGCTGACGAACAGCAATACGACTATGACGTCCTCGTGATCGGTGCCGGCCCCGGCGGCTATGTCGCGGCGATCCGCGCCGCGCAGCTCGGGCTGAAGACCGCCTGCGCCGAAAGCCGCGAGACGCTGGGCGGCACCTGCCTCAACGTCGGCTGCATTCCGTCGAAGGCGATGCTGCACGCGTCGGAGTTCTTCGATGCCGCCTCGAACGGCACGATGGCCAAGATGGGCATCAAGGTCACCGCCGAGCTCGATCTCGACACGATGCACGGCCAGCGCCGCGACGCGGTCAACCAGCTCACCGGCGGCATCGAATATCTGTTCAAGAAGAACAAGGTCGAATGGCTCAAGGGCCGCGCCAGCTTCACCGGCAAGGACAGCGTCGAGATCGACGGCAAGGCCGTTCGCGCCAAGAACATCGTCATCGCCACCGGCTCGTCGGTCACGCCGCTGCCCGGCGTCACCGTCGACCAGAAGGTCATCGTCGATAGCACCGGCGCGCTCGAACTCGCCAAGGTGCCGCAGCATCTCGTCGTCATCGGTGGCGGCGTCATCGGCCTCGAGCTCGGCAGCGTGTGGCGCCGGCTCGGCGCCAAGGTCACGGTCGTCGAATATCTCGACCAGATCCTGCCCGGCTTCGACGGCGACGTCCGCAAGGAAGCGCAGAAGATCTTCAAGAAGCAGGGTTTCGAGTTCAAGCTGTCGACCAAGGTCACCGGCGTGGCGGTGAATGGCGACGCGGCGACGCTGACCGTCGAGCCCGCCGCCGGCGGCGAGGCGCAGACGATCGACGCGGACGTGGTGCTGCTCGCGATCGGCCGCAAGGCGAACACCGATGGCCTCAACCTCAACGCCGCCGGTCTTTCGGTCAACGCGCGCGGCCAGGTCGAGATCGACCATGACTTCGCCACCAGCGTCCCCGGCATCTGGGCGATCGGCGACGTCGCCCCCGGCCTGATGCTCGCGCACAAGGCCGAGGACGAGGGCATTGCGGTCGCGGAGAACATCGCCGGCCTGACCGGCATCGTGAACCACGACATCATCCCGAGCGTCGTCTACACGCTGCCCGAATTCGCCGGCGTCGGTCTGACCGAAGAGGCCGCCAAGGCGAAGGGCGAGATCAAGGTCGGCAAGTTCCCGATGATGGCGAACAGCCGCGCCAAGACCAATCACGAGCCCGACGGCTTCGTGAAGATCATCGCCGATGCCAAGACCGATCGCGTCGTCGGCGTCTGGGCGATCGCCAGCGTCGCGGGCACGATGATCGCGCAGGCGGCGCAGGCGATGGAGTTCGGCGCGACATCGGAGGATATCGCCTATACCTGTCACGCCCATCCGACGCATTCCGAAGCGATCAAGGAAGCGGCGATGGCGGTGACCGGCAAGCCGATCCACATCTGATCGTGGCGGGCGCGGACACCCGCCGCGCCGCGCTGGAGGTCGCATGGCTGACGCTGACCCGCGGGACCCTGCCCGGTCTCGCGGGTCTTCGTATGTGGCCGGTACGCGCGGATCATTGTTTCCAGCGCATCCTGCTCGACGCGGCGGTAGGCGGAATCTGGTATGACGCGGTCGAGGGGCGGCCGGCGTATCGGTTCATCGCGGTGGACCTGCTGGAGCGGGCGGTGTCGCTCGGGCAGGGGGCCGCCGAAGGGACGGTCGATCTCGCCGCGCTCAACCGCCAGTCGCTGACGTGGCGGCGCGAGAGGAAGGCTGCGGCTCCCACAATGCTCTGATATCTGGTGCAGGGCCACCTCATCGATGATCGACTCGAACGGGTGCGCAACCAGCAATAGTTCGTCACCCGACGAAACCACCCGCATCGCCATCCGTTTGCCCGATGAAGGAGAACCGTCACGACGGCTCCGCAAAGGGATTCGATGATCTGCTCGCCGTCGACCGCATGTTGAAACCGCTCGCTGTTGCCGCGACCGCGCTCGGGCTGGGCGGTTGCACACCTGCGCTGCTCGATCCCGCCGGACCGGTCGCCGCCGGCGAGAAGACGCTGCTGATCAATTCGCTCGCGGTGATGCTCGGCATCGTCGTGCCGGTGATCGTCGCGACCATCGCCTTCGCCTGGTGGTTCCGCGCCGGCAATGCGCGCGCCAGGCGCCGCCCGGACTTCGCCTATTCGGGCAAGCTCGAACTGCTCGTCTGGTCGGTGCCGCTGCTCGTCATCATCTTCCTCGGCGGGATGGGCTGGATCGCTGCGCATGATCTCGACCCGCGCCGGCCGCTGGCGTCCAGGCAGAAGCCGATCGTCGTCCAGGTCGTCGCGCTCGATTGGAAATGGCTGTTCGTCTATCCCGAACAGGGGATCGCGACGGTCAACCGCGTGATCGTCCCCGCCGGCACGCCGATCGATTTCCGCATCACCTCGGCGACGGTGATGAACAGCTTCTTCGTGCCGCGGCTCGGCAGCCAGATCTACGCGATGTCCGGCATGGAGGCGAAGCTCAACCTGATGGCGGACAAACCCGGCCGATATCCCGGCCTGTCGGCGCATTATAGCGGCGAAGGCTTCTCGGACATGGACTTCGTCGTCGACGCCGTACCGCCGCAGCAGTTCGCGGCTTGGGCGGCGGGCACCAAGGGGCGGGGGCCGGCGCTCGACGCCGACAGCTATCACGCGCTCGCCCGGCAGCGGGGCAATCTGAAGCCCTTCGCCTACGGCAGCGTCCCTGCCGGCTTCTTCGCCGCCGCGGTGCGCGAGGCCGGCGCGCCGGTGCACGAGGTCGATAACGGCGGACGGGAGAATTGAGCATGTTCGGCAAGCTCAATTGGCATTCGGTCCCCTGGGACCAGCCGATCCCGTTGATCGCCGCCGCCATCGTCGGCAGCGGCATCCTCGCGGTGCTGGTCTGGACGTGGCGCGCCGGCCATGTCCCCTATATCTGGAACGAGTGGATCACCTCGGTCGATCACAAGCGGATCGGCATCATGTATTGCATCTTCGCGCTGCTGATGCTGATGCGCGGCTTCGTCGATGCGGCGATGATGCGCAGCCAGCAGGCGATCGCCTATGGCAATCCGGGCTATCTGCCGCCGGAGCATTACGACCAGATCTTCTCGGCGCACGGCACGATCATGATCTTCTTCGTGGCGATGCCGTTCGTCATCGGGCTGATGAACTTCGTTGTGCCGTTGCAGCTCGGCGTGCGCGACGTCGCCTTCCCGACGCTCAACAACGTCAGCTTCTGGCTGACGGCGAGCGGCGCCTTGCTGATCAATCTCAGCCTCGTCATCGGCGAATTCGCCAAGACCGGCTGGCTCGCCTATCCGCCGCTGTCGGAGCTGCGCTTCTCGCCCGGCGTCGGCGTCGATTACTATCTGTGGGCGCTACAGATTTCCGGCGTCGGCACGTTGCTGTCGGGGGTCAATCTCGTCACCACGATCCTCAAGATGCGCGCCCCCGGCATGGGCTATACCCGCATGCCGATGTTCTGCTGGACCAGCCTCGCGTCCAACCTGCTGATCGTCGCGGCCTTCCCGATCCTCACCGCGACGCTCGCGATGCTGCTGCTCGATCGCTACCTCGGCTTCCACTTCTTCACCAACGATGCCGGCGGCAACCAGATGATGTTCGTCAACCTCATCTGGGCCTGGGGCCATCCCGAGGTCTATATCCTGATCCTGCCGGCGTTCGGCGTGTTCAGCGAGGTGGTCTCGACCTTCTCGAGCAAGCCTCTGTTCGGCTATCGTTCGATGGTCGTCGCGACGATGGTGATCTGCATCCTGTCGTTCATCGTCTGGCTGCACCACTTCTTCACGATGGGCGCGGGGGCCGACGTCAACGGCTTCTTCGGCGTGACGACGATGATTATCGCGGTGCCGACCGGGGTGAAGGTCTTCAACTGGCTGTTCACCATGTATGGCGGCCGCATCCGCTTCCACGTGCCGATGATGTGGGCGGTGGCGTTCATGATCACCTTCGTGATCGGCGGCATGACCGGCGTGCTGCTCGCCGTGCCGCCCGCCGACTTCGTGCTGCACAATTCGCTGTTCCTCGTCGCGCATTTCCACAACGTCATCATCGGCGGCGTGCTGTTCGGTGCCTTCGCCGGCTACAATTACTGGTTCCCCAAGGCGTTCGGCTTCACCCTCGACGAACGCTGGGGCAAGCGCGCCTTCTGGCTGTGGGTGATCGGCTTCTACGTCGCGTTCATGCCGCTCTACGTGCTCGGACTGATGGGGATGACGCGGCGGATGCAGCATTACGACGTGCCGGGCTGGCAGCCGTGGCTGATCGCCGCCGCCTTCGGTGCGCTGATGATCGCCGGCGGCATGGCGTGTCAGGTGATCCAGCTCTACGTCTCGATCCGCAACCGCAAGGACCTTGCCGACACCAGCGGCGATCCATGGGACGGGCGCAGCCTCGAATGGATCACCACCTCGCCGCCGCCGCCGTTCAACTTCGCGGCGCTGCCCGACGTGAAGGGCGAGGAAGCCTATTGGGACATCAAGTCGACCGCGCGGGAAAATCGCGAACTCTCCGAACGCCCCAAATACGAGGCGTTCCACATGCCGCGCAATTCGCCGACCGGCGTCGTCACCGCTTTTTTCACCACCGCGCTGGGCTTCGCCGCGGTGTGGCATATCTGGTGGCTGTTCGGGCTGGGCTTCCTCGGCGCCTGGGCGACCTTCGTCGTCTTCGCCTGGCGCGACGAGAATGAGACCGAGATCAGCGCCGAGGAGGCGGAGCGGCTCGACCGCGAACGGCGTACCGCCAAGGCGCAATTGCTCGATATCCCTGCGGACCAGCCGGCATGAGCGGCGATCCGCACAAGCTCGGCCGCGGCGAGACGGCACCCAGCGAACGCGGCCCCGCGCCCAAGCGGATCGTCGTGGCCTATGGCTTCTGGATCTTCCTGCTCACCGACTTCATCATGTTCGCCGGCTTCTTCGCCGCTTATGCGGTGCTGGCCCAGGCGACCGCAGGCGGGCCGGCGGCGCGCGACATCGTCGAACTGCCGCTGGTCGGCGCGGAGACGGCGCTGCTGCTCGCGTCCAGCTTCGCCTGCGGCATGGCGGGGATCGCGACCGCGGCAAAGAACCGCTTCTGGTTCCAAATCGCGATGGCGGCGACCGCACTGCTCGGTGCCGGCTTCCTCGGCCTCGAAGCCTATGAGTTCCTGCACCTCATCCACGAGGGCAACGGGCCGCAGCGCAGTGCCTTCCTCTCCGCCTTCTTCGCACTCGTCGGCTGCCACGGCCTGCACGTCACGCTCGGGCTGATCTGGTTGACGACGATGATGGCGCAGGTCCAGGCCAAGGGCTTCCGCGACGAGATCGTCCGCCGCATCGCCTGTTTCAGCCTGTTCTGGCACGCACTCGACATCATCTGGGTGGCGCTGTTCACCACCGTCTATCTGCTGGGAGTGGCGCGATGAGCGACCGGAGCGACCTGGACGATGATCGCGCGCCCGGCGAGGGCAGCAGCGACGCCGGCGACATCCGCGCCAAGGTGCTGACCTATGTGGCCGGTTTTGTGCTGGCGGCGGTGCTCAGCATCGCCTCCTTCGCGGCGGTGCATAGCGGGGTGATTTACGGTCCCGGCATCCCGGTGGCGCTGATCGCGCTGGCGATCGCGCAGATGGGCGTCCACCTCGTCTTCTTCCTCCACGTCACCAGCGGGCCGGACAATACCAACAACGTCCTCGCGCTGGCGTTCGGCGTGCTGATCGTCGGATTGGTGCTGATCGGCTCGATCTGGATCATGGCGCACCTCGACCACAATCTGATGCCGGCGAGCATGCCGGCGATGTAGCGCCTATCGCGGCGGCGCATAGCCCGCCGCGAGCAGCGCGCGCGTCACGCCGTTGGTCCAGCCAAAGCCGTCCTGCAGCGGATATTCGCCGCCGCCACCGGGCAACCGCTCGACGACATTGTATTTTTCGAGCAGCTTGCCGCTCGCCGCATACTCCCGGTCCACCGTCGCCAGCCAGTTGGTCGCGATCCGCTTGGCGAGCGCATCCTCGCGATAGCGGCGCAGGCCCTCTATCGCGATCCATTGCAGCGGCGCCCAGCCGTTTGGTTCGTCCCACTGCTGCCCCGTCTTCAAGCCGGTAGTGCCGAGACCGCCTTCGCCGACCAGTGGCGCCAGCGCCTGCGCGGTCGCCTTCGCCCGGTCCGGTGCGGCCAGCCCGACGAACAGGGGGTAGGCCATTGCCGCGGTACGGCCGTCGGCGACGCGGCGCGCGTCGAGGTCGTAATCGGCATAATAGCCGGCAGCATTCCACAGATGCGTCGCGATCGCCTTCGCCCGCGCATCGGCGGCCGCCGCATAGGTGGCGACGCAGGCGGCATCCTTCAAAATGCGGCAATTGTCGGCGATGCTGCGCTCCATCCCGTACATCAGGCTGTTGAGATCGACCGGCACGATCCGCGTCGTCCGGATCGTCGCCAGCGTCTTGCCGTCGCCAAGCCAGCGCGAGCTGAAGTCCCAGCCGCTTTCCGCCCCGGCGCGCAGGTCGCGGTACATCGCCTTGGCATCGCGTCCCGGCGTCGCCGCGACCAGCGCCGCATCCTCGCGATAGCTTTCGTCGCGCGGATCGTCGCGATCGTCCCAATGGCGGTTGAGCAGCGACCCGTCCGCCAGCCGCACCACGCGCGCGCGCGCGCCGCCCGGCCGCAATCCGGATGCGCCCGCCATCCAGAAGTCATGCTCGGCGCGCATCCATGTCGTGCGCTGCGCCAGCGTCGCGGCATTCTTTGACAGGCCGGCGATCAGATAGAAGAACGGCGGCTGCGAGCGGCTGAGATAATAGCTGCGCGTGCCATTGGGGATGCGGCCGTAGCGATCGATCAGGCTGCCGAAGTCGGTCACCATGTCCTCGACCAGATCCTGCCGCCCGGACACCTGCAGACCGAGCATCGTGAACCAGCTGTCCCAATAATACATCTCGCGGAACCGCCCGCCCGGCACCACGAAGCGCTTGGGCAGCGGTAGCGCCGACGATCCCGCCGGCACGGTCGGCAGCGTCCGGGTAAGCTGCGGCCACAGCGCGTCGATATGCTCGGCCAGCCCCAGCTTGCGCGACGGCGGCGGCGCGGCGGGTGCCACCGGCACGTTGAAATTGGCGAGCACGAACGCCTTCAGCGCGGCATCGTCCTTGCAATCGCAACGGCGGTAGGCGGCGAGGATCGCGGCATCGCCGCGGCGCGGTTCGGCATCCGCGAAGGTCTTCGAATCGGGAAAGATCTGCCGCATCTGCACGTCGCGGAACAGCGCGCCGAACCGCTGCGCCGGCGATGGCGGCGCCGCCGCGACGAGCAGGCCGGCGAGCGCCAACATCAAGGGACGGATCATGCGCGACTCTCCAACAGCGTGCCCTGCGTCAGCGTCACGCGCCGCGCGCGGCGATCGAATCGCAATGTGACGCACCGCTCGCCGTCGGGCAAGCGCAGCGCGAAGCCGTCGGCGCCGGCCCAATCGTCCGGCCGCATCGGCGCGTCGTCGAGCCGCCGCCAGTCGGGTGCCTCATACGGCGCGACGCGATCGAGCCCGGCCGCCGCCCGGAACGCCGCCAGACCGCAGGCGAAATCCTCCAGCGCCCGATCGCGCCCGTGCCAATCGACCCAGCCGATCGCATTGTCCTGCGCATAAGCGTTGTTGTTGCCCCGCTGCGTCCGCCCGAATTCGTCCCCCGCGGTCAGCAGGATCGTACCGCGCGATGCGAACAGCGTCGCCAGCAACGCGCGCCGGTCGGCATCGCGCCGTGCCGTGACGACGGGATCGTCGCTCGGTCCCTCGACGCCGTTGTTCCAGCTGTGATTGTCGCCATGGCCGTCGCGATTGTCCTCGCCGTTGGCGTGATTGTGGCGTTCGGCGAAAGCGACGGTGTCGGCGAGCGTGAAGCCGTCGTGCGCCGCGATGAAATTGACGCTGCGCGTGTCGCCGCCACCGAAGACGTCGTCCGAGCCCGCGAGCCGCGTCGCCAATGCGCCCGCGCTGCCGTCGCCTTTCCAGAAGCGGCGCACGTCGTCGCGATAGCGGTCGTTCCATTCGAGCCAGTGCGCCGGGAACCGCCCGAGCTGATAGCCGTCCGGGCCGATGTCCCACGGCTCGGCGATCATGATGCGGCTGGACAGCAGGGGATCGGCGGCGATCTCGGCGAAGATCGGCGCATGCGGATCGAACCCCGGCCCGCGTGCCAGCACCGGCGCCAGATCGAACCGGAAGCCGTCCACGCCTAGCCGCGCGAAATGGCGCAGGCTGGCGAGGATCAGTGCACGGACCTGGGGTCGCGAACAATCCAGCGTGTTGCCGGTGCCGGTGTCGTTGATCAGCGTGCCGTCCTCGGCCTGCGCATAATGGAGCCGCTCGTCCAACCCGCGCAGCGACAGCGTCGGCCCGTGCACGTCGCTCTCGCCGGTGTGATTGAAGACGAGGTCGAGGATCACGCCGATCCCCGCCGCCCGCAGCGCCGCGACGGTCTCGCGCAGCTCGGCGATCCCTCCCGGCGCCAACCGCGGATCGATCGCCATCGGCACCACCGGATTATAGCCCCAGGCGTTGCGCAGCCCGAGCGGCGGCAGATGCCGCTCGTCGATCCACGCGACGATCGGCATCAGCTCGATCGCGCTGACCCGCAGCCGCCGCAGATGCGCGATGATCGCGGGATGCGCCAAGGCCGCGATCGTTCCCCGCTGCGCCGCGGGCACCTCGGGGTGCAGCATCGTGAACCCGCGGACGTTGAGTTCGTAGATCAACCCGCCCGGCGTGAAGAGCGGCGGGGGGAGGAGGTTCGCGTCCTCCCCCTTATCGGCAACCCCTTTGTTGTCATCCCCGCGAAGGCGGGGATCCATACCCACGGACCTCGCGGCCCCTTCGAGCATCTGCGCGTCTGGATCACCGCCTTCGCGGGGATGACGATGGGGGAAGGGTGTTCCAACGACTACACCCCACGGCACCAACCCACCCGTCTCGACTCCCGGCTGACCCAGCCGCTGGTCAAAAATGAACGCCCGATCCAGCTCGACGGCATAGGGATCGACCAGCAGCTTCGCCGGATCGGCCGCCGCCCGGAAGCCGTAGCGCTGGCCCGCCCCGATCCCCGGCACATCCACCGACCAGATACCGTCGGCACCGGTCATCGCCACACGCCGCTCGGCTACGCCGTCCCACAGGCACAGCGTCACCGCCGTCGCCGAGCGCACCGCGAACCGCACTTCGCCATCGTACGAGATCGCGCCCAGCGCGGGCGCGTCGCTCACGTGATGACGTCCGGTTCGGTCCGCCCGCTATGCCGCACGATGCCCGCGATCTCGTCCGCCGCCACGACGATATCCGCCAGCATGTCGCCGGTCTCACGTTCGAGATCGCCGCCCGCCGGCTCGTAGCGTTCCAGATACACCCGCAATGTCGCACCGCTGGTGCCGGTCCCCGACAGGCGGAACACGACGCGGCTGCCGCCCTCGAACAGCACGCGCACGCCCTGGTTGCGGCTCACCGAGCCGTCGGTCGGATCGGTATAGGCGAAATCGTCCGCCGCCGCGATCCTCAGCCCGCCGACCTGCGTCCCCGCCAGCATATCCAGCTTGCCGCGCAGCTCCGCCATCAAAGCATCGGCGCGTGCGCTCTCGACGCCCTCGTAATCGTGGCGGGCGTAATAGTTGCGGCCATAGGTCGCCCAGTGATCGCGCGCGATCGCGTCGACCGACTCGCCCCGTACCGCGAGGATGTTGAGCCACAGCAGCACCGCCCACAGCCCGTCCTTCTCGCGGACGTGATCCGATCCGGTGCCGGCGCTCTCCTCGCCGCAGATCGTCGCCATGCCCGCGTCGAGCAGATTGCCGAAGAATTTCCACCCCGTCGGCGTCTCGAAGATCGGCAGGCCGAGCTTCTCGGCGACACGATCCGCCGCCGCACTGGTCGGCATCGACCGCGCGATCCCCTTGAGCCCGTCCTTGTAGCCCGGCGCGAGATGCGCGTTCGCCGCCAGCATCGCGACACTGTCCGACGGCGTCACGAAGCGCGCCCGCCCGATGATGAGGTTGCGGTCGCCATCGCCGTCCGACGCCGCGCCGAAGTCGGGCGCATCCGCCGCCATCATCGTCTCGTAGAGTTCGTGCGCGTGGACGAGATTGGGATCGGGGTGATGCCCGCCGAAATCCTCCAGCGGCTCGCCGTTGCGGACGGTGCCGGCGGCGAAGCCGAGCCGCGTCTCGAGGATCTCGGTCGCATAAGGCCCGGTCACCGCGCTCATCGCGTCGAACGCCATCGTCAGCTTCGCGGCGCGGATCGCGTCGAAGTCGAACAGCCGCTCCATCAGCGCGGCATAATCGGCGACCGGATCGACCACCTCGACCGTCATCCCACCGACCGTCACCTCGCCGAGCGTATCGAGATCGACGTCTTCGGCATCGACCGTCAGCCAGCGGTCGATCGTCTTCGTCCGTTCGTACAGCGCCTCGGTCACCTGCTCCGGCGCCGGGCCGCCATTGGCGATATTGTACTTGATGCCGAAATCTTCGGTCGGGCCGCCGGGATTGTGGCTTGCCGACAGCACCAGCCCGCCCAGCGCCTTGCGGATGCGGATCATGTTGCTCGCCGCGGGCGTCGACAGCAGCCCGCCGCGGCCGACGACGACGCGGCCGAAGCCGTTCGCCGCGGCGATGCGGATCGCCTTCTGGATCACCTCCCGATTGAGGAACCGGCCGTCGCCGCCGATCACCAAGGTCGCGCCGTCCTTGCCGTCGATGACGTCGAACACCGCCTGGACGAAATTCTCGGCATAATTGGGCTGCTGGAAGACGGTGACCTTCTTGCGCAGGCCGGAGGTGCCGGGCTTCTGGTCGGAATAGGCGTGGCTGGCGACGGTACGGATCATGCGGTTCCTGTCAGGCTCTTGTAGAGGTCGGCATAGCGGCGACCGCTTTCCGACCAGGAGAAATCGGCGCGCATCCCGTTGCGCTGGATGGCGCACCATAGATCGGGGCGCGCGTAGGCGGCAATGGCACGACGGATCGCGTGGCCGAGCGAATGGTGGCTCGCCTCGCCATGCTGGAAGCCGGTCGCGACCCCGGCGGCGAGCGCCGCCTCGTTGGCGTCGATCACCGTATCAGCGAGCCCGCCGGTGCGCGCGACGACCGGCACGCAGCCATAAGCGAGGCCGTAAAGCTGGGTCAGCCCGCACGGTTCGAACCGCGACGGGATCAGGATCGCGTCGGCACCGCCCTGCAACAGATGGGACAGGGGTTCGTCATAGCCGATCCGTACCGCGATCCGCCCCGGATAGCGCGCCGCCGCGGCGAGCAGCGCCGCTTCCAGATGCGCATCGCCCGAGCCGAGCAGCGCCAGCCGCGCCCCGCCCGCGACCAGCTCGTCGAGGCAGGTGACGAGCACGTCCATGCCCTTCTGCCACGTCAGCCGGCTGATGACGGTGAACAGCGGTCCGTCGTCGCGATCGAGCCCGAACATCTTCTCGACCGCGCGCTTGTTGGCCTTGCGCCGGCCGAGCGCACGCGCGGTGAAGCGGCTCGGCAAGGCGGCGTCAGTCTCGGGATTCCACACGGCGGGATCGATGCCGTTGACGATGCCGTGCACGCGATCACGTCGGGTGTCGATCAGCCCTTCCAGCCCCATGCCGAACCGCGGCTCGCGGATCTCGGCGGCATAGGTCGGGCTGACCGTGGTGATCGCATCGGCCGCCTCCAGCCCCGCCTTCAGGAAGCCGACACCGCCATAATATTCGACGCCGTCGATCGCATAGGCCTCGTCCGGCAAATCGAGCCCGGCAAATATCTCCGCACCGAACTGGCCCTGGAAGGCGATGTTATGGACCGTCATCACGCTGGCGGTCCGGCGCTGCGCCGTACCGCAATAGCGCAGATAGGCCGGCGCCAGCGCGGCCTGCCAGTCGTGCGCGTGAAGCACGTCGAACCCTTCCGCGACGTCGGCGGCGGCGCGCGACAGGGCCGCGAACCTGTGCCAGTCGTCGGTCTGGTCGTAGAGCCCACCCGCCCGCGCGAACAACGCCGGCGCATCGAGCACCAGCAGCGGATGCTCGCCCAGCCGCGCGCCGAGCAACCGCGCCTCGACGCCGAGCAGATCGCGCCAGCGCCGCACCACCTTGGTGCCCTTCACCGCCTTGCCGACCGCCGGATAGCCCGGGATCAGCGTCGTCGTCGCGACGCCATGCGGCGCCAGCGCATCGGGCAACGCCCCCACCACGTCGGCGAGCCCGCCGGTCTTGACCAGCGGAAACGCCTCCGAGGCGACCGAGAGGACGGAGAGCGTCACAGCCCGAGGCGGTCGATCATCGGCTGGGTGATCAGGCAGATGCCCTTGTCGGTCCGCCGGAACCGGCGCGTATCCAGCTCGGGGTCCTCGCCGACGACCAGCCCGTCCGGAATCACCACGCCGCGATCGATCACGACCCGGCTCAGCCGCGCGTTGCGGCCGATATGGCAATAAGGGAGGACCACCGCTTCATCGAGCGACGAGAAACTGTGCGCGCGCACGCCGGTCGACAACAGGCTGCGATGGATCGCCGAGCCCGACACGATGCAATTGCCCGAGACGAGGCTCGACACCGCCGAGCCGCGCCGCCCGTCCTCGTCATGGACGAACTTGGCCGGCGGGGTGATCTCCGAATAGGTCCACAGCGGCCATTCGTGATCGTAGACGTCGAGCTGCGGGATGATGTCGGTGAGGTCGATGTTCGCCTCCCAATAGGCATCGACCGTGCCGACGTCGCGCCAATAGGCCGCCGGCTCCTCGCTGGTCCGCACGCAGCTCTTCGAGAAGCGATGCGCCTGCGCCACGCCATGTTCGACGAGATAGGGGATGATGTCCTTGCCGAAGTCGCGCGCCGAGCCTTCGGTCGCCGCATCGCGCCGGAGCTGCTCGATCAGGAACTTGGTGCGGAAGACATAGATTCCGAGGCTGGCGAGCGCGATGTCGGGCTGGCCGGGGATCGCGGGCGGATCGGCGGGCTTCTCGACGAAGTCGATGATCCGGTCGGTCTCGTCGACGTGCATCACGCCGAAGGCCACCGCCTCCATCCGCGGCACCTCCATACAGGCGACGGTCACGTCCGCACCGCTGTCGCAATGCTGCTGGAGCATGATCTCGTAATCCATCTTGTAGATGTGATCGCCGGCGAGGATCACCATATACTCGACGTTATACGTCTCGATGATGTCGATGTTCTGGAACACCGCGTCGGCGGTGCCCTCATACCATTGGAATTCCGACACGCGCTGCGAGGCGGGCAGAATGTCGAAGCTCTCGTTGCGCTCCGGACGCAGGAAGTTCCAGCCACGCTGGAGATGGCGGATCAGCGAATGCGCCTTGTATTGCGTTGCGACGCCGATCCGTCGGATGCCCGAATTGATCGCGTTCGACAGCGCGAAGTCGATGATCCGGCTCTTGCCGCCGAAATAGACCGCCGGCTTGGCGCGGGTATCGGTCAATTCCATCAAGCGGCTGCCGCGCCCGCCCGCCAGCACGTACGCCATCGCGTCGCGCGAAAGCGGCTGTCCTCGTCTGTCTACCATCGGCTCCCTCCATTATCGTCGTTATCGGTGCGCGCGGGGCGCGATCAGCCGTCGAATTGCAACATGACCGTCGCCAGCGGCGGCAGCGTCACCCACGCCGCACCGTCCTTGGCCTCGACCCCGCCGAGATTGCCGAGGCCGGAACCCCAATAGTCGTGCGCATCGGAATTGATGATCTCGCGCCAGCGTCCGTCCTGCGGCAGCGGGATGCGATAGGGCGCGCGCGCCACCGGCGTTAGATTGGCGATCACCGCGACCGGCTGCTCACCCGGCGCCTTGCGCAGCCAGGCGAAGACCGAATTGGCGGCGTCGTCGCCGATCAGCCATTCGAACCCCTCGGGCTCGCAGTCGCGCGCATGCAAGGCCGGGGTGTCGCGGTAGAGGCGGTTGAGATCGCGGACGAGCTTGCGCACGCCGCCATGCGCCGCCGAATGGCCGAGATGCCAGTCGAGCGCGCGCTCCTCGCTCCATTCCTGCCGCTGTGCGAACTCCTGGCCCATGAACAGCAGCTTCTTGCCCGGATAGCCCCACATGAAGGCATAATAAGCGCGCAGATTGGCGAATTGTTGCCAGTCGTCGCCCGCCATTTTGGTCAGCAGCGATCCCTTGCCGTGCACCACCTCGTCGTGGCTCAGCGGCAGCACGAAATTCTCGTCGAAGGCATAGACGAAGCCGAAGGTGATCTCGCCGTGATGATGGCGGCGATGCACCGGCTCGCGCGCGAAATACTGGAGCGTGTCGTGCATCCAGCCCATGTTCCACTTGAACCCGAAGCCGAGCGATTCACGCGGCCCCTCTTCGAATGCGGGCATCGACACGCCCGGCCAGCTCGTCGATTCCTCGGCGACGGTGAAAACGCCGTCGTCCTTGCCATAGACCGCGCGGTTCATCTCGCGCAGGAAGCTGACCGCCTCCCAATTCTCGCGGCCACCGTCCTCGTTGGGGATCCATTCGCCCGCCTCGCGGCTGTAATCGCGGTAGAGCATCGAGGCGACCGCATCGACGCGCAGGCCGTCGACATGATAGCGTTCCGGCCAGAACAGCGCGTTGTTGATGAGGAACGAGCGCACTTCGCGGCGCCCGAAATTGTAGATCGCGGTGTTCCAGTCGGGATGGAAGCCGAGCCGCGGATCCTCATGCTCGTACAAAGCGGTGCCGTCGAAGCGGGTGAGGCCGTGCGGGTCGACCGGGAAATGCGCCGGCACCCAGTCGAGCAGCACGCCGATGCCGGCACGGTGCGCGCCGTCGACGAAGCGCGCGAAACCGTCGGGATCGCCGAACCGCGCAGACGGCGCGTAGAGGCCGGTCGTCTGATAGCCCCATGACGGATCATAGGGATGCTCGCTGATCGGCATGAACTCGATATGCGTGAAGCCGAGATCGACGACATAGGGGATCAGCCGGTCGGCGAGCGCGTCCCACGACAGATACCAGCCGTTCTCGTCCTTGTCCCAGCTGCCTGCATGGACCTCGTAGATGCTGACCGGTACGCGCCGCGGATCGACCTTCGCCCAAGTCGCGCGATGTGCCTCGTCGCCCCAGACGTGCGCGGGCGGGGCGGTGGTGATCGACGCGGTCTTCGGCCGCAGCTCGGCGGCGAAGGCGAAGGGATCGGCCTTGAGCGGTTGCAGCGTGCCGTCGGGGCCGACGATCGCGAACTTGTAGCTGCGTCCCGCGCCGACATCGGGCAGGAAGATCTCCCACACGCCGATGTCGCTGCGGCGGCGCATGACGTGGCGCGTGTCGTTCCAGTCGTTGAAGTCGCCGACCACCGAGACGCGTCGCGCATTCGGCGCCCAGACCGCGAAATGCACGCCGCTCGCGCCCTCATGCGCGATCAGATGCGCGCCCATCTTGTCGTAGAGGCGGAAGTGCGAGCCTTCGGCGATCAGATAATCGTCGGTCGGGCCGAGCACCGGGCCGAAGCTGTAGGGATCGGTGACCCACCATTCGGCGCCGAACCCCTGCGCCTTGTATTTCACCGGCTGCGGATCGCCGGCGATCGGCCCCTCGAACAGGCCGGCATCCTCGATCCGCGTCAGCACGCCGAGCGGCTTGCCGGCCAGATCATGCGCCTCGGCGGTTTCGGCACCGGGGATCCAGGCGCGTCCGAACGTCCCCTGCGGCCCGGCGAACGTGCCGAGCAACGAAAACGGATCGTCGTGGCGCCCTTCCAGCAATGCGGCGATGGCGCCACGCGGTGGTTTCACATCACCCCCCAGATTTGTTTCGCATATTCGCCGATCGTCCGGTCCGACGAGAACCAGCCCATATTGGCGACGTTGATCACCGCCGAACGGCCCCACGCCGCCGTGTCACCGAACTTGGCGTCGACCTCGCGCTGCGCGGCGGCATAGGCGTCGAAATCGGCGGCGAGCATGAACCAGTCATGCTCGTACAGCCCGTCCATCAACCCCTTGTAGCGATCGGGATCGTCGGGCGAGAACACGCCCGAGGCGATCGCATTGACCGCCTGCGCCAGCTCGCGCGATCCCTCGATCACCTGCCGGCCGCGATAGCCGCTGGCGCGCTTCTCGGCGACTTCGTCGGCGGTGAGGCCGAAGATGAAGATATTGTCGTCGCCGACATGATCCTTGATCTCGATATTGGCGCCGTCGAGCGTGCCGATGGTCAGCGCCCCGTTGAGCGCGAACTTCATATTGCCGGTGCCCGACGCCTCCATGCCCGCGGTCGAGATCTGTTCGGACAGATCGGCGGCGGGGATGATCTTCTCGGCGAGGCTGACGTTGTAATTGGGGACGAACGCCACCTTGAGCAGGTCGCCGACCGCGGGGTCGGCGTTGATCCGCTTGGCGACGTCATTGGCCAGTTTGATGACGAGCTTGGCGGTATGATAGCTCGACGCCGCCTTGCCGGCGAACAGCTTGACGCGCGGCGTCCAGTTGCGTTCGGGATGGCTGCGGATCTGGTCGTACAGCGCGACCGCCTCGACGATGCCGAGCAACTGGCGTTTGTATTCGTGGATCCGCTTGATCTGCACATCGAAGATCGCATCGGGGTCCAACGTCAGACCCATGCTGTCCTTGATGTAGGTCGAGAGCGTCACCTTGTTGGAACGCTTAACCATAGCGAAACGCTCCCGGAACGATGAATCATTCGCGAAGGGCGCGAGCGCGGTCAGGCGGGCGGCGTCGTCCTTGAAATCCTCGCCGATCGCCTCGACCAGCAGGCCGGTCAGGCCGGGATTGCATTGCTGCAACCAGCGGCGCGGCGTGATGCCGTTGGTCTTGTTGTTGATCCGGTCGGGATACAGCCGGTGAAGGTCGGCAAAGACCGTCTTCTTCATCAATTCGGTGTGCAGCGCCGCGACGCCGTTGACGCTGTGGCTGCCGGCGAAGGCGAGGTTCGCCATCCGCACGCGCCGCTCGCCGCCCTCGTCGATCAGGCTGATCGCGGCGATCGCATTGCCGTCGATGCCGTCGACCTTGCTCGCCTCGCGCAGCAGCCTGGCGTTGATCGCATAGACGATCTGCATGTGCCGCGGCAGCAGGCGCTCGAACAATGGCAGCGGCCAGCTCTCCAGCGCCTCGGGCAGCAGCGTATGGTTGGTATAGCCGAAGGTTGCCCGCGTGATCTCCCACGCCTCGTCGAACGACAGTTCGTGGAAATCGGTGAGCAACCGCATCAGCTCGGCGACCGCCACTGCGGGATGGGTGTCGTTGAGCTGGATCGCCGCCTTCTCGGGCAAGGTGCGGATGTCGCCGAAATATTGCAGGTGCCGGCGGACGATGTCCTGGATCGAGGCGGAGGAGAAGAAATATTCCTGTCGCAGCCGCAATTCCTGCCCCGCGGGCGTGCTGTCGTTGGGATAGAGCACTCGGGTCAGCGTCTCGGCGCGCATCTGTCCGGCGAGCGCGCCCTCGAAATCGCCGGCGTTGAACCGGTCGAGCTTGATCGGGTCGAAGGCGCGGGCGTTCCACAGCCGCAGCGTGTTGACGCGTTTGCCGCGCCAGCCGACCATCGGCGTATCGACCGCGACCGCCTCGACCGCTTCGATCGGCGACCAATGGACCTGGCCCGACGTCGTCGCCGTCACCTCGCCGCCGAAGCCGACGAAATAGGCGCTCTCCCGCCGCTCGAACTCCCACGGATTGCCGTGCGCGAGCCAGTTCTCGGGCAGCTCGACCTGCCAGCCGTCGTCGAGCCGCTGGCGGAACATGCCGTTCACATAGCGGATGCCATAACCGTAAGCAGGCAGGTCGAGGCTGGCGAGGCTCTCCATGAAACAGGCCGCCAGCCGCCCGAGCCCGCCGTTGCCCAGCGCCGCGTCGGGCTCGATCTCCTCGATCGCGGCGAGGTCGACGCCAAGACTGGCCAGCGCCGCCGCCACTTCGTCGTTATGGCGCAGGTTGGACAGCGCATCGCGCAGCAGCCGGCCGATCAGAAATTCGAGGCTGAGATAATAGACGCGCTTCGCCCCGGCGGCATGCGCCGCCTTGGTCGATTCCATCCAGCGTTCGATGATCTCGTTGCGCAGCGTCAGGATCGTCGCGGCGAGCCAGTCGTGCGGCCGCGCCGCCTGCGCGTCCTTGCCGATGCGGTGGACGAGCGTGTCGACGATCGCCGAGGCGAGGGCCGGGCGGGGGTCGAGTGCGGTCGGTGCGGCGGCTTGGCTGTCTGTCACGGCATATCCGATGCAAGAGGAAGGCGAAGGAGAGGGCGGGGCGAAGAGGGCGGGGCGATCGTCCGCGAATGCCGCCGACCCGGACTTAGAGCATGCCGATCAGCAACGTCAGGTTAAGCCCGATGATGATCGCGGCGATCGCCCATGCGACGACGCGCAACCATAACGGGCTGACGAACCGCCCCATCACCCGCGTCTGGCCGGTGAACAGCACCAGCGGCACCACCGCGAACGGCAATTGCAGGCTGAGCACCACCTGGCTGAGCACCAGCAATCTGGTCGCACCGCCGTCGCCCGACAGGCCGACGACGAACACCGCCGGAATGATCGCGAGCAGTCGCGTCACCATCCGCCGCAGCCACACCGGCAGCCGCAGATTGAGGAACCCTTCCATCACGATCTGTCCGGCGAGCGTGCCGGTGACGGTCGAATTCTGCCCCGACGCGAGCAGCGCGACGCCGAACACGAGGCTGGCGGCGCCGACGCCCATCATCGGCGCGAGCAGGCGATAGGCTTCGTCGATCTCGGCGATCTCGGTGCGGCCGGCGGTGTGGAACACCGCGGCGGCGACGATCAGAATCGCGGCGTTGATGAAGAAGGCGAGGCCGAGCGCGATCGTGCTGTCGATCGTCGCCAGCTTGGCGGCCTCCGCCTTGCCCTCGTCGGTCGGCGCGAAGGCGCGGGTCTGGACGATCGACGAATGGAGGTAGAGATTGTGCGGCATCACCGTCGCGCCGAGGATGCCGATCGCGAGATAGAGTTTGGCGGGATCGGTGACGATCCCCGGCGTCGGCACCAGCCCGGCGAGCACCGCGCTTATGTCGGGCTTGGCGTAGAACAGCTCGAAGGCGAAGCAGCCGGCGATGAGGACGAGCAGGGCGAGGATGAACGCCTCGATCTTGCGGAAGCCGTAGCGTTGCAGCGCGAGGATCAGGAACACGTCGAGCGCGGTGACGATCACCCCCCAGACCAGCGGAATCCCGAACAGCAATTGCAGCGCGATCGCGGTGCCGAGCACCTCGGCGAGATCGCAGGCGATGATCGCCACTTCGGCGAGCAGCCAGAGGACGAGCGAGACCGGCTTGGAATAATAGGCCCGGCACGCCTGCGCGAGGTCGAGCCCCGCGGCGACGCCGAGCCGCACCGACAGCGCCTGCAACACGATCGCCATCAGGTTGGACAGCAGGATGACCGACAGCAGGGTATAGCCGAACGCCGAACCGCCGGCGATGTCGGTCGCCCAATTGCCCGGGTCCATATAGCCGACCGCGACGAGGAAGCCCGGCCCCATGAATGCCGCGAGCCGCCGCCAGCCGGCGCCGCCGACGGGCAATGCGATGCTGCGATGACTGCCACTGAGGGAAACGGCTGGGGCAGAAGCGGGTGGCGTCATGGCGCCGGTGTGTGGCGGAAGCCGCGCGCGCGGGCAAGGTGCGAGAGCGTCGGCCGGATCAATCGGCTGCAACGATCGGACGAGGGAGAGGCGACGGATCAGAGACTTGCGCCCGCCCACACCCACCACGCGGGCTGTCGGATCGACGTTCACTCGCACGCGGCCTCGCCATCCCAGCTTCGTCACCCCGGACTTGATCCGGGGTCCCGCTATGTTCGTCGAGGACCGATCGCGAAAAAGCGGCACCCCCGAGCCCAGACATCTGCGAGAGCCCAGTGCTCCTGCGAAAGCAGGAGCCCAGGAGTCACGCACGCCATCAGACGTTGTAGCACTTGGCTCTGGGCTCCTGCGTCCGCAGGAGCACTGCGCTGATCTAACCGATGATGGAGGCTTCCGCAGGGGTGCTAGCCGACCCCGGGGTCACGAAAGGGCGACGGAGACAGCGAATATCGAAAATCGACCCCGCCTAGACCGGCGCCGCATCCACGTCGGGACCTGCGCCATAATGGTGCCATGTGAAGATCGCCAACGCGCCGCGATGCGGCCGCCACGCCTCGGCCAGCGCGCGCGTCACTTTCTCCGACGGCCGCTCGTCATGGCCGAGCAGCCGCCCGACCTCGATCTGCACCGCGAGATCGCCCGCCGGCCAGACGTCCTCGCGCCCCTCGGCGAACAGCAGATAGATTTCCGCCGACCAGCGGCCGATCCCCTTCACCCGGACGAGCTGTGCGATCGCCTCCTCGTCGTCCGCCGGCAGGTGGTCGAGATCGAGCCGCTTGCTGGTCACTTCCTCGGCGAGGCTGCGCGCATAGCTCGCCTTCTGCCGCGACAGGCCGGCGGCGCGCAGCGTCTCGTCGCTGGCCGCGAGGATGGTATGCGGATCGCCGGGATCGCCGACCAGCGTCTCGAGCTTGCGATAGACCGCCGCGGCGGAGGCGACGCTGACCTGCTGGCCGAGGATCGTGCGCAGCAAGGTCGCATAGCCGCGCTCGCGGATGCGCGGCGGCGGATAGCCGACGCGGGCGAGGCCGGCGGCGAAGGCGGGTTCGGTCAGCGCAAGTGCGTCCATCGCCGCGCGAATCTGTTCGGCGCTCAGGCCCATGCTTGATCCTTGACCCGTCGCGCGGCATGGCCGGCGACACCTTTATCGGAGACTGTCATGCCCAAGCTTATCGTCGTCACGCGCGAGGGGGAAGAACGCGAAATCAACGGCGAAGCCGGCCTGTCGGTGATGGAAGTGATCCGCGACGCGGGGATCGACGAATTGCTCGCGCTATGCGGCGGCTGCTGCAGCTGCGCGACCTGCCACGTCCATGTCGATCCGGCCTTCGCGGACCGGTTGCCGGCGATGGGTCCGGACGAGGACGACCTGCTCGATTCGAGCGACGAGCGCAACGCGACCTCGCGCCTGTCGTGCCAGATCCAGATGACCCCGGCCCTCGACGGCCTGAAGGTGACGATCGCGGGGGAGGATTGATCGGTATCTCGTCTAGGATCGTAGTCTAAATCCCTACCGTCATCCCCGCGAAGGCGGGGATCCATACCCTCTGACCCGGCTTGAGCCGCGGCGTCAGCGTATATGGATCCCCGCCTTCGCGGGGATGACGATCAAGGCGAATGCGTCTACCGCGCCGCCACCGCATACAGCGCGATCGCCGCGGCGTTCGAGACGTTCAGGCTCTCCACCTTCTCGCTGATCGGCAGCTTGGCGAGTTCGTCGCAATGCGCCTCGGTATTCTGGCGCATGCCCTCGCCCTCGGCGCCGAGCACGATGCAGATCCGCTGCGTCCCCATCGCCTGCGCCAGCGTCTGCTCGGCATGGCCGGTGAGGCCGATCCGCCAGAAGCCCGCCTCGGCGATCTCCTCCAGCGCGCGCGCGAGGTTGACGACGCGCACCCACGGCACCGTCTCCAGCGCGCCCGAGGCGGCGCGTGCCACCGTGCCGCTCTCCGGCGGCGCATGGCGGTCCTGCGTGACGATGCCGAGCGCGTCGAATGCCGCCGCCGAGCGCAGGATCGCGCCGACGTTGTGCGGATCGGTGACCTGATCGAGCACCACCAGCGGCCTTTGGTCGTCCTTGCCCTCGATCAGCAGATCGGCGAGCCAGCTGTCCTCGAGCGGCTCGACCTCGGCGACGAGCCCCTGATGCGGCGCGTCGGACGGCACCAGCCGGCCGAGATCGGCGACATCGGCATAGACGACGGGCATCGACGCCGGAATGTCGAGCGAAGACAGCGCCTCGCGCGTCCCCCACAATTTGCGCACGACCCGGTTGGGATTGGCGAGCGCCGCCGTCACCGGATGACGGCCCCAGAATTTGGGGCGGTTGGCGGTGCCGGTCGACGGGCGGTGGCCACGGCGCGCCATCAGCGGGCGCTCGCGGGGATCGGGGTCATGGTGTCAGTCATCATTGGCATCGCTATAGGCAAAGGGGTCGGTGACCACCGGCTGCGTCGGCAGCGGCGGACGGGGCAGCGCCTTGTCGGCGTTGGCGGCGGAGAGCAAGACCGCGGCGAGGACGATCGATCCCTGCCGCAGATCCTCGGGTTTGAGATGGTCGAACGTGTCGACCGACGAATGATGGACGCGGCTGCCGTAATCGAGCGGGTCCTGGACGAACTGGAAGCCGGGGATGCCGACCTGCTGGAGCAGCACGTGATCGGTGCCGCCGGTCTGCCGCGCGACGACGTTGGCCGCGCCCATCGACGCGAGCGGCGCGAGCCATTCGCGGAAGATCGGCACCACCGCCGGATTGTTCTCGGCATACAGGCCGCGCAGCTTGCCCGAGCCGTTGTCGATGTTGAAATAGGCGGCGAGCTCGCCATGGCCGGGCAGCGGCACGATCGGCCAGCGATCCGAGAAGCCATAATCGGCGCCGGCCGGCTGTTCCGACGGCGCACCGCGGCGGGCGAGATGCGCCTTGGTATAAGCGAGGCTGCCGAGCAGCCCTTCCTCTTCCGCGCCCCATAGCACGAAGCGGATCGTCCGCTTCGGCCGCACGCCGCTGGCGGCGAGGATGCGCGCCGCCTCCATCACCTCGGCCGAGCCCGCGCCATTGTCCGCCGCGCCGTCGCCGGCCACCCAGCTGTCGAGATGCGCGCCCGCCATGACATAGCCGGCCTTGGGGTCGGTGCCGGGGATCTCGGCGATGACGTTATAGGCGTTAACGTCGCCATCGTCGAAACGGACGTCGCTAATGAACTCCAGCGTCGGCGCCGGGCCCATCTTGGCGAGCCGGGCGAGGCGCAGATAATCCTCCTGCGCGATCTGTACCGCGGGCAGCGTGGCGGTGTCGCCGACACCGAACAGATAGCCTTCGCCATGGACGAGCTTGCCGTCGCGATACGACATCGTCGCCATCGCGACGGCGCCCTCGGCCTTCAGGAAGGCATCGAGCTTCTTGGTGTAATCGAGCCGCTTGGCGCGGCGGTTGATGCTGGCGGGGTCGTATTCGGGCTGCTGGAACTGGTCGAGCTTCGCGATATCGTCGCCGGTCAGCCGGCGGAAATCGGGATCGGTCGGGTCCTTGGCGGCGCGGGGCAGCGTGACCATCACGATCTTGCCGCGCAACTGGCCGCGATATTTGGCGAAATCGCGTTCGCGCGCGATCGGCGCGACGACGACGGGCGCGGTGATCGTGCCGTTGGTCCCCGGCGTCCAGGCGACGGGAATCGCGGTGAGCTGGACCGCGCGCGGCGTCACCATCCGCACGCTCGCGCGCTCGATCGCCCAGCCGCGGCCGAAGGCGAACCCCTCCTTGCGGACGTTGCGCAGTCCCCATTCGCGGAACTTGCCCTGCGTCCATGCCTCCGCGGCGCGCGCACCCGGCGAATTGGCGAGGCGCGGGCCGATCACGTCGGTGAGATATTGCGCGGTCTGCACCACCTGGCTGTGGTTGGTGCCCTGATCGATGATCGTCGCCAGCGCGGCGCGATCCTGCGCCGCGGCGGGCAGGGCGAGGCAAAGGGCGGCGGTGGCGAGCAGGAAGTGGCGCATGAAGGTCCCCGGCGAACGTTGCGGCCGGTGCTAGGCGGCGGTCGCGGTTCGCGCAAGCCGGCGAGGGCGATGCGAAAAACCGCCGCGGGCGCGTTGACAGCCGCGTTTCGCTTCGCCAATAGGCCGCCTCGCTTCAGCGAAGCGGCCCATCTGGACAGGTGGCCGAGTGGTTAAAGGCAGCAGACTGTAAATCTGCCCGTGCAAGCGTACGCTGGTTCGAATCCAGCCCTGTCCACCACCTCCCCGCTTCGGCGGGGAGGGCCTGCACCCAGCGCCGCCGCCGATCGGAAACGCCCCGCGCCGCATGGTAAAATCAGCTTTATCTATTTGAATCCACACGCGTAACGATAGGAACGGGTGCGACTCCAGACGGGTTGGAGCGGTCTTGCGCAGGGAGACCAGCATGACCGACCGACGCGATGACGCGCCCCCCACGACCTACAAGCACGGCGACGCCGCCGACGCCACCACCGCCTCGCTGATCGAGGGGCAGGGCAGTGCGGTCGCCGGCCGATCGGTGACGATCAACCGGCCTGTGCGTGAACTTTATGACTTTTTCCGAGACTTCACGAACCTGCCGCACTTCATGGAGAATGTGGTCTCGATCGACGTCGTCGACGCCAAGCTGTCGCATTGGGTGGTCAAGGCCCCCGCCGGCGCGACCGTCGCATGGGACGCGCGGATCACGCAGGAGGAGCAGGACCGGCTGATCGCCTGGACCTCCGAACCCGGTGCCGACGTCGCCAACTCCGGCCGCATCGAGTTCCGCGACGCCGGTCCACGCGGCACGGTGGTGACCGCGACGATCGCCTACGACCCGCCCGGCGGCATCGTCGGCAAGCTGATCGCCAAGATGTTCCAGCGCGAGCCCGCCATCCAGGCCCGCCGCGACCTGCGCCGCTTCAAGCAGCTCATGGAGACCGGCGAGATCGCCACGCCCGCGATGAACCCCAAGCAGTTCGAGGAGATGGGCCTGTGAAAGCGCTCGCATGGCACGGTAAGCACGACGTCCGCATCGACACCGTCGACGATCCCGAGATCGTCAACGATCGCGACTGCATCATCAAGGTCACCTCCACCGCGATCTGCGGCTCCGACCTCCACCTCTACGACGGCTACATCCCGACGATGCAGGCGGGCGACATCCTCGGCCACGAGTTCATGGGCGAAGTGGTCGAGGTCGGCGCCAAGTCGACGCTCAAGAAGGGCCAGCGCGTCGTGGTGCCGTTCACCATCGCCTGCGGCAGCTGCTACCATTGCGGCAAGCATCAATATTCGGCCTGTCCCAACGGCCTGCCCGCCGACAATCAGGATATCGCGCAGGAGCTGTACGGCCACGAGATGTCCGGCCTGTTCGGCTACAGCCACATGACCGGCGGCTATGCGGGCGGCCAGGCGGAATATGTCCGCGTGCCGTTCAGCGACGTCGGCCCGATCGTCATCCCCGACGGCGTGTCTGACGACAAGGTGCTGTTCCTGTCGGACATCCTGCCAACCGGCTGGCAGGCGGCCGAATATGCGCAGATAGAGCCGGGCGACACGGTCGCGGTCTGGGGCTGCGGCCCGGTCGGGCTGTTCGCGGTGCAATCGGCGTTCCTGATGGGCGCCGAGCGGGTCATCGCGATCGACCATTTCCCGCATCGCCTCGAACTCGCCAAGCGCTTCGGCGCGGAGACGATCAACTTCGAGGAAAGCGCCACCTATGAGGCGTTGATGGAGATGACCGGGGGCATCGGCCCCGATGCGGTGATCGACGCGGTCGGGCTGGAAGCGCACGGCATGTTCGTCGACAACATCATCGACCAGATCAAGGCGTCGACCTTCCTCGGCACCGATCGCCCGCATTCGATCCGTCAGGCGATCATCGCCTGCCGCAAGGGCGGACGCGTCTCGATGCCGGCGGTCTATGGCGGCTTCGTCGACAAATTCCCGCTCGGCGCGTTCATGGAAAAGGGGCTGACGCTCAAGACCGGCCAAACCCACGTCCAGCATTACATGCCGGCGCTGCTCAACGCGATTCTGGAAGACAAGATCGATACCGAGTTCCTGATCTCGCACCGCATGCCGCTGACCGATGCGCCCAAGGGCTACGACTTGTTTAAGAACCACCAGAACGAAACGACCAAGATCGTGCTGAAGCCGGACATGGTCGGCTGACCTCAACGCCTTGCAAGGATAATCGAACATGGCTGACAAATTCGCGATCATCACCGGCGCCTCGACCGGCATCGGCTTCGAACTCGCCTCGCTCGCGGCGCGCAACGGCTACGACATCCTCGTCGTCGCCGACGAACCGCTGATCGAATCGGCCGCGGCCGACTTCCGCCAGTATGAGCATGACGTGCAGGCGCTCGAGGCCGATCTGTCGACGCCCGAAGGCGTCGACCGTCTGCTCGACGCCGCGGGCGGGCGGCGGATCGACCTGCTCTGCGCCAATGCCGGCCGCGGTCTCGGCCACGCCTTCCTCGACCAGAAGGTCGAGGATTGGCGTGCGGTGGTCGACACCAACATCACCGGCACCGCCTATCTGCTGCAGAAGGTGCTCCGCGACATGGTCGCGCGCAACGACGGCAAGGTGCTCGTGACCGGCTCGATCGCCGGCTACATCCCGGGCGCGTTCCAGGCGGTCTACAACGGCAGCAAGGCGTTTCTCGACAGCTTCGTCGCCGCCCTGCAGAACGAGATCAAGGATGCCGACGGCGTCACGCTCACCAATCTGATGCCGGGGCCGACCGACACCGAGTTCTTCGCGCGTGGCGACATGCTCGACACCGATGTCGGCAGCGATCCCAACAAGGACGACCCCGCCAAGGTCGCCGCCGACGGCTGGGACGCGCTGATGGAGGGCAAGGCCGCGATCGTTTCGGGCTGGAAGAACAAGATCCAGTCGGCGGTGGCGAACGTCACCCCCAATGCGGTGCTCGCCGAACAGCATCGCAAGATGGCGGAACCCGGTACCGCCGACCATTGATCGTGCGGCGGCTGTGGCCGGTCGTCGGCCGCAGCCGTCCGCGCTCGGGAGGGTGGAGCGGGTAACGGGAATCGAACCCGTGTATTCAGCTTGGAAGGCTGCTGTACTACCATTGTACTATACCCGCACGACCTGACGACCCGCAGGCGTCGATCGAGCGGCGGCTTATCGTCGCCCGGCATGCGGGGTCAAGACCCAAGATCGTGGCATGCCGTGGTTCATGGCTTGCTTACCGTTGCCCCGCTAAGCCACCGGCATGGAGCATGACACCGAGCAGGCAGCCGGACCGGCCGAGGTACGACCCGCATCGGCGGTCGGCCATGGCGTCGGACTTGCCGGCATCGCCGGGCTGTTCGGCTGGCTGGTGGCGGCGCTCGCGATCGGCATGGACGGCCCCTATGCGGCGCTGGTCGCGCTCGTCGCCTGCGCGCTGCCGATGATCGGCTGGTCGCTGCTGGTCGACAAGGTGCATCGCCGCGCCAGCACCGGCATCGACTGGCATAACCCACGCCCGCTGGTCGAACGCCGCGACGTCAGCCTGACCAAGCTCGCCGGCCTGTATCTCACCTGGGGCGGCATCGCCTTCCTCTACGGCATCGGCCGCTTCTATTGGGACGGCAATTTCGCGTTCGCCATGTGGTGCTTCGGCTGGGTCATGCCGGTCGTCGCGGTGTTCGCAATGCCCTATGTGCTATGGATCGACCGCTATCTGGTCGAGCCGCGCGACGGCGCCTGGCACCTCGGCGCGTGGCTAACCGGCCAGCCCGGCGTCATGCCCGAGGCGATCTACGGCCATCTGCGCGCCTGGGCGGTCAAGGCGTTCTTCCTCGCCTTCATGCTCGCGGTGTTGCCGGGCAATTGGGCGGGCTTCATCCACACCGATCGGGCGAGCCTCCGCGATCCCGTCGCGCTCGCGCAATGGCTGATCGGGCTGATGTTCGTCATCGACGTCAGCTTCGCCACCGTCGGCTATATCCTGACGCTGCGCCCGCTCGACGCGCACATCCGCAGCGCCAACCCCTATGCCGCCGCCTGGACCGCCGCGCTGATGTGCTATCCGCCGTTCATCCTGATGGAGGCGGGCGGCCCGCTCGACTATCATCCGGGGACGCAGGACTGGACGTCATGGTTCGCCGGCCACCCGACCGTCTTGGCGTCATGGGGCGCCATCCTCGTGCTGCTGACCGCGGTCTACGCCTGGGCGACGGTCGCATTCGGGCTGCGCTTCTCCAACCTCACCCACCGCGGCATCCTGACGCACGGTCCCTATGCCTGGTCGCGTCACCCGGCCTATCTGTCGAAGAACCTGTTCTGGTGGCTGTCGACCGTGCCGATCCTGACGACGGGCAGCCTGGTCGACGCGGTGCGCGCGACCGCGCTGATGGGCGTGGTCAGCGGCATCTATTACTGGCGCGCGCGCACCGAGGAACGCCACCTCGGCCTCGACCCGGTCTATCGCGCCTATAGCGACTGGATGACGCGATACGGCGCGGTGCCGCGCTTCGGCCGCTGGCTGGTCGGACGCTAGACCTTCGGCTTATCCTTCGTCCACAGCGCGTCGACGCGCTTCTGGTTGCCGCCGGTCTCGCGCAGCCGGAGGTCGAGCAGCTCGACCTTGCGGCCCTGGAAGCGCTGCGGCCGGGTATGCCAGACGATGTCGTAGATCGCCTGCCGCGTCGTCGGCTGGTCGTCGGTGAAATAGGTGTAGCGGATCAGTACCGGCAACCGCCCGGTCAGGTCGTCCGCGCCACCGTCGGTCGCCTGGCGCAGCGCCTTGTCGAACCAGTCCGCCGGGATCGTCTGCGTCACCGAATCCTGCGGCGACACGCCGAGCGCGGTGGGGAAGCTGACGCGGATGTCGCCGAGCGGATGCGCCTCCTCGCGCGCCAGCACGATCGTCCGCTTGTCCTTGTCGGGCGCGCCGCGCAGCACGAAGCGCGTCTTGTCGCGCGTCGCGCTCGCCTGTTCGATCGCCTTGTCGGCGGCGGCCTGCTTGCGGTCCTGCCAGTTGCTGTAGAGCGTCAGCGCGGCGATCACGACGCCGGCGACCGCGACCACCTCGGCGAGCGTGATCCAGCGCCGGCGGGTCTGCGCCTGATCGCGCGTCTCGCTCATCGCCCGCCCGCTTCGAGCAGGTCGCGCGGCGCGGCGAGCTCCCAGCTATGCGCGATCCGGTCCTCGACCAGCGTCCAGTCGGTATCCGCGCCGATCGCGACATCGGCCCAATGGTGGACGTCGTCGAGCACCTGCACCACGGCCGCACCATTCTCCCCATCGCGCACCCGCACGAAGGCGGCGTCGCCGACGACGAAGCTGTGGCCATCCTGCGTACGCTCCTCGACGTCGGGCAGCAGCAGGGCGACGGCGCGTACCCGCGCCAGGACAGGGGAAACGTCGGTCATCGCGTCACGAATTCCTTGAGGATCTGGGGATACAGACGGTGTTCGGCGGCGAGCACCCGCGCGGCGAGCGTATCGGGGGTGTCGCCGGCCAGCACCGGCACCTCGGCTTGGCCGAGCAGCGCGCCGCCGTCCAGTTCCTCGGTGACGATATGCACCGAACAGCCGGCGACCGCATCGCCGGCGGTGATCGCCCGCGCATGGGTGTCGAGCCCCTTGTATTTGGGCAGCAGCGAAGGATGGATGTTGACGATCCGGTCGCGCCATCGTGCGACGAATGCGTCCGACAGCAGCCGCATATAGCCGGCGAGCGCGATCACCTCGCACCCCGCCTCGCGCAGCGCCGCGTCGAGCTGCGCCTCATAAGCAGCCTTGCCGATTCCCTTGGGCGACAAGGCGAAGGTCGCGATGCCGCGCCCTCGCGCCCAGCCAAGACCGGCCGCGTCGGGCTTATCGGAGGCGACCAGCGCGACGGGGATCCCCGCCTCGACCAGCGCCATCATGTTCGAGCCGCGTCCCGAGATCAGGATGCCGACCGTCTTCGCATCAGCCATGGTGGTGCGTTGCCGTCCAGTCGCTCCGGGCGCTCCACGTCTCGGTCGAGCCGCGCACGGTGCAGCCGCGCGTCCCCGCCTCGACGGCGCCGATGCGATGCACCGTCTCGCCGGCCGCGGACAGCGCCGCCGCGACCGCCTCGGCACGCTCCGCCGCGACGACCACCGCCATGCCGATCCCGCAGTTGAAGGTGCGCGCCATCTCCTCGGGCTCGATCGCGCCCTGCGCCTGGAGGAAGGCCATCAGCCGCGACTGCTCCCACGCATCGGCATCGATCACCGCATGCGCGCCATCGGGCAGCACGCGCGGGATGTTCTCGAGCAGACCGCCGCCCGTGATATGCGCCAGCCCCTTGATCGCACCCTCGCGCAGCAGCGGCAGCAGGCTGGCGACGTAGATACGCGTCGGCGCCATCAGGATGTCGATCAGCAGCCGGTCGGCATCGAACAGCGCGGGACGGTCGAGCTTCCAGCCGCGATCCGCCGCCAGCCGGCGGACGAGCGAGAAGCCGTTGGAATGGACGCCCGACGAGGCGAGGCCGAGGATCACGTCGCCCGCGGCGATCTCGCGCCCGGTCAGCACGCGGTCGCGCTCGACCGCGCCGACGCAGAAGCCGGCGAGGTCGTAATCGCCCGGCGCATACATGCCGGGCATCTCGGCGGTCTCGCCCCCGATCAGCGCGCAGCCCGCCTGCCGGCAGCCCTCGGCGATCGACGCGACGACGCGCTCGGCGATGCCGTTGTCGAGCTTGGCAGTCGCATAATAATCGAGGAAGAACAAAGGCTCGGCGCCCTGGACGATCAGATCGTTGGCGCACATCGCGACGAGGTCGACGCCGACGCCTTCGTGCCGGTCCCATTCGATCGCGAGCTTGAGCTTGGTGCCGACGCCGTCGTTGGCGGCGACGAGCAGCGGGTCGTTGAACCCGGCCGCCTTGAGGTCGAACATGCCGCCGAAGCCGCCGAGCTCGGCATCGGCACCGGGCCGGCGCGTCGCCTTGGCGAGCGGCCCGATCGCGCGGACCAGCGCGTTCCCCGCGGCGATCGACACGCCGGCATCGGCATAGGTGTAGGACTGGTCGGACGGGGAGGGCGGGTTGCTCATCCGGCCAGCCTGCTACGATTTGCGATGGTTGCTGGCAATGCCGAACCGAATACCGCTCCCGCCCGGCGGAGGAATGACGGTTGCCGCACATCCTGCTTGGCATCACCCGCCGGCTTCGCCAAAAGGCCCGCGACATGCGCATCCCCCTGTTTCCCTCGCTCGCCGGTGCGGCCCTGCTGCTCGCCGCCGGCGCCTATGCGCAGATCGAGGGCGGGCGCGGCGTCGCGCCGGTCGACAGTTCGGGCGATTTCGAAGTCAGCGGCGTCGATGTCGACGTCGCCGCCAGGACGGCGCAGGCGGCGCGGCTCGGCGGCTGGCGGCTGGCGCAGCGCAAGGCCTGGGTGCAGCTTTCGAAGCGGCTCGGCGGCGACGGTGGCCTCGTCTCGGACGGCACGCTCGACCAGCTCGTCTCGGGCATCGTCGTCGAGAACGAACAGCTCGGCCCGACCCGCTACATCGCCAAGCTCGGCGTGCTGTTCAACCGCAGCCGCGCCGCATCGGTACTCGGCATCAGCGCCTATTCGGACCGGTCGCGGCCGATGCTGCTCCTGCCGCTGCAGGTGTCGGGCGGGGTCGAGACGGTGTTCGAACAGCGCACCGACTGGCAGGAGGCCTGGGCACGCTTCCGCACCGGCAACAGCGCCGTCGATTACGTCCGCCCCTCGGGCAACGGTGCCGATTCGCTGCTGCTCAACGCCGGCCAGATCGCGCGACCGGGGCGCGGCTGGTGGCGGACGGTGATCGACCAATATGGCGCCGCCGACATTCTCATCCCCGTCGTCCGCCTCTATCGCAGCTATCCCGGCGGGCCGGTGATCGGCGTGTTCCAGGCGCGTCACGGCCCCGACAACGAATTGATCGGCAGCTTCACGCTGCGCGTCGGCAGTGCCGCCGGCCTGCCGCGACTGCTCGACACCGGCGTCACCCGCATGGATGCGCTGTTCCAGCAGGCGCTGCGCGGCGGCGCGCTCGGCGTCGACCCGTCTTTGTCGCCGCCGCCGCCGCCCGAGCCGGTGGTCGACCCCGACGCGATCGACGACGCGGCGAGCGGCGAGACGCTCGCCGAGATCGTCGGCGACACCGGCGCCGCCAACGCCGGCATCCCGCTCACCATCCAGTTCGAGACGCCGGGCGCGAGCGCGGTGGCGAACACCGAAGGGCTGGTGCGCAGCATCCCCGGCGTCCGCGCGGCGAGCACCACCAGCCTCGCGCTCGGCGGTCTGTCGCTGATGCGCGTCACCTATGACGGTGATCCCGATGCGTTGCGGGCGGCGCTGGAGGTGCGCGGTTATCAGGTCAGCGGTTCGGGCCAGACGCTGCGCATCCGCCGTGCGGCACCGGCACCCGCCGCCTCCGCCAGTCCGACCGGCTGACGCATGAGCAACCAATTGGCGCTGCCCCTCGGGTGGCCGGCCGACCCCAAGGACGACGCCTTTCTCGTCACCCCGTCCAACATCCGCGCCGCGCAGGTGCTGGAGCAATGGGCGAGCTGGCCGGTGATGGCGGCGGTGCTGACCGGCCCGCGGAAATCCGGCCGCAGCCTGCTCGCGCGCATCTTCGCCGCCAAGAGCCAGGGCCGGATCATCGACGATGCCGAGGCGGTGCCCGAGGCGCAGATCTTCCACGCTTGGAACCAGGCGCAGGCGGAGGGGCGGCCGCTGGTCATCGTCGCCGACGCGCTGCCGCCGAGCTGGGCGGTCAAACTGCCCGATCTGCGCTCGCGCCTCGCCGCCAGCCCGCATGCCGCGATCGGCGCGCCCGACGACGAACTGATCGCCGCATTGCTGGCGCATCTGTTCAACCGTCGCGGGCTCGACGCACGGCCCGATCTGGTGAGCTGGCTGAGCACGCGGATCGAACGCAGCCACGTCATCGTCCAGCGCGTCGTCGACGCGCTCGATCAGGAGGTGCTGGAGAGCCGCCGTCGCCTGTCGATCCCGCTCGCGCGCACTGTTTTGACCGCGGCGGGGATCGTCACGCAACCGCAACCGTTGCTACCTATGACCGAAGTATGACACGCCCAATCCACCTCTCGCATCTCGCCGCTCCCGATGACGATCCGTTTGTTCCCGAAGTAAACGATCGCTATTTCAATCGCGAGCTGTCGTGGCTCGCCTTCAACCGGCGCGTGCTCGAGGAAGCGTGCAATCCGGCGCATCCGCTGCTCGAGCGGCTCCGCTTCCTGTCGATCTCGGGCAACAATCTCGACGAATTCTTCATGGTCCGCGTCGCCGGCCTGAAGGGGCAGCAGCTCAAGGACGTCGACCGCCGCTCGTCGGACGGTCTGACGCCGGGGCAACAGCTTGCCGCGATCACCCGCGAGGCGGATGCGCTGATGGCGAGCCAGCAGGCGGTGTGGGGCGATCTGCGCACCCTGCTCGACGAGGCCGGCCTCCACGTCCTGCGCCGCGACGAGGTCGACGCGGAAGACGCCGAATGGCTCGAGGCGCATTTCCGCGAACAGATTTTCCCAATCCTCACGCCGCAGGCGCTCGATCCCGCGCATCCTTTCCCGTTCATCCCCAACAAGGGGCTGTCGGTGATGTTCGACGTCGTGCGCGATTCGGACGGCGAGCCGGTACGCGAGCTGGTGATGATCCCGGCAAGTGCGCCGCGCTTCGTCCGCCTGCCCGGCGAGCCCGCACGCTACGTGTCGATCGAGGCGCTGCTCAAGCGCTTCGCCCCGGTACTCTTCCCCGGCTATACGCTGGTCGGTGCCGCCGCCTTCCGTGTACTGCGCGACAGCGACATCGAGATCGACGAGGAGGCGGAGGATCTCGTCCGTTACTTCGCCAATGCGATCAAGCGTCGTCGCCGCGGCCGCGTCATCCGGCTCGAACTCGAGACGGGGATGCCCGACGCGCTCGCCAAGGTGCTGCGCCACGAACTGGGCGGCGCCGATGCGACGATCACCGAGAGCGGCAATCTGCTCAGCATCGGCGATCTCGACGCGGTGATCGACGAGGATCGCCCCGACCTCAAGTTCCTGCCCTTCGTGCCCCGCTTCCCCGAGCGCATCCGCGAATTCGGCGGCGATTGCTTCGCGGCGATCCGCGCGAAGGACATCATCGTCCATCACCCCTATGAGACGTTCGACGTCGTCCTCGCCTTCCTCAAACAGGCGGCGCTCGACCCCGACGTCATCGCGATCAAGCAGACACTGTATCGCGCGGGCAAGCAGCCCGCGGTGATCAACGCGCTGATCGCCGCCGCCGAGGCGGGCAAGTCGGTCACCGCGGTGGTCGAACTGCGCGCTCGCTTCGACGAGGAGCAGAACATCCTGTGGGCGAGCGCGCTCGAACGCGCCGGCGTACAGGTCGTCTACGGCTTCCTCGAATGGAAGACGCACGCCAAGGTCTCCATGGTGGTGCGCCGCGAGGATGGCCGGTTCCGCACCTATTGCCACTTCGGCACCGGCAATTATCACCCGGTCACGGCGCGCATCTATACCGATCTCAGCTTCTTCACGGCCGATCCGCGGATGGGGCGCGATGCGGCGCAGATGTTCAACTACGTCACCGGTTATGTCGAACCGACCGACATCACCAAACTCAGCCTCTCGCCCCGCGACCTGCGCCAGAAGCTGCTCGACCTCATCGACGTCGAGATCGCCAATGCGCGGGCCGGCAAGACCGGGGCGGTATGGGCGAAGATGAACAGCCTCGTCGATCCCGCGATCATCGACAAATTGTACGAGGCGAGCGGCGCGGGGGTCGAGATCGACCTGATCATCCGCGGCATCTGCTGCCTGCGCCCCGGCGTACCGGGCATGTCCGAACATATCCGCGTCAAGTCGATCATCGGCCGCTTCCTCGAACACAGCCGCATCTTCTGCTTCGGCAACGGCGCCGCGCTGCCCAACGATGGCGCGAAGGTGTTCATCTCGTCGGCCGACTGGATGCCGCGCAATTTCGACCGGCGCGTCGAATATATGCTGCCGATCGAGAATCCGACGGTGCACGACCAGGTGCTCGACCAGGTGATGGTCGCCAACCTCATCGACACCGAACAAAGCTGGGAGCTGGAATCGGACGGTCGCTACGTCCGCGAGACGCCGGGCGACAAGCCGTTCAACCTCCACCGCTATTTCATGACCAACCCGTCGCTCTCCGGCCGCGGCGCGGCGCTGGCGGAAAGCAACGCGGTGCCGACGCTGGCGCTGCGGCGGCGGCGATGACGGCGGATCGGGGCGGGGTCCGGGGTGTGCGGCCCGCCGCGGACGCCCGCTGATGGTCCGTTTGCCGTTCATCACGACGCTGCGCGACAAACCCGCATCTGAACACCAGCCCGCGCCGGCTGTTGAACCGGCAATGACCGACCCCTATCCCCGCACCGGCATCATCGACATCGGCTCCAATTCGGTGCGGCTGGTTGTGTATCAGGGCCATCCGCGCATCCCCGCGACGCTGTTCAACGAAAAGGTGATGGCCGGGCTCGGCCGCAGCCTCGCCGCGACCGGCGCGATCGACGCGGACAGCATGGCGCTCGCGATCGGCGCGCTGCGCCGTTTCGCGATGGTCGCCCGCGAAATGGACGCCCCCGTCCGCACCGTCGCCACCGCCGCGGTGCGCGACGCGAGCAATGGTGCCGCCTTCATCGCCGCCGCGAAGGACCTCGGCCTCACCGTCGAGCTCCTTTCCGGCGAGCAGGAGGCGACCGCCGCGGGCATGGGGGTGCTGTCGGCGATCCCCGATGCGGACGGCATCGTCGGCGATCTCGGTGGCGGCAGCCTCGAACTCGTCCGCGTCGTCGCCGGCACCGTCACCGATCGCATTTCCTTCCCGCTCGGCGTGCTGCGTATCGCCGCGCTGCGCTCCAGCCGTGGCCCGGCGTTCGACCGCCACGTCACCCGGCTGATCGCCGAGGCGGGCTGGACCGGGCGGGGCAGGGGCCTTCCGCTCTACATGGTCGGCGGATCGTGGCGCGCGCTGGCACGGCTCGACATGAGCCTGACGCATTATCCGCTGCCGATCATTCATGGCTACAGCCTCGCGCCCGAAACCGTCGGTCGCCTCGGCCGCAGCATCGCGCACCTCTCGCGCCCGCGGCTGCGCAGCGTGCCCGGCATGTCGTCGGTTCGCGCCGCGCAGCTCGGCGACGCCACCGCGCTGCTGTCGGTGGTGATGCGCGAACTCGGCTCGGCAAGCGCGATGGCCTCGACCTTCGGCCTCCGCGAGGGGTTGCTCTATGCGACGCTTGATCCGAAAACGCGGGCGCTCGACCCGTTGATCGTCGCCGCGCGCGAGGAGGGCAAATTGCTCGGCCGCTTCGCCGAGCACGGCGACCTGCTCGCCGCCTGGATCGCACCGCTCTTCCCCGACGATACGCCGGAGCCTTCGCGGATCCGCCACGCCGCCTGCCTGCTCGCCGATACCGGCTGGCGCGCCAATCCCGAATTCCGCGACGAGCGCGGCTTCGAGGTCGCGCTGCACGGCAATTGGGTGGCGATAGACGCGCCCGAACGCGCGATGCTCGCGCAGGCGCTGCACACCAGCCTCGGCGGCAGCACGACGCCGCATCCCCTGCTCGCCGGCCTCGCCAGCACCGGCCAGATCGCGCTGGCGATCGACTGGGGGCTGGCGATCCGCTTAGGCCAGCGGTTCAGCGCCGGTCTCGCCGGGCCGCTGCAGCGCGCGTCGCTGGCGCTGGTCCCCGGCCACGTCGCCTTGTCGCTGACCGAGGCGGACCGGCCGCTCTATGCCGAGACGGTCGAGCGCCGCCACGCCGCGCTGGCCACGGCGCTCAAGCGCAAGCCGCGCCTCGCGATCAGGTGATCAGCCGCACTTCAGTCCGCTGATCAGCCCGCCGTCGTCGAGCAGGATGTTCAGCCGGTCGACGCGGAAATCCTGCGTCGTGACGTCGTCGGGATGGATCAACCGCGAGATCGCCGAATGCGTCATATGCTCGATCTCGGGCCGCATCCGCTCGCGGAATTTGACGCCTGCGAAGCGGATCTTGACCGCCTCGTCGATCACGCACGGGCCGCGTTCGGGCTCGGGCGCGGGCATCGTCGCACATCCTGCCGCAAGCACCGGCAGTAGAAAGGCCAACCGCATCATGCTGCTTCCTCCGTTCGCGTCATCTTGAGCTTGCCGCCGCGCACTGCGAAGCCGAGCCGCCCCTCGACCAGATCGAGCGCATCGCGCCCGAACTGGTCGAACCGCCAGCCCTCCAGCATCGGCAACCCGGTGCGCACCCCGGCGGCGAGCGCTTCCAGCTCTTCCGACCGCGCCAGCAGGCGCGACGCGACGTCGATATCGCGCGAGCGGATCTTGAGCAGCAGTTTGAGCAGATCGGCGACCAGCGCGCCCTCCTTGCCCAGCCCCGGCTTGCGGTCGTCGCGCGGCGGCAGCTCGTCGGCGCCAAGCGGTGCCGCCGATTCGATCGCCGCCATCAGCCGCCCGCCGATATCGTTCGACGCCCAGGTCGCCGACAGGCCGCGCACCTTGGCGAGATCGGCCTGTTTGCGCGGCGGATGGCCGGCGATGTCGCCCAGCGTCTCGTCCTTGACGATCCGCCCGCGCGGCAGGTCCTTCGACTGCGCCTCCAGCTCGCGCCAGCGCGCCAGCGCCTTGAGCCGCCCGAGCACGTCGGGCTTGCGCCCGGAGATGCGCACGCGCTTCCACGCCTGATCGGGATCGTTGGCGTAATTGGCCGGGTCGGCGAGCCGCTCCATCTCCTGGTCGAGCCACACGCCGCGCCCGGTCTTGCGCAGCCGTTCGAGCATCTTGGGGAAGATCACCGCGAGATGCGTCACGTCGCCGATCGCATATTCGATCTGCCGCGCATCGAGCGGCCGCCGCGCCCAGTCGGTGAAGCGCGCGCCCTTGTCGACGACGATGCCGAGCCAGCTGTCGACTAGGTTGGAATAGCCGATCTGCTCGCCTTGCCCCAGCGCCATCGCCGCGACCTGCGTATCGAACAGCGGATGCGGCGTCTTGCCGGTAAGATTGTAGATGATCTCGATGTCCTGCCCGCCGGCATGGACCACCTTGAGCACGTCCTGATTCTCGGTGAGCAATTCCAGCAGCGGCGTCATGTCGAGCCCCGGCGCCATCGGATCGATCGCCGCCGCCTCGTTCACGTCGGCGATCTGGATCAGGCACAATTCGGGGTAATAGGTGCTCTCGCGCATGAATTCGGTGTCGACGGTCACGAAGTCGGCATTGGCGAGGCGGGCACACAGATTGGCGAGGCTGGCGCTGTCTGTAATCAACGGGTGGATATGCATGGCATTGCCATAGCCACACGCGGCCGGGTTGACAAAGCCAAGTGAGACGGGGAAGCGCGACCCCTCGCACAACGCCATTATCCGGCCGGAAGAAACGATCATGCACGCCTATCGCTCCCACACCTGCGCCGCGCTTACCGCAGGCAACGTCGGTGAGACCGTCCGCCTGTCGGGCTGGGTCCATCGCAAGCGCGACCACGGCGGCGTGCTGTTCGTCGACCTGCGCGACCATTACGGCATCACCCAGATCGTCGCCGACAGCGATTCGCCGGCGCTGCCGACGCTCGAATCGCTGCGCGTCGAGTCGGTCGTCACGATCGACGGCGTGGTGAAGGCGCGCTCCGACGCGACGCAGAACCCCAATCTCGCCACCGGCGCGATCGAGGTGTTCGCGCAGGTCGCGACCGTGCAGAGCCACGCGCAGGAGCTGCCGATGCCGGTGGCGGGCGACGCCGAATATCCCGAGGATATCCGCCTGCGCTATCGCTTCCTCGACCTGCGCCGCGAGCGGCTCCACCAGAACATCATGCTGCGCTCGAAGGTGATCTCCTCGATCCGCCAGCGGATGATCGGGCAGGGCTTCACCGAATTCCAGACGCCGATCCTCACCGCGTCGAGCCCCGAGGGCGCGCGCGACTATCTCGTCCCCAGCCGCGTTCATCCGGGCAAGTTCTACGCGCTGCCGCAGGCGCCGCAGATGTTCAAACAGCTCCTGATGGTCGCCGGCTTCGACCGCTATTTCCAGATCGCGCCGTGTTTCCGCGACGAGGATGCCCGTGCCGACCGTAGCCCCGGCGAATTCTACCAGCTCGATTTCGAGATGAGCTACGTCACGCAGGAAGACGTCTTCCAGGCGATCGAGCCCGTGCTCCACGGCGTGTTCGAGGAATTCGCCGACTGGCAGGGCAAGGGCCGCACGGTCAGCGCGCTGCCGTTCAAGCGCATCCCGTACCGCGAATCGATGCTGAAATACGGCAACGACAAGCCCGACCTGCGCAACCCAATCCTGATCAGCGACGTCTCCGACCAGTTCGTCGGCTCGGGCTTCGGCCGCTTCGCCTCGATCGTCGAGGCGGGCGACGTCGTCCGCGCGATCCCCGCGCCCGGCACCGCCGACAAGAGCCGCAAGTTCTTCGACGACATGAACGCCTGGGCGCAAGGCGAGGGCTTCGCCGGCCTCGGCTATGCCACCCGCAAGGGCGGCGAATGGGGCGGCCCGATCGCCAAGAACCATGGCGAGGACAAGATGACCGCGATGGCCGACGCGCTCGGCCTCGGTCCGGACGACGGCCTGTTCTTCGCCGCCGGCAAGGAAGGCCAGGCTGCCAAGCTCGCCGGCCTCGCCCGCACCCGCGTCGCCGAGAGCCTCGGCCTGATCGACCAGAGCCGCTTCGAATTCTGCTGGATCGTCGATTTCCCGATGTTCGAGTATGACGAGGACAACAAGAAGGTCGACTTCAGCCACAACCCCTTCTCGATGCCGCAGGGCGAGATGGAGGCGCTGGAGACCAAGGACCCGCTCGACATCCTCGCCTATCAGTATGACATCGTCTGCAACGGCGTGGAGCTGTCGTCGGGCGCGATCCGGAACCACCGCCCGGAGATCATGTACAAGGCATTCGAGATCGCCGGCTATTCGCAGGCCGAGGTCGACACCAATTTCGCCGGCATGATCAACGCGTTCAAATTCGGCGCGCCGCCGCACGGCGGTTCGGCGCCGGGTATCGACCGGATCGTCATGCTGCTCGCCGACGAGCCCAACATTCGCGAGGTCATCGTCTTCCCGATGACGCAGAAGGCGGAGGATCTGATGATGGGCGCGCCCAATTTCGCGACGCCCAAGCAGCTCAAGGAACTCAACCTGCGCGTCGCGCCGCAGGCGGGTGCCACTGCCACCGACGTCGACAAGGCGGTCGCGCCCAAGGCCGGCTAATCGATCGGCCGACGGGTATCCTTGCGGTGCCCGTCGGCCGGACCGGCTCAGAACGCCCCGTGCACGCGCGCCCCGATCACGTTGGCGGGGCCGCGGTCGCGATTGTAGCCGGGATTGCCGATCCGCTGATAATCGAGCGTCAGCTCGAACCCACGGGTCGCGGCGAGCTTGTAGAAGGCCTCGCCGATATATTCGTCCCCCGGATGCGGCAGCCGGCCGTCGCCGACCAACACACCCAGCCCGCCCGCATCGAGATAGCGTTGATGCGCCGCGCTGATCCCGTTGACGATCACCGCCGCCCCCACCGTGTCGACGGTACGGTGCCAGCCCGCACCTTTCAGCGACAGACCGAGCTGCGCCGTCCGGTCGATATCGGTGAAATCGTAAGGCTCGATCGCGCCGTCGGCGACCCCGGCGCGCGCGAACAGCCCGAGCGTATCGGTGACCGCCTGCTCGCCGTTGAGGCTCGCGCCGAGCCGCGTCCGCCGCGCCCGCACGAGCGCGGTGTCGGCATCGCCGCCGGTCGCCGCCGCCAGCGCCAGCGCATCGTCGAAGCGGGCGAACTGTCCGCGGTTGCGGAACAGCGTCAGCCGCAGCGCGCCGTCGTGGCCGCCGATGCGGTGGCGGTGCTCGATCTCGCCGTCCACCTGATATTGCTGGAAGCGCGTCTCCAGCGTCTCGCCATTGGGCACCTTCGACAGGTTGAACAGGCCGAGCCGCAGCGTCCAGTCGCCGCGATACAATTCGCCCGCGATCCCGGTCGAATAGCCCCAGGCATCCGCGGCATAATCGAAACTGCCCGCATCCACCGCCGACCAGTTGAGGAAGTCGCTGCGCGGATCGTGCGCATAGCTGTTGGTGTCGAACACGTCGCCGACGCCGAACTTGCCCGCGGTCAGCACCAGCCGATCGCTGTCGCGCGTGCCGGCGAGCTGGTTCATCGCGCCGGCCACCGCCTCGCGCCCGCCGCCCAGCCCGATCGTCTGGCGGAAGAACAGTCGCTGCCACCGTAGATACGGGCGTTTGCGCCCGACCTTATACGCCTCCGCGCTCGGGAAGCCCGCGGCGCCCAGCGTGTTGGACAGGCCGAACCCCTGGTCGATCTCCGGATTGATCCAGAGTTCGCCGCCGCGCCATGGCCGCACCCCGGCATAGAGCGTGACGTCGACCGTCTCCTTGATCTGCCGCGGCGTCAGGCTGTTCGTCCCCTGATAGGGCGAAGCGAAGCCGGGCGTGCCCTGCAGCACGCCGGTCGCCTGGCCGTGGATCGCCCAATCCTGATCGGTCACCGCGGGGTCGGCGATCGTCTGCGCCCGTACCGGGGCGTGGAGGGTCAGGCCGGCGAGCGCACAGGCGCCCACCAGCAGGGTTGCAATACGGGTCATGTTGGTCCCCCTAGGCGCGCTTGATTACAATTGGTGGGTCAGCGCGAGCTGGCCGATACGGATCAGCACCAGCCCGCCGGCGACGACGAGGTAGAGGCGCAGCACCGTCAGCCACGCTTTCTCGCCCCGCCGCAGCGTCGCCGGGGCCAGCGTGTCGAGCGGCGGCATCCGCCAGTCGTCGCGACCGGTGCGATCGATCGGCGCGGCACGGACCGGCGCGACCAATTGCTGCACGCCCCATCCGAGCAGTGCGATGCCCAGCCCGCCTCCGAGGATCCACAGCATCGTGCCCGCGCCGAGGTCCGGCACCAGCACCGATGCGGTCAGGATCACCGACAGCAGCACCAGCATCGCGATCACCGCCCCGGTGAACAGGTTGAGCCAGCGGCCGTTGCGCCATGGCCCCAGCACCGTCTTGTCGTTGCACAGCAGCAGCAGGAACACCGTCGCGCTCGGCAGCAGCACGCCCGCCAGCGACTGCACAGCATTGGTCAGCAGCCCCAGCGGCGTCCCCGGGATCAGCACCAGCGCCGCCGCCACCGCGATCAGCCCGGCAAAGACGAGGTAGAAGGCGATCGAATCGCGGGGCGAGCGGTGCAGCGAATGGCGGATGCCGAACGTGTCGCCGATCGCATAAGCGGTGCTCAGCGACACCGCCGACGCGCCGATGATCGAGGCGTCGATCAGCGCCACCGCGAACAGCACGCCCATCAGCCGCCCGCCGTGCGCCGCGATGCCGCGCGCCACCGCGCCGGCGTCGGTGAAATGCCCGGCCGCGGCGGTGCCGGCGAAGGCGGCGGCGGTGAACGCCATCATCGCGACCCCGCCGACGATGACGACGGCGATGCCGACCCACAAATCGATGCGGCTATAGGCCATGAACCGTGGCCCGATCCGTTTGTCGATCAGATAGCTCTGCTGGAAGAACAGCTGCCACGGCGCCACCGTCGTGCCGACGATCGCGATGATCAGCAGGATCACCTCCGACAGCCTGCCGTGCGCCGGCAGTCCGGGGATCAGCACGTCGTGGGCGATCTGCCCGGCCGGCGGATGGATGGCCAGCGCGACCGGGATCAGCAGCAGCGACCCGAACACCAACACCATCATGAACCGCTCGAACCGGCGGAAGCTGCCGGTGCTCGCCGCCGCGACGATCAGCACCGCCGCCACCGCGACGCCCGCAACCTTGGGTACGCCGAGATGATCGAGCCCCAATGTGATGCCGATGAACTCGGTGACGATCGTCAACGCGTTGAGCAGGAAGAGATCGATGACGCTGAACGCGCCCCAGAAGCGGCCGAACCGCTGGAAGATCAGCCGGGCGTGACCGACCCCGGTCACCGCGCCCAGCCGCAGCACCATCTCCTGGTTGACGTAGAGCACCGGCACCAGCAGCAGCAGCGTCCACAGCAGGCTGGTGCCGTAATTCTGCCCGGCCTGCGTATAGGTGCCGAACGCACCGGCGTCGTTGTCGCCGACCATCACGATCAGGCCGGGACCGATGATCGCGGCCAATGTCATCAGCTTGCGCCGCCAGTTCGGGCGGGTGCCGGTATCGTCCCGGGCGATCGTGCCGAAGGCGCCGATGATGTCGCCGAGATAGGCGTCGTCGAGATGCGCGGTGGCGCGCGGCGGCGCCCCGTTTAATGCGAGGTTGGTCATGGCACGGTCTCCGCGTGCGTTGTTCGATAAGGCGGCGAGGGGGGAGGGGCGGCGCTCAGGCCGCCGCGGTTCGCCGCTCGCGCAGGTCGCGGTCGTGCTGCAGGCGGCACGCGGCCAGCCGGATGCGACGGTTGAGCGGCTCGCTACGGCCGGCATCGGCGCGCGGATCGGCGCGTCGTATCGATAGGATCATGGCGACCTCCTTGGTCCGGATAACGGGGTCCGGCCGGGAGGGACGCCGCCGCGCTCAGGCGGTGGGCGTGCGCTCCCCGACCGGGGCATGTCCGGCGACGTGGATCAGCGGAGCGGCGCTCCTACTGTCCCCTTCGCTGGACACGGGCGTAGATCGGGGTTTCATCATCGTCCTTCGTCAGGCGAGCGGGAGATCCGCTCTGTCGACTCGCGTCCACCGCGATGCCGATGGACGCCACATACCCCTCCGGAGTATAGGTTCAAGTCCAAAATGGAGCAGGCATGAGCCACGTCGAAAAAGAGAAGAAGAAGCTGCTCAACCGGCTGGCCCGGCTGCGCGGACAGATCGCCGCGATCGAGCGCGCCGTCACCGAGGATCGCGAATGTGCCCGGGTGCTGCAACAGGCGACGGCCTGCCGTGGCGCGCTCGACGGTTTCATCGCGGAGGTGATCGAGGATCATATCCGCGAACATCTCGTCGACCCCGCCGCCGCCGACGACAGTCCCCGCCGCCGCGCCGCCGACGAACTGATCGACATCGTCCACGCCTACCTGACGTGAGCGGCTGATTGAGCAAGCGACGATTGCAGATCGCAATTCACAGCTCAAGGTTTTCGTTTTGTAACAAAATCGGAAATCGTTCTCGTGCAGGATCTTGCAAGGCATATTCTTCAACATCCCAGAATAACCGCCTTCGCTCCTATACAGGTTTAACCTTTCGTTATCGTTTGTTACGGCAATCGCGCCCCGGTTAACTCGAACCGGGGGCGGTAGAATGCGTAAATGGGTATATCTTTTGGCAGCGGCTGGCTGCGCAGGAGCGATCGGCCATGCCGAGGCGCAGGGGTTGCGGGGGCTGGCGCCGACGACCAAGCAAGGCGAACAGGACAAGGCCAAGCCGGCCGTGGCGGAAAATACCTCGGACATCGTCGTCACCGCGACGCGGCGTTCGCAGCGATTGTCGAACGTGCCGATCGCCGTGAGCGCCTACGGTACCACCGCGCTCCGTCATTCCGGTGCGACGGATATCCGTCAGATGGCGCAGCTCGTGCCGTCGCTCTTGGTCACCTCCACCGGCTCGGAAGCCAATGCCACCGCGCGCCTGCGCGGCATTGGTACGGTCGGTGACAATCCCGGACTGGAAAGCTCGGTCGCGGTATTCATCGACGGCGTCTACCGCAACCGCACCGGCTCGGGCCTCAACGATCTCGGCGAGGTCGAACGGATCGAGGTCCTGCGCGGTCCGCAGGGTACTTTGTCCGGCCGCAATTCATCGGCCGGTGCGATCAGCATCTACACCAAATATCCGGCATTCGACTTCGGCGGCTATGGCGAGGCGAGCTACGGCAATTACCATGCGGTACGGCTCGCCGGCGGTCTGACCGGCCCGATCGTCAAGGACGTTCTCGCATTCCGCGTCGACGGCGTAATCGGCAAGCGCGACGGCTTCCTGCACGACGTCGTCAACAAGACTGATTTCAACGACCGCAACCGCTATTTCGCGCGCGGCCAGCTGTTCTTCAAGCCGAGCACGGACCTGTCGCTACGCGTGATCGGCGATTACACCTATCGCAAGGAAAAATGCTGCGGCGCGGTCTACATCGACACACGCGAGAAGCTCGATCCGACGCGCGGTGTACCGGGTGACTTCGTCTATGCGCCGCAGAACCGCGTCGTCTCGGTCTTGCAGGGCCTCGGGGCGGTGCTGCCGAGCGCGGGCAATCCCTACAACCGCCAGATCGCCCAGACGCCGGGGCGCGCCTATGCCAATGTCGTCAAGGATTACGGCATCTCGTCGCGCATCGGCTGGATGATCGGTGGCGTGCAGCTCATCTCGATCAGCGCCTATCGCGAATATAAGGCGGGCGACGCGGGCGATCCCGACTATGGCAATCTCGACCTGTCCTATCGCGCGGATGACGGCAATGCCTACCGCCGTTTCCGTACCTACACGCACGAAACCCGGCTCAGCGGCGGTCTGTTCGATAATCACCTCGACTGGCTCGTCGGCGGATATTTCGCGCACGAGCGGCTCGAGGTGTCGGACAATTTCAAGTTCGGCAGCCAGTTCGGCAGGACCGCGACGTGCACAATCATCGCCCGCTTCGCACCGGTCCAGGCCTATCGCGATCCGGCCCGACCCGGCTGTCTGAGCGATCGCGGCCGCGCTGTGTTCGAGCAGGCGCTCGGCCAGGAGCTCGTCCGTGGGTTCGAAACGCTCGGCACCGCCAACAATGTCGGCACGACGCGCGATCTGTTCGCCCAGTCGAGCACCAATTTCGCATTCTTCACGCACAACATCTACCGCATCACCAACACGCTCAGCGTCACCGGCGGCCTGCGTTACACGAACGAGCACAAGGTTCTCGACGCGGCGCTCAACAGCAACAATTTCGTCTGCCAGGCGCAGCAGGCGGCGCTGGGCAGCTATCTCGGCGACGGCAACGTCACGCGGCGCAGCGCGGCGGGGCTGCTCATCGGCTATGCATGCGCGGGCAATTCCGGCGGCGGCCTCAACGGCGTGCCGCTGCACGATTCGCTAAACGAGGGCCAGTTCACCGGCACCGCGGTGCTGTCGTGGCAGGCGACGCCGAGCACATTGCTCTATGGCTCCTATGCGCGCGGCTACAAGGCGGGCGGCTACAATCTCGCCCGTTCCGGCCTCGTCCCCGGTCGCATCCGGGCGTCCAACCTGCGCTTCGATCCGGAGACGGTGCAGGCCTATGAACTCGGCGTCAAATACAGCACCGAGAAGTTCAGTGCCAATCTCGTCGGCTTCCGCTCGAGTTTCCGCAACTTCCAACTCAACACGTTCAACGGCACCGCGTTCGTCGTGCAGAATATCGGCAGTTGCGCCGATTCGCTCGACGGGGCGGATCGCGACGAATCGTCGACGACCGGTGCCTGCCCGGGCAAGATCGGGCCGGGTGTCGTGACCCAGGGATTCGAGATCGAGGCCGGTGCCTATCCGACGCCGGACGTCACCTTCAATCTCGGCTACACCTATGCCCATACGCAATATCGCGACGATCTGGTGGGCGGCGCGTCGGGTGCACCGTTGAGCGCCAGCCTGTTCATGCTGCCCGGCAATCAGATGTCGAACGCGCCGCGGCACGTGGTCACCAGTTCGGCGACGTGGACGCCGGCGATCGGCCATGACGGGCTGACCGGCCTGTTCTACGTCGATAGCCGCCTGACCAGTGACTATAACACCGGTTCCGACCTGTTCGCCGAGAAGCGTCAGGACGGCTACATATTGGTCAACGCGCGGATCGGCATGCGCGGACGCAATCAGCGTTGGGCGGTGGAATTCTGGGGGCAGAATATCCTGAACACCAATTATGAGCAGATCGCCGCGGCGGCCTATTTGCAGGGCACCGGCAGCCAGTCGCAGGTGCAGGCCTTCGGTTGGCCGCGCTATGAGGTCGGCAACGCGCTAACCACTGCGTTCCTCGCCGAGCCGCGCACCTACGGCGTCACGCTCCGCTCACGCTTCTGACCTGCCCGGCGTAGCGGCGCACTGCTCCTCGCGTTGCTGCGCCGGTCGATCCTGCCCGCACCACCCGGCTGTCGAACGGACTCCAGATCTTTTTGGGCAAGACGAATGCGTCGCAGGCCAAGCCGGGGCCAAGTGGATCAGCGGAGCAACGCTCTTACTGTCCCCTGCGCCGGACACGGGCGTAGATCAGGGTTTCATCATTGTCTTTCGTCAGGCGAGTGGGTGTTTCGCTCCGTCGACTCGACGTGATCGAGGATCAGATCCGCGAACATCTCGTCGACCCCGCCGCCGTCGCCGACAGTCCCCGCCGCCGCGCCGCCGACGAGCTGATCGACGTCGTCCACGCATACCTGACGTGAGCGTGCAGACGCGTGGTATCGTCGAAAAATCTTACGGCCTCGTGCGAGGTCAACACTGTGACATCACCGCACAATGTGCTCGAGCCTCCCGTAATCCTCTATGACTCTATTATGGAATTAACCTTTCGTTAGGATTCACCCCGCATTCGCGCTGCTCGAACAGCGTAGCCGGGGGGTAACGAATCAATGCGAAAGTGGATGTTTCTGGTCGCGGCGGCGACCAGCGTGGGCGGGGTCGCGCCGGTTGATGCACAGGGATTGCGCGGCGTAGCGCCATTGCCGAAGCAGGGCGAGAGCGAGAGAGACAAGCCCGTCGCCGAGAATAGCACCGACATCGTCGTGACCGCGACACGCCGGTCACAACGACTGTCGCAGGTGCCCATCACGGTCAACGCTTACGGCGCCAACGCCCTGAGCCATTCCGGCGCCACCGATATCCGCCAGGCCTCGCAGCTTTCGTCGTCGCTCTCGGTGTCGTCGACCGGATCGGAGGCAAATGCGAGCGCGCGGCTGCGCGGCGTTGGGACGATGGGCGACAATCCCGGACTGGAGAGTTCCGTCGCGGTGTTCATCGACGGCGTCTACCGCAATCGCACCGGATCGGGGCTTACCGATCTCGGCGAGGTCGAGCGGATCGAGGTGCTGCATGGTCCGCAGGGGACCCTGTCGGGCCGCAACGCCTCCGCAGGCGTGATCAGCATCTATAGTAAGTATCCGGAATTCCAGTTCGGCGGCTTCGGCGAGGCGGATTACGGCAATTACAATGCGGTTCGGCTTGTCGGTGGGCTTACCGGGCCGGTGATCAAGGATACGCTCGCGTTCCGGATCGACGGCTTGGTGAACAAGCGAGACGGTTTCTACCGCGACACCGTCAACGCCACCGATTATAACGATCGCAACCGCTACTTCCTGCGCGGCCAGTTGTTTTTCCGGCCGCAGCCCGATCTGTCGTTGCGACTGATCGGCGATTATACCTATCGCAACGAGAAATGCTGCGGCGCGGTCTATTACGATACGCATGCGAAGGTAGATCCCACGCCGAATGTGCCGGGCGACTATGCGATCGCGCCGAGCAATGGCGTGGTCACGATTATGAAGGAACTTGGTGGCCTGTTCCCGAGCGACGGCCATCCCTACAATCGCCAGATCGTCCAGACGCCCGGCCGCGCCTACGGCAACGTCGTAAAGGATTATGGCGGCTCCGCACGTATCGGGTGGACGATCGGCGGCGTTCAGCTGATTTCAATCAGCGCTTATCGAGAATACAAGGCGGGCGGCGCCGCCGATCTTGATTATAGCAACCTCGATCTGGTCTATCGCAGCGACGACGGCAACGCCTATCGGCAGTTCCACACCTTCACGCAGGAGACGCGGCTGAGTGGCGCGCTGTTCGGCAACCGGCTCGACTGGCTGGTCGGGGGCTATTTCGCCCATGAAACGCTCGACAATATCGACAATCTGAAGTTCGGTTCGCAATATGGTGCCTTCGCGGCCTGCCGCACGTTGGTCGCGATCAACAGCGCGCCGGGGTTGCGCGATCCGTCGGCGTCCGGTTGTCTCAGCCGCGCCGGTCGCGCGGCGCTGACGGCGAGGCTCGGTAAGGACATCGTCGGTGGCCTGGACCGGCTAGGCACGATCAACGACGTCGGTACCGTGCGTGACGTCTTTCGCCAGACGAGCGACAATTTCGCTTTCTTCACGCATAACATCTACCGTCTTACCGACACGCTCAGCCTGACCGGGGGGCTGCGCTACACCAATGAATACAAACGCCTGGCCGCCGATTTCAATAACAACAACGTCGCTTGCATCGAACAGCGCACGAATCTGCGCGCCGCCATGCGGGGTGACGATGGTACGCGCAGGCGCATCGCGCGTGCACTGAGTGACCTGAGCTGCGCCGGAAGCGCCACGCCGGCGCTCAACGGCATGCGGATCAACGATTCCATTCGCGAGGGGCAATTCACCGGCACGGCCGTCGTGTCGTGGCAACCGCGGAACAGCACGCTGCTCTACGGATCCTATGCCCGTGGCTACAAGGCGGGCGGCTTCAACCTGACGCGGTTCGGCCTCACCAGGGCGGCCTACAATTCGTCGGCAGAGGCGGGACGTCAGCTGCGCTTCGATCCGGAGACGGTGCAGGCCTATGAACTTGGCATCAAGTACAGCGTGCCAAAGTTCAGCGCCAGTCTTGCGGCTTTCCGCTCGGCCTTCCGCGACTTCCAGCTCAACACCTTCAGCGGCAACGCCTATGTCGTACAGAACGCCGGTGCGTGCAGCCATTCGCTTGCCGGTGCCGATCGCGACGAAGACTCCACGACCGGTGCCTGTTCGGGCAAGGTTCGCGCCGGTGTGATCACCCAGGGCATCGAACTGGATGCCGGTGCCTATCCGACGCCCGACCTCACCTTCAACCTCGGCTACACCTATGCGCATACGCAATACAGGGACGATCTGGTCGGTAGCGCGTCCGGCACACCGCTGGCGGGAACGCTGTTCTTGCTGCCGGGCAACCAGATGGCGAACGCGCCGCGCCACGTCGTGACGGGTTCGGCGACGTGGACGCCGGCGCTCGGCGGCCAGGGTCTGACCGGCCTGTTCTACGTCGATAGCCGGATGACCAGCGACTATAACACGGGCTCGGACCTGTTCCTCGAAAAGGCGCAGGACGGCTTCGTGCTCGTGAACGCGCGCATCGGCATCCGCGGTCGCAAGCAGCGTTGGGCGGTGGAATTTTGGGGCCAGAACCTCTTCAACGCCGATTATCAGCAGCTCGCTTTCACGCCCTATCTGCAAGGGACTGGCACCGCCTCTCACGTCCAGATGTTCGGCGCGCCCAAATATGCGACCGGCGATGCCGTCACCAGCGCCTACCTCGCCGAGCCGCGCACCTACGGCGTCACGCTCCGCTCGCGCTTCTGACCTTCCCGGCGCAGCGACGCGCGATTTCTCGCGTCGCTGCGCCGGTCGGACCTCCCGCTATCGAACGGACTCCACATCTTAGCGGCGTGACGAATGCGTCGCAGGCGCAAGCCGGGACCGACGAGCAGCTATAATAGGAAAACCAACCCGTCGCTGGGACCGATCGGCGAGAGCATGGGCACCGACGGGGATGGTGGAAGCGACGGCGCCGTACGCCGGCGTCAATCCGCGACGTGAGATCGCTCTCATCCTGCCCCCGAAGGAACGACGACCATGAAGATACCGCGCAAACTCGGCCTGTCCTTTCTGGCGATCAACGCGTCCGCCGCGGTCGTGATGCTGGTGTTCCTCGCCAACATCCTGTCGATCCAGCGCTCGACCGAGCGCAACAACGTCAGCCAGACGATCTACGCCAAGGCGCTGACGCTGGAGACGTCGATGCTGCGGCAGAACAGCCAGTTCCGCGGTTTCCTCGTCACCGGCGACCCCAGCTACCTCAAATCCTACGAAGAGGGGCGCAAGGAGTTCGACGACACCGCCGTCGATCTCCAGCGGCTGCTTTCCGACCCGGTCAAGCTGGATCAGGTGCGCAGCGCCAATCGCGAGGCGCTCGCCTGGCGGCGCGACTGGGGCGACCGGCTGATCGGCTGGGTCAAGGCCGGCCGTCGCGAGGAGGCGGAGGCCGCGGTCCGGGCCGCCGGCGACAAGGTGCTGGTCAGCAAGGTCGCGCTGCCGCTGCGCGACCTGCGCAAGGCCGAGACCGAGGAAATGGAGCAGAACGCCGCCAGTCAGGATGGCGCGATCCGCACCGCGCTGATCACGCTGGTGATCGGCGGCATCGCCCTGATCGGGATCGCCATCACGCTCGCGATGATGCTGAGCCGCCAGCTCGCCCGGCCGATCACCGCGCTGACCGAGGCGATGGCCGACCTCGCCAGGGGGCGTCACGACATCGCGATCACCGCGACCGAGCGGACCGACGAACTCGGCGACATGGCGCGGGCGGTGACCGTCTTCCGCGACGCCGCCAGGGCCAAGCTCGCCGACGACCGCGACCGCGATGCGGCACGCGAGACGATCGGCGTGGCGCTGCATCGTCTGGCGGAGGCCGATCTCACCGTCCGCATCACCGACGTGCCCGAGGCCTTCCAGAGCCTGTCGCGCGACTTCAACGGCGCCACCTCGAGCCTGTCGCGCGTGCTCGGCGAGGTGCGCGGCGGCGTGCTGGCGATCACGCACAATTCCGAGGAGATCAGCCGCGCGACGCTCGATCTGTCGCAGCGCACCGAACAGCAGGCGGCGGCGATCGAGCAATCCGCGGCGGCGCTCGACGAGGTCACCAAGTCGATCCGCGAGGGCGCCGGCGCGGCGATCGGCGCGAGCGGCTCGATGACCGAGACGCGCGGCGAGGCCGAGCGCGGCGGCGCGGTCGTCAAGGTGGCGATCGGCGCGATGCAGGGCATCGAGAAGGCGAGCAAGGAGATCGCCGAGATCATCAGCCTGATCGACGGCATCGCCTTCCAGACCAATCTCCTCGCCCTCAACGCAGGCGTCGAGGCGGCGCGCGCGGGCGATGCGGGCCGCGGCTTCGCCGTCGTCGCGCAGGAGGTGCGCGCGCTCGCCCAGCGCTCGGCCAACGCCGCCACCGAGGTGAAGAACAAGGTGACCTCCGCCTCCGTCCATATCCGCACCGGCGTCGATCTGGTCGATCAGACCGGTCAGGCGCTGGCGCGGATCATCGAGCGCGTCGGCACGGTCAGCGTCGCGATCGACGCGATCGCGACCTCCTCCGATCAGCAGGCCAAGAGCCTCGGCCAGATCAACGTCGCGATCAGCGAGATGGACACGATGACGCAGGAGAATGCCGCGATGGTCGAGGAGACCTCGGCGGCGGCGCGGCGGCTGGCGGAGGAGGCGGACCACCTCAACCAGTCGGTCGGCGCCTTCGTCATCGATCATGAACCGGCGCTCGCGGCACCGCCGCCGCCGCCGGTGCGGGTTCTAACCCCGTCGAAGCCCAAGGTCGGTCGCCTGCCCAAGGCGCCCTCGCGCCCGCGCCTCGTCGCCAATGGCGATTGGGATACGTTTTGACCGTCCTGACCGGGATGATCGCCACGTCTGACGACGCCGCCGACCGCGGGCCGCTGCGACGGCAGGCCGCCGCGGTCCGCGAGATGGGATCGAGCTTCGTCGCCACCGTACTGGAGGCGGCGGAGCGCCAATTGCATCAGGCGCCGCGCACCGCCGCGCTGATCGCCGCCTGGCCGCGCGACGTCGCCGCCGACGCGTTGGCGATGCGCTTCAACGCCGCGCTTCATGCGGTCGCGCGCGGCGAAACGCTGCCCGCGCTCGCCGCGCTGTACCGCGATCAGGCGGGCGACTTCGATCGCGTCATCGGCGAGGCGCTGGCGGTGGCGGACGACGTCATCGTCGAATGGATGCGCGACCCGCCGCAGACCAACGAGGTCGGGCGCACCGCGGCGATCATGGCGGCGCTGATGGTCGCGCGCGCGCATCACGACATGCCCTGCGAGCTGCGCGAACTCGGCGCCAGCGCGGGACTCAACCTCAATCTCGATCGCTATGTCTACGACCTCGGCGGCCGCACCGTCGGCCTGGCGGGATCGCCGGTGCGCGTCGCGCCGGCGTGGCGCGGCGCGCCGCCGCCGGTCCGCCCGGTCGAGATCGTCTCGGCATGCGGCGTCGACCTGCGCCCGGTCGACGTCGGTGATGCCGCCGCCCGCGCGCGGTTGATGGCCTATATCTGGGCGGACCAGCACGATCGCGCCGCGCGGCTCGCCGCCGCGCTGGCGATCGCCCGCGAACGGCCGCCGCAGGTCGATGCGGGCGACATCGCACTCTGGCTGCCCGACCAGCTCGCCCGGCCGCAGCCGGAGGGGCGCTGCCGGATCATCGTCCATTCGATGGCGCTGCAATATCTCGATCCGGTCCGCCGCCAGACCGTCGAGGCGGCGTTCCGCGACGCGGGCGCACGCGCCACCGCGACGCGCCCGCTCGCCCGCATCGGCTTCGAATGGACCACGCCCCGCGATGCCGTCCATTTGTCGCTGACCGTCTGGCCGGACGGCGCCACGCATCATCTCGGCACCTGCCACGCTTATGGCGCGTGGATCGACTGGCACGGCCCGACCGACTGAGCGTCGCTATTTCTCGACGCATCGCTGAGCCGCACGCGCGACTGGTGCGTTCGACGCAGCGATGCCAAGGAGGATGCCGCGCGTGATCGATCTTGCCGATTTCGAAAAGACCAAGCCCTATAAGGGCCATTACAAGCGCGATCTCGCCGCGTTGCAGGACCGGCTGGAGCGCATCCTCGTCGCGCATATCGTCCACGACCGCCGCGCCGTCGTGATGTTCGAGGGCTGGGACGCGGCGGGGAAGGGCGGCATCATCCAGCGCCTCACCGCCGACTGGGACCCGCGTCACTTCGCCGTCCACCCGATCGCCGCGCCGACCGACGAGGAAAAGGCGCACGACTTCCTGTGGCGTTTCGGCCGCGCGCTGCCCGCGCCCGGCGACATCGCGATCTTCGACCGCAGCTGGTACGGCCGCGTCCTCGTCGAGCGCGTCGAGGGCTATGCCAGCGAGGCCGAGTGGCATCGCGCCTATGAGGAGATCAACGCCTTCGAGGCCGATCTGATCGCCGGCGGCACCACGCTGATCAAGCTGTTCGTCCACGTCTCTCAGGCCGAGCAGGATCGCCGGCTCGAAGACCGGCTCGACGACCCATGGAAGCGCTGGAAGACCGGCCTCGACGACTATCGCAACCGCGCCCGCCGCGCCGACTATCTGGCGGCGATGCACGACATGTTCGCGCGCACCGACACCGGCGGCGCGCCGTGGACGGTGATCAACGGCAACGACAAGAAGGCCGCACGCATCCACGCCCTCACCGCGATCGCCGACCATCTCGAGGCGAACGTCGACATGACCCCGCCGGCGCTCGACCCGGAGGTGGAGCGCGTCGCACGGGCGGCACTGGGCCTCGACTGACGGTTAGAAGCTTGCCTCGTCATAAACGCGCGACAGGTCGCCCGCCCATTCGCCGTGATAGCGGTCGAGCAGCACTTGCGCGGGCACCTTGCCCGATCGCACCACCTCGCGCAGCGGGTCGAGGAAGCCGGTCTCGTTGTCACCCATGCCGTTGCCACGGCCCCGCGCGGCGAGACCGGCGTGGGCGATGTCGAGCACCTGCCCGGCGATATCCCCGAGCCGCCCGCCACCCGGCAGCGGCGCGTCGAGTGCCAGCTTCGGCACCGCCGAACGCAGCGCCTCGCGATCCTCCATCGACCAGTCCTTGACGAGGTCCCACGCCGCGTCCAGCGCTTGGTTGTCGTAGAGCAGCCCGACCCAGAAGGCGGGAAGCGCGCAGATCTTGTTCCACGGCCCGCCATCGGCGCCGCGCATCTCGAGGAAGGTCTTGAGCCGCACCTCGGGGAAGGCGGTCGACAGGTGGTCGTTCCAGTCGTCGATGCTCGGCTTCTCGCCGGGCAGGACGCTGAGTTCGCCCTTGAGAAAGTCGCGGAACGACAGGCCCGCGGCGTCGATATAGCGGCCGTCGCGATAGACGAAGTACATCGGCACATCGAGCATATAGTCGGCGTAGCGTTCGTAGCCGAAGCCGTCCTCGGACACGAACGGCAGCATGCCGGTGCGCGCCGGATCGGTGTCCGACCAGATATGGCTGCGATACGACAGGAAGCCGTTGGGCTTGCCCTCGGTGAACGGCGAATTGGCGAACAGCGCGGTCGCCATCGGCTGCAACGCAAGCCCGACGCGGAACTTCTTCACCATGTCGGCTTCCGAAGCGTAGTCGAGGTTGACCTGGATCGTGCAGGTGCGCAGCATCATATCGAGCCCCATGCTGCCGACCCGCGGCATATGTCTCAGCATGATCGCATAGCGGCCCTTGGGCATGATCGGCAGCTCGTCGCGGCGCTTGTCCGGCCACATGCCGAGCCCGAGGAAGCCGATGCCGAGCTTCTCGCCCGCCGCCTTCACCTGCTCCAGATGCCGCCCCGTCTCGGCGCAGGTCTGGTGCAGATTGTCGAGCGGCGCGCCCGACAGTTCGAACTGCCCCGCCGGCTCGAGGCTGACGCTGCCGTCGGCGCCGTTAAGCGCGATGATCTTGCCGCCTTCCTCGACCGGCTGCCAGCCATATTGCTGGAGCTCGTTGAGCAGGTCGCGGATGCCGCCCGGCTCGTCCCAGCTCGGCGCGGCATGATCGCTCTGGCGATAGACGAATTTCTCGTGTTCGGTGCCGATCCGCCAGCGGTCGGCGGGCTTCTCGCCACGCGCGAAATGCGCGATCAGCTGGTCGCGCGACTCGATGATGGGCGAGGTCGTGGCGCTCTCGGTCTTGGTCGTCATGATCGCGCCCTTACGCGGGGATGAACGGCGGCGCCAGTCAGTCTTCCTGCCAGTCCCCGCAAGCCGCCATCCACAGCGAAACCGCCGCCGCCGCCGCGGTATCCGCGCGCAGGATGCGCGGGCCGAGGCCGATCCCCACCGCCTGCGGCAACGCACGGATCGCGGCGCGTTCCTCCTCGGTGAAGCCGCCCTCCGGCCCGATCAGGATCGCCGCCGGCCCGCGCCGCGCGCGCATCGCCGCGAAGGCGGGCAGCCCGCCGGTCTCGTCGGCGAAGAACAGCGTCCGCTCCGCCGGCCAGTCGCGCAGCAGCGCCGCCAGCTTCACCGACTCGGCGAGCACGGGCAAAGCGGTCCGCGCGCATTGCTCCGCCGCCTCGATCATATGACTGCGCAGCCGGTCGAGCTTGGGCCGGTCGACGATCGTCCGCTGCGTCACCACCGGCACCAGCCGGTCGACGCCCAGTTCGCACGCTTTCTCGACCAGCCAGTCGATCCGCCCCTTCTTGAGCGGCGCCGCGCACAGCCACAGGTCAGGCACCGGCTCACGCGGCCGCAACCGTGTCGACACGTCGACAATCAGCTCGCGCTTGCCGACGCTGGCGGCGGTGGCGAGCCATTCGCCGGTGATGTCGTCGAACACTTTCACCGGATCGCCCGGCGCCATCCGCATCACCGCGACGAGATAATGCGCCGCCGGCCCGTCGATACGCAGCGGCCCCGGCGCCAGCTCGGTCTCGACGAACAGCCGCGGCGTCGATTGCGGCGGCCAGGCAGGGGTGGCGGTCATGATCCTCTTTTGCGGCGTTGCCGCGCCCATAATTTGCGTGCGACGATCCAGGCCAGCAACGCCGCCGCCGCCACCGCGACGACGGCGACGGTAATCACGCCGGCGACGCGCAGGATCGCCCAGAAGAGCGCCTCCACGAACCGTCCCACCGCTACCGACAACCCGATCATCCATCGCGATTGCCGCAAGTCCGCCGCGATAGCGAGGCAAAAGCACGCCCATGCCCTTGCCCGCGGCGGCGATTGCACGGCAAAGGCGGGCCATGTCAGCCGAGATCGTCCCCGACAGCGAACACCGCGGCCTCGTCGGCCGCCTCCCGCCGACCGCGCGCGGCCTCGCGCTGCTCGCCCGGCTCGACCGGCCGATCGGCTGGTGGCTGCTGTTCTGGCCGGGGGCGTGGGCGGTGGCGCTCGCCGGCGGCACGCTGACGCGCTGGCCGCTGATCCTGTGGATCCTCGCCGGCAGCATCGCGATGCGCGGGGCGGGGTGCGTCTACAACGACATCGTCGACCGCGACCTCGACGCACAGGTCGCGCGCACGCGTGCGCGGCCCATCCCGAGCGGTCTCGTCTCGCTCAAGCTCGCCTGGGTCTGGCTGCTCGTCCTCTGCCTGATCGGCCTCGTCGTCCTCGTCCAGCTCCGCCCGCTCGCCGGCGGCGTCGCGCTGGCCAGCCTCGCCCCGGTCGCCGCTTATCCATTCATGAAGCGGATCACCTGGTGGCCGCAGGCGTGGCTCGGCCTCGTCTTCTCCTGGGCGGCGCTGGTCGGCTGGAGCGAGGTCGCCGGCGACCTGTCGCTGCCGATGTGGCTGCTCTACGCCGGCTGCATCGCCTGGACGATCGGCTACGACACGATCTACGCGCTGCAGGACCGCGAGGACGACGCGCTGATCGGCGTCCGCTCGTCGGCGCTGCGCATGGGCGCGCACGTCAGGGGCGGCACCGCACTCTTCTACGCGCTGGCACTCGCCTGCTGGGCGGCGGCGATCTGGCGCGTCCGGCCGGACCCGGTCGCCTTGCTCGCGCTGCTCCCGGTCGCCGCGCATCTCCTCTGGCAGGTCGCGACGCTCCGCCCCGACGACGGCGGCAATGCGCTCGCCCGCTTCCGCAGCAACCGCTTCGCCGGCCTGCTGATGTTCCTCGCCTGCGTCGTCGTGGGGACATCGGCGGCGGGATGATGGGGGGCACCTAGGCCCCGGAAGTCCCGGTTCGAAAGAAATCCACAACAGCACGAAGCGGTGGCGCTAGGTGGCGCCGGCTCGTGTAATAAAGGAAGAACAAGGCCGGTGGATGATACCAATCCTCCAGCACCGTCGTGAGTGCTCCAGCATTGATCGCCTCCCGCGCATAGTCTTCGTAAACATAGGCGAGGCCCGCGCCGTCGATCGCCGCACGCACCATTACGGCGTCGTCATCGGTTGTCAGATTGCCGTCGACGGCGATCGTGACGGCGTGCCCGTTTTTTTCGAACTGCCATTGATACAGGTTCCCGCCGGTAAATCGCCGTTTGATGCACCGGTGCCCGATGAGGTCTTGTGGCATCTCCGGCGACGCGCATGATGCCAGATAGGCGGACGATCCGACAACGACGAACCGCTGCGGCGGCCCGACCGGCACCGCGATCATGTCCGCAGCGAGGCTTTCGCCAAACCGCACCCCCGCGTCGAAGCTTTCGCGCACGATGTCGATCAGCCGGTCGTCGGATACGATCTCCAGTTGTACGCGAGGATAGCGGGCCGCGAACGCGCCGAGCCGGGGTGCGAAGATGAGCCGCGCTGCTGGAGGCGGCACGTTGAGGCGGACTAGTCCGACCGGCACGTCCTGATGATCGCGCAGATCGGCCAAGGCCTCATTGATCGATTGCATCGCCGGTTCCAGTCGGTCGAGCAGGCGGACACCGGCCTCGGTCGGCATGACGCTGCGCGTCGTACGGTTGAGGAGCCGCACCCCCAGTCGTTCTTCGAGCGCGCGGATCGCATGGCTTATCGCCGACGCGGAAACTCGCCGTTCCACGGCAGCGCGGCGGAAGCTGCGATGTCTCGCAACCGCGGCGAAGGTGGCAAGATCCTGAAGGTCCGGTGGCATTGTTGAATCTCGCTCATCACTGCATCGAGAAAAGCTCGTCTAATCCGCACGCCATCATCCTGCGATAGACGATTCGTCAGCAGGAGCCTCGTCATGAAGTTGCGTCGTCTCGGATCGTCCGATCTCCTCATTTCGCCGCTGGGCCTCGGAACGTGGGCAATCGCCGGCCCGGACTGGGAATTCGGCTGGGGCGCGCAAGACGATGCCGAGAGCATCGCCACACTTGAGCGTGCTGTGGAACGGGGGCTCAACTGGATCGATACGGCGGCCGTTTATGGCCTGGGTCATGCCGAGGTCGTGGTCGGGCAGATGCTCAAAGCGATGGACGCGGCCAAGCGGCCGATGATCTTCACCAAGGGCAGTCTGATATGGGACGAGACAACGCGAGCGATATCCCACTCACTCGATCCGATGTCCCTGACCCGCGAGGTCGAGGCGAGCTTGCGACGCCTCGGGGTGGAGACCATCGATCTCTATCAAATCCACTGGCCGGCTTTTTCCTCCGACGATCCTGACGACGGTATCGAGGCCGCGGTTGACGCATTGGCCACCCTGCAGCGCGCCGGTAAGATCCGTGCGATCGGCGTCTCGAATTTCGACGTCGCCCAATTACGCCGTGCCCTCGCGATCGCGCCCATAGTTGCGCTGCAGCCGCCCTATTCGGCGATCATGCGCGACGTGGAGGATAATATCCTCCCGTTCTGCGAACAGGCTGGAGTTGGTGTCATCCCATATTCGACGCTGCAATCCGGACTGCTCTCCGGCAGCATGACACCGGTGCGCATCGCGGCACTGCCCGATGATGACTGGCGCAAGACGCGCGGGGCCGACTTTCGGGAACCTCGGTTAAGCCGCAATCTAGCGTTGGTCGATGGCATGCGCACCATCGGCGAGCGACATGGCGTCAGTCCGGCCGTCGTCGCCGTCGCATGGGTTCTCCGTCAGTCCGCTGTCACCGGAGCGATCGTCGGTGCTCGCCGGCCGACGCAGGTCGACGCGCTGATGCCCGCCGCCACGTTCCGGTTGAGCGCGGCCGAAATCGACGAGATCGCATTGCTGTTGCCGGAGGGTTCGGGTGCCAATGTCCCGGATCGCGCTGGGTAACAACTTGAAGCGGTTCGACCTGCTGAATGAGGACGATTCGCTGCAAAGATGGGTTTCACAAAGGCATGGAGGTGTCCGATCCTCGGGAGGCGCAGTCCTTCCGTGACGAGACGAGATTTCCACGGAACCACGGATGCAACGGCGCCAGCATCTCCGTACCTCTGCGAATCCGTGGCATCCCGATACGGAATGTCGACCTACGGTAGGCTTGACCCCGCATGCCCCGCTATGTCCTACACGGCGATGGCACCGTATACTGCCGGCCATGTCGCACCCGTTCTTCTCCCATCATCGCAAAAACGGAAACGATGGGGCCGGATCGTTTCCGTTAAGGTGTCCATCTTGTCCACGTTGCCTTAATTCGCCACAATTGCGGGGCCTAGCATCCCGCCGGCTGGCCCCCTAAGTCGGAACGATGCTGACCCCCGATCAGGCGCGCGATCGCGCCGCCGATATCGTCGCCCGTGCCGTCCGTGCCGGAGCCGACGCCGCCGATGCCGTCTTCGCCGCCGACGCCTCGCTCGACCTCTCCGTCCGCCTCGGCGCGCTGGAGGATGTCGGCCGCTCGGAAAGCGAGGAACTCGGCCTGCGCGTCTTCGTCGGCCAGCGGTCGGCGAGCGTCTCCACCTCCGATCTGTCGACCGACGCGACCAATGCGCTGGTCGACCGCGCCGTCGCGATGGCACGCGAGGCGCCCGAGGATCGCTGGGCCGGGCTCGCGCCGCAGGACCGGCTGATGCATGGCGCGCCGCCGCTGCTCGACCTTGCCGACGGCGACGAGCCGACCCCGGCCGAATTGCGCGAATGGGCGCTGGCGGCGGAAGATGCCGCCCGCGCGGTGCCCGGCGTCACCAACAGCGAGGGCGGCGGTGCGAGCGCGTCGCGCTCGATCTGGGCATTGGCGACCAGCCACGGCTTCGCCGGCGCCTATGCCGCGACCGCCTACAGCCTGTCGGCGAGCGTGCTGGCCGGCGATGCCGCGACCGGCATGGAACGCGATTATGCGCACCACGCCGCCCGCAAGCGCGCGCATCTCGACAGCCCCGACGCGATCGGCCGCCGCGCCGGCGAACGCGCCGTCGCGCGCCGCAACCCGGGCCGCGTCGCGAGCGGGCCGATGCCGGTGGTGTTCGACCCGCGCGTCGGCTCGTCGCTGCTCAGCCATCTCACCGGCGCGATCTCCGGACAGGCGATCGCGCGCAAGACCAGCTTCCTGCTCGACGCGCTCGGCACGCAGGTGTTCGCCGGCGGCGTGTCGATCTGCGACGATCCCCATCGCCCGCACGGGCTGCGCTCGCGGCCGTTCGACGGCGAGGGGCTGCCGGTGTCGCCGGTCGCGATCGTCGAGAACGGCATGCTGGAGACCTGGCTGCTCGACAGCGGGTCGGCGCGGCAATTGGGGCTGGAGCCGACCGGCCATGCCGCGCGCGGCGTCGGCGGCGGTCCCGGCGTGTCGCCGAGCAACCTCTATATGGCCGCCGGCATCGTGCCCGTCGCGACGCTGATCGCCGACATCGCCGATGGCGTCTACGTCACCGAGCTGATCGGGCAGGGCATCAACGGCGTCACCGGCGATTACAGCCGCGGCGCCGCCGGCTTTCGCATCGTCGGCGGGCAGATCGCCGGCCCGGTCGCGGAGTTCACCGTGGCCGGCAATCTCAAGGACATGTTCCTTGCGCTCACCCCCGCGAACGATCTCGAATTCCGTCACGGCATCAACGTGCCGACGGTGCGGGTCGACGGCATGACGGTCGCGAGTGGCTGAGGCGATCGCCGACCTGACCGCCGCGGTGGTCGCGGTGACGCGCGAGGCGGCGGCGATGGCGTTCGCCCGCTGGCAGACCGATTTCGCGCGCTGGGAGAAGACCCCGGGCAGTCCGGTGTGCGAGGTCGATCTCGATGTCGACCGGATGCTGCGCGCCCGGCTCGCCGGGCTGCTGCCCGATGCCGGCTGGCTGTCGGAAGAGACGGTCGACAGTCCCGACCGGCTCCGGCGGTCGCGCGTCTGGGTGGTCGATCCGATCGACGGCACCCGCGACTATATCCGCGGCCGGCCGGGCTGGGCGGTGTCGGTGGCGCTGGTCGATGACGGCGAGGTGGTGCTCGGCGTGCTCGACGCCCCGGCGCGCGACGAGCGCTGGCATGCGACGCGGGGGCAGGGGGCGTGGCGCAACGACGTGGCGCTCCACGCCGGCGACCGCAACGTGCTGGCGGGGGCGCGCGTGCCGACCGATGCGCTCCCCAAGATCGACCGGCATCTCACCGCGGTCCACAAGCCCAATTCGATCGCCCTGCGGATGGCGATGGTCGCCGCCGACGAGGCCGATCTGCTGACCACGCTGCGCTGGGGCAACGAATGGGACATCGCCGCCGCCGCGCTGATCGCCGCGGAGGCGGGCGCGACGGTCAGCGACGCTCTGGGCGCGCCGCTCCGCTACAACAAGCCCGATCCCACCGCATTCGGCGTGATGGTCGCCGCGCCGGGCATCCATGCCGAGGCCCTGGCCTGGCTGGCGGATCGCGCCCACGCCGCATTCGGCCACTGAGCCGTGCCGTTCCAATTGGTTGATCGGCCAACGGAACATGCAACGCCTGCGTAACGTTTTATTCCGCACGACGGCCCGTTGGCCGCTCGCCTTGGAAGGGAAGCCGTACGATGTTGTGGACGATTGCCGTAATCCTGCTGATCCTCTGGCTGCTGGGCTTCTCGCTCCACATCGCCGGTGGTCTCATCCACATCCTGCTGGTCGTCGCGATCATCGTCGGCCTGATCCAGCTCTTCACCGGCCGCAAGGCCCTCTGACCCCCCGGCGACGGCCTCCCGGGAGGGGGCCGTCGCCGTCCTAATCAATGCACGAAGCGCGCGACCACGTCGCGATAGCTGCGGCTGACCTTCACGCTGGCGCCCGAGTTGAGCACCAGGAAGCATTCGCCATTCGTGTGCGGCTTGACCTGCTTGACGAGATCGAGATTGACGATCGTCGACCGGTGCACCCGCTGGAAGCGCCGCGGATCGAGCCGCTTCTCCAGATCCTTCATCGTCTCGCGCAGGATCAGCGTGTTGTCGCCGGTGTAGATGCACATATAATCGCCCGCCGCGTCGATCCGCTCGATCGTATCGACGTCGACGCGGAAGATCTGGCCGCGATCCTTGATGTTGATCAGCTTTTCGAAGCGATTGGCGCTGACCGCGTCGCCGCCCTCGACCATATCGGCCGCCGCCTCGGGGGCATGCTCGGCGAGCACCTCCTTGAGCTTCTCGACCTCCTCGACGCCGCGCTTCTCGGACAGGCGCTGCCGCACCCGCTCGATCGTATCGGCGAGCCGCGCCTCCTCGACCGGCTTCATCAGATAGTCGACCGCCTGCGCCTCGAACGCGCGCAGCGCATGGTCCGAATAAGCGGTGACGAAGACGAACAACGGCGGTTCGACCTCCATCAGCCCCTGCACCACCGAAAACCCGTCGAAACCCGGCATCTGGATATCGAGGAAGACGAGGTCGGGCTTGTGCGTCTTGATCGCGCGGATCGCCTCGCGGCCGTTGGAGCATTTCTCGATGATCTCGATATCATCATGCGCCTGGAGCCGGAGCTCCAATCCCTGGATCGCGAGCGGTTCGTCGTCCACCAGGATGGTTCTGATCGTCATGCGGCCTCTCTACTCAGATCGTCGAGCTGGAAGGGAATTTCGATCTCCACCGAAAAGCCTCCAGCCGGCGCGGTACGCGTCTCGAAGCGGTGGTCCGGGCCATAGGCCTGGATCAGCCGCTCCCTAATATTGGGGAGACCCACGCCGGTTGAAAGGCTTGGCATCACACGGCCGTCGAGCAAACCCGGTCCGGTGTCGGATACGCCGATCTGCACGCGATCCCCGGCGAGCCGCACGCGAACGCAGATTTCGGCGCCTTCCTCCTGCGTGCTGACCGCATATTTGATCGCATTCTCGACCAGCGGCTGGAGCAGCAGCGACGGCAGCCGCGCGCGTTCGGCCGCCTGATCGATCTCGAACACCGGCCGCAGCCGCTCCTCGAACCGCATCTTCTCGATCTCGAGATAGAGTTTCAGCGTCTCGACCTCTTGCGCGACGGTGACGTGCGCGGTCGGCTCGTTGGCGAGCGTGTAGCGCAGGAACGACGACAGCCGGCTCAGCATCGCATTCGCCCGCTCGGTCTGCTTGAGCAGCACCAGTGTCGAGATCGAGTTGAGCGTGTTGAACAGGAAATGCGGGTTGAGCTGGTAGCGCAGCATCGCGAGCTGCGCCGATGACGCCTGATTCTCGAGATGCTGCATCTCGTCGATCTGCTGCTCGACGATCAGATAGAAATTGATCCCGAAATACAGCGCCGACCATCCCGCCATCACCGTGAAGGCAACGTAGAAGGAGACGAGCAGTCGCGGCAGCGTCACGCCGGGCTGGCCGTTCTGGATCAGCGACCAGGTGAAAGCGTCGAGAAAGGCGAAGAACAAGGTTGCCGCGGCGAAGGCGAGGACGGTCAGCAACAGCCCCGGCGCGCGCGCCAGCCCACGGAAATAGCCGTAGAAGGTCGAGAGCAGCAGCGTGACGCAATAACCGACGATCGCCTCGACGATCACCGGGATGATCGCGTCGAGCGACAGGTTGGTCAGCGTCGAGGCGCCGCGGAGCAGCAGGTAGCCGGTCCAGCCGACCGCCTGCAACGTCCAGAAGGCGCGGCTTTTGTTCTCGAAGAACGGACGCACGTTGAGCGCCGGGCGGGATGGGGCGGGAAGGGTCGCCATGTCGGGGCGTCTCTACACGGGTGACGCCGACGGTGCAAAAAAGAAGGGCCGCCGCTCCCGAGAAGAGCGGCGGCCCAAGACGTTACTAGTCGGGATAGGGGATCAAAATGCCGTGTTGATCGACATGATGAAAGCGCGTGGGCTGCCGATCTGAACGAACGGGATGGTGTTATTGACCGAAAGGGTCGAACCGCCCGTGAAGCCGCCAACGTAGAATTTGTTGAAGGCGTTGACGACGTTAAGCTGCAAATACGTCTTGTTGTTGCCGCCGATGCCGATCCAATCAAGCGCCAGACGCGCGTCAAAGTCGACGACCGTATAGCCCTTGGCATAAGAATCCCAAGTCTGGACCAAGATGCCGCGCGTGCCGGTGTACGTCGCAGGCACGTCGTTCACCGTGGGGCAAACGGTATTCACGAGTGCGACCGTGCAGCCGAAGTTGCCGAGGTTTTGGTCGTTAACGTAACGGCGGCCAGTGCGCTTGGCCTGTGCGCCGAGTTCGAGGGGCCCCAGCGTCGCCTGGATACGACCGCCGAACGTGTATACGGGCGCACCGGATTCACGCTTACCTGCGGTTTGGGCGAGGATGGGCGCACCCGCGACGGTGCAGTTATTGGTCGTATTCGCTGCGGTCAGCGTCGTCGGGCAGCGGCCGATCTCGACGTCGTTCTTGATCTCCGACTTCAGGTAGGAGCCGTAAACGTAGAACAGCAGCTCGTTGATCGGACGATAGGAAATGTTGCCGTCGATACCATACTTATCGACGCGTCCAAGGTTGCGGTAGATCGTCTGCTGGGTGTCGATGTCGTAGGAGCTTGCCAGACGATTCTGGAAGCGCGTGTACCAAGGGCCAACCGAAGCCTGGATGCGGCTGCTCGCATAACGAAGGCCCGCATCGAAATTGTCGGTAATCTCAGGCGTCGGGTTCGCGGCGTTGGTGTTCTGCGGATAATAGAATGCCTGATACAGGTTGTCCGTGCCCGGGACCTGAATGCCCTTCGAGTAATTGCCGAAGATGGAGAAGGCATTGCTGATTTCGTACGTCAGACCGCCCGCCGGTAGGATGCGATCATATTTGTAGACGCGGTTCTGCGGCGCCGCGAAGCCAGTTATCGTCGGGGCGGTTGCGGTGCCACCAACGACATAGGGGTTGGCCGTCGCATACGCCGTGTTCTGTCCCGGAGTGGCCAAACAGTCGACATTGCCGCCCGCCGAGGTCGAGAAGCAATAATTGGTTAGATCGCGCTTGAACCATTTGCCGGTCACCGACGCTTCGACGCGCAGCTTGCTGTCAAAGAAATTACCGATGTATTGCGCAAAGCCCTGGTTCAGGATCGCCTTCGAAAAGCGGTTGCGCTTCTGCACGATGCCACCGTTGGTGGCTGCAAGCCCGTTATTGCTCGGGAAGACGTCGAACGGAATGCCGTTCGCCTGAAGGTAGCCGAGCTCGCCAGTCTGGCGATGGCGGCCGTAATCGAGCGTGTAGCCGACACGCAAGCTCTGCGTGTCCGAAAAGTCGTAACGCAGCGATGCGATGACGCCATAGCGGTTGGTCACCGTCTGGCTGGGCGCAAGCAGCGTGATCTGATCGAGCACGTCACCATCGCCGTTCAGGTCACGCCCGAAATAATACTGGCCGCCGATGAAACCGTATTGCGGCGTGCTGATCGCCGGCAGCGTGGACGTCGCCGCGCGGGTGTAGCCGCTTTCACGTGCCGTGACCGTGCCGCCGCCGTTCGCCTTGGTGTATTGATACGACGGATCGACAAAGAGCGTCAGCTTGTCGTTTAGCGTGAATCGTGAGTTGACGCGGATGTTGGCCGTGTTCGAAGGGTTGTAGCGCTCGTCGAAGGTGGTGCCGCAGCCGCTGCCGTTGTTGGACGCGCCGGGCACGTTGACGATCGCCGGCGTGTCGGCGACACCAGCCTGCGGCTGGTCGATCTGGCAGCGACCCACCGAATACGGCAATTCGTCGCGGCTGTTCGGGAAGCGGCTAAGGTTGCTCGTTCCTGCAACGCGGGTCGCGCCGGTGACGAGAACAGGGGCGGCGGCATTGGCACCGGTGCCGCCCGTCGAGGTGAAGACGTTCGTATCATAGCGCAGCGGTGCCGAGCCGAAGAAGTTGTTGCGATTCTGATTGTAGTGGCCGGCAACGGAGATGAAGTCCTTGCCGCTGCCGATAGGCTGATAGACCTTCGCGTTATACTGCTGCTTGTTGATCTTGCCGAAATTGTTGAACACGACGTCGTTGGTCGCGCTCGAGCCCGAGAACCATGCCTTGGTGCCGAACGGGGTGAAGACGCCCGTGTTGACCAAGCCGAACACGCGGAAGAAGCTGTAATCGCCGATCGAGCCGACCATCCGGGCGCCGAGATCGTCGGTCGGGATCAGCGTGCGATAGTTCACCGTCGAACCTGATGCCGAGGCGGTCGGCGAGTCCGGGTCGGTCGATCCGAGATTGACATTGACCTGCTCGATGAGCTCGGGGTCGAGCTGCTGGTTGGAATAGATCGCGTAGTTACCGGTATCGTTGAGGGGAATACCGTCGAACGTCTGGCTGATGCGGCTGCCGTCGAACCCGCGAATGGTGAGCGTGCCGCCTGCTGAGCCGAAAGGATCGTTGTTCTGGAAGCTGACGCCGGGCAGCTGGTTGATGATGTCGTTCACCGTCTGGCCAGGCGTCTGGTGCGAGATGAAGGTCTGATTGAGAACCTGCTTGTTCTTCGCCGTGTTGGGGATGTCGACGCCGCCGACACCGGCCTCCCGCGCGCCGGTCACGACGATGTCAGTGCCCACGTTGTCTGCTTCGGACGATCCTGTCGACTGAGCGGAGGCTGCGGCTGGAATCATGAGCGCGGCCAAGGCCACGCCGCAAGCGAATGTCGTGCGCATCGAATAAGTCCCCTTTGAGCGTCTGCTCGGAATCGCGGCCGGCTGTTTGCCGTTGCCGCGGCCCTTGGGTGCCTAATATTGCGAGTTCGTGACATTCGCGAGCCTGACGATGGTGCTGCGATGCTTCGATATTTTGCGTTGCAAAAAAGCCACGCCGGTGGCGATCAGATCATGCCGGTTCGGCCACGATTTCAGCCCATTGCGCCTCGCTGATCACCGTCACGCCGAGGTCGCTCGCCTTCTTGAGCTTGGACCCCGCATCCGCGCCCGCGACGACCAGATCGGTCTTGGCCGACACCGATCCCGAGACGCGCGCGCCCAGCGCCTCGGCCTGTGCCTTCGCCTCGTCACGCGACAGGGTTTCGAGTTTGCCGGTGAACACCACGGTCTTGCCGCTCACCTGCGACGCGCGCGTTTCCCACACCAATTCGGACGGGCGCACTTCGCGCAACAGGTCGAAGACGACATCGCGGTTGTGGCGCTCGGCGCAGAATCCGATCAGCGCGCCGGCGACCTCGGGACCGATCCCCGGCGTCTCGATCGCCGCGACGAGCAACCGGTCGCGGCGCAGGACGAACTTGCGTTCGGTCTCGCCGATGACCGGCTCGATCCGATGGTGGAGGAACACCGCGTGGCGCAGCATCGCGCCGAGCGCGCGGATCGAGCGATAGCGGCGGGCGAGGTCGCGGGCGGTGATCTCGCCGACGTGGCGGATGCCGAGCGCGAACAGGAAACGGTCGAGCGCAATCTCGCGCCGCGCGGCGATCGCCGCGACCAGATTGGCCGCCCACGTCCGCCCATCCTTTTTGCGCGCGGCGAGCTGGTCCTCGGTGAGACGGAAGATGTCGGCGGGCGACTGGATCAGGCCGTCGGTGAAGAAGGCCTCGATCAACGTTGCGCCGAGCCCGGTGATGTCGAAGGCGTGGCGCGAGACGAAGTGGATCAGCCGCTCGACCCGCTGCGCCGGGCAGATCAGCCCGCCGGTGCAGCGATAGACGACCTCGCCCTCGTCGCGCTCGACGGTCGATCCGCAATCGGGGCAGCTGCGCGGGAAGGGCCAGGCGGGGCGGTCCGCCTCCGGCGTGAGGTTGCGGACGATCTGCGGGATGACGTCGCCGGCGCGCTGGACGACGACGCGGTCGCCCTCGCGCACGCCGAGCCGCTCGATCTCGTCGGCATTGTGCAGCGTCGCATTGGTCACGACCACACCGCCAACGGTGACCGGCGCGAGCCGCGCGACGGGGGTCAGCGCACCGGTGCGGCCGACCTGGATGTCGATCCGTTCCAGCGTGGTCTGCGCCTGTTCGGCGGGGAATTTGTGCGCGATCGCCCAGCGCGGCACGCGGCCGACGACGCCGAGCCGCTCCTGCCAGTCGAGCCGGTCGAGCTTGTAGACGACGCCGTCGATGTCGAACGGCAGATCGGCGCGCTGCGCCTCGATCCCCGCATAGGTACGCAAGACGTCGGCCGCATCGCCCGCGGCGGCGATATTGGGGGTCAGCGGCGTGATCAGATCGTCGTCCGCGACGCGAAAGCCCCAGTTGCGGACATGCTGGACCATCGCCGACTGCGTCGTCTCGGGCAATGTGTCGTGATCGCCCCAGCCCCAGGCGAAGAAGCGCAGCGGCCGGGTGGCGGTGACGCGCGCGTCCTTCTGGCGCAGCGAGCCGGCGGCGGCGTTGCGCGGATTGGCGAATTGGCGCGCCTTGTCGGGGTCCTCGGCCTCGTCGAGCAGGCGCCGGTTGAGCGCGGTGAAATCGGCCTTCGCCATATAGACCTCGCCGCGGACCTCGAACACCGCCGGGGCGTCGGCGGGGAGGCGTTGCGGGATGTCGGCGATATGGCGGACGTTGGCGGTGACGTCCTCGCCGATCCGGCCGTCGCCGCGGGTCAGGGCCTGTTCGAGCACGCCGTCGACATAGCGCAGCGAGCACGACAGGCCGTCGATCTTGGGCTCGGCGGTGAGCAGGACCGGCTCGTCGGCGTCGAGCCGCAGGAAGCGCCGGATACGCGCGACGAATTCGACGACGTCTTCCTCGCTGAACGCATTGTCGAGGCTGGTCATCGGCCGGGCATGCGGCGCCTTGGCCAGATGCGCGGCGGGGGCGGCGCCGACCTGCCGGTTCGGCGAATCGGCACGGACCAGCTCCGGGAAGGCCGCTTCGATCGCGGCGTTGCGCCGGACCAGCGCGTCATAGGCGGCGTCGGAGATCTCGGGCGCATCCTCGGTGTGATAGCGCTGGTTGTGATGGGCGATCTCGGCCGCGAGTGTTTCGAGCTCGGCGGCGGCATCCGGCGCGGTCTTGGGCAGGTCGGTCATGGCAGCGGGGTAGGGGAGCAAGGGCCGGTCGGGCAAGGCTCGCCGCGACGGGCAGACCCCGTCATCGAGTATCTTGCTGTAAAACCGCAATAATCTTCCTCGATCGATGAACTATCGGGGCGTGCGGGAGCTTTTCCTACGAACGCCTTCCGGAGCCCTGCCATGACCGATCAGACCAACCGCCGCGACCTGTTCAAGGGTGCCGCCGTCGTCGGCGCCGCTGCCGTCGCCGGATCGGCGATCGCGCAGACCGGCCCCGCCGCGGCGCCGGCCGACCCGCGGACGAAGTTCACCAACCAGCCTTTCCCCGAACAGAAGCAGAAATGGCCGGCGTTGCAGCGCGAGATGAAGCCGGTGCCCGACTGCGGCGAAGCGAGCTACCGCGGCTCGGGCAAGCTGGCCGGGCGCAAGGCGCTCGTCACCGGCGGCGATTCGGGCATCGGCCGCGCCGCGGCGATCGCCTTCGCGCGCGAGGGTGCCGACGTCGCGATCAACTATTTCCCGACCGAGGAACCCGATGCGCAGGACGTCGCACGACTGTTGCGGGCGGAGGGGCGCAAGGTCGTGCTGATCCCCGGCGACCTGACCGACGAAAAATTCTGCCGAGACCTCATCGCCCGCGCCAATCGCGAGCTGGGCGGGATCGACATCCTCGTCAACAACGCCGCCTATCAGCAATCGAAGCAATCGATCGCCGAGATCACCGCCGAGCAATTCGACCGGACGATGAAGACCAACGTCTATGCGATGTTCCACCTCAGCAAGGCGGCGATCCCGCTGATGAAGCCGGGTGCGGCGATCATCAACACCGGCTCGGTCAATTCGGTCGCGCCCGAGGAGGAGTTGCTCGATTACGCCTCGACCAAGGGGGCGATCTTGATCTTCACCAAGGCGCTCGCCAAGCAGCTCGGCAAACAGGGTATCCGCGTCAACATGGTGGCACCCGGACCGATCTGGACGCCGTTGCAGGTTGCTGGCGGGCAATTGCCCGGCAAGATGCACGAATTCGGGCAGGATACGCCGATGGGGCGGGCGGGGCAGCCGGCGGAGCTCGCCGGCCTCTACGTGGCGCTGGCGGATAGCGGCAACAGCTTCACGACGGGCAGCGCGTTCGGCGCCAATGGCGGCACGGGCGCGATCTGACCGGTAGCGCGGGGCCGATTCGCCGGCCCCGCGGTCAGGCCGTTTCGAGCAGCCGTTCCGCCTGTGCGCGCGCCTCGTCGGTGACGGTCGCGCCCGACAGCATCCGCGCGATCTCCTCGCGCCGTTCCGCCTCGTCGAGTACGCGGACGCCGGTACGCGTCACTATGCCGTCGTGGCTCTTGGCGATCAGCAGATGCTCGGCGCCACGCGCGGCGACCTGCGGTGAGTGGGTGACGACCAGCAATTGGGTATGTTCGGCGAGCCGCTCCAGCCGCTCGCCGATCGCGCTCGCGACAGCGCCGCCGACGCCGCGGTCGATCTCGTCGAAGATCATCGTCGCCGCGCCGCCTTCCTCCGCCAGCGCGACCTTGAGCGCGAGGATGAAGCGCGACAGCTCGCCCCCCGAGGCGATCTTGGCGAGCGGCGCGAAGGGCGCGCCCGGGTTGGTCGCGATCTCGAACTCGACCCGATCCTTGCCATGCGACGACCAGCCGTCCGGCGCATGCGTGACGACGACGGTGCGGAAGCGCGCCGCGTCGAGCTTCAACGGCGCCAGCTCGCCGGCCACCGCCACGTCGAGCCGTTCGGCGGCGGCATGGCGGCGCCGGGACAGGATGTCGGCGGCGGCGTCGTAATCGGCCCGTGCCGCGGCGACGGCGGTCTCCAGCACGGCGATGCCGTCCTCGCCGGCTTCGAGCCGTTCCAGCTTGGTTTGAAGATCCTCGGTCAGCGCGGCGAGTTCGTCGGGTTGGACGCGATGCTTGCGCGCCATGCCACGCAGCTCGAACAGGCGTGCCTCGTCCTCCTCCAGCGCGCGCGGGTCGAAGGCGAGGTCGCGTCGCGCCTCGGCCAATTGCTCTTCGGCGACCGTCGCCTCGATCACCGCGCGGTCGATCGCGGCGAGCGCCTCGCCCAGCGCGGCATGATCCTCGGCGATCCGTTCGAGGACGCGTGCCGCCTGGCGGAGCTGCGCGAGGCCGCCGTTCGATCCTTCGAGATAGTCGTCGATCGCGGCAAGCTCGTCGGCGATCTTCTCGGCGCGCTGCATCCCGCGCCGCTTGTCGGCCAGTGCTTCTTCCTCGCCGGGCTCGGCGGCCAGCGTGGTGAGTTCGCCGACCGCATGTTCCAGCCATTCGCGATCCCGCGCCGCGGTCTCGATCTCGGCACGCGCGGCGGCCAGCTTGGTTTCCGCCGCGCGCAGCGTCGTCCAGGCGCGCGCTGTATCGCCCGGATCGACCCGGCCGAATGCGTCGAGCAGGGCGCGATGGCCGCGCGGATTGAGCAGGCCACGATCGTCGTGCTGGCCGTGGATCTCGACGAGCATCGGCGCCATCTCGCGGAGCAGCGCAGCGCCGGCGGGCTGGTTGTTGACGAAGCCGCGGCTGCCGCCGTCGGCCTTGACGATGCGGCGCACCAGCAACGGCTCTCCCGGCTCGATCTCCACGCCATTGTCGTCGAGCAACGCGGCAAGCGGGCCGTTCGGCGGATCGAAGGTCGCGGTGACGACCGCCTGGGTCGCGCCATGACGGACGAGACCCGTCTCGCCCCGGCCGCCGAGCGCCAGCCCCAGGGCATCGAGCAGGATCGACTTGCCCGCCCCGGTCTCGCCGGTGAGCACGTCGAGCCCGTGCCCGAATTCCAGGTCGAGCGCCTCGATCAGCACCACATCGCGAATGGACAGCGCGGTCAGCATCGCGGTCGATATAGCGCGGCGTTACCGGGATGTTGATCCCTAAACGTTCCGGTCCGTCACGAAAGTGTCGGCCGGCGCGCCGCGATCCATCAGCTCGTCGGCGTCTCGGTGCTCGGTACCGGCCCGCCGGTGGTGCCGCCGGTCGTCCCGACCGGGGTGGGCGCACCGGGGGCCTCGGCCTTGGGCGTCGCGGTGCCCGATTCGCCGGGCAGCGTCTGTGCCTTCGCACCAGGCGTGCCGGCCGGGATGATCGGCTGCCCCGCCGGGATCGGCGCAACGGGCTTGACCGGATGCTTCTGCATCAACTCGTAAGCGTGATTGTACCAGTCGCTTCCCGGATAATTGGCGCCGAGCACCGCGGTCGCCTTCTGCGCCTCGTCGGGCAGGCCGACGGCGAGATAGCTCTCGGTCAGCCGCATCAGCGCTTCGGGCGTGTGCGTGGTCGTCTGGAACTTGTCGATCACGGTGCGGAACCGCAGCGTCGCGGCGAGCCACTGGCCGCGCGTTTCGTAGAAGCGGCCGACTTCCATCTCCTTGCCGGCAAGGTGATCGTTGACGAGGTCGATCTTCAGCCGGGCGTCGGAAGCATAGCGCGTGTTGGGATAGCGGCGGGTCAGTTCGCCGAGCGCGTCGAGCGCCTGGCGGGTGATCTTCTGGTCACGCGTGACGTCGCGGATCTGCTCGTAATAGCTCAGCGCGACGAGGTAATAGGCATAAGGGGCGTCGCGGTTGCCGGGATGGACCGACAGGAAGCGCTGCGCCGACTGGATGCTCTGCGTGTAATCCTTGTTCAGATAATAACTGAACGCGCTCATCAGCTGCGCGCGGCGCGCCCAGATCGAATAGGGATGCTGGCGCTCGACCTCGTCGAACAGCACCGCCGCTTCCTTGTAGCGCCCTTGATCGAGCCGCTTGCGCGCGGTCGAATAGAGCGTGCCGACGTCGCGCGCGACATAGGGCAGGTCGGACTTCGCACGATTGCGGGCGCAGCCCGCGACGGGAAGCGCGAGGACGGCGATCAGCGCTGCGGCAAGCGCCTTGGACTGGGGGATACGCATCGGCTAAGGCTCTTAGCGTAAGGCCGCCCGTGCGAACAATCCCCCCTGTCGCACGTTGGCGCCGAGTTGATACGATCACGAAAGGACCCGCATGCCTGCTACCCTGCTCCACACCCATCGCGTCGAAAAGCCATGGGGCCGGCATGATCTGGGCTTCGGGTTCGAGGATGCGCCCGCCGACGGCGAGCCGATCGGCGAAATCTGGTTCCAGGAGCCGGGTGACACGTCCCCCGACCTGCTCATCAAATATCTGTTCACCGGCCAGAAACTGTCGGTGCAGGTCCATCCCGACGACGAGCAGGCGCATGCCCGCGGCCTGCCGCGCGGCAAAGACGAATGCTGGACGATCCTGGCGGCGCGTCCCGATTCGACGATCGCGCTCGGCCCCAAGGCGCCGATCTCTGCCGAGCAGCTGCGCACCGACGCGCAGGACGGTTCGATCGAGGACGATCTCGACTGGGTGCCGGTCAAGGCGGGCGATTTCTATTATGCGCCATCAGGCACGATCCACGCGATCGGCGGCGGGCTGACGCTGATCGAGGTGCAGCAGAATAGCGAGACCACCTATCGCCTGTACGATTATGGCAGCGACCGCGAATTGCACCTCGATGACGGCGTAGCGGTGGCGCATTTGACCCCCTATCAGCCGATCACCTCGCCGGGCACGGCCGGGGAGGGGCGGACGATCCTCGTCGAGGGGCCGAAATTCGTCCTCGAACGCTGGTCCGCCGGCAGCCATGACGTCGCCTTGGCCGAAGGGCAGACGGGCTGGCTGGTGCCGATCAGCGGCTCGGGCGAGGTCGCCGGTACCGCCTTCAAGGCGGGCGAATGCCTCACCGTCAGCGGCAGCGAGACGATCACCACCAGCGCCGACGCCGACCTGCTGTTCGCCTATCCGGGCACCCGGCGCATCTGACCGGACGGGTCGGGAGAAAGCTTTAACTTCGAGTGGTTAGTACGCGGGTTATGCTCCGCGTACTGACGCTCTCGACCTTGTTTCCGGACGCTACCCGACCGAACTTCGGGATATTCGTCGAACGGCAGACGCGTGGCCTCGCCACTGCCGAGGATGTCGAGGTTCGCGTCGTCGCGCCGATCGGCCTGCCGCCCGGTCCGCTGGCGCTGATCCATCATGCCGACAAGCTGACGCTGCCCTTGCACGAGATATGGCACGGGTTGCCCGTCCATCGGCCGCGTTTCACCTCGATCCCCGGCGTCGGCGGGCGTTGGCACGCACACCATCTGGTCCGCGCGCTCGTGCCGCTGCTCGACGACATCCGCACCGACTTCGCCTTTGATGTCATCGACGCCTCCTTCTTCTTTCCGGACGGCCCGGCCGCGGTGGCATTGGGCGAGCGCTATGGCGTGCCGGTGTCGATCAAGGCGCGCGGCGCCGATATCCACCATTGGGGCACCAGCGGCCCGACCGCCGCGCAGGTCATCGCCGCCTCGCACGGCGCCGACGGCCTGCTCGCGGTCAGCGCCGCCATGCGGACGGACATGGCGGCGCTCGGCATGCCGGAGGAGCGTATCCGCGTTCATCTCACCGGTGTGGATCTGGCACGGTTCCGGCCGGTCGCGGACCGCCCGGCCGCGAGGACGGCGCTGGGGCTGACGGGGCCGCTGGTGCTGTCACTCGGCGCGCTGATTTCACGCAAGGGCCACGATCTGGTGCTCCGGGCCGTGGCGGCCTTGCCGGGAGTCGCATTGGCGATTGCAGGCGATGGACCGGAGCGCGCGCGGCTGCTGGCTCTGGCCGACGAATTGGGATGTGCGGATCGCCTGCACCTGCTCGGTGCGGTGCCGCACGGCGAACTTCCGGCGATCTGTGCGGCGGCGGACGTCATGGCGCTGGCCTCCACGTCCGAGGGGCTGGCCAACGCATGGCTGGAGGCGCTCGCCTGCGGGACGCCGATCGTCATCTCCGATGCGGGTGGTGCACGCGAGGTCGTGGCCTCACGCGCCGCCGGGCGCATCGCGCACCGCGATCCGGCATCGTTCGCCGTGGCGATTGCCGACCTGCTCGCGGCGCCGCCGGAGCCGGAGGCGGTGCGCGCCACCGCGTCGGCCTTCACCTGGGAGGCGAATACCGCCGCCTTGGTCGATCATCTACGCGGGCTCGTTCGCCACGGCCGGCGCAGGACGATCCGGACGCGTCAGGCGTCGAGCGGGTAGAGCGCCGCACCGATCACGCGCCCCTCGCCACGCAGCACGCCCCAGGCGCGCGCGGCGGCACGGCTATCCATCGCCTCGACGCCGATCCCGCGATCCTCGAGCGCGCTGACCAGCGCGACCGGCGGCCGCACCAACGTCGCCCCGGTGCCGATCAGGATGAACTCCGGATCGGCGTCGATCAGCAACTGCAACGCATCCTCGCCGAGCACCGAAAGCGCCGGCGGGGTCCATTCGACCGCCGTCTCATGCGTCATCAACAGAGCGCGTGCCACATGCTCGTCGTCGATACGAAACCCACTACCGACGAAGCCGCGGACGATCGGGCCGCCGGTCTGCGCGTCTGCCTGCATCCGCATCGCCTCAGCCCTCGCGCGGGCCGACGCGCTCCGCATTGTCGGCGACGCCGCGGGTCGGCTTGTCGCCGCCGGTCGGCTCGGCACGAAGACCGAGCGTGATGAGCAGCGACGACGACACGTAGATCGACGAATAGGTACCGACGACGATGCCGAGGATCATCGCGGCGGTGAAGCCGCGCAGCACGTGGCCGCCGAGCAGCAGCATTGCGACGAGCGCGAGCAGGATCGTCACCGAGGTCATAACGGTGCGCGGCAGCGTTTCGTTGACCGACAGGTTGATGATCTCGCGCATGTCCATCTTGCGATAGCGGCGCATGTTCTCGCGGATGCGATCGTCGATGACGATCTTGTCGTTGATCGAATAGCCGATGATGGTCAGCACCGCGGCGATGATGTTGAGGTCGAACTCGAACCGCGACAGGGCGAAGAAGCCGACCGTCATTAGCAGATCGTGGACGATCGCGACGATGGTGGAAACGCCGAACTGCCATTCGAAGCGCAGGATCGCGAACAGGCCGATGCCGAGCACCGCGAGCACGACGGCAAGCACGCCGTTGCGGATCAGCTCGCCGGACACCTTGCCGGACACGGTCGAATAACGGCTGAACGTCGCCCCGGGGAAGGCGCGTGCCAGCGCGGTTTCCACCTTCTTCACGACGGCGTTGGTCGCACCTTCGTCCGCACCTTCCTGCACGGGCAGGCGGATGATCAGCGTCTGCGGACCGCCCTGCTGCTGCAACGCGGCTTCGCCGACGCCGAGGCCGTCGATCACCGAACGTACCTTGTTCTGATCGGGCGGGCTGGCGAACTTCTCCTCGATCATCAGGCCGCCGACGAAGTCGACGCCGAAGTTGAGGCCTTTGTAGACGGTCAGCCCGACCGCGATCACGCTCAACAGCAGCGTCAGCCCGAAGGCGAGGCCGCGCAGCCGGACGAAGTCGATGTTGGTGTTGTCGGGTACGATTTTCAGGAGGCGCATGTCTTGGCCTTTCGCCTCAGATGTTGATCGTCTTGGGCTTCTCGCGCCGGATCCACTGCGCGACGAGCATGCGCGTGAAGGTGACGGCGGTGAAGACCGAGGTGGCGATGCCGATCAGTAGCACGACCGCGAAGCCCTTCACCGGACCGGAGCCCAGCGCGAACATGATGATGCCCGAAATGGCATGCGTCATATTGGCCTCGAAGATCGTCCGGCTGGCTTCCTTGTAGCCGAGTTCGACCGCCTGGACGACCGAACGTCCCCGCCGGCGTTCCTCGCGGATACGTTCGTTGATGAGCACATTGGCGTCGACCGCCGTGCCGATCGTCAGCACGAAGCCGGCGATGCCCGGCAGCGTCAGCGTGCCGTTGAGCAGCGCCAGCACGCCAAGGATGACGAACACGTTGATGACGACGGCGATGTTCGCATAGAGGCCGAACCGCCCATAGGTCAGGAACATGAAGGCGACGACCAGCGCGACGGCGACCGAGCAGGCGAGGATGCCGGCCCGCACCGAATCCGCGCCGAGGTCGGGGCCGACGGTCGATTCCTCAATGACCTTGAGGTTGATCGCCAGCTTGCCCGAACGCAGCGCGATCGCGAGCTGGTTGGCGCTGTCGACCGTGAACCCGCCATTGATGACCGCCGAGCCGCCGAGGATCGCGGTCTCGATGTTCGGCGCGGTGACGACCTGATTGTCGACGATGATCGCGAACGGCTTGCCGACATTGGCCTGCGTCACGCGCGCGAACCGGTTGCCGCCCGCCGCGTTGAACGTGATCTGGACGTTGGGCTGATTGGTCTGCTGATCGAACGCCTGGCGTGCGTCGGCGAGCTGGTCGCCCGAGATCATCACCGAGCGTTTGACGGCGATGAAGGGCACGCCCGACGGGTTCTTTGGATAGGGCAGGATCTGGCTGCCGATCGGGGCGATGCCCTTGACGAGATCCGCCGGGTTGGTGACCGTCTGATCGACCAGCTTGAATTCGAGCTTGGCGGTCTTGCCGAGAAGGTCCTTCAGCGCCTGCGGATTTTGCAGGCCCGGCACCTGGACGAGGATGCGGTTGTCGCCCTGGCGGACGATGGTCGGTTCGCGCGTGCCGAGGGCGTCGATGCGCTTGCGGACGACGTCGGTGGCGTCTTCCATCGCCGTCTTGATCGCCTGCTGCAGGCCGGCCTGCGTCGGCGAGAGCACGAACCGGCTCGAATCGACGACCTGGATGTCCCATTCGCGCTGGCCAGTCATCCCCGCGCCGCCACCGGTGATGCCGAGCAGCCGCTCGCGCGCAGCATCAACCTGGCTGGGGTCGCGCAGCATGAAGCTGATCTGGTTGTTGCGCGTCGAGACGTCGCCGATGTCGATCCGCGGCGTGCCGTTGCGCATCGTGCCCTGGATCTGTTCGCGCATCGCCTCGATCCGGGTGTTCGCGAGATCCTGCGTATCCGCCTCGAGCATCAGATAGCTGCCGCCCGCAAGGTCGAGACCCTTGTTGATGCGCGGGTGGAACGGCCAGCTGTTGGTGACGGACTCGGGCAGGAAGCTGGGGATCGACAGCGCGCAGAGCAGCGCGAGCACCGCCCAGATCGACGCTACCTTCCAGCGCGGAAAGTCGAGCATCAGTCGTTCGCCGGCTTCGTGTTGAGGCCGGTCACCTCGGCGAGCGTCGCCTTGACGACCCGGATGCGGGTGTTCGGGGCGATCTCGACCTCGACGAACGCATCCTCGACCTTGGTGACCTTGCCCATCACGCCGCCGGCGGTGACGACGCTGTCGCCCTTCTTCACCGCGGCCACCGCCTGCTGCAGCGCCTTCATGCGGGTCTGCTGCGGGCGAATCATCAGGAAGTAAAAGACGATAAAGATGAGAAGCAGCGGCGCGAAGCTGATGAGCGAGGCGTACCCGCCGGCATCAGCGGCGCTGCCGGCGGTCTGGGCATAAGCTGGAGAGATCAACATCGTATCCGTGCATGGCTGATCGGCGGGGGAAATCCTCCGCACAAGATAATCCGCGCGCTAGCATCGGTTAGGGCGGCGCGCAATGTTGCGCCGCTGCAACGGCTCTTCCCGGCGCACCATCGATAAAGGCCGCTTGCATCCCCCGACGGACCCGCCTACAGGCCCCGCTCCGGGATCGATGGCCATGTGCCGACGGTCCCTCGGTCGGGGCGTAGCGCAGCCTGGTAGCGCATCACACTGGGGGTGTGGGGGTCGCAGGTTCGAATCCTGTCGCCCCGACCATTTCATTCGCTCGGGACGGGCGAGCCGGATCGATCCCGCGGGATCTCCAGCCAATGACATTGCAGATTGCGTAAGCGCCGTCCCGGCGCAAACCTATCGGTTGCGCAGGTGTTGCAGCTCGGCCTGCAGATCGGCGCGGGTCAGTTCGAGATGCTGGATCATGAGCTGCTCGACCGTGTTGCCGTCGCCGTCGAGCCAGGCGGCGAGCAAATCGCGATGTTCGCGGTCGGCACGCGCGAACCGGCCGGCAGGCTCCAGATGCGCGATGACATAACGTTCGGCGAGCATCGCCAGCCGCTCGATCAGCTGGGTCGTCAGCATGCGGTCGCCGGGCCGCACCAGCGCGACGTGGAAGCGGCGATGGCGCACCGCAATTTCGGTGGGCGCGGCGCCGCGTGCCTCTTCGAGCGCGGCAAGTGAGGTCGTCGCATAGCTGCGGTCGTCGCCATCCGCCTCCGCCGCACCGATCGCCGCGGCGCGCGGCTCGATCGCCAGGCGCAACGCATAGATTTCATCCGCCTGTTCCGCCGATAGCGCGCGGACCGAATAGCCGCGGTTCGCCTGGCTGTGGATCAGCCCTTCGTGTTCGAGCCGGACGAGCGCCTCGCGCAGCGGGATCTTGCTGACCCCCAATTCCGCGGCCAGCGCATCCTGCCGGATCGGCGCTTCGGCGCGGATCGATCCATCGACGATCCGTTCGCGGACGATTTCGAAGACCTGATCGGAAAGGGTCCGTACGACGATGCTCATCGGCTTGTTTCCCAGCGCGACGATCGCGACGCGTATACGGTCCTCTTCCAGAATCCGGCCGCAAGATCAACATATTGCAAATCGGATCACACCGCTGGCGGCGCTGCCCCCCAGCCCAGGCCGAGCGCTTTCTGCAAGGCGATGAAGTCGCCGGTCAGCCCCGCGGTGCCCGCCGACAGATTCTGTTCGGCGGCGACCCGCTGCCGCTCGGCGTCGAGCGTGTCGATCAACGTCGCGGTGCCGGCGCGGAAGCGTTGCTGCATCAGATCGGCGGCACGATCGGCGCTCGCCTTGCTGCGCAACAGGCTGGCGACCGTCTCGCGGCGGTGGCCGAAGCGGGAGAGGGCATCCTCGGCATCCTTGAGCGCGCCGAGCACGGTGCCGCGATATTGCGCCTCGGCCTCGTCGCGTTGGCCCTCGGCCTGATTGATCCGCGCGCGGTTGCGACCGAAGTCGAGGAAATTCCATTGCAGCATCGGCGCGGCGAGGCCGACCAGCTTGTCCGGGCTGATGTCGGAGAGCTTGGTCCCGCCGAGGCCGATCAGCCCGAGGATGTTGAGTCGCGGGAAGCGCGCCGCGTCGGCGACGCCGACCTGCGCGGTGCGCTGCGCCAACTGGCGTTCGGCCGCGCGGATGTCCGGACGGCGCTTGAGCAAGGCGGCGGGATCGCCGACCGCGACCGCGGCGGGGGGCAACGGCACTGCGGCGATCGGGCTCAGTCGCGCATCGAGGGCGCCCGGCTCCTGCCCGGTCAAGACCGCCAGCGCGTTGAGGTAGCTTTCGAGCTCGGCCTGGAGCGGCACGATCTGGCCGTTGGTCGACTCGACCTGGCCACGCAGCCGCTCGACATCGAGGTCGGAGGCGGCGCCTTGCCCGAACCGCTGCTGGGTGAGCGTGAGCATCTGCTGCTGCATCCGCGCCGCGTCGCGCGCCAAGGCGATGCGGCGCTGGACGTCGCGCAGATTGACATAGGCCTGAGCGACGTCGGCGGTGAGGCTGACCTGCGCATCGGCGACGTTCGCCTCCGCCGCCTCGGCCTGCGCGCGGGCGGCCTCGACCGAGCGGCGGCGGCCACCGAACAGATCGACCTCCCAGCTCGCATCGAAGCCGAGGTTGTAGACGTCGACCGCGCTGGCGCCGGTGTCGCTGCCGCTCGTGCCGCCGAAGTCGAAGCCGGGAATGCGCGCGTGCAGATAGACTGCCGACGCATTCGCGCTCGGTGCCTGATTGGCGCGCTCCAGCCGCAGCGAGGCGCGCGCCTGCCGCAGCCGTGCGGTCGCCACCGCGATGTTCGGGTTGGCGGCGAGCGCCTGCGTCTCGAGCTGGGTGAGCAGCGGATCGTTGAGCTGCGTCCACCAGGCTGCGACGCCCGGCGCCGCCGGCGAGGCGAGCGGGCCGCCGCGCTTGAAACCGGCGGGGGCGGCGGTGTCGGCGAGCGTCCTGGGCGGACCGGCGTAATTCGGGCCGACCGTACAGGCGCCGAGCGTCAATGCCGGGATCAGCAGAAGGGAAGGGGAGCGGAGAATTTGCATCATCGCCTCAATGCATCGCCACGGGGCCGCCCTGCGGCAGCGGGCGGAGGAACAGGACGAGCGGCACGACGCAGCAGATGCCGACCGACAGGAGCCAGAACAGGTCGTTATAGGTCATCACCAGCGCCTCGCGCTGGATCGTGCCGCCAAGCGACTGGATCGCGGTGGCGGCGCCACCGAGCGACCGGCCGGTGGCGGCGAGATAATCCTGCAGCGCGACCGAATTGGCGTTGAGCACTTCGTCGATCCGCCGGCTGTGCAGATAGCTGCGCTGGTCCTGCAGCGTCGCGATGCCGGCGAGTGCGAACGAGCCGCCGATATTGCGCGCCGCGCTGAACAGGCCGGCGGCATCGCCGGCCTCCTCTGGCCGCACCGAAGCGATCGCCGCCTGGTTGAGGAAGACGAAGCCGAGGATCGTGCCGACGCCGCGCAGCAACTGTGAATCGGTGAAGGCGCTGCCGACCGATTGCGCGGTCAGCGTCGTGTCGAGGTGGCAACTCAGCGCCATCAGCAGCAGACCGGAGGCGACCGCGACGCGGATGTCGAGATGGCGGATCATCAGCGGCACCAGCGGCATCATCAACAGGCTGGGGATGCCGCTGAGCAGCACCACCTTGCCCGATTGCAGCGCATTATAGTCGGCGATCGCCGCGAGGAACTGCGGGATGACGTAGCTGCTGCCGTACAGCACCATGCCGAGCACCAGACCCATGATCGCGACGCTGCCGAACTGGCGGTCGATCAGGAGGCGCAGCTTGACCACCGGCTTTTCGGCAATGAACTGCCCGGCGAACAGCATCGCGAGCCCGAAGACGGTGAGCACGGTCAGCTTGATGATCAGCGCCGACTGGAACCATTGCTCGCGCTGTCCCTCTTCGAGAACGACGGTGAGGCCGCCGAGACCCAGTGCGAGGCCGGCGATGCCGAGCCAGTCCGCCTTGAGCAATTCGCGCAGATGCGGCTTCTGGTGCGGCAGGCCGACGAGGAGCAGCACCAGCAGCACCGCGCCGACGGGGACGTTGAGGAAGAAGGCGTAATGCCAGCTGACGTTCTCGGTCAGATAGCCGCCGATCAGCGGCCCGAGCACCGGGCCGAGGATCGCGGTGACGCCGAAGAGCGCGGTGCCGATCGGCTGTTGCGAGCGCGGCAGGCGGGTGGCGATGATCGTCATCGCGGTGGGAATCAGCGCGCCGCCGGTGATCCCCTGGCCGGCGCGACCGATGATCATCATCGTCAGCGTCGTCGACAGACCGCAGACCACCGAAAAGGCGGTGAACAGGATCGACGCGATCAGCAGGAAGGTCCGCAGGCCGAGCACGCGCTCGAGCCAGGCCGAGAGCGGAATGATGATGATCTCGGCGACGAGATAGGAGGTGGCGATCCAGGTGCCTTCGGTGCCGCTCGCGCCGATCTCGCCCTGGATCACCGGCAGCGCCGAATTGACGATCGAGATGTCGAGCGTCGCCATCAGCGCGCCGAGGCTGCCCGCCGCCACCGCCAGCCAGGCGGCGAGATCGGCGCGTTCGAGCGTGGCGGCCCGCGCCCGATTGCCCTGAGCCGCAGGAGCGGCGGCCGCGCTCATCGGCCGCGCCGCTCGTTATGCTGGTCCTGCTCGTCGCGGATGCGCTGCACGCTGCCCTTGGCGGAACGGGTATCGACCGTCACGTCAACCGACATGCCGGGAACCAGCAGCTTGCGCGTTTCGGGCCCCGCGTCGAGCGCGATGCGGACGGGAACGCGCTGGACGATCTTGGTGAAATTGCCGGTCGCATTCTGTGGCGGCAGCAGCGAGAATTGCGCACCGGTGCCCGGCGAGACGCTCTCGACGCGGCCGTGGATCTCGACACCGGGCAGCGCGTCCACGTCCAGCGTGACCGGCTGGCCGACGCGCATCAGGCCGAGCTGCGTTTCCTTGAAATTCGCCTCGACGTAGATCTGCTGCACCGGAACGATCGACATCAGCCGGGTACCGGCCTGGGCGAATTGGCCGATGCGCACCGTCTTGTCGCCGACGCGGCCATCGATACTGGCCCGCAGGATCGTCGCACCGACGTTGACCTTGGCGGCGGCGAGCTGCGCGCGGCTGGCCTCGCCCTGCGCGTTCGCCTGCTGGACCTGCGCCTGCAACGTGCCGACGCGGCGCGTCGCGCTGGTCAGCGCGGCCTGCGCCGAGGCGACCTGCGCATCCGCCTGACGCGCCTGGTTCAGCAGCTGCGACAGCTTTTCACGCGTTTCGGCACCGGAGGCGGCGAGCGGCTGGTAGCGGACGACCTCGGCATGCGCGAAGGCGGCATCGCTGCGCGCCGCGCTGAGGTCCGAGTGAGCCTTGTCGATCGCCGCCTGTTGTTCGCGGATCTGCGCGCGCACGCCCTCGGCATTGGCGCGGGCGACATCGATCTGCGCCTCCACCTGCGCCGCCTGCGCGTTATAGTCGCGCGCGTCGATCTGGAGGAGCGGCGTGCCGGCCTTCACCTGCTGGTTGTCGGCGACGAACACCTTGTCGACATAGCCCGACACCTTGGGCGAGATCGTTACCGCATCCGCCTGGATATAGGCGTCGTCGGTGCCCTGCATGAATTTGCCGACGCTTTGATAGCGCACGTACCACAAGACGCCGCCGATCACCGCGACGGCGATGACGATCAGCAGGATGATCCGCACCCGCGGGTTCTTGAGCGGCGAAGGCTTGCTTCGCGCTTGGTCCGAGTCGCTCTGCGACTCGGCGCTATCATCCCGATTTTGCTCGTTTTCGGCCATCAGCTTCATCTTCTTGCTTGGATCAGCGTCGTGATGCTCGCACTTGCAGCATTGTGCAAGACCATTTAATGAGGGTCCTCACATATGTCTGATTGCGAACCCCTTGCCGCCGAGCTGTTCCGGCTTTTTTTCCGAATGCAGCGTCTGATGAACCGGCGGATGGCGGAGCAGGGCGCGTCGCTGGCGCGGACCAAATTGCTGCTGTTCCTGTACAAGCGGGGGCCGTCGCGGGCGGCGGACATCGCCGACTTCTTCGATTACGCGCCGCGGACGGTGACCGAGGCGATCGACGGGCTCGAACGCGACGGGCTGGTGATGCGCACACCCGACGAGCGGGACCGACGCGTCAAACAGGTGTCGATCACCGACGAGGGGCGGCGGGTGATCGGTGAGACCGAACCGCTGCGCCACGAGCTCATCAACGGCGTGTTCGGCGCGCTTACCGTCGAGGAGCGGCTCGCGCTTGCTGGCATGGTCGACACCCTTTCGACGGCGCTCGACGCGGAAGAGGCGCGTCCACGGCGCTGACGCCTATTGCATCCGGATCGGCCTGTGTTAGCCTCTGTTCGTCGCCGGAAGAGCGACGTTGAGGAGAGGTGCTATGGACCGGTATCAGCCGACCTTGTGCCAATGCGGCTTCGGCATCCTGTGCTGCGCGAGCGGTGCGGCGTTGTCGATCTGCGCGGTGACGTTCGCCCTGTTGGGCTGATCCGCCCGGCGGTCGCGCTGAACGTCAGCAGCAGCGACCGCCGTTGCGTCCGCCATAGCGGGCTTCCTGCCGGTTGCGGAAGAAGGCCGCCTCGCTCATCACCGGCGCATCGGGGTGCGCCGCCGCCATATGCGCCACATAGGTGCGATAGGACGGCACGCCGACCATCAACCGGCCGGTCTCGGCGATACCGCGCAGGATCGTCCCGACGTTCATTCCGCTGCCACTGCCAGCGCGGGGATCTCGCTGACGCTCGTCGCGTCGAGGCGGCGCGCGATCAGGCAGGTGCGTATGCCATAGCCGATGATCAACACCACCACCGCGAGGAACAGCGCGCAGAGCGCCGCGTCGATCCGGTCGTTCATCACGATCCGCCCCATCTCGCCGAGCGACTTGGCGGGTGCCAGCGTCTCGCCGCGCGCCGCCGCGTCGGCGAAGCGGCGGGCGTGGGCGAGGAAGCCGACCTTCGGATCGCCGGAGAAGAGCTTGAGCAGGCTGGCGGTCACCGTGCACAGCACCAGCCACGCCGCCGGCAGGATCGTCACCCAGGCATAACGCTCGCGCTTCATCCGGAACAGCACGACCGTGGCGAGCACCAGCGCCACCGCGGCGAGCATCTGGTTCGAGATGCCGAACAGCGGCCACAAGGTGTTCACCCCGCCGAGCGGATCGGTGACGCCCTGATACAGGAAGAAGCCCCAGGCCGCGACGCACAACCCGGTGCCGATCAGCCCCGGGACGAACGAGGTCGAGTTGCGGAAGCGCGGCACCGCGAGGCCGATCAGGTCCTGCAGCATGAACCGGCCGGCGCGGGTGCCGGCGTCGACCGCGGTCAGGATGAACAAGGCCTCGAACAGGATCGCGAAATGATACCAGAAGGCCATCATCGCGCGCCCGCCGATCAGATGGCTGAAGATCTGCGCCATGCCGACCGCGAGCGTCGGCGCGCCGCCCGCGCGGCTGATGATCGTCGTCTCGCCGACGTCGCGGGCGGTGGCGGCGATCGTCTCGGGCGTGATCGCAAAGCCCATCGCCGATACCGCCGCGGCGGCGCTGGCCGGGTCGGTGCCGACGACCGCGGCGGGGCTGTTCATCGCGAAATAGACGCCGGGATCGATGATCGACGCCCCGACCAGCGCCATGATCGCAACGAAGCTCTCCATCAACATCGCACCGTAACCGATGAAGCGCGCATCACCCTCGCTGGCGATCAGCTTGGGCGTGGTGCCGCTGGCGATCAGCGCATGGAAGCCCGACACCGCACCGCAGGCGATGGTGATGAACAGGAAGGGGAAGAGCGATCCCGACCAGACCGGGCCGCTGCCGTCGATGAACCGGGTCAGCGCCGGCATGCGCATCGGCGGCGCGACGACGACGATGCCGATCGCCAGCGCGGCGATCGCGCCGATCTTGAGGAAGGTCGACAGATAGTCGCGCGGCGCGAGCAGCAGCCACACGGGGAGCAGCGCGGCGACCGCGCCATAGCCGATCAGGATCCAGCAGAGCTGCACCGGCGTATAGGTGAACCACGGCGCGAGACTGGCCGAGGCGGCAACATTCTGGCCGTAGATGATCGCGAGGATCAGCCCGACAAGGCCGAGCAAAGAGACTTCGCCGATCCGGCCGGGCCGGATCCAGCGGGTATAGACACCCATCAGGATCGCGAGCGGGATCGTCGCTGCGACGGTGAACATCCCCCAGGGGCTGTCGGCGAGCGCCCGCACGACGATCAGCGCGAGCACCGCCAGAATGATGATCATGATCATGAACGCGCCAAACAGCGCGATCGTCCCCGGCACCGCCCCCATCTCCATGCGGATCAGCTCGCCGAGCGATCGACCGTCGCGGCGCATCGACAGGAACAGCACCATGAAGTCCTGCACCGCACCCGCCAGCACGACACCGGCGAGGATCCACAACATGCCCGGCAGATACCCCATCTGCGCCGCGAGCACCGGACCGACCAGCGGCCCCGCACCGGCGATCGCGGCAAAATGGTGGCCGAACAGCACGCGCCGGTCGGTCGGGACGAAGTCGAGCCCGTCGGGGTGGCGCTGCGCCGGGGTGGGGCGCGCCGGATCGATGCCGACCACGACCTTGGCGAGATAGAGCGAATAGAAGCGATAGGCGATCAGATAGACCGACACCGCCGCGACGACGATCCACACCGCATTGACGGTCTCGCCGCGGGCGGTCGCCACCACCGCTAAGGCACCGGCGCCGATCAGCGCGACGACGATCCAGCCGATCCTGCTCGCGAAGGTCATCGTTCCGTCTCCCTCTGGCGGCGTGCCTAAAGGGGGCGGGAGGAGAGGGCAACCCGCTCCCCTCCCGGTCGAGGACGATCAGACGATGCGGTTCGCGACCAGATCGTCGATCACCGCCGGGTCCGCCAGCGTCGAGGTGTCACCCAGCGCGGTCACGTCGCCCTCGGCGATCTTGCGCAGGATGCGGCGCATGATCTTGCCCGAGCGCGTCTTGGGCAAGGCCGGCGCGAATTGCAGCTTGTCGGGGCTGGCGATCGGGCCGATCTCCTGCCGCACCCAGGCCACCAATGCGCTGCGCAACGCCTCGTCGCCCTCTCGTCCGGCGTTGAGCGTCACATAGGCGTAGATGCCCTGACCCTTTACCTCGTGCGGCATGCCGACCACCGCCGCCTCGGCGACCGCCTCGTGCAGCACCAGCGCGCTCTCGACCTCGGCGGTCCCCATGCGATGGCCCGAGACGTTGATGACGTCGTCGACCCGGCCGGTGATCCAGTAATAGCCGTCGCCGTCGCGGCGGCAGCCGTCGCCGGTGAAATACTTGCCCTCGTAGGTGGTGAAATAGGTCTGGAAGAAACGATCCTGATCGCCCCAGACGCCGCGCATCTGGCCGGGCCAGCTTTGCGTGATGCACAGATTTCCCTGCGCCGCGCCGGTCAGCACCGTTCCCTTGTCGTCGACGAGCTGCGGCACGACGCCGGGCAGCGGTTTCGAGGCGGACCCCGGCTTCATCGGCACCGCGCCGGGCAGGGGGGCGATCATGATCCCGCCGGTCTCGGTCTGCCACCAGGCGTCGACGATCGGCGCGCGGCCTTCGCCGACGACGTCGTGATACCAGCGCCACGCCTCCGGATTGATCGGTTCGCCGACCGAGCCGAGCAGCTTGAGCGACGAGCGATCGGTCCTGCGGACGAAGTCGTCGCCCTCCTTCATCAGCGCGCGCAGCGCGGTGGGCGCGGTGAACAGCGTATGGACCTTGTGGCGGTCGACCACCTGCCAGATGCGGCTAGCGTCGGGCCAGGTCGGCAGCCCTTCGTACATCAATGTCGTACCGCCGTTGGAGAGCGGGCCGTAGAGCAGATAGGTGTGGCCGGTGACCCAGCCGATATCGGCGGCGCACCAGAAGACCTGCCCCGGCTTGTAGTCGAACGCGATCTTGAAGGTGAAATCCGCCCACAGCAGATAGCCGGCGGAGGTGTGGAGAACGCCCTTCGGCTTGCCGGTCGAACCGCTGGTATAGAGGATGAACAGCGGGTCTTCCGCCGCCATCGTCTCCGCCGGGCAGTCGCTGCCGACGCCGGCGGCGGCCTCGTGATACCAGATGTCGCGCGGCCCCATCGCCACCTCGGCGCCGGTCGCCTTGACGACGATGACCGTCTCCAGCGTCGGCGCGCGCGCGGCGGCTTCGTCGACGCACGCCTTGAGCTTGATCCTTTTGCCGCCGCGACGGCCTTCGTCGGCGGTGATGACGATCTTCGACCCGCAATCCTCGATCCGGCCGGCGAGCGCATCGGCGGAGAATCCGCCGAACACGACCGAATGGATCGCGCCGATCCGCGCACAGGCGAGCGCGGCATAGGCCGCCTCGGGGATCATCGGCATGTAGAGCGTGACGCGGTCGCCCTTGCCGACGCCATGCACCTTCAGCACGTTGGCGAAGCGGCCAACCTCGTCATGGAGCTGGCGATAGGTGATGCGACGCGGCTCTTCCGACGGCTCGTCGGGCTCCCAGATGATCGCGACGGTATCGCCGTGTTTGGCGAGATGGCGGTCGATGCAATTGGCCGCGACGTTGAGCTGGCCGTCGGCGAACCATTTGATGTGGAAGTCGGCCTTGGCGAACGACCAGTCGCCGCCGATCGTCGGCGCCGTGATCCAGTCGAGCCGCTTGGTCGCCTGATCGAGCCAGAAGCTGCCCGGGCTGCTCGCCGCGGATTCGTAAAGGTCTTCGTATTTCCTGGGGTCGAGGCTGGCGTTGGTCCAGTCGCCGGTGATCGGGTAGATTTCAGGATCGGTCACGCAACGCATCCCCGCCATGATGATGAAGCGGGCGCCGCCGGGCGCCCGCGAGGGTGGATAATGGAGCGGCCGGCAGGATGCCAGCCGTTACCGGCCGAGGAAGGTCAGCAGGTCGTTGGTCAGGCGATCGCCGTGCGTGGCGAACAGACCGTGCGGCGCGCCGTCATATTCGACGAGCTGGCTGTTCGCGATGCCGAGCGAGGCGGGACGGCCGGCCGCGTCGATCGGTACCGTCTGGTCGGAGGTGCCATGGATGATCAGCGTCGGGACGTTGAACGACGCGAGGTCGGGACGGAAGTCGGTATGGCCGAACGCCTCTGCGCAGGCGAGCGTCGGCTTGAGCCCCGCCTGCAACGCGGTGGTCGTCGCCCAGTCGAGCACGTCGTCGCTGACCGGATGGCTGATCACGCCGACGCCGAAGAATTGCTTGAAGAAAGTGTCGCGGAAGAAATGCGCGCGGTCCTTCTGGATGTTCTCGCCGATCTCGGCGAGCTTGTCCTCGGGCGTGCCGTGCGGATTGTCCTCGGTCTTCAACATGTACGGCACGACCGAGGCGACCAGCGCCGCGGCGATCACGCCTTTGCCGCCATGGCGGCTCATGTAGCGCGCGACCTCGCCGCCGCCCATCGAGAAGCCGACGAGCGTAGCGTCGCTATCGGCGCCGGTCGCCGCCATCACGTCGGCGAGATCGTCGGCGAGCGTGTCATAGTCATAGCCGCTCCACGGCTGGCCCGACCGGCCGAAACCGCGGCGGTCGTAGGCGATCGCCCGGAAACCGGCGTCGGCGAGCGCCATCATCTGCGGGTCCCAGCTGTCGGACGACAAGGGCCAGCCGTGCAGCAGGATGACCGGGCGGCCCGATCCCCAATCCTTGACGTAGATGTCGGTGCCGTCGCGCGTTTTGACGTAGGGCATGAAGCCGTCCTCTCGTAGTGTCAGCGCGGTCAACGTGGCGCGCGGCGGGCCGTTCCTCGCCCGGGCTGGCGTTCGCGACGGCCGGATGCCAGCATCGCGGCGAAAACGAATCAGGGGATCAGGTTATGCGTATCTTCGTGGCGGCCTCGCTGCTTGCGCTCGCCGTGGCGGGCTGTTCGGGCGGCGCGCCCTCCGCGACCAACGAGAGCGCGGCGGCGCAACCGGCGCACAGCAACGGCTTCGCGCAATTCCGCGACGGCTTCATCGAGGGCTGGTTCAAGCTCGATCCGGCCAATGCGGTCTATCAGGGCCGCCACGATTTCGACGGCCAGTTGCCCGACTGGAGCGGCGCCGGGCTGCAACGCCAGTCCGCCTTCCTCCACCACGCCATCGATCGTGCTCGCGCGTTCGGCGATGCCGATCTCAGCCCCGACGAACGGTTCGAACGCGACTATCTGATCCGCGTCGCCGAGGGGAAATTGTTCTGGCTCGAGGATGCCGATCAGCCGCATAGCAACCCGGCCTATTATGTCGGCGGCGGGCTCGACCCCAATGTCTATATCGCCCGACCCTATGCCGACGCGCCGACCCGGCTGAAGGCGCTGATCGCCTTCTTCGGGCGGGTGCCGGCGGCGGCGCAGGCGATCCGCGCCAATCTCAAGACGCCGATGCCGCGGTCGTTCATCGATTACGGCGTCGCCGGGTTCAACGGCTTCGCGGATTATTACGTCGGCGACGCGCGCAAGGCGTTCGCGGACGTCCGCGACCCGGCCTTGCAGGCGCAACTCAAGACCTCATCGGCGGCGGCGAGCAAGGCGGTGCGCGATCTCGGCGGCTGGCTCGCGGCGCAGCGTGGCACGGCGACGGACGATTTCGCGCTCGGCGCCGATCGCTTCCAGCGGATGGTACGCGCCACCGAGGGCGTCGACGCGTCGCTCGCGACGCTGGAGGCGGCGGGCCGCGCCGACCTCAAGCGCAACCAGGATGCGCTCGCCGCCGCCTGCAAGCAATTCGCGCCGGGCCAGACGATCCCCGCCTGCATCGACAAGATGAATGCCAACAAGTCGGCCGACGGCCCGGTGGCGGAGGCGCGGCGGCAGATCCCGACGCTGCGCGCCTTCGTCGTCGCCAAGGACCTCGTCACCATTCCCGGCACCGAGGAAGCGAAGGTCGAGGAAAGCCCGCCCTACAACCGCCAGAACTCGGCCTATATCGACCCCGCCGGTCCGTATGAGAAGAACGTGCCGTCGGTCTATTACATCTCGCCGCCCGATCCGTCGTGGGACAAGAAGACGCAGGACGCCTTCGTGCCGGGCAAGAAGGATCTGCTGTTCACCTCGGTGCACGAGGTGATGCCGGGGCATTTCCTCCAGTTCCTCCACGCCAATCGGTCCAAGTCGATGTTCGGCCGGGTGTTCGTCGGCTATGCCTTCGCCGAGGGCTGGGCGCATTATGCCGAGGAGATGATGTGGGAAGCGGGCCTCGATAACGGCGATCCCGAGACGCATATCGGCCAGATCAGCAACGCGCTGCTGCGCGACTGCCGCTTCCTGTCGGCGATCGGCATGCACGCGCGCGGCATGACGCAGGAGCAGAGCCTCAAGATGTTCCGCGAACAATGCTATCAGGACGAGGGCAATTCGCGCCAGCAGGCGGCGCGCGGTACCTATGATCCGGCCTATCTCAACTATACGCTCGGCAAGCTGATGATCCGCAAGCTGCGCGACGACTGGACCGCCACCCGCGGCGGTCGCAAGGCGTGGAAGGCGTTCCATGACCAGTTTCTCAGCTACGGCGGCCCGGCGATTCCGCTGGTGCGGCAGCGGATGATGGGCGAGGAGACGGCGCGGGCGGTGTTCTGATCGGCTGACGTGGCCTTCGTCCTTCCTTTCGCCCTGAGCCTGTCGAAGGGCAGGTGAGTCTCATCGTGCTTCGACAGGCTCAGCACGAACGGTTGCGGACATAGTCGCCGGTCGGCTGGAAGGGGAAGACTCACCGCGATACCTGCGTCCCCGGCTGCTCGTCCTCCGCCTCGTCGCTCGACGGATTGCGGATCGACGGGCGTAGCCGGGCGAGGCTGCACAGGCCCGCCATCAGAGCGAGGCCCGCGGCGACCAGCGGCGGCGCCATCCCCGCGCCGACGTTCATCGCGAGCAGCGCCGCGACCAGCGTCGCGCCCGTCGTCTGCCCGACCAGCCGCACCGTGCCGACGAGGCCGCCCGCCGCCGCGGCGCGCTCGCGTGGGGCGGAGCCGATGATGAGCCGCGCATTGGGCGGCAGGAACAGGCCGAACCCCGAGCCGCACAACGCCATCCGCCACGCGATGTCGAAATAGGCGGCATCGGCAGGCAACGTCGCGATCAGCAGCAGCGCGACGATCGACACCGCCATGCCGATCCCGCCGAGCAGCCCCGCCGGCACCCGGTCGGACAGCCAGCCGGCGAGCGGCGCGACGATCATGTTGGTGAGCGGCCAGGGCGCGATCGCCGCGCCGACCTCGGCCGCGCTGAAGCCATAACCGTGCTGCAAGCGGAACGGCGTCGACAGCAGCAGCGTCATCGAGGCGGTGAATGCCGTATAGGCACCGACCGCCGATAGCGCGATCACCGGCCGCGCGAGCAGGTCGATCGGCAGGATCGGTTTTTCCTCGCCGCGCTCGCGCCGGACGAAGATCCAGCCGATGCCCGCACCGACCGCGACGATCGCCGCCGACACCACGGGGCTGTCACCGTGCACCGCGCTCTCCGCCCCCGAGATGACGAGGCCGATCATGCTCGCGCACATCACCGCGCCGAGCACGTCGAACTTTTCGTCGCGCGGTTCGGGCGCGGGCAGCGCGCGTCCGAGGACGAGGCTGAGCAGCGCAAACGGCACGGCGCTGGCGAACACCCAGGGCCACGGCGCGATGCCGAGTACCAGCCCGCCGATCGTCGGCGCCAGCGCCGCCGAACTCGACACCACCACCGAATTGATCCCGAGCCCACGCCCCAGTTGCTTGGCGGGATAGATCGAGCGGATCAGCGCCGACGAGACGCTGAGCGCCGCCGCCGCGCCGAGCGCCTGCGCCGCGCGGACGACGAGCAGGAACGGCAGGCTCTTGGCGAAGAAGCAGAGCAGCGTCGCGACGGTGAAGACGAGCTGGCCGAACTGATAGGTGCGCTTGAGCCCGAATTTGTCGCCGAGCCCGGCGAAGGGCAGGATCATCATCGCCAGGATGAGCTGATAGACGGTGACCACCGCCACTACCGCGCTGTTGCCGACGTGCAGGTCGCGCGCGATCGTCGGCAGCGCCACCGTCGCGATGCCGCCGTCGATGATGACCAGCGCGGTCCCCGCGGAGATCGCGCCGATCGCGACATAGCGGCGGGGCAGGGTCAGGCCATCGGTCATCGGATAGGGTCCAGGCATACGGGCGGATTGCGCGCCAACGCATTGCCCGGCAAGACCGGTCCATCACAGGGAGAAACCGCGCCGATGATCCTCCGCACGCTGCTGATCGCCTCGACGATCCTTGCCGCCGCGCCCGCGCTCGCGCAGAGCAGGCCGATGACGACCACCCCGACCACCGAAACCGACCCCTATATCTGGCTCGAGGACAAGGACGGCGCCAGGCCGCTCGCCTGGGTCGAGGCGGAGAACGCCAAGACGCTGCCGCGGCTGCAGAACGATCCACGCTACCGGACCTTCTATGCCGAAGCGCTGGCGATCGCGTCCGCCAAGGACCGTATCCCGATGCCGAGCCAGCTCTATGGCCGCATCTACAATTTCTGGCGCGACGCCGATCATCCGCAGGGCATCTGGCGCTGGACGACCGAGGCGAGCTACGCCCAGCCGCAGCCGCAATGGACGACGGTGCTCGACCTCGACTCGCTGTCGAAGGCCGAGGGCAAGAAATGGGTATGGAAGGGCGCGTCCTGCCTGCATCCCGAGGAACGCCTCTGCCTCGTCGCGCTGTCCGAAGGGGGCGAGGACGCGATCAGCTATCGCGAGTTCGATCTCGCCACCGGCCAGTTCGTCGCCGGCGGCTTCGCGCTGCCCAAGTCGAAGCAGGGCGCGAGCTGGCTCGACAAGGACACGTTGCTGGTCAGCCGCGACTGGGGGCAGGGCACGATGACCGCGTCGAGCTATCCCTTCGTCGTCAAGCTGGTGAAGCGCGGCCGGTCGCTCGACGCGGCGCAGGAAATCTTCCGCGGCCAGCCGACCGACCAGCTCGGCACCTATGCCGGCGTGATCACCGATGGCCAGGGCAACCGTCTGGTGACGATCGAACGGCGCGTCACCTTCTTCGGCGGCGAGACGCACGTCTGGACGCCGGAGGGGACCAAAAAGCTCGATATTCCGGCGCGGACCAGCCCGGTCGGCATGGTCGCGGGGCAGGTGCTGTTCCAGACCAGCGATCCATGGGGTGCGGTGACCGCCGGCTCGGTCGCGTCGGCGCCGCTCGCCGAGGTGCAGGCCAATGCGATCCGGCCCGTCGTGCTGTTCGCGCCGACGCCGCGCCAGTCGGTCGACGAGGTGGTGACGACCAAAGACCATGTCGTCCTGATCTACAACGACAACGTCCGGGGCCGCGCGTCGGTCTACACGCCGGGCAACGCCGGCTGGACGTCGAAACCGATCGCCTTGCCCGACAACGTCTCGCTCGGCGTCGCCAGCGCCGACGACAAGAGCAACCGCGGCTATCTCACCGTCACCGGCTTCCTGACGCCGACGACGCTGCTGCCGCTCGACGCCGCCACGGCGAGCGCCGCGAGGCCGGTCAAGACGCTGCCCGCCAAGTTCGACGCGAGCAATCTCGTCGTCGAGCAGCATGAGGCGACCTCGACCGACGGCACCAAGGTGCCGTATTTCATCGTCCACAAGAAGGGCATCGCGCTCGACGGCACGACGCCGACGATCATGACGGCTTACGGCGGGTTCGAGCTGCCGATGCTGCCCGGCTATTCGGCGATCACCGGCAAATTGTGGCTCGAGCGCGGCGGCAGCTACGTCCTCGCCAATATCCGCGGCGGCGGCGAATTCGGCCCCAAATGGCACGACGCCGGCCGTAAGACCAAGCGGCAGGTGATCTACGACGATTTCGCCAGCGTCGCGAAGGACCTGATCGCGCGCAAGCTGACCAGTGCGCAGACGCTCGGCATCTACGGGGGCTCGAACGGCGGCCTGCTGATGGGCGTCGAGTTCAACCAGCATCCCGATCTGTGGAAGGCGGTGACCATTCAGGTGCCGCTGCTCGACATGCTGCGTTACGAACAGATCGCCGCGGGCGCGTCCTGGGTCGACGAATATGGTTCGGCCTCGGTGCCGGAGGAGAAGGCGTTCCTCGCGACGATCTCGCCCTATCAGAATATCAGGAAGGGCGTGGCCTATCCCGAGCCCTATATCTGGACGACGACCAAGGACGACCGCGTCGGCCCGCAGCACGCGCGCAAGTTCGCCGCGCGGCTGAAGGAATACGGCCTGCCGTATCTGTTCTACGAGGATACTGCCGGGGGCCATTCGGGCGATGCCGACATCGAACAGGGTGCGCGGTTGCAGGCGCTCCAGATGACCTATTTCGCGCAGAAGCTGCTCGGCCCGGCGAAATGATCCAGCAATGCCCCTCCGGCCTGACGGCTGGAGGGGCATTGCTACCGTCATTTCTCTGTTGGCAGTGAAACGTGTCCCACGGCATACATCTGAGTGTCTGGCTGCGGCTGTGCTGGGGGATTGCGCCAAAGGTCAAATTTAACTTGTGTCCAACAGGACGGATCGAAGCCGACTACGCTGGCGAGCGCGCCGTTCTGCACGGCAGAGTGAACGCTGGCGGACGCAGTTTCGCGTTGTGCGGCCAGATCGGAATAGGCGCTGATCGTTGTGATGCGTTGGCTAGCGTATCGGGCGCTTTTGATTTCCGGTCCGATTTCCGCATGCCAAACTATCCATGTCCGCACCGCCGGCCAGCCGAAGTCTCGGCTGAGCGTCGCAAAGCCCGGCCCGGATAGGAAGCCGTCGATCCCCTCAGGGGCATCCCAAAGGTAAAAGGGCGCATAGAGATTTTCGACGCTGGTAAAGCCGGCGTCGTTTTTGCGCGCGGAAAGATAGGCTTTGAAGCGTAAATGCGGGAAACCGTCGAGCAGCGGTCCTTTCGTCCGGATCCTCTCGTCGATGATCGCCATGTCGTAGTCGGCGGGCAGGGTGAAACCATATTGCATCGCGATCACGGCTGCTTCTCCCGTTCGACTTTGCCATACCAATGAACCGCTGTTCCATCTTTCACCGGTTGCACGCTGAGATAGCCGAACGGGCTTGCAGGGGCAGCGCCATGCCAGTGCACTTCATCCGGCGCGAACCAGATGCTGTCCCCCGTGCGAACCTCGATCACCTTGCCGCTTTCGCGCTGAACCATCCCGACGCCGTCCAATACGAAGAGAAGCTGTCCCCGCGGATGGCTGTGCCAATGGGTGATCACGCCGGGGTCGAGGAATGCGCGCATTGCGGTCATCTCGCCCTCGGTCCGGCTCGACAGGATCATCTGGACAAGGAAAAGGTTGCTTGAAACACCTGCCGGCGCAGCGACGATGCCCTTTCCGGCCTGCCAGACGGTCATGGCCGACGGACAGGCGGCGTCCATGTCGAAAGGATTGCTCATCGCGCTGCATCGCTTTCAGCAGGGGCTGCCCGAACACCGCCATGGGTTAGCAGGACGTATTGGGTGGAAAGCACGGTGCGCTCCTTGCATCTGTTGACACATGCAGCGTGCGGTATCAGCGTCGTTCTGAAAATCGGAAAGTTCGGGATCGTCAATCCTGAGATTCGGGATCGTTGATGCGCCTGACTAATCTGGACATGGATGCTCTTCGCACTTTCGTCGTCGGTATGGACGCTGGCTCGTTCGTTCGAGCCGCACATCGGCTGGGACGGTCTACATCTGCCGTGAGCGCGCATCTCAAGAAGCTGGAGGCACAGGCAGGGGTGCCCTTGTTGCGCCGTTCCGGGCGCGGTCTCTCGCTTACGGAGAACGGTGAAATCCTGCTTACCCACGCAAGGCGGTTGATTCACCTCAATGACGAAGCGGTCGCGGCCGTGCGCGGCATGGAACTGGAAGGCTGGGTTCGTCTCGGTCTTCAGGAAGATTTTGGTGAGGCGGTCCTCCCACAAGTGCTCGGCCGGTTTGCCCGCGCGCATCCGAAGGTCAGAATTGAGGGCCGCATCGCACGTAACAGCGAACTGACTGAAAAGATCGCATCGAACCAGCTCGACCTCGCACTTGCTTGGGACAGCCGGGGCATACCATATGGCGAACGAATTGCCGCCGTACCTTTACGTTGGCTCGGAAGCGCCCGTCACGACACGCATTGGCCTATCGACCACGATCAGCCTCTTCCGATCGTTGCTCTACACACGCCGTGCACGCTGCGTGCGATCGCATGCGAACATTTGGACCGGCACGGCATCGCTTGGCGGCTCGCGTTCGTCAGCCCAAGTCTTGCTGGCATGTGGGCGGCAACCGCGGCAGGATTAGGAATCGCGCTGCGTACGCATATTGGCCGCCCCGCCTCAGTGTGCATCCTCGATCCTGCCGTCCACCGTCTACCCAGTTTGCCTTCGCTCGACCTTGTGCTGCTCCGCTCCGCCAAGGAGGCGGACCCGGTGACAGATCGTCTTGCGCTCATCATCAAGGAGGCGTTGCGCGAGACGCTGCCGAATACCTTGAGCGAACATTGAATGGCGGCGTGCCGAGCCGGCGTCGATAATGGCGGAGGGAGTGGGATTCGAACCCACGGTAGGCTTCCACCTACGGCGGTTTTCAAGACCGCTGCCTTAAACCACTCGGCCATCCCTCCGTGGTGACCCCGGATAGTCGCACCGCGGCTGCCCGTGCAACCCCTGCGACGATAAGAGGTTCACGCCACCCGCCCGCTGTGGCACCACGGCCGGCATGTGGGGGCAACGACTGCGACGCGCGCTGACGACCGGCGTAATGGCAACAACCTTGGCGCTCGGCGGCGCCGCGCCGGTCGCGGCGCAGGACGAAGCCGGGTTCCAGACCTATCTGCAAGAGCTTCGCCGGCAGGCGCTGGCCGAGGGCGTGACGCAGCGGACGGTCGATGCCGTCTTCCCGACGCTCACGCTTAGCGACCGCACCATCCAGCTCGATCGCGCCCAGCCGGGCAATCCGGGCAGCACCGCGACGCCGCCGTTCGCGCCGTATAAGGCGAGCCATGTCGACGCCGCGCGGATCGGCCGCGGCCGTACCACTTATCAGGCGCAGCGGGTGCGACTGGCGCGCGTCGAGCGCGAGACGGGCGTCCCCGAATCGATCATGGTCGCGATCTGGGGCCATGAGACCAATTACGGTGCCTATACTGGCAATTTCGATTTGCTGCGCAGCCTCGCCAGCCTCGCCTATGAGGGGCGGCGGCGCAGCCTGTTCGCAGGCGAGTTCATCGCCGGTCTCAAGATCCTCGACCGCGGCATTCCGCGCGAGCAGTTGAAGGGCAGCTGGGCGGGCGCGACGGGCAATCCGCAGTTCCTGCCCTCGGTCTATCTCCGCCTCGCCCGCGACGGCGATGGCGACGGACGGGCGGATATCTGGACCAGCCCGGCCGATACATTGGCCTCGATCGGCAACTACTTCGCCAACGCCGGCTGGCGTCCCGGTCAGCCATGGGGTCTTGCGGTCAGCGTTCCGGCGGGGCTCGACCGTAGCGGCCTGACCAGCCGGCTCGTGTCGCCGCGCTGCCCACGCGTGTTCGAACGGCACAGCCGCTGGCGGACGATGGCGGAGTGGCGCGCGCTGGGCGTCGTGCCGCAGGGCAGGGGATGGCCCGCCGACAGCGTGCAGGCGACGCTGATCGAGCCCGACGGTCCCGGTGCGACCGCCTATCTGCTCACCGGCAATTATCGGGTGATCCTCGATTACAATTGCTCGAACTTCTACGCGCTATCGGTGGGCCTGCTCGCCGATGCGGTTGAGGGCTGACGCCGCCCGCGCGCGGCGCTATGCCAGCATCATTCCCGCTTAATCTCCCGGAAAGCCCCATCGCCGTCATGAACAAGCTGCTCGCCGCCCCCCTCGCGATCGTCGCCGCCGCCGTCCCGTCGGTCGCCGCCGCGCCCCAGTTTCAGGGGACCGCGCCGATCGCCTATATGGAAGACCTGTCGTCGGGCGCGGTGCTCTATCAGCGCGATGCCGACCGCCGCATGCCGCCGGCGTCGATGGCGAAGATGATGACTGTTTACGTCGCTTTCGACATGATCAAAAAGGGCGAGTTGAAGCTCGGCCAGACGTTTCAGGTCCGGCCCGAGACGTGGCAGCGCTGGCACGGGCCGCAGGCGGGCTCGACGATGTTCCTGTCGACCGGCGAGAACGTCAGCGTCGAGAATCTGCTCAAGGGCATCGTCACGCTCTCGGGCAACGATGCCTGCGTCGTGCTCGCCGAGGGCATTTCGGGGACCGAACAGACCTTCACCGACCGGATGAACGATCAGGCGAAGAAGCTCGGCCTGACCAACAGCCATTTCGGCACGTCGAACGGCTGGCCCGACAATGGCGTGACCTATGTCACCGCCAAGGATCTCGCGCATCTCGCCAGCGCGACGATCAAGGACTTCCCGGATCTCTACAAGCGCTTCTATTCGCTGCGCAGCTTCACCTGGGGCAAGACGCTCGGCGCCGGTGCCGACATCACCCAGGCCAATCGCGATCCGCTGCTCGGCCGCGTCGCCGGCGCCGACGGGCTCAAGACCGGCCATACCGAGGAGGCGGGTTTCGGCTTCACCGGTTCGGCGGAGCAGAATGGCCGGCGGCTGGTGATGGTCGTCGCCGGGCTGACCTCGTCGAACGGCCGCGCCGAGGAATCGGTGCGCTTCATGGAATGGGGCTTCCGCGCCTGGCAGGCCAAGCCGGTCGTCGCCGCGGGCAAGCAGGTGTCGACCGCCGAGGTGCAGATGGGCAGCGCGAGCAGCGTCGGCCTCGTCGCGCCGCGGCAGCTCACCGTCACCGTGCCGGCGGGTGCGGTGCCGCAGATGAGCGCCAAGGTCGTCTACGATGGGCCGATCCGCGCCCCGATCAAGGCCGGCCAGCATATCGCCGATCTCGTCGTCAAGGCGCCCGACCTGCCCGAACAGCGGCTGCCGCTGGTCGCCGACAAGGATATCGGCGAGGCCGGCTTCTTCGGTCGCGCCTGGGCGGGACTGACCTCGCTCTTCGGCTGATGCCGCGGCCGTGACCGAATTGTTCGGCAACGCCGACGCGCACACCGCATTCGTCGCGGCGCTGCGCGGCGGCGCCCTGCATCACGCCTGGCTGCTGGTCGGGCCGGAGGGCGTCGGCAAGGCGCGCTTCGCGCAGGCCGCGGCGCTGCGCATGCTTGCCGAGGCGAGCGCGACCGGCGTCTCGGCGCCGGGGCTGGTCGTGCCGGAGGGGCATCCGACGCGCGCGCTGGTCGATGCCGGCTCCCACCCCGATCTGCGCGTGATGCAGCGGCTGCCCAAGGATCCCGAAAAGCCCGATCAGGATCTGGCGCGGAGCATCACGATCGCGCAGGTGCGCAGTCTCCAGCCGCTGTTCGCGACGACGCCGTCGATGGGCGCGCGCCGCGTCGTCATCATCGATGCCGCCGACGATCTCGAGCGCAACGGTGCCAACGCGCTGCTCAAGAACCTCGAAGAGCCGCCGGCGGGGACGATCTTCCTGCTCGTCAGCCATGCGCCGGGCCGACTGCTGCCGACGATCCGCTCGCGCTGCCGCGTGCTGCGCTTCGCCGCGCTCGACGACGACGATATGGCAAAGGCGCTGCGGCAGGCCTTGCCCGAGGCCGATGCGGATGAGATCGCCGCGCTGGTGCGAACCGGGGAGGGCGCGCCCGGCCGTGCTCTGCGTTATGCCGGGCTCGATATCGACGGGCTCGACCGGGCGATCGCAGGCATCGCCGAGGATGGCGATCCGATGAACGCGCGCCGAGCCGCGCTCGCCAAAGCGCTGGCGGGGAAGGGCAATGCCGCGCGCTACGAAGCCTTCCTCGATCGCGTGCCGGCGATGATCGCGCGCGAGGCGCGGAGCCGGTCGGGCGCTCGGCTCAAGACAGCGCTCGACGCGCAGGCCGCGGCGCGCGATCTCGCCGGTGCGGCGCTGGGCCTGTCGCTCGATGCGCAGGCGACGGTGTTCGAGATGGCGGCGATCGTCGCGGCGCTGCGCTGACCCGCTTCACCTCGCCCTGAGGATCGACTAGGAGGCCCGGCATGGCCGATCCTTATTATATCACCACCGCGATCCATTACCCGAACGGGCGCCCGCATATCGGCCATGCCTATGAGATGATCGCCGCCGACGCGATCGCGCGCTTCCAGCGGCAGGCGGGCCGCGACGTCCGCTTTCAGACCGGCACCGACGAACATGGCCTCAAGATGGCGCAGACGGCGCGGACCCGGGGCGTCGAGGTGCGCGCTTTCGCCGACGAAATGTCGTCCCATTTCAGCGAGATGGCGGACACACTTAACATTTCCTACGATCGCTTCATCCGCACCGTCGAGCCGGCTCATTATGCCGCGAGCCAGGCGATCTGGCGCGCGATGCGCGACAGCGGCGACCTATATCTCGACCGCTACGAGGGCTGGTATTCGGTTCGCGACGAAGCCTTTTACGACGAGAAGGAGCTGATCGACGGGGAGGGGGGACAACGCCTTTCGCCGCAGGGCACGCCGGTCGAATGGACCGCGGAAGAGACGTGGTTCTTCCGCCTGTCGAAATATCAGCGGCCGCTGCTCGACCTATATGCGGCCAATCCCGATTTCATTCGCCCGGAGACGCGCCGCAACGAGGTGATGCGCTTCGTCGAGGGCGGCCTGTCCGACCTGTCAGTGTCGCGGACCAGCTTCGACTGGGGCGTGCCGGTGCCGGACAGCCCCGGCCACGTCATGTACGTCTGGGTCGATGCGCTGACCAATTATCTGACCGGTGCCGGCTATCCGGACGACAGCGAAGCGCTGGCGCGCTTCTGGCCGGCCGATCTGCATCTGATCGGTAAGGATATCACGCGCTTTCACACCGTCTACTGGCCGGCGTTCCTGATGTCGGCGAACCTGCCGATCCCGAAACAGGTGTTCGCGCATGGTTTCGTGCTTCATCGCGGCGAGAAGATGTCGAAGTCGGTCGGCAATGTCGTCAGCCCCGACGAACTGACGCAGGCGTTCGGAGTCGATGCGGTCCGCTATTTTCTGCTCCGCGAGGTCAGCTTCGGGCAGGACGGCAGCTATTCGGCCGAGGCGATCGTGACGCGGGTCAACGCCGAACTCGCCAACAGCTTCGGCAATCTTGCGCAACGGACTTTGTCGTTCATCGCCAAGAATCTCGGCGGTGCGTTCCCCGATGCGGGCCGCAGCGATCCCGCCGATGCGATGCTGATCGAGGAGATCGTCGTCGCCTGTGCCGGGCTCAAGACCGCGTTCGACGATCTGATGCTGAGCCAGGGGATCGAGGCGTGGATGCGCGGTGTCTTCGCTTGCAACCAATATATCGATGCGCAGGCGCCTTGGGCGCTGCGCAAGACCGATCCCGAGCGGATGCATGCCGTGCTCGGCACGCTCGTCCGCGCGATCCGCATGCTGGCAATCGCGATCCTGCCGGTGGTGCCGGATGCGGCGGCCAAGGTGCTCGACCAGATCGGCGCCGATGCGCGCGATCACGCTGCGATCGATGACGACGGCTGGTATGCGCGTCAGGCGGCGTCCGGCTTCGTGATCGCACCGCCGTCGCCGGTCTTCCCGCGGCTCGAGCTGCCGGTGACGGAATGATGTTCGCCGACAGCCACTGCCACCTCAACTACAAGGGCGTGTTCGAGCAGCAGGGCGAGGTGCTGGCCCGGGCGCGGGCGAGGGGCGTCGGCGCGATGCTCAACATCTCGACGCGCGAGAGCGAATGGGATGCGGTGGTCGCCACCGCCGAGCGCGAGCCCGACGTCTGGGCCGCGATCGGCATCCACCCCAACGAAGCCGACGCCTATCCGGATGTCGGGCGCGCCACGCTGGTCGATCGCGCCGCCCATCCGCGTGTCGTCGCGATCGGTGAGTCGGGACTGGATTATTACTACGAACATTCCGATCGGGCGCGGCAGCAGGCGAGCTTCCGCACGCATATCGCCGCCTGTCGCGAGACGGGATTGCCGTTGATCGTCCACACCCGCGACGCGGAGGAGGATACGCTGGCGATCCTGCGCGAGGAGATGGAGCAGGGGGCCTATAGCGGCGTCATCCATTGCTTCACCGCGAGCGGGGCGTTCGCCGACGGGGCCCTTGAACTGGGCTTCTATATCTCGATTTCGGGGATCGTGACGTTCAAGAACGCGCGCGATCTGCAAGAGACGGCCGCACGGCTGCCGAGCGACCGCTTGCTGATCGAGACCGACGCGCCGTTCCTCGCGCCGGTGCCTAATCGCGGCAAGCCGGGCGAACCGGGCTTCGTCGCCGATACGGCCGCCTTTCTTGCCAAGCTGCGCGGCGAGCCACTTGAAGAGCTGGCCGCAAGAACCGCCGACAACTTCTTCACCTTGTTCAATAAAGCGCAGCGGTGAAGGTCCGTATCCTCGGCTCGGGCACCTCGTCTGGCGTGCCGCGGATCGGCAACGACTGGGGCGCCTGCGACCCCGGCGAACCACGCAACCGGCGTACCCGCGCGTCGCTGCTGGTCGAGCATGACGGCACGCGCATCCTCATCGATACCGGGCCCGACATGCGCGAGCAATTGCTTGCCGCCGACGTCGCGGCGGTCGACGCGATCATCTGGACGCACGATCACGCCGATCACTGTCACGGTATCGACGATGTCCGCCAGATCTACCATGCGCTCGGCAGACCCGTGCAAGGCTTCGCCCGACCGAAGACGCTGGCGGCCTTGCACGAAAAGTTCACCTATGTCTTCGCCGGCCGGCAGGGGTATCCGCCGACGCTACAGGCGGCGGAGCTGCCCGATCGACTGACGATCGGCAGCATCACGATTGACGTGGTTGACCAGCCGCATGGCCATATCACCTCGGCCGGACTGCGGTTTTCCGCCGGCGACGCGGTGGTCGGCTATGCCACCGACTTTCACGAACTCACGCCGGCGATGCGCGCGCTTTATACAGGGCTCGACGTCTGGATCGTCGATGCGCTGCGCTATGCGCCGCACCCGACGCATCCCGACGTACCGGCGGTGCTCGACTGGATCGAACAGCTTCGCCCGGGGCGGTCAGCCTTCATACATATGGACCATAGTATGGATTATGCGACGTTGATGGCGACGCTGCCGCCAGGCGTCGAACCTGGCTACGACGGACTCGAATTCACGCCATGAACACGGATCTGGGCGGCTCGGCGCTCTTCTATCTGGTGCTGCTCATCCTCCCGATTTCGGCGTTGATCGCCCGACGCGTCCCGATCCTCCGCATCGTCCTGTCGCTGGCAAGTTGGGCGCTCATCATCGGTCTGCTCGTCATCGTCGTCGGCCAGCGCGAACGGTTCGATCCGTATCTGCAGCGGATCGCCAGCGTGCTGAAGATCGCCGACCAGACGGTCGTCGGGCGCGAGACGCGGATCCGCATGGCCGCCGACGGGCATTTCTGGGCGCGGGTGACACTGGACGGTGTCCCGCGGCGGATGCTGATCGACAGCGGCGCGACGGTGACCGCGCTGTCGACGCGCACCGCGCAGGCCGCCGCGCTCGACGTGCGCAACAGCGCGTTCCCGATGATCCTCAACACCGCCAATGGCCAGATCAGCGCGCAGACCGCGACGGTCCGCGAATTGCGGCTCGGCGATATCGCCGCGCGGGGCCTCGGCGTCGTCGTCTCGCCGGCATTCGGCGATACCGACGTGCTGGGCATGAACTTCCTGTCCAAGCTGAAATCGTGGCGGGTCGAGGGGCAGACGCTGATCCTCGAACCCCACCACCATCAGGATTTTACATAATGTCTATTATCGATCCTAAGCTTGGGTCGGTGAGAGGGGGCGCATGACGGTTGAACGGCTGGTAGCGATCATGGCGCGGCTGCGCGATCCCGAGCGTGGCTGCGACTGGGACGTCGCGCAGACTTGGGCGACGATCGCGCCGTACACGATCGAGGAAGCCTATGAGGTCGCCGACGCGATCGCCCGCGACGATGCGACCGATCTCAAGGACGAGCTCGGCGACCTGTTGCTTCAGGTCGTCTTTCACAGCCGGATCGCCGAGGAAGCCGGCGCCTTCACGCTTGACGATGTCGTGGCGTCGATCAGCGAGAAGATGGAACGTCGCCACCCCCATATCTTCGGCGATGCGGCGCAGAGCCCCGGCTGGGAGGAACTCAAGGCGGCCGAGCGCAGCGGCAAGAGCGATGCGAGCGCGCTGGCGGGCGTCGCCGCGGGACTGCCGGCGCTGATGCGCGCGGTGAAGCTCCAGAAGCGTGCCGCACGCGTCGGCTTCGACTGGCCCGACGCCGACGGTTCCCGCGTCAAACTGCATGAGGAAATCGAGGAGGTCACGGCCGCGACCGGCGACGAAATCGAAGACGAGATCGGTGATCTGCTCTTCGCTGCGGTCAATTGGGCGCGGCATCTCGGCGTCGATCCGGAAACGGCACTGCGCCGCGGCAATGCCAAGTTCGAACGCCGCTTCCGGGCGATGGAGGCGATCGCCGGCGAGAGCTTTCCGGCGCTCAGCCTCGACGACAAGGAAGCGCTCTGGCAGCGGGTGAAGCGCGGCTAGGTCGCCCCCTCACCGCTGCAAAAAGCGTTCGTAATCGCGCTCTGCGAGGCGAACCTCATATTGTGTCTGAAGATCCTCGCTGATCTGGCCGAGTACCTCGCCATGCGCGTGCAGCCAGGCCGCCCCCGCCCCGTCGCCGGCGTCGAGTGTGATCCAATAGCGGCGGTGGCCGGCGGTGAGCTTGGCGGCGACCTGTTCGATCAGGTCGTCGATCCCCTCCCCGCTGAGTGCCGAGATGGCGACGACATCGTCGCGATGCCCCGCCTCGACCAGCACATCCTCGTGCCGCTCGGGATCGAGCAGGTCGAGCTTGTTCCACGCCTCGAAGCGCGGCGTCAGCTCGGACACGCCGATCTCGGCGAGCACCGCCTCGACGTCGCTGCGCTGTGCCTCGCTCTCGGGATGCGCGATATCGCGGACGTGGATCAGCAGATCGGCCGACACCACTTCCTCCAGCGTGGCCTGGAAGGCGGCGACGAGCTGCGTCGGCAGGTCCGAGACGAAGCCCACCGTGTCCGACAGGATTGCCTTGTCGATCCCCGGCAGCGAGATCTGCCGCAACGTCGGGTCGAGCGTCGCGAACAACAGGTCCTCGGCCATGACATGCGCCCCGGTCAGCCGGTTGAACAGCGTCGACTTGCCAGCATTGGTATAGCCGACGAGCGCGATGATCGGCCACGGCGCGCGCTGGCGCCGGTCGCGATGCAGGCCGCGGGTACGGCTGACCTGCTCCAGCTCGCGGCGCAGCCGTGCCATGCGGTCGCGGATCAGCCGGCGGTCGGCCTCGATCTGCGTTTCGCCGGGACCACCGAGGAAGCCGAAGCCGCCGCGCTGCCGCTCGAGATGGGTCCAGCTGCGCACCAGTCGGCCGGCCTGATAGTCGAGATGCGCGAGTTCGACCTGCAACCGCCCTTCGGCAGTGGCGGCGCGTTCGCCGAAGATCTCAAGGATCAGCCCGGTACGGTCGATCACCTTGGCTTCGAGCGCGGTTTCGAGATTGCGCTGTTGCACGGGCGTCAGGCTCGCGTCGAAGACGACGAGGTCGGCCTCGTTCTGGCGGACCTGCACCGCAAGCTGCTCGACCTGACCGCTGCCGATCAGCGTCGCCGCCTTGGGCGCCCTCACCCTTACCGCGACCTTTTCGGTCACGACGAGGCCGATCGCAGCGGCCAGCCCCGCGGTCTCGTCGAGCCGGGCGTCGGCATCGCGATGCGCATCGCCCTGGTCGGGCAGGACGATCAGCGTGCGGCCGCCGCGGGCGAAATCGTCACGATCGCGATTGAAGCCATTGGTCACGGTCAGTCTTCCGTCTCCCCGTCATCGGCAAGGTTGAGCGCGCGCGCCGGCTGGATCGTCGACACGGCGTGTTTGTAGACGAGCTGCGCCATGCCCTCCCGCTGGAGCAGCATGCAGAACAGGTCGAAGCCGGCGATCTGGCCCTGCAGCATGACGCCGTTGATCAGGAACATCGTCACCGAATCCTCGGACTTGCGCACCGCGTTGAGGAAGATCTCCTGCAACAGCGGCTGCTTGCGCTGCGCCTCGCCGACCGATTCGATCAGCGCGGCGATATCCATCGGCCCCGACGGCATGATCGTCGAAATGGCGTGCTTGTAGATGAGCTGGGACTGGCCGTCGCGGCGCAGCAGCACCGAGAAATTGTCGAACCAGGTGACGATGCCCTGCAATTTGACGCCCTTGACCAGGAACATGGTCACCGGGGTCTTTGAGCGGCGAAGGGCATTGAGGAAGAGGTCCTGCAGGGACCCTTGTTTTTCGGCCATGATGAGCCTTTCGGTTTTTGGCGAGCCGTTTGCCCGCTATCGCGCCGTTTCCCGGCGTCGGATCGCCGCCCGGGTCGGGCGGCACCTTGCATCTATGAACGAAGGAGCGCTTCGTCCAGCGCTCAATCCTCGCGCACGTCGGTGATACCGAGCAGCTTGAGCTTCCGGTGGAGCGCCGAGCGCTCCATGCCGATGAAGCTCGCGGTGCGGCTGATGTTGCCCGAGAAGCGGCGGATCTGGACGCGGAGATATTCGCGCTCGAACGTTTCGCGTGCCTCGCGGAGCGGCGCGCCCATGATCGCGCCCCCGCCCCCGCTGCCGAGATCGCCCTGATCGCCGAGCACTTCGGCGGGAAGCAGGTCGAGATCGATCCGACCGATGCGGTCGCCGGGGGCGAGGATGATCGTCCGCTCGACGACGTTGCGGAGCTGGCGGACGTTGCCTGGCCAATCGTAGGATTGCAGCGCGACCATCGCGTCGGGCGCGATCTCGGGCGTCGGCACGCGGCGATCGGCGGCATAATGCGCCATGAAATGCTCGACCAGCGCTGGAATGTCCTCGCGGCGTTCGGACAGGGCCGGCAGCACGACGGGGACGACGTTGAGGCGGTAATAGAGGTCCTCGCGGAAGCGGCCCTCGGCGATCTCGTGCGTCAGGTCGCGCGAGGTGGCGGAGACGACGCGGACGTCGACCTTGACGATCCGCGTGCCGCCGATGCGGCTGAAGCTCTGGTCGGTGAGCACACGCAGGATACGCGCCTGCGTCGCGACCGGCATGTCGGCGATCTCGTCGAGGAACAAGGTGCCGCCATGCGCCTGTTCGAGCAGGCCGGGGCGGACGAGGTCGCCGCTTTCCTCGACGCCGAACAGCTCCTCCTCGACGCGTTCGGGGGTCATGCGGGCGGCGCTGACGATGACGAAGGGCGCCTGCGCGCGGTTGCTCCAGCCGTGGAGCAGGCGCGCGGCGACCTCCTTGCCGACGCCGGCGGGCCCCATGATCAGCACGCGGCTGCCGGTGGCGGCGACGCGCTTGAGCGTCGCGCGGACGCCGTTGATCGCGCCCGAGCTGCCGGTGAGGTCGCTCTCGCGCCCCGCCGAGACGCGCAGGCTGGCGACCTCGCGGCGCAGGCGCTCGGTCTCGGTCGCACGGGCGACGAGCAGCAACAGGCGCTCCGCCTCGAACGGCTTTTCGATAAAGTCGCTGGCGCCGCGGCGGATCGCGGCGACGGCGGTGTCGAGATTGCCGTGGCCCGAGATGACGAGCACCGGGATCGACGGATCGCGGCGCTTGATCTCGTCGAGCAGTTCCAATCCGTCGAGCCGCGAGCCCTGGAGCCAGACATCGAGCAGCACCAGCGACGGGCGGCGGGTGGCGATCGCCTCGAGCGTCGCGTCGCTGTTGGCGGCGGAGCGGGTCTCATAGCCCTCGTCTTCGAGGACGCCGGCGACCAGTTCGCGGATGTCGTGTTCGTCGTCGACGACGAGGATGTCGAGCGGCATGTCTTAATTCCGATTGCGTGTGAGGGCGGCGAGCTGGCCTTCGTCAGCCGGCTCGGGCGCCGCGGCCCCCTGGTCGAGGGCGGCGAGCGCCGCGGCGTCGAAGGTCATGCGGACGACGGTCCCCCCGCCGTCGCGGTCGGCGAAGGTCATGGTGCCGTGATGCTCCTCGACGATCTTCTTGACGATCGCGAGGCCGAGACCGGTGCCACGGGCGCGCGTCGTCATATAGGGTTCGACGATCCGGTCGCGGTCGGGCGGCAGGCCGACGCCGGTGTCGGCGAGCTCGACCGTCGTAACATCACTATCCTCACGCACATGCATCATCACGGATCCACCGCTTTCGCCTTTGCTTTCAATGGCTTCTACGGCGTTCTTGACGATGTTCGTGAACGCCTGGCCGAGCTGGCGGCGGTCGCAGACGAGCGTGGGCGCGGGGATGCTGTGGTCGAGCTCGAAACGGATGTTGGGATGCGCGACCTCGTGCAGGAACAGCGCCTGCCGGGCGATGTCGACGAGCGATTCCTCGCGGAACACGGGCTTGGGCATCCGCGCGAAAGAGGAGAATTCGTCGACCATCCGGCGCAGGTCGCCGACCTGGCGGACGATCGTGTCGGTCAGCCGCGCGAAGGTGGTGTCGGCGGGATCGATCTTGCTGCCGTAGCGACGCTGGAGGCGCTCGGCGGCGAGCTGGATCGGGGTGAGCGGGTTCTTGATCTCATGCGCGATCCGCCGCGCGACGTCCGACCAGGCGGCGCGGCGCTGGTCGAGCAACTGCTGGGTGATGTCGTCGAAGGTGAGGATCGGACCGGCATCGGTGCGCGCGATGCGCACCGCGAGCGTCCGCGTCTCGCCGTTACGGATGACCTGGACGATCGCCTCGCGCTCATGGCCGAGGACGAGGTCGGCGAGTTCGGGCGCGATGGTGGTGAGCGGCCGACCGATCAGCCCGTCCGCCCCCGTTCCGATCAATTCGGTGGCGGAGCGATTGGCGAGGCGGATCGTGCCGTCCTCGGCAGTGGCGACGACGCCGGCGGACACGCCGGCCATCACCGCCTCGATCAGCGCGCGGCGATTCTCGAGCTGGTCGTTGGCGGTGACCAATGCGCTGTTCTGCTCCTGCAGGCGGCCGGTCATCTGGTTGAAGGCGTTGGCGAGCGTGCCGACTTCGTCCTTGCGACGCGGGTCGGGAACCCGCGCGGTGAGATCGCCGGTGGCCACCTTGCGTGCGGCCCCCACCAGTTCGGCGACCGGACGGACGAGTCGGTCCGCCACCGCCAACGCCGCCCAGACCGCGATGCCGACGATGAGCAGCGATAGGATCAGCAGCGCGGCGTTGAACTTGAGCTGCAACGCGCGTGAGCGGCTCTGCAGCGCCTGATAATCGCGGATGATCGCGTCGCCGCGGCGGATCTGGCTGGCAAGCTGCGGGTCGAAGATGCGTGACGAATACAGATAGGCGCCATTGCCGTAGGCAATCGGGACGACGGCACCGATCCGGTCATCGTTGCGGACGAGCACGTAGCGTGCCCCCTTGTCGATCGCCTGTTCGACCGCAGGCGTGACGACGTTCTGAAGCGGCTTGTCGTAGGGATTGAGGACGATCAGGGGATCGCTATCGTCGCGGCCGATGATCATCGCCTCCGACTGCTCGCGACGATAGGTCTGGAGCAGCAGCGCATTCTGGAAAAATGCGCTGTCGATCGCATGGGTCCTGAGATCGATGGCGAGATCGCCGCTCATCGCCTGCACCTGCGAGATGACTCGGTTCGCCTCACGCTGATAATTTTCGCCGACCAGCTTGCGGGCGTTCTCCAGCATGCCGCTGGCCCGGTCGGAGGACCAGAATTCGACGCCGATCTGGAAGAGCAGCGAGGCAAAGACGGTGACGAGCAACGCCGGGACGGCGGCAATGATCGAAAAGATCGCCACCAGCCGGACGTGGAGGACCCCCTCCCCGCCGACCAGCGACGCCGCGGCGCGCTTGCGGGCGATGCGGCGGCCGAGCAGCATCAGCAACGCGATACTGGGGACGAGGTTGGCGACGAGCAGCGAGGCGATCGCGGGCGGGGAGAGCGGCTGTGCCGGCTTGCTGCTGCCGGTGATGACGAAATAGGTCGCCGTCGCGATGGCGATGGCTAGCGCGAGCACCAGCGCCTCGACGGCGGGCGTGATGCGCAGCCGGCGGTCCGGGGCGGGTGCGATCAGATCGGGCATGGGGGCCGCGTTCATTCGACCCTTCGTACAACGTGGATTGTTGCACGGAAACCACATAATTTATCGGCAACGGTGGTTTGTGGTGACAGTAAGATGAGCGGGGCGTCGCTGGTGGGGCGTGCCGTGGATTTGTTCGCGCGGAGGCGCGGAGGTGTCGCCCCCGGTGCGGCGGCAGCGCTTTCCATCGCACCTCCGGCGCTGACAGGCCACGTTGCCGCGGGCGGTTCATCTCCGCGCCTCCGCGCCTCCGCGTGAACCGATCCCGCTTTCCTTTCGAACCCCGGGCAATCGCATATGGCTGCGTTGATGAGGCTCGATCGGTTTCCTTATCGAAGCCGTCACCCCGGACTCGTTCCGGGGTCCACCGTGCCGCAGGGAAACGGCGTCAAATCAAGCCGTTCTCCTCGCCGCAGGGTGGACCCCGGAACAAGTCCGGGGTGACGGGGTAAGCTTGGAACACGGCAGGTTCGAATGAACGATTGGCGTTCCGGGCTCCTGGGCTCCTGCGTTCGCAGGAGCACGGGGGGACGGCGCGTGGGTGGTGGCGGATGACCCGTGCCTCCGCGGCAGGATCACGAGCCCTATTCCGTCATTCTTCCGCCCGTGCGCTGATCCCCAACGTGTCCAGTCGCTTGCGCAAGGTGTTGCGGTTGAGGCCGAGTGCGCGCGCCGCGCGGAGCTGGTTGCCGGCGTGGCGGGCGAGCATCGCCTCGATCAGCGGGCGTTCGACCTCGCCGATGACGCGGTCGTAGAGCGTGCCGTCGTCGAGTGCGCCGGGACGCTCGCGGGCGATCCGCTCGACCAGATGACGGACCGCTTCGGCGATGCCGGGATCGGATGTCTCTCCGCTGGTGCCGGGGGCGCCGAGCAGGTCGCGGATCGTCGCGGCGTCGATCAGTTCGTCGCGGGCGAGCACCGCCAGACGGCGCATCAGATTTTCGAGCTCGCGGACGTTACCGGGCCAGTCGTGCGCGGTGAGCGATGCCTGCGCCGCATCGCTGAGCTGACGGCGCGGCAGGCCCTGCGCCGCCGCCATTTCGAGGAAATGGCGGGCGAGCAACGGAATGTCCTGCCGGCGTTCGCGCAGCGCCGGCAGCGCGATCGGCACGACGTTGAGCCGGTAGAACAAATCCTCGCGGAACTGGCCGGAGGCGACCTGCTGGGTGAGGTCGCGATTGGTGGCGGCGACGACGCGGACGTCGGCGCGCATCGTCCGCGCGCCGCCCACGGTGGTGAATTCGCCCGACTGGAGAACGCGGAGCAGCCGCGTCTGCGCCTCCATCGGCATGTCGCCGATCTCGTCGAGGAAGAGCGTGCCGCCCGCCGCCTGTTCGAAGCGGCCGGCGTTGCGCACGGCAGCGCCGGTGAAGGCGCCGCGTTCGTGACCGAACAATTCCGCCTCGATCAGCTCGCGCGGGATCGCGGCCATGTTGATCGCGACGAAGGGCGCGGCGCGGCGCGCGCCGAGATCGTGGATCGCGCGCGCGACCAGTTCCTTGCCGGTGCCCGATTCGCCCGAGATCAATACGGTGAGGTCGTTGGAGAGCACGCGCGCGATGATGCGATAGACGTCCTGCATCGCCGGCGAGCGGCCGATCAGCGGCAGCGCCGGATCCTCGCTCGCCTCTGGCTGCGGCATCACCGCGCCGCGGGCGAGCGCACCGGTCACCGCGCGGGTGAGATCGTCGAGGTCGAACGGCTTGGGGAGATATTCATACGCCCCGACCTCGGCCGCGCGCACCGCGGTGGTCAGCGTGTTCTGCGCCGAGAGGATGATGATCGGCAGTTGCGGCAGGCGCTCGCCGATCTCCTTGGCGCGGGCGATGCCGTCGCCGTCGGGCAGGATGACGTCGGTGATCAGTACGTCGGGGACGCGGGTGGCGAGCATGCGGTCGACCTGCGCCAGCGTCTCGGCGGTCTGCACGTCATGGCCGGCACGACGCAGCGCCTGCGCGACGACGGTGCGGATCGCGGCATCGTCGTCGACGACGAGGATGCGGGTCATGCGGCGGCGCGCGGCAGCAGGAGGCGGAGCGTCGTCATTTCCGGGGTTCCTTCGCGGGCATATTGGACGATGCCGCCCATGTCGCGGACCAGTTTGTCGACCAGCGCGAGGCCGAGCCCCTGCCCCTCCGGCCGGCCCGAGACGAAGGCGTCGAACAGATGGTCGGCGATATCGGCGGGGGCGCCGGGACCGTTGTCGATCACGCAGATCTCGATCGGCAGCGGCGTGCGCGGCTTGCCGGGGGCGGCCGCCACCGACATGCCGTGACGATAGGCCGTGGTGATGAGGATGCGCGGATTGCGTACCGATCGACTGGCTTCGACGGCGTTCTTGAGAAGGTTTATGAGGATCTGCAGCAGCGCGTCGCGATTGATCGCGGCGGGCGGCAGCGACGGGTCGAACCGCTCCTCGATCGCGACGCCGCGCGCGAAGCCGGCGAGCGCGAGGCGGCGGGCGTGGCCGATCAGCGGATAGATGTTCTCCGGCACGATCGGCAGCGGGCGGGTGTCGCTGAAATCCTGCATCCGGTCGATCAGCGCAGCGATGCGGTCGACCTCGGTGACGATCAGCGTGGTCAGTTCGCCGGTGCCGAGCAATTGCGCGGCGCCGCGGATGCCCGACAGCGGGTTCTTGATCTCATGCGCCAGCATGGCGGCGGCGCCGCTCGCCGCGCGCGCGCCGGCGCTGCGACCGGTCTGGGTGAGGCCGCGCGTGCTCGCGGCGGTGTGGAGCGTGATCGCGCGCCAGCCGGGATGGTCGGGAACCGCCGCCTCGACGAAATCGACGCGGATCTTCGGGCCGTGCGGCGTCGCGATCTCGGTGTCGTAGAAGGCGAAGCCCTGCCCGTCGCGGCGATCGTCCGCGGCGGGCGGCGGCAGGATCGCCGCGAGCGGCTGGCCGCACATCACCCGTTCGGACAAATTGAGCAATTGTTCGGCGAAGCCATTGGCATGCGCGATGCGATCGTCGGGATCGACCACCACGACCGCGACCGGCAGCGCCGCGAACAGCTCGGCGATACCGGGCCGGCCGGAGGTGTAGCCGGTGCGCTGCTCCATCGACGCGTCAGGCGGCCTGCCGGACGGGCTGGTCGCGATGCGGCGCGTAGAAGTCGGCGAGCATGCGCTTGACCACCGCGGCGTCGGGCTGCTGGTTGACCGCGTTGCGGAACTCGGCCGAGCCGGTCAGCCCCTTGGTGTACCAGCCGATATGCTTGCGCGCCATGTTGACCCCGGTGACGTCGCCATAATGGTCGAGCATCGCATCGTAATGCTCGGTGATGACGCAATATTGTTCGTCGAGCGACGGGTCGGGACGGCGGTTGCCGGTGGCGAGATACTCCATCACCTGGCCGAGCAGCCACGGGCGGCCATAGGCGCCGCGGCCGATCATGATGCCGTCGGCGCCCGACTGGTCGAGCGCGGCAATGGCGTCGTCGATCGTGCAGATGTCGCCGTTGGCGATGACCGGAATCGTCACCGCATCCTTGACGGTGCGGATGAAGCGCCAGTCGGCCTGGCCCTTGTACATCTGGTTGCGCGTGCGGCCGTGGACGGTGATGAGCTGCACGCCGAGATCCTGCGCGATGCGCGAGAGTTGGGGCGCGTTGAGGCTGTCGAGATCCCAGCCCATCCGCATCTTGAGCGTGACCGGCGCCTTGACCGCCTTGACCACCGCGTCGACGAGTTGCGCGGCGAGCTTGAGGTCGCGCATCAGCGCCGAACCGGCATCGCCGTTGGTGACCTTGCGCACCGGGCAGCCCATGTTGATGTCTATGATCGCGGCGCCGCGATCCTCGGCGAGCTTCGCCGCCTCCGCCATCTCATAGGGGGTGCAGCCGACGAGCTGCATCGAGACGGGCTCTTCGGACAGATGCCACGCCGCCTTCTGGATCGATTGGCGCGTCTCGCGGATCGCCGCCTGGCTGGCGATCATCTCGGTGACGTTGAGACCCGAGCCGTAGCGACGCACGAGCGTGCGGAACGGCATGTCGGTGACGCCGGTCATCGGCGCCAGGACGACGGGCTGGTCGATCCGCACGGGACCGATCTGGATGGGCGTGAGAGCTGCCATGATCTGCCTGAAAATTGGGCATCTCCCTAGCGGCTTGCGGCGGTGCTGGCAAGGTTGCGGGCGGGCGGCTAGAGCGACGCGATGACGGATCGACCTTCGACGACGGCGCTGATCGTGGCGGCGGGTAGCGGCTCGCGTGCCGGCGGCGCGCTTCCCAAACAATATGCTATGGTGGCGGGCAAACCGCTGGTCGCGCATGCCTATGCCGCCTTCGCCGGCCATCCCGCGGTGGACGAGGTGGTGGTGGTGATCGCCGCCGGGGCCGAGGCACTGGCCGCAGACGCTCTGGGCGCGGTGCGGACGGTGGTGGGCGGCGCGACGCGGCGCGAGTCGGTGGCGCGCGGGCTGGCAGCGGTGACGGGCGAGCGGGTGCTGGTGCATGATGCGGCGCGTCCGTTCGTGCCCGCCGCGGTGATCGACCGCGTGCTGGCGGCGCTCGACTCGGCCGACGCGGCGATGCCGGTGCTCGCGGTGGCGGACACGCTGGTGCGCGACGGTGCGGTGGTGCCGCGCGACGGGCTGGCGCGGGTGCAGACGCCGCAAGGCTTCCGTGTCGACGCCTTGCGCGCGGCGCATGCCGGCTGGCCGGCGGGCGACGAGGCGACCGACGACGCGCAGATGGTGCGGCGGCTTGGCGGGAGCGTCGCTTTGGTGCAGGGCGATGCGATGCTCGACAAGGTAACGCATCCAGACGATTTCGCCGCCGCAGAGGCGCGTGTGACCCGGGAGACGCGCAGCGCGTCGGGGTTCGACGTGCACCGGCTCGAGGCGGGCGAGGAATTGTGGCTCGGCGGGGTGCTGATCCCGCACGACAAGGGGCTGTCCGGCCATAGCGACGCCGACGTCGGCCTGCATGCGCTGACCGACGCGTTGCTCGGGACGATCGCGGCGGGGGATATCGGGACGCACTTTCCGCCTTCCGACCCGCAGTGGAAGGGCGCGGATTCGGCGCAATTCCTCCAGCATGCCGCGACGCTGATCGCCGACAAGGGCGGCCGGATCGACTTTGTCGACCTGACGCTGATCTGCGAGGCGCCCAAGATCGGGCCGCATCGCGAGGCGATGCGCGCGCGGATCGGTGCGCTGCTCGGCCTGAGCGAGGACCGGGTGAGCATCAAGGCGACGACGACCGAGCGGCTCGGCTTCACCGGCCGCGGCGAGGGCATCGCCGCGCAGGCGGTCGCGACCGTGAGCCTGCCGCGATGAGGGCGCTGGTCGCGATCGTCGCGCTGCTCGCCGCCTCGTCGGCGGAGGCGCAATCGCGCTGCATCACCACGCCCGAGGCGGAGGCGATGACGCTGGTGGCGCTGCCCGACATCATCCAGCAGACCGGGATCATCTGCACGACGCGCCTCCCCTCCTCCAGCCTGATCCGGCGGACGGACAGCGAATTTCTCGACCGTTACCGCGACGCCGCGGACCGTGCCTGGCCGAATGCGCGCGCGGCGATCGTCAAACTGTCCGATCCGATGATCGATTCGCTGCTCCAGTCCGAATTCGCGCGGCCGCTGCTCACCGCAGCCCTGGCGCCGCTGCTGGTCGGGCGGATCAATCCGGCGGATTGCGGGACGATCGACCGCTTCGTCACCCAGCTCGCGCCGCTGCCGCCGCAGAACACCGCGGGGGTGATCGTCACCACCCTGCGCTATTTCAAGGCGGAGAAGGCAAAGGGCAAGGCGATCGCGGTGCCCGACCTGCCGCTCTGCCCGGAGGGCCAACGCTGATGGACACCGTCCTTCCCCGCGAGCTGATCGAGGCGGCGACCCGCGTCGTCGAGGCGAACCGCGCCGCTGGCCGCACGATCGCCGTCGCGGAAAGCTGCACCGGCGGGCTGGTCGCCGCGGCGATCACCGAGGTGCCGGGCTCGTCCGACGTGTTCGGTGCGGGCTTCGTCACTTATTCGAACGACGCCAAGATGAAGCTGCTCAAGGTGAACAGCGACGTGCTCGAGACGTTCGGCGCGGTATCGATCGCGGTGGCATGGAGCATGGCACAGGGCGCGCTCGCCAACAGCGGCGCCGACGTCGCGGTGGCGATCACCGGCGTCGCCGGGCCGGGCGGCGGATCGATCAAGAAACCGGTCGGCACCGTCGTCTTCGCCCGCGCCGAGAAGGGCGGCGATCCGTCCGACGTCCATGCCGATCGCAAGGCGTTCGGCGATCTCGGCCGCGGCGGGATCCGGCTTCAGGCGGCGCTGGTCGCGCTCGAACTGCTGCTGCCGTAGAGGACCTTGGCGCGATCCTCGAACGCGCCGATCATCCGGCGCAGCGCGACACCGAACACCTGCCCCGCCAGCATCTCGAACATCCGGTTCTTGAACTGGAAGTCGACCGCGAAATCGACCGCGCAGCCGCCCGCCTCGGGGCGGAAGCGCCAGTCGTTGTGCAAATATTTCAGCGGCCCATCGACATATTCGACATGGATCGTCTCGGCACGCGTCTTCTCGACCTTCGAGGTGAAGGTCTCTCGCAGCCCCTTGAAGCCGACGATCATGTCGGCGAGCGTCGCGGTGTCGCTGTCCTGGCGCACGCGCATCGCGCTGACCCAGGGCAGGAACTCCGGGTAGCGCTTCACGTCGGCGACCATGTCGAACATCTGCTCCGGCGTGTAGGGCAGATGGCGCGTCTCGGAATGTTTAGGCACGAACGCTCGCGGTCGGCGTGACCGCGCCCTGGGCGAGCTTGGCGGCACGGGCATCGCGCATCTTCGCGAAATCGTCACCGGCATGATAGCTCGACCGGGTCAATGGCGACGAGGCGACCAGCAGAAACCCCTTGGCGCGCGCGATCGCGGCATAGCTGTCGAACGCCTTGGGCGTGACGAATTCGGCGACCTTGGCGTGGCGCGGCGTCGGCTGGAGATACTGGCCCATCGTCAGGAAATCGATGTCCGCCGAACGCATGTCGTCCATCACCTGATGCACTTCGAGCCGCTGTTCGCCGAGGCCGAGCATCACGCCGGACTTGGTGAAGATCGATGGGTCGAGCTTCTTGACGCTCTCCAGCAGGCGGATCGACGCATAATAACGCGCGCCGGGCCGGATCGTCGGATAGAGCCGCGGCACCGTCTCGAGATTGTGGTTGTAGACGTCGGGGCGCGCCGCGACGATCGCCTCGACCGCCGCCTCGTGCTTGTTGCGGAAGTCGGGGGTCAGGATCTCGATCGTCGTCTTCGGGTTCGACCGGCGGATCGCTTCAATCACCTTGACGAACTGCTTCGCGCCGCCGTCGGGCAGATCGTCACGATCGACCGAGGTGACGACGATATGTTCGAGGCCCATCTGCGCCGCGGCATCGGCGACGTTGTTGGGCTCCATCGGATCGACCGCGCGGGGCATGCCGGTCTTGACGTTGCAGAAGGCGCAGGCCCGCGTGCAGGTGTCGCCGAGGATCATCACCGTCGCATGCTTCTTCGACCAGCATTCGCCGATATTCGGACAGGCCGCCTCTTCGCAGACGGTGGTCAGGCTTTTCGAACGCATCAATTCGCGCGTCGCGGCGAAGCCGGCGCTGGTCGGCGCCTTGACGCGGATCCAGTCGGGCTTGCGCAGGCGTTCCGGACGGGCGAGCGGGGTCATCTCGTTCATGATCCGCGAGATAGCGACTCCCGGGTTTGTGAACAACCGTCATGCCGTTTGTGAAGAAGCTTTGCCCGCCGCGCGTCGGGGGGACCCTCCCCGCAAATATGCGTTATAGCAGCCGAAACGGACACATGATGGAGGTACAATGACCGATTTCGCCGATATGGTCGAAGGCTATCGCCGGTTCCGCGCCAAGGGCTGGACCGAACAGCGCGAGCGCTGGAGCCAGCTCAGCCAGGGCCAGGACCCCAAGGTGATGGTGGTCGCCTGTTCGGACAGCCGCGTCGACCCGATGCAGATCTTCGACGTCGCGCCGGGCGAGATTTTCACGGTGCGCAACGTCGCCAACCTCGTCCCGCCGTTCGAGACGAGCAAGGGCTATCACGGCGTTTCGGCCGCGGTAGAATTCGCGGTGACGCAGCTCGAGGTGCCCGAGGTGGTGGTGATGGGCCACGCGTCGTGCGGCGGTTGCGCCGCAGCGCTGTCGGGCGGGTTCAAGGACAGCAAGCCGGGCGAAGGCGGCTTCATCTCCGACTGGGTCGGACTGCTCGACGATGCGCGCGACAAGGTGAAGGCGGATTTCGGCGACGGCGCCGATGCGAAGCGCGAACTGGAGCATGAAGCGGTGCGGGTCAGCATCGCCAACCTGCGCACCTTCCCGTTCGTCGCGGACCGCGAGGCCGCGGGCACGCTCAAGCTGCGCGGGGCGTATTTCGCGATCGCCGACGGTCAGTTGCACGTGATGGACGACGACGGGGTGTTCGCACCGGCGTGATGAAGTGATCCGGTCCGCCCCCAAAAAAGGGGGGTGACCGCGCAGCGGTGACGGAGGGGAGGATAGGACGGAGCGCTATAATAGGGCTGCCGCCCTTTCCTCCCCCTCCACCATTCGGCTTTCGCCGAACGGTCCCCCTCCCCCTGGCGGGGGAGGACTTTGCCGATCACATATTCGCGTGGGCGCGATGCAACGCCTAATTCCTCCCCCGCAAGGGGGAGGTGGCGCGCCGAAGGCGTGACGGAGGGGGAGGATGGGGTGAAGCTTTCTAATCAGGCGCCCGCCCTTTCCTGCCCCTCTGTCAGCGCTCTGCGCTGACACCTCCCCCTAGCGGGGAGGATTTATAAGGCGCGCGCGTAGATGAAGTCGTCGCACAGCGTCGCGCCGACCCGGTATTGGCGGCGGCCGGCGATCGCGAAGCCCTGTCGTTCGTAGAAGCGCCGCGCGCGATCGTTGCCGCCGTAGACGCCGAGGAGCAGGCGGGTCCTGCCCATCGCCCGCGCGTCGTCGACCGCGCGCATCATCAGCGCCTGCCCGAGGCCCGAGCCATAAGCCGCCGGCAGCGTGTAGATGCGGCGGAGTTCGATATCGCCAGCATCGATCGTCAGCGGCAAATCGGGCGTGGTGAGCAACGTATAGCCGACTGGCGCGGCGCCATCGGGATGCTCGACGAGCGTCACCACGCTGGCCGGATCGGTCGTCCATGCGGCGAAGCGCTCGGCCGAACTGTTCTTCGCGACATGCGCGACGATGTCGGCACCGTCGAGGATGCCGGCGAAGGTGGTGAGAAAGCTTGCGGCCGCCACCAGTGCGACCGCGGGCGCATCCTCCGGGGACGCGCGCCGCAGCCGCCAGGTCATCAGCCGACGATCTCTTCGGGCTTGAAGAAATAGGCGATCTCGATCTCGGCATTCTCGTCCGAATCCGAGCCGTGCACGCTGTTCGCCTCGATCGACTCGGCGAGTTCCTTGCGGATCGTGCCGGGCTCGGCGTTCGCCGGATTGGTCGCGCCCATGATGTCGCGGTTGCGCTGCATGGCATTCTCGCCCTCGAGCACCTGCACGACGACCGGACCGGAGATCATGAAGCTGACGAGGTCGTTGAAGAACGGGCGCTCGCGGTGGACGGCGTAGAAGCCCTCGGCCTGCTCGCGGGTCATCTGGATGCGCTTGGACGCGACGACGCGCAGGCCGGCCTCTTCGAGCATCTTGGTGACCGCACCGGTCAGGTTGCGGCGGGTGGCATCGGGCTTGATGATCGAAAAGGTACGGTTCGCGGCCATGATGGTCACGGGCTCCTGTCTTGAACGGGCGGAAAGTGGCGCCGCCCTAGTCGGGGGGCGCCGGCTTTGCAACCGCTTCGGCGGGGCCGCGAAACCGGCGCCGGACCGCGACCTAGGCCGCCTGTTCCCAGCGGCCGGCGTCATTCTGTTTCCAATAGCGCCGCTCGACGCTGTCGCGACCGCCGAGCGCGCGCCACGCGTCGCGCGCCGGGCGGATGAACTCGTCTTCGAAGACATGGAAGGCGCGGTCGAAGTCGAGCGCGGCGTCGCGCCATTCGCCGTCGACTAGCGCGACGTAGCGGGCGCCGTTCGCGGCGCGAACCTCGGGTGCGATGAGGATCGGCTGGCGGGCATCGTCGCCGGCGCCGAGCTGGGCGTGCGGCAGGAAGCTGTCGGGCCGATAGACCCAGAGCAACCGGTCAAGTTCGGCGCGCTGCTCGTCGCGGGCGCTGACGATCAGCAGCCGGTTGCCGGTCTCGACAACCTTCGCGGCAATCTGCGGCAGCGCGCGGTCGAGCGGGGTTGCGGTGAGATGGTAGAAGTCGACCTGCATCGGGGCGGGGTAGCGTGGCGGTGGAGCGGCGTCACCCCATGCGGTGATGAATGCGTGGTCGCGTATCGAGCACGGCCGTCCCATTCGGGCCCTGAGGTTGGCCACGCGCTTTCCGTACCCACTCCCTCACCCCGGACTCGTTCCGGGGTCCACCTCGCGGCGAGGGGAACGGCTTGAGGCGACCCCGTTCTCCTGCGGCCCAGTGGACCCCGGAACGAGTCCGGGGTGACGGGTAGCAGGTGGAGCCCGATCGAGCCTCGCTGCCGCCGCCGTAGGCGGTTGCTCGTCGGTCCTGCCCCTCCCGTGCAGGAAGGGGCGTGGCCGCGGTCAGGCTTCGAAATGGTCGGCGATGGCGCGGTCGAGGAGGCGGACGCCGTAACCGGTGGCGCCCTTGTCGTAGGTGGCGCCGGCCTTGTCGCTCCACACCATGCCGGCGATGTCGAGATGCGCCCAGGCGACGCCCTCGTCGACGAAGCGCTGGATGAACTGCGCCGCGGTGATCGAGCCGGCGCCGCGCGGGCCGACGTTCTTCATGTCGGCGATCGGCGAGTCGATCAGCTTGTTGTAGGCGTCCGACAGCGGGAAGCGCCACAATTTGTCGCCGGTCGCGAGGCCGGCGGCGAGCAGCGTGTCGGCGAGGCCGTCGTCATTGGCGAAGACGCCGCCATATTCGTTGCCGAGGCTGACGATCATCGCGCCGGTCAGCGTGGCGAGATCGATGATCGTCTTCGGACGGAAGGTCTTCTGCGTCCAGGTGATCGCGTCGGCGAGCACCAGCCGGCCCTCGGCATCGGTGTTGAGGATCTCGATCGTCTGGCCGGACATCGAGGTGACGACGTCGCCGGGACGCTGCGCATTGCCGTCGGGCATGTTCTCGACGAGGCCCATCACGCCGACGACGTTGAGCTTCGCCTTACGTGCGGCGAGCGCCTTCATCGTGCCGGCGACCGCGCCGGCGCCGCCCATGTCCCACTTCATGTCCTCCATGCCCGCGCCGGGCTTGAGCGAGATGCCGCCGGTGTCGAAGGTCACGCCCTTGCCGACCAGCGCGAGCGACGGATCGCCCTCGCCCGCCCCGTTCCACTTGAGCGCGAGGATGCGCGCCTCGCGCACCGAGCCCTGGCTGACGCCGAGCAGCGCGCCCATGCCGAGTTCGGCCATCTCCGCCTCGTCGACGGTGATGATCTCGAGCCCCAGCCCCTCGACGCTGGCGCGGACCTGTTCGACGAAGCTTTCGGGATAGAGGATGTTGGGCGGCGCGGCGACGAGGTTGCGGGTGAGGTCGAGGCCCTGGGTGACCGCATGCTGCGCCGCCCAGGCGGCGTCGGTGTCGGCGGGGGCGCCGACGATGGTCAGCGTGGCGAGCGTCGGCTTCTGCTTTTCGGGCAGCTTGGTGCGATACTGGTCGAAGCGCCACGCGCGCTGCGCGGCGGCGGCGGCGAAGCGCGCGGCGGCCTTCGCGGTCGGGCTGGCGGCCGAGAGGTCGGCGGTCACGTCGGTGGCGCCGGAGGTGAGCAATCTGGCGACGAGCGCGCCGCCCGCTTTCTCCCAATCCGCCTCGCCATTGGCGCCGACGCCGAGCAGCAGCACCTGGCGCGTGGCGTCGCCCTCGGCGACGAACAGCCCGACGATCGCGCCGGCCTCGCCGTCGAAGCGCGCTGCGCGGGCCGCGGCGGTGGCGAGCGCCTGATGCCCGTCGCCGAGACCCGCCCAGCTGGCGCGGCCGGCGAGATCCTTCTCGATCGGCAGCGCGAGGATCGCAGGGGCGGTGGAAGCGGCGGACGAGAAGGCGATCTGCATATAGGGTGACTTCCTGGGACGAGAACAGGCGCATGATCTAAGGTCGCCGGGCGGCAAGCACAACGATTGCAGCGCCGCGCGGGTGATGCGATAGGCGGGCGTGGGGTGCGGCGCCGTTCAGGGCGGGGCCGGCCACGCCGAAAGGGTATTCGGATAATCGTGTTGCGTTTCGACCTTATGGCCGGCTGTGCGCTCGCCGCGGCCCTCCTCGTCGCACCGGCGGCGGCGCAGGACCTGCAGAACCGCCCGGTCGCGCCGCCACCGGCGAGCGATCCCGCCTTGGCGACGCCCGCCGACGACGATCAGGTGCAGTTCAGCGCCGGCAGTCTCGACTATGACAGCAATGCCGACATGGTGACCGCGCTCGACGAGGTGCGGATGTTCCGCCAGGGCGACCGGCTGCGCGCCGACAAGGTGGTGTGGAACCGCAAGACCGGCAAGGTCGTCGCGACCGGCAACATCGCGGTCACCAATCCGCAGGGCGACGTCGCCTACGGCGATTCGATCGAGCTGACCGATTCGCTCAAGGACGGGGTCGTCCAGAACATGCTGGTCGTGCTCGAACAGGGCGGCCGGATGGCGGCGGAGCGCGGCACGCGCCGCACCGACGGCTCGATGCAGCTCGACAAGGCCGCGTATACGCCGTGCGCGGTGCAGACCTCCGAAGGCTGCCCGAAGACGCCGTCGTGGCAGATCACCGCGGTGCGGATCACCTATCGGCCCGATCGCGAGCGCGTCTATTTCGGTGGTGGCCAGTTCCACCTGTTCGGATTGCCGGCGCTGCCCCTGCCCGCTTTCTCGATGCCGGTCGGCGGCGGTTCGGAAAGCGGCCTGCTCGCGCCCGACCTCCAGCTCGACCGGGTCAACGGCCTCGAACTGGTGACGCCTTATTATTTCCGGCTGGCGCCCAACAAGGGGCTGACGCTCACCCCGCACGTCTTCTCCGCGGTGCTGCCGATGATGCAGGCGCGCTACGAGGCGCTCGGCACCAACGGCGCCTTCCAGGTGACCGGCTACGTCACCGAGAGCCGGCGCAGCGACGATCTCAACACGGTGACGCCGACCGATACCGAACGCGCGTTCCGCGGCTATATCGACGGCATCGCCCGCTACCAACTGACCCCTAATTGGAGCGTCAGCGGATCGGCGCGGATCGCCAGCGACCGCACCTTCCTGCGCCGCTACGACATCTCGCGCGACGACCGGCTGCGCACCACCGCCTCGCTCGAGCGGATCGATCCCAACACCTATTTCGCGCTGACCGGCTGGTACATCCAGACGCTGCGGGTCAACGATCCGCAGGGCAACCAGCCGATCGCGCTGCCCGAGATGGACTTCCGCAAGCGGATCGATCTCGCCGGCGGCAAATTGCAGTTGCAGGCGAACACGCTGGCGATCACCCGTACCGAGGGACAGGACACGCAGCGCGCGTTCGTCGCCGGGCAATGGGACCTGCGGCGGCTGACCAACTGGGGCCAGGAGGTGACGTTCACCGCCTACGCCCGCGCCGACGCCTATAACACGCACGATTCGCTGCTGACGACGGTCGCCAGCTATCGCGGCATCGACGGCTTTCAGGCGCGCGCGATCGGCGCGCTGGCGGCCGACATCAAATGGCCGTTCGTCGGCGAGTTCCTCGGCGGCACGCAGCGGCTGACGCCGCGGTTGCAGATCGTCGCCAGCCCCAAGGTCGCCAATCTCGACGTGCCCAACGAGGATGCGCGCGCGGTCGACCTGGAGGATTCGAACCTGTTCGCGCTGAACCGCTTCGCCGGCTACGACCGGTGGGAGGACAGCAGCCGCGCCACCTATGGCGCGGAATGGGCGGTGGCGGTGCCCGGCGTGACCTTCGACACGGTGATCGGCCAGAGCTATCGCCTGTCGGAGCGGCCGACGATCCTGCCGAGCGGCACCGGGCTGAGCGACCGCTTCTCCGATTTCGTCGGGCGCACGACGCTGCGCATCCGCGACTTCGTCTCGATCATCCACCGCTACCGGCTCGACAAGGACGGCCTGGCGGTGCGCCGCAACGAGGTGGATGCGACGATCGGCTCGCGCTCGACCTATGTCCTCGCCGGCTATCTAAGACTCAACCGCAACATCTTCCCGGCGATCGAGGATCTCCAGGATCGCGAGGAGGTGCGGCTCGCCGGCCGCGTGCAGTTCGCGCGCTTCTGGTCGGTGTTCGGCTCGACCGTCATCGACCTCACCGACCGCAGCGAGGACCCGCAGTCGCTGTCCGACGGCTTCGATCCGATCCGCCACCGGCTCGGCGTCCAATATGAGGACGACTGCCTGCGGCTCGGCATGACGTGGCGGCGCGATTATCAGGATACGGGCGACGCGCGCTCGGGCAACAGCTTCCTGTTGACGCTGGCCTTGACCAACCTCGGTCGCTAAGCCGCAGTTCAGATGGATCGGGGCATGACCGGAACAGGCGTCGTGCCCGATGCGCGACGCCGAGCTTTGGGGTAACGGAAGAACGTGACGCAGAACAATCGACGCAGCGCCCGGATCGGTCGCACCATGAGCTGGCTCGCGCTGGCGGCGATCGCCACCGGCGCGGTCGCGCAGACGGTGCCCGACCAGCAGGTGCCCGAGACCAACCTCAACATCCCCACCAATCTGCAGATCTTCGGCAAGCTCGACCCCAACGTGCGCAAGCCGACCGCGATCGTCAACGACACGGTCATCACCGGTACCGACGTCGACCAGCGGCTGGCGCTCACCGTCTTCAACAACGGCGGCCGCGGCCCGGCGGCGGAGCAGGTCGACGAGTTCAAGTTGCAGATCCTGCGCCAGCTGATCGACGAGACGCTGGAGATCCAGGAGGCGAAGACCGCCGAGATCACCGTCACCGCCGCCGAGCTCGACCAGAGCGAGGCGGGTCTCGCCAAGCGGTTCAACATGACCGTGCCGCAATTGCGCGTCGCGCTGCGCAAGGCCGGATCGTCGGAGCGGTCGCTGCGCCGTGCGATCGAGGGCGAGCTCGCCTGGAGCCGCTATTTGCGCCGCAAGATCGAGCCGTTCGTCAACGTCGGCGACGAAGAGGTGAGCGCGATCCAGAAGCGGATCGAAGCGTCGCGCGGCACCGAGGAATATAATCTGCGCGAGATCTACCTGAGCGCGAACGACGCCAACCGCGCCGAGGTGTTCGCCAAGGCCAAGCAGATCATCGGCGAGATCCAGAAGGCACAGCAGCCGTTCGAGCTGTTCGCGCGCAACTATTCGGAAGCGTCGACGCGCGGCGTCGGCGGCGATCTCGGCTGGATCCGGCTGGTGACGCTGCCGCAGCCGCTCGCCGATGCGGCGCAGCAGATGCAGGTCGGCCAGGTCGCCGGCCCGATCGAGACGCCGGGCGGCTTCTCGATCCTCTACCTCACCGACAAGCGCACGATCGGTGCCGCCGACCCACGCGATGCGCGGCTCAGCCTGAAGCAGCTCACCGTCGGCTTCCCCGCCGGCACGACGCAGGCGCAGGCGCAGGTGCGTGCCGCGACCTTTGCCAAGACGGTCCAGTCGATCCAGGGCTGCGGCACGGTCGAGAAGGTCGCCGCGACGATCGGCGCCGAGGTGGTCGACAACGATTCGGTTCGCATCCGCGACCTGCCGCCGCAGTTGCAGGAGATCCTGCTCAAGCTGCAGGTCGGTCAGGCGACCCCGCCGTTCGGTTCGCCGACCGAGGGCGTGCGCGCGCTGGTGCTCTGCGGTCGCGACGATGCGCAGCAGTCGGCGGTGCCGGGTGCGGCGCAGATCCAGGGTCAGCTCGAACAGCAGCGCGTCAACCTGCGCGCGCAAAGCAAGCTGCGCGATCTGCGCCGCGACGCGGTCATCGAGTATCGTTGACATGAGCCAGGCGCCGCTCGCGATCACGATGGGCGATCCCGCCGGGATCGGACCGGAGATCGTCGCCAAGAGCTGGGCGGTGCGGGCGTTGCGCAGCCTGCCGCAGTTCGCGCTCGTCGGCGATCCCGCAGCGGTGCGGCGGGTGTGGAGCGGACCGGTCGAGGCGATCGACGATCTCGATGAGGCCGCGGCGGTGTTCGACCGTGCGCTGCCGGTGCTGGCGGTCGGCGATGCCGGACCGGTGACGCCGGGCGCGCCCGAGGTCGGCGGTGCGAAGGCGGCCTTGCAGGCGCTGGAACGGTCGATCGCACTGGTCCGCAGCGGCGCCGCACGGGCGCTGGTCACCGGTCCGGTATCCAAGGCGCAATTGTACGGCATCGGCTTCAACCATCCCGGCCAGACCGAATTCGTCGCCGAACGCTGCGGCATCGCCGCGGAGGATGCGGTGATGATGCTTGCCGGGCCGAGCCTGCGCGTCGTGCCGATCACCGTCCACGTGCCGCTGGCGCAAGTGCCCTCGTTGCTGTCGGTCGAGCTGATCGTCGCCAAGGGCCGCGCCACGGCGCTGGGGCTGACCCGCGATTTCGGGATCGCCGCGCCGCGGCTCGCCTTCGCCGGGCTCAACCCGCATGCCGGCGAAGGCGGCGCGATCGGGCGCGAGGAGATCGACATCCTCGCACCGGCGATTGCGCAGCTGCGTGACGAGGGGATCGACGCGACCGGGCCGTTCCCCGCCGATACGCTGTTCCACGCGCGGGCCCGCGCTGGCTATGATGCGGTGCTCTGCTGCTACCACGATCAGGCTTTGGTGCCGATCAAGACGCTGCATTTCGACGAGGGCGTCAACATCACGCTCGGCCTGCCGATCGTGCGGACCTCGCCCGATCACGGCACCGCCTTCGGCATCGCCGGCCGCGACGAGGCGCATCCCGGCGCGATGATCGCGGCGATCGCGCTGGCAGGTCAGGCAGCGGATCGGCGCGCGCGGGCATGACCGACGCACCCGCGGGCGGCAAGCTGCCGCCCCTGCGCGAGGTGATCGCGCGCTACGGGCTCAACGCCAGCAAGGCGCTGGGCCAGAATTTCCTGTTCGACGGCCAGTTGCTGGCACGGATCGCCGCGGTGCCGGGGGATCTCGATGGCGCGGAGGTGCTCGAGGTCGGGCCGGGGCCCGGCGGGTTGACCCGCGCGCTGCTGGCGGCGGGGGCGAACGTCACCGCGATCGAGCGCGACCGGCGCTGCATCCCGGCGCTGGCGGAACTGGGCGAGGCCTATCCCGGCAAGCTGCGCGTGATCGAGGGCGACGCGCTGGCGGTGGATGCGCCGGCGCTGTTCGCCGGGCGGCCGCATATCGTCTCCAATCTGCCCTATAACGTCGGCACCGCGCTGCTGGTCGGCTGGCTGACCGCGGAATGGCAGCCGTGGTGGCAGTCGTGCACGCTGATGTTCCAGAAAGAGGTCGCCGAGCGGATCGTCGCCTCGGCGAACGACGACGCCTATGGCCGGCTGGCGGTGCTGAGCCAATGGCGCTCGTCGGCGCGGATCGCGATGCCGGTGCACCGCTCGGCCTTCACCCCGCCGCCCAAGGTGATGTCGGCGGTGGTGCATATCGTACCGGGCGAGGCGCCGGAGGGGGTCGAGGTGCGCGTGCTGGAGCGGATCACCGCGGCGGCGTTCGGCCAGCGACGCAAGATGCTGCGGCAGAGCCTGAAGGGCGTGCCGGGGGCCTTGGCCGGGCTGGAGCAGATCGGGATCGATCCGACGCGGCGGGCGGAGACGGTGGGCGTCGACGAATTCGTCGCGCTGGCGCGGGTGGTGGGCGGCGCGGGCTGAGCCTAGAGGCCCAACGCGTGCCACACCGAGCCTCTTCTATGGCTGCGGTAATGAGGCTTGATCGGTTCCCTAATTAGATCCGTCACCCCGGACTTGTTCCGGGGTCCACCGGGCCGCGGGAGAACGGTGTTTGCTCAAGCCGTTCTCCTCGCCGCGGAGTGGACCCCGGAACAAGTCCGGGGTGACGGGGTGGGTTTGGAACACGAGGGACTCACACTAACAACCATATGCGGTCCCCTCCCCGTGCCGGGCGTTTATTCCTTCGGCGCGGTCGGCTTGGTTTCGGTCTGTGCCGTCGTGACCGGCGGTCCCTTGGCGATCGCTGCCGCCAGCTGGTTTGCCTCCGGGCAGCCGGCCTTGCAGAGCGTGCGGATCTTGGCGAGATTGGTCTTGGCGATCGCCACCGCGCCCTTGGCGACCAGCGCCTCGCCCTGCCCGCGCAACGCGACGACGTCATTGGGTTCGAGCGTCAGCGCCTCGCGGTACAAGCGGATCGCCTTGCCGGGCAGGCCACGGCTCTCGGCGACCTCGGCAAGCGTGACGAACGCCTGACGGTTGCGCGGATCGACCGCGACCGCGGTCTCGAGCAGGTCGGTCGCGCCGTCGAGGTTACCGGCGGCCCTGGCGGCGCGGCCCTGCGCGAGCAATTGCAGCGAGCGCGCGTCGATCTGGTCGTCGGGTCGCTGGCCGCTGAGCGAGGTCGAGACACAGACGAGGGTCAGCGCAGCGGCAAGAGCGACGGACGTAACGCGCATGAAGGTCTCCACTGGGGGCACGGCTGCCGGATTAGCAGGGGCGGGTCAGCCGCGCGACAAAAAAGCCGTCGGTGTCGTCGCTTGCCGGATCGAGCCGATAGCCCTTTCCGCGCGGCGTGCCGGCGGGCAGATCGAGCGGCGCGGCGGTCCAGCCGGGATGATCGGCGAGGAAGGCGTCGACCTGATCCATGCCCTCGGCATCGAGCAGCGAACAGGTGATATAGACCAGAGCGCCGCCGGGCCGGACCAGCGCCGCGCCGACGGCGAGGACGTGCCGTTGCTGCGCGGCGAAGCCGGCGAGCCGGTCGGGGGTCAGCCGCCAGCGTGCCTCGGGATTGCGCCGCCATGTGCCCGTGCCCGAGCAGGGCGCGTCGATCAGCACGCAATCGGCGGCGTCCTGCCAGTCGGCGAGCGCCTCGGTTTCGCGCCGGGGGTCGAGCAGCCGCGTCTCGACGATGGTCACGCCGGCCCTGGCGGCGCGGGGCGCGAGGCGCGACAGGCGGCCGCGGTCGATATCGGCGGCGAGGATCTGCCCCTCGTTGCGCATCGCCGCGGCGAGCGCGAGCGTCTTGCCGCCGCCGCCCGCGCAGAGATCGACGATCCGCTCGCCGGGCTGCGCCAGCGCGGCGAGGCTGACGATCTGGCTGCCGGCGTCCTGCACTTCGGCCTGACCGGCGAGCGTGTCGATATTGGTGCCGGCGGGCAGCCGCAGCGCGTCGGGTAGACCGGGAATCGGTGTACCGCCGAGCCGTTCGGCGAGCGTCGCCGGATCGGCGAGCAGCCGGTTGACGCGCACGTCGAGCGGAGCGCGACCGATCAACGCCGCCTGCTGCTCGGCGCCGATCCCCGAGGCGGCGAGTGCATCGGCGAGCCAGGCGGGCATGACGCCGCCGGGGGCCGCGCCCTCTCCGGCGGCGATCGGTGCGGGGCCGTGCGACGAGCCATCGAAGGTGGCGGCGATCGCCGCGTCGGCGGCGGCGACCCCAAGCAGCGCGGCACGGCCCGAGGCGGGGATCTCGCCAGCGCGGCGGATCGCGGCATAGACGAGCTCGCGCACCGCGCGGCGGTCCTTCGACCCGGCGTAGCGGCGAGTGGCGAAATAGCGCGCGATGAGCGTGTCGGCGGCGGCGCCACCGCCGCGCGCCGCGGCGATGACCGCGTCGAGCAACTCGATCGCGGCCTGGGTGCGGGCGGCGGGGGTCACTTAGCGGGTCGGGTAATTGGGGGCTTCCCGCGTGATGGTGACGTCATGGACGTGGCTTTCCTTGAGCCCGGCGCCGGTGATCTGGACGAATTGCGCGCGCTTCTGCAGATCGGGGATCGTCGCCGAGCCGGTATAGCCCATCGCCGCCTTGATGCCGCCGACGAGCTGGTGGATCACGTCGCGCGCCGGCCCCTTATAGGCGACCTGCCCCTCGATCCCCTCGGGGACCAGCTTCATCTGATCCTTGATGTCGCCCTGGAAATAGCGGTCGGCCGAGCCGCGGCCCATCGCACCGACCGATCCCATGCCGCGATAGCTCTTGTAGGCGCGGCCCTGATACAGGAACGTCTCGCCCGGCGCCTCCTCGGTGCCGGCGAGCAGCGAGCCGACCATGCACGTCGAGGCGCCCGCCGCCAGTGCCTTGGCGAGGTCGCCCGAGGTACGCAGGCCGCCGTCGGCGATCACGGGAACGCCGTGCTTCGCGGCGGCTTCGGCGCAATCCATCACCGCGGTGAGCTGCGGCACGCCGACACCGGCGACGACGCGGGTGGTGCAGATCGAGCCCGGACCGATGCCGACCTTGATGCCGTCGGCGCCGGCGTCGATCAGCGCGCGCGTCGCCTCGCCCGTCGCGACGTTGCCGGCGACGACCTGCACCGAGTTGGAGAGCTTCTTCACCCGCTCGACGGCGCGCGCGACGTCGCGATTGTGGCCGTGCGCGGTGTCGATGACGATCAGGTCGCATTCGGCGTCGACCAGCGCCTCGGTCCGCTCGAACCCCTTGTCGCCGACGGTGGTCGCCGAGGCGACGCGCAGCCGGCCGGAGGCGTCCTTGGTCGCGGTGGGATAGGTCACCGCCTTCTCGATGTCCTTGACGGTGATGAGGCCGACGCAGCGATAGGCCTCGTCGACCACCAGCAGTTTCTCGATGCGGCGCTGGTGGAGCAGCACGCGCGCCTCCTCCTGCCCGACGTCGGTCGAGACGGTGGCGAGATTGTCGTGCGTCATCAGCTCGGCGACCGGCTGTTTGGGATCGCCGGCGAAGCGGACGTCGCGGTTGGTGAGGATGCCGACGAGCTTGCCGTCGCGCTCGACCACCGGAATGCCGCTGATCTTGTGATGCGCCATCAGCGCCTGCGCCTCGCCCAGCGTCGCGGTCGGCGCGATCGTGATCGGATTGACCACCATGCCCGATTCGAACCGCTTGACCTGGCGCACCGCGGCGACCTGCTCCTCGATCGACAGGTTGCGGTGGAGCACGCCGATGCCGCCCAATTGCGCCATGACGATCGCCATGTCCGCCTCGGTCACCGTATCCATCGCCGAGGACAGGATCGGGATGTTGAGCGCGATGCCGCGCGTCAGCTGCGTGCGCGTGTCGGCGGTGCTCGGCAGGATGTCCGACTCGCCGGGTACGAGCAGAACGTCGTCGAAGGTGAGGCCGAGCCGGATGTCCAAGGTGCCGTTTCCTCGCGGGAGGGATAAGTGGCGGGCCATGTAACCGCAGCGCAGCATCTGCGCTAGAGGGCGGCGAGATGCGCCGTGACGTATTCCGTCACCACGCCGACCAGCGAGCCGCCGAAACGCCGGTTGAGTTCGAGGATGCGCAAGGCGCCCTCCTCCCATTTGTAGTTGAAGCAGCAGTTGCCGTCATAGCCGAGCGCTTCGAGGATCGCGGTGCAGGGGCCGAGCGCCGGGCCGGGATCGGCGGGGGTGATGCTCGCCGGGCGATCGACCGCGCCGCGGACGCCGAGCGGCTGGCCCATGTCGTAGCGATAGGCGACCTGGAAGCGGATCGTGCCGCCGACGCGGAGCAGGTGGAGGACGTATTCGTCGGCACCGGCGACCGCGCGCTGGCGGAAGACGTCGGGATGATCGCTGCCGTCATTCTCGCCGGGACCGCGGATCATCGCGCAGCCGAAGCCGAAATCGCCACGCCGGGTCTTGCGGATATAGGGATAGTCAGTCGGCCGCGCGCCGAGCAGCGTGGGCACGGTGTCGCCGAAGCCGTGATCGATCAGCCAGAGGTTGAGTGCCAGTTTGTCGTCGCACAGCGCGACGAGGTCGGCGGTCGGGAGCACCGCGCGCCCGCCACGCGCGCCCTCGATCTGCCCGACGCGCAGCGGCACGACGAGATCGAAGCGCGACAGGTCGACCGCGTCGAAGGGGGCGAAGCTCGCCTCGTACCGATGATGATCGATATGGCGGGCGATCGCGGGCATCTGTGTGGAATGGTTGCCGAAAAGAATGCGCTGCATGGTGACCTTTGTCGGACGTCGAGCTGTGCTAGGATCGGGCAACGGCGTAGGGATTCGCGCCGGCGGGAGGGCTCATGGGTATCACGATTGCTGCATTCGCACTGGTCCTGGTGCTGTTCTATCTGTTCACCAGCATCAAGATCGTCCGGCAGGGCTATCAATATACGATCGAGCATTTCGGCCGCTACACCGCCACCGCAAGCCCGGGCTTCAACTTCTACCCCGCCTTCTTCTACCGGGTGGGGCGCAAGGTGAACATGATGGAGCAGGTGATCGAGATTCCGGGTCAGGAGATCATCACCAAGGACAATGCGATCGTCTCGACCGACGGCGTGGTCTTCTTCCAGGTGCTCGACGCGCCGAAGGCGGCCTATGAGGTGTCGGACCTGTATGTCGCGTTGCTCCAGCTCACCACCACCAACCTGCGCACGGTGATGGGATCGATGGACCTCGACGAGACGCTGTCGAAACGCGACGAGATCAACGCGCGGCTGCTGTCGGTCGTCGACCATGCGACGGTGCCGTGGGGGGTCAAGATCACCCGCGTCGAGATCAAGGACATCCGTCCGCCGGCCGATATCGTCACCGCGATGGGCCGGCAGATGAAGGCGGAGCGCGAGAAGCGCGCCAACATCCTCGAAGCCGAGGGCACGCGGGCGTCAGAAATCCTGCGCGCCGAAGGGCAGAAGCAGGCGCGCATTCTCGAATCGGAAGGGCGCAAGGAATCCGCCTTCCGCGATTCGGAGGCGCGCGAGCGTGCCGCGGAAGCGGAGGCGAAGGCGACGCTGGTGGTGTCCGAGGCGATCGAGCGCGGCGGGACGCAGGCGATCAACTATTTCATCGCGCAGAAATACGTCGAGGCGATCGGCAAATTCGCGACCAGCCCCAATGCCAAGACGATCCTGTTCCCGGTCGAGGCGACGCAATTGATCGGGACGCTCGGCGGGATCGGCGAGCTGGCCAAGGATGCGCTCGGCAAGGCACCTGCCCCGACCGCCGCCACCGGGGCGGCCAGGCCCGGGGCGAAGCGCGGGCCGTTCGAACTGCCGCCGGCGTGACGCTGGACACGATCGGCGGAGCGGGCGGCGCGTGGCTGATCGCGGCGCTGTTGCTGGGGATCGCCGAGCTGGTGATCCCCGGCGTCTTCGCGGTGTTCCTCGCGATCGCCGCGGCGGTGGTCGGCGTCGCGGTGCTGGTATTGCCCGGGCTGCCGGTGGCGGCGCAGATCGTCGCCTTCGCGTTGTGGAGCATCGTCACCGTCCTGATCGGCAAGCGCTGGTACGTGGATTTTCCGGTGCCAAGCAGCGATCCGCAGCTCAACGACCGCGTCGCGCGGCTGATCGGCACCACCGCGGTGGTGCAGGTGGCGATCGGTCCCGAGGGCGGCCGCGTCGTGGTCGGCGATGGATCGTGGCCGGCGCGCGGCGTGGTCGCGGAAGCGGGCGCACGGGTGCGGATCGTCGCGATCCGCGACGGGATCGCGATCGTCGAGCCGGCGGGCGGTTAATTCGCTGCGCACCACGCTTGCCGGGTGTAAGCGGCACGGCGATCTGCTATATGGAGCCTGTGACCCAGAGCATCCCCCACAGCTTCCCGATCGGCATCGATCCCGCCGACATCGATTTCATGGGGCACGTCAACAACGCGAGCTACCTGAAGTGGGTACAGGACGCCGTGGTCAGCCACTGGCAGAAGCTCGCGCCGGCGGAAGCGGTCACCGCGCATCTGTGGGTCGCGCTGAAGCATGAGATCACCTACCGCAAGCCGACCTTCCTCGGCGACGACGTGATCGCGACGGTGCTGCTCGAAAAGGTGCAGGGCGCGCGCGCCTTCTACGAGACGGTGATCCGGCGCGGCGAAGAGGTGCTCGCCGAGGTCAAATCGAGCTGGTGCTGCCTGGATGCGGAAACGTTGCGGCCGGCACGGCTGGCGCGTGAGATCGTCGAGCAATTCTTCCAGCGGGGCGATGGGCCGTTGCCGGCGACGGGGCCGGTCGAGCGCGGCTGACCGGGGTCGGGGCGGCGTCGATTACGCGACCCATGCCATCTGCGAATAGTCCCGCCAGAGCATTTTGGTATCGCACGTGCGGCCCTGGCTCGTGGCGAGTCGCGTGACCTCGCCTGCCAGCTCGGCGCGCGGCGTGACGTCGAAATGCGCGAGCCATGCCAGAAACGGCTTGCGCCAGATCGCCGGCCAGCCCGACTGCGTGCCGAAGTCCACCACCACCAACCGTCCCGTGTCGCGCGTCACCGCCAGCCCCTGCGCCAGCGCCTCCCGCCATGGCGGGATCATCGACAGCGTGTAGCTGAACATCACGCGATCGAACCGCGCCAGCCCGAACAACATCTGCGGATCGAAACCGGCGGCATCGCCCTGCGCCAGCACGATCCGGTCCGACAGGCCGGCGGCGGCGACGTTGGCGCGTGCGGTGGCCAGCATCGCGGCGGAGATGTCGATGCCGCAGAGCCGGGCGGCGGGCCAGGCGCGGGCCGCGCGGATCAGATTGCGTCCCGTGCCGCAGCCGATCTCCAGCAGCGTACCGCCCGCATGCAGGTCGAGCCCGTCGATCAGCCGATCCCGCCCGAACAGATAATATTTGCGGGTGAGATCGTAGATATGCCGCTGCCCGCCGTAGATGCGGTCCATCCGGCCGGCATGGTCCCCCTCAACCATCGGCGAGTACGTAGAGATGGACGCCGCCATAGATCGCCGACCGGTCCTGCGCGGTGAACCGACGCGACGCCTCCGCCTGATAGCGCCAGCGCGCGACGATCGGATCGGGGACGCGGCCGGGGATGATGTCGGCCTCACCCGCGGTGCGGAACAGGATGCGCGCACCGGGGCGCGCGGTGCGGGTGATCTGCGCCCAGAGATCGCCGAGCTGCTCGTCGGTCATCCAATCCTGCGCGTCGAGCAGGATATAGCGGTCGCGCGACGCCGCAGGCAGGCCGGCGAGATGCTCGGTCATATTGGCGTGGCGGAGATCGACGCGGCCGACGCGCGCGACGATTGCGTCGTAATGCTCTGCCTGCAGATAGGGTGGCAACGGCGCGGTCGGCCCCTCGCCGTAGCGGCGCCCGAACGCCTGCCAGGCGAAATAATTGTCGCGCAGGTCGAAGCCGCAGGCGAGCTTTTCCAGCCGCTGGCGCAGCACCGCCGCCATCCGGCCGTCGCCGGCGAGCGCCTCGAACTGCGCGGGTGGGATGCCGAGCCCGAACAGCGAGGCGGGCTGGTCGGTCAGCCATTTGACGAAGCCGCGGTCGAACACCGGCGCGAAATCGCGTTCGAAGATGGCGCGCTGCTCCTCGATCGTCTCGGCTTCGAGCAGCAGCCGCGGATCGACGCCGTTGAGCCTGGCGAGCAGATGCGCCGCACCGATGAAGCGGCCGAGCAGCCCGCGCTTGTGGACGCCGCTGGCGAAACCGGCGATCCGGCGCCGGCCGCTGAGATCGCGCCCTTCCCAATAGCGACGCGTCGGCTCGTCGATATGCGGGCGCACATGCCGTTCGTACGCCGCGAGATTGTCGCGGCTGGCGGCGTGCCCGAAGAAGCGGTGGAAGCTCGCATGATCGGGCAGATGGCGCGCGGCGGCGAGCTTGAGCGTGCCGAGCGCGATATGCGCGGTGTTGAGGTCGACCGCGTCGATCGCCTTGGGGTCGGCGGTCAGATAGGACAGCATGTTGCAGCCGCCCGAAGCGATGGTGACGACATGGCTGTCCGGTGTGATCGCCAGCGCCGCCATGTCGACCACCGGGTCTTCCCAGATCTGCGCATAGACGAGGCCGCGGAACGCCCAGGTGAAGGCGCGTTCGAGCAGGCCCTGTCTGGAAAGCTGGCCGTGCCGCTGCATCGCGGCCGCGACGGCCTTTTGCGTTTCACCGGTCATTGATCCGCCCCTCATGGTCATGGGAGCGGCCCATGCGCCGCCATTGTGACGGCGCATGGTCGGTTGCGCGATGCTATCGTGACAGCATCACGCCGCTTCGGTCACCTGCGGTGCTGATCGGCGCACGCCGGCATCGACATGGTCGTCGAATTGCGCGAAATTCTCGACGAACAGATCGACGAGCTTCGCGGCGGTGGCGTCATAGGCGGCGGTATCCGCCCAGGTGCTGCGCGGGTCGAGGATCGCGCCGTCGACGCCCGGCACCTCGACCGGCACCTGGAAGCCGAAATTCGGATCGGTGCGGAACTCGCCGTGCTTGAGGCTGCCGTCGAGCGCCGCGTTGAGCAGCGCGCGCGTCGCCTTGATCGGCATGCGATGACCGACGCCATATTTGCCGCCGGTCCAGCCGGTGTTGACCAGCCAGCAATCCACCCCGCCCTCGGCGATCCGCTCCTTGAGCAGATTGCCGTAGACCGAGGGATGCCGCGGCATGAACGGCGCGCCGAAACACGTCGAGAAGGTGGCGTCGGGTTCGGTGACGCCGATCTCGGTGCCGGCGACGCGCGCGGTATAACCCGACAGGAAATGGTACATCGCCTGATCGGGGGTCAGCTTGGCGATCGGCGGCAGCACGCCATAGGCGTCCGCGGTCAGCATCACGATGTTCTTCGGCACCCCGCCCATATTGTTGCGCGAGGCATTGGGGATGAAGTCGATCGGATAGGCGCCGCGGCTGTTCTCGGCGAGGCTGTTGTCGTCGAGGTCGAGCTGGCGGGTGACCGGGTCCATCACGACATTCTCGAGTACCGTGCCGAAGCGCTTGGTGGTCGCGAAGATCTCCGGCTCGGCGTCGGGCGACAGGCGGATCATCTTGGCGTAGCAGCCGCCCTCGAAATTGAAGACCGCGGTGTCGGACCAGCCGTGCTCGTCGTCGCCGATCAGCGTGCGGCTGGCATCGGCGCTGAGCGTCGTCTTGCCGGTGCCGGACAGGCCGAAGAACACCGCGGTCGAGCCGTCCGCGCCCATATTGGCCGAGCAATGCATCGGCATCACGCCGCTCTTCGGCAGCAGATAGTTGAGCAGGCCGAACACCGACTTCTTCATTTCGCCGGCATAGCGGGTGCCGCCGATCAGGATCAGCTTCTCGGTGAAATTGACCGCGATCACCGTCTCGCTGCGCGTGCCGTGGCGGGCGGGATCGGCGCGGAAGCTCGGCAGATCGATGATCGTATATTCGGGGACGAACCCCTGCAGCTCATGCTCCTCCGGCCGGACCAGCATCGTGCGGATGAAGAGGTTGTGCCAGGCAAGCTCGTTGACGACGCGGACGCGGACCCGGTTCTCGGGCTGCGAACCGCCGTAGAGATCCTGGACGAACAGATGCTCCTTGTCGCGCAGCGCAGCGAGGAAATCGGCCTTGAGCGCGGCGAAATGCGCCGGGTTCATCCCCTTGTTGGACTTGCCCCACCAGACGCTGTCCTCGGTCTCGGCATCGCGGACGATGAACTTGTCCTGCGCCGAGCGGCCGGTGTGCGCGCCGGTCTCGACGACCAAAGGCCCGTCGGCGCTGAGCTTGCCCTCGCCGCGGGCGACCGCGGCCTCGACCAGCCGCGCGGTGACCAGGTTCCAGTGGAGATCGGCTCTCGTTTCGATAGACTGGCTCGCGAGACCTGCGTGCGGAATGCGCTCGTTCACGTACATCCTCCCAATGCGTTCGGCCCGGCGCGCGCATCCTGGGGAGGGTCTGCACGCACGCCGGTGATCGGCCTGCGCATAAGCCAGCCGCGACGTAGCGTCAAATCGCCGCGCGACGGACGGTGGGTCGTTACGGGACGGAATGATGGCCTTTCCGGCGTTTGTGAGCCGCTACACAGGGGAGACGATCCTCAGGTTGAGCCTCGCGCCGCTTTGCCCTACCGCAGGCCGATGATGCCGAGGGTCCCCCACGTATGACCGCGACGATCGCGCTGGTCGACGACGACCGCAATATCCTGACCTCGGTCTCGATCGCCCTGCAGACCGAGGGGTTCCTGACCCGCGTCTATTCGGACGGCGAGACTGCGCTCAAGGCGCTCACCGACAATCCGCCCGATCTCGCCATCTTCGACATCAAGATGCCGCGGATGGACGGACTCGAGCTGCTGCGCCGGCTGCGCGAGAAGAGCCAGATCCCGGTGATCTTCCTGACCAGCAAGGACGACGAGCTCGACGAGGCGCTCGGCCTGGCGATGGGCGCGGACGATTATATCGCCAAGCCGTTCAGCCAGCGGTTGCTGATCGCCCGCATCCGCGCGATCCTGCGCCGGACCGAGGTCGCCGCCATCACGGCGGAGGATCCGGCATCGACTGGCAGCGAACCGCTGGTGCGCGGGCGGCTGTCGATGGACCCGGCGCGGCATCGCACCACCTGGGGCGGCGAGCCGGTGACGCTGACCGTGACCGAATTCCTGATCCTCGAAACGCTCGCGCAGCGGCCGGGCATCGTCAAGACGCGCAACCAGCTGATGGACGCCGCCTATCAGGACGACATCTACGTCGACGACCGCACCATCGACAGCCATATCAAGCGCCTGCGCCGCAAGTTCCGCGGCGTCGATCCCACCTTCGACGCGATCGAGACCCTGTATGGCGCCGGATACCGATTCTCCGACGAGTGAGCCGCGGCCGGAGGGCGGCGATCTCGCGCTGCGCTGGTCGGGGCAGATCTCGCTCACCCGCCGCATCCTCGCGGTCAACATCATCGCGCTGCTGCTGCTCGCCGGCGGCTTCTTCTACCTCGATTCGTATCGCAGCCGGATCGTCGACAGCCGCGTCGCGCAGGCGGCGCGCGAGGCGCGGCTGATCGGAGAGGCACTGGCGATGGTCGCCCCCGACCAGCGCGACGACCTGCTGTTGCGGCTGGCCCGCGACACCAGCGCGCGGCTCAGGGTGTTCAACGCGACGGGGCGGACGATCGTCGACAGCCGCGCGCTGGGATCGCGCAACGCGGTGCTGCTCGATCCCGACAAACAGGCGTGGGACCAGGTGGTGGCGCGCTGGCTCGACGCCGGGATCGACATCATCGTCGGCGCGGCGCGCGCGCCGCTCTATCGCGAGCGGAGCGACGGGCGGCAATGGCCCGACGTGCGGCGCGCGCGTACCGGGCTGAGTTCGGCGAGCGTATGGCGGGCGCCCGACCGGACGCCGGTGATCACCGCCGCGGCGCCTTTGCCGAGCGGCGGCGTGGTGATGACGACGATCAACGCGCGCGACATCACCCAGACGGTGCGGATCGAGCGCTTCCGATTGAGCCTCGTGCTGTTGCTGGTGACGATCGTTTCGGTCGCGCTGTCGCTGTTCCTCGCGCGGACGATCGTGCGGCCGCTGCGCCGGCTGGCGCGGGCGGCGGTGCGGGTGCGGCTGGGGCGCGCCCGCGAGGTCGTCGTCCCGCGCCTGCCCTCGCGGCGCGACGAGATCGGCAGCCTCGCGCGCGCGCTTTCCGATATGAGCCTCGCGTTGCGGGCGCGGATCGACGCGACCGAGGCATTCGCCGCCGACGTGACGCACGAGATGAAGAACCCGCTCGCCTCGCTGCGGTCCGCGGTCGAGGGGCTCGACGCGGTCAGGGACCCCGACTTGCGCGCGCGGCTGCTGTCGATCGTCCGCGACGACGTCCATCGGCTCGACCGGCTGATCACCGACATCTCCGAGGCGTCGCGGCTCGATGCGCAGCTCAGCCGCGCCAAGTTCGAGGCGATCGATATCGCGGCGATGATCCGCGCATTGGTCGACCAGCGGCTCGCCCGCGAGGTCGAGCGCGGCGTGCGGCTGCGCTTCGATCATGCCGGGGCACCGCTGGTGACGCTCGGCGAGGGCGCGCGGCTCGAACGCGTGTTCGACAATCTGATCGACAACGCCCTCTCCTTCTCGCCCGACGGCGCGCTGATCGCGATCGCGGTGGCGCGCGAGGGCGACGATCTCGTCGTCCGCGTCGAGGACGAGGGGCCGGGCGTGCCCGAGGAAGCGCGCGAGGCGATCTTCCGCCGGTTCCAGTCGATCCGCCCCGAATCGGAGGCGTTCGGCCAGCATTCCGGCCTCGGCCTCGCGATCGCGCGGACGATCGTCGAGGCGCATCAGGGCAGCATCGCGGTCGAATCGCGCGAGGACCGGTTGGGCGGTGCGCGCTTCGTCGTCCGCCTGCCGCTCGTTGCCGAATGATCGCGCGCGAACGCCGCCATGCGACCTGCGTCGCGATCCACGGCCGCGCGGTGCTGCTCGAAGGGCCGCCGGGGGCGGGCAAGTCCGACCTCGCATTGCGGCTGATCGACCGGGGCGCGATGCTGGTCAGCGACGACCAGACATTGCTGGTGCGCGACGGTGCAGCGCTGCTGGCCAGCGCGCCGGCGACGATCCGCGGCCAGATCGAGGTGCGCGGGATCGGCATCGTCCGCATGGCCTCGGTCGACGACGTGCCGGTCGCGCTGATCGTCCGGCTCGACGGCGCGCCCGTCCGCATGCCAGAGCGGCAGCGGCGCCGGCTGGCGGGACTCGACGTGCGCGAGATCGGGCTCGACGCGTTTCACGCCGCGACGCCGCTCAAGATCGAATGGGCATTGCGTCAGCCCGAGGCGACACCGGAATGAGGTTCCTGCTATGACCAAGGACATATTGCTCGTCACCGGCCTGTCCGGCGCGGGCAAGTCGACGGTGCTCAAGACGCTCGAGGATCTCGGCTGGGAGGTGGTCGACAATCTGCCGCTGGTGCTGCTCGACCGGCTGCTCGACGCGCCGCTCGCCGCGGGGGCGGCGGACGACAGCCAGCCGCTGGCGATCGGCATCGGCGCGCGCACCCGCGATTTCGACCCGACGCGGATCGTCGAGCGCATCCGCTCGCTGCGCGACGATCATGGCCTCGATATCGGCATGCTGTTCCTCGACTGTTCGGGCGCCGAGCTGGAGCGGCGCTATTCGGAGACGCGGCGGCGCCACCCGCTCGCCCCCGACCGGCCGGCGGGCGACGGCATCGCCCGCGAGCGCGAATTGCTGCGCCCGCTGCGCGACTGGGCCAACCGGTTGATCGACACCACCGATCTCACCGCCAATGCGCTGGCGCAGCAGGTGCGCACGACCTTCGCCGGCCACGGGCGCGACGCGCCGGTGCTGTCGATCCAGTCGTTCGGCTTCGCGCGCGGGCTGCCGCGCAACGCCGACCTCGTCTTCGACATGCGGTTCCTGCGCAATCCGCATTGGGACCCGGTGCTGCGACCCGGCACCGGCCTCGATGCCGACGTCGCCGCTTATGTCGCGGCGGACCCCGCCTATCCGGCGGCGATGGAACAGATCGGCGGCCTGCTCGAATTGCTGCTGCCGCGCTATCGCGCCGAGGGCAAATCCTATGTCAGCGTCGCGATCGGCTGTACCGGAGGGAGACACAGATCGGTCCATGTCACCGAGCGTCTCGCTGACCGGTTGCGCAAAGCGGGTTTTTCGCCCACCATTACGCATCGCGACCTCGGGGCCGCACCGCAGGACTCGCTCGAGGGGCCGCCGGCCAGCAAATGAGTAACGTATCTGAGATGATTGGCCTCGTTCTGGTGACGCACGGGCGGCTTGCGGAAGAATTCGTGACCGCGATGATCCATGTCGTCGGCCCGCAGGATCGCATCGCGACGATCTCGATCGGTCCCGACGACGATATGGAGGAGCGGCGCGCCGATATCGCCACCGCGATCGGCGCGGTCGATTCGGGGCGCGGCGTGATCGTGCTGACCGACCTGTTCGGCGGCACGCCGTCCAATCTCGCCATCTCGCTGATGGAGCGCGGCCGGGTCGAGGTGATCGCGGGGATGAACCTGCCGATGCTGATCCGGCTCGGCTCGGCGCGCAAGTCGATGAAGGTCGTCGAGGCGGTCGCTGCGGCGCGCGAGGCGGGGCGCAAATATATCTCGGTCGCCTCCGAAGTGCTCGGCGAGGCGGCGGCGTGAGCGACGAGATCGCCCGCACCGTCCTCATCACCAACAAGCGCGGGCTCCACGCGCGGGCGAGCGCCAAGTTCGTCACGCTCGCCTCGACCCAGCCGGTCGAGGTCAGGGTGCGCAAGGACGACGGCGCGGTGACCGGCACGTCGATCATGGGGCTGATGATGCTCGGCGCCGCCAAGGGCGATTCGATCACGATCAGCGCGAGCGGCGACGGCGCCGAGGCGGCGGTCGGCGCGCTGTGCGAGCTGGTCGAGGCGAAGTTCGGCGAAGATTGACGGCGGTGGCGCAGCGGCAAAGCCGCGTCGTCGGACGCGGCCGATGCCGCGCCGGCCGGGCGCGTCGTTTTCGCCTTGCGCCAGCCGTCGGCTAGCGCGAAGGCCGACGCGCCATGCCCCGTGAAATCACCGCCTTTTCCAACCCGCTTGTCAAATACGCCCGCGAGCTGCGCGACAAGCGCCATCGCCGCGGCGCGCGCCAGTTCATGGCCGAGGGGCTGCGTATCCTCACCGAGGCGCGCGAGACCGGGCGGCTGCCGCGCATCCTGTTCTATGCCGCGGGCAACGCCGATCATCCTTTGGTCCATGCGCTGTCGATCGACGTCGAGATGGCGGGCGGCGAGTCGATCCAGACGACGCCCGACATCCTGTCCAAACTGTCGGGCAAGGACAATCCGCAGGCGGTGGTCGGCGTGTTCGACGAATTCGACCGGACGCTGGCCGATCTCGATCGGACCACGGCGAAGATCTGGCTGGTCGCCGAGCGGCTGCGCGATCCCGGCAATCTCGGCACGATCCTGCGCACCGCCGATGCGGTCGGCGCGGGCGGGCTGATCCTGATCGGCGAATGCGTCGATCCCTTTTCGGTCGAGGCGGTGCGCGCCAGCATGGGGGCTCTGTTCACCATTCCCGTCGTGCGAAGCGAGTGGGCGCCGTTCCTCGGCTGGCTGCGCGAGGGGCCGGGGCAGCTCGTCGGCCTGAGCCTCGATACCGAGCACGATTATCGCGCCGCGCGCTACGCGACGCCGACCTTCCTGCTGACCGGCAACGAGGCGCAGGGGATGCCGGCGGACTATGCCGCGGCGTGCGACCTGCTGGTCAAGATCCCGATGCTGGGCAAGGCGGACAGTCTCAATGCCGCGGTGGCGACGGCGGTGATGGCCTATGAGGTGCTGGCGCAGCACGGCTAAGGCTCATCCTCGCGTCTTGCCGAACAGCCAACATGGACAAGTTGGACGCCTTAATCGAAACGATCGAGCCCTATCATTTCGACATCTGCACCGATCAAAAAGAGCCATTCGGATATCACGGGTGTCACCAGTAGGACAGCAACGCCGGGTTCGGCCGCCGCATCAAAGCCTTGCCGATCGGCCTAGCCTCCGACCATGCCGCTGACCCGGATCGCGCCGCCGCGGTTGAAGACTCGCCCGGACACCATGCCGCTGATCCGCGCCCGGGCGCCGGCCTCGACATAGACGTCTCCCGCGACCATGCCGCTGATCCGGACATCGCAGCCAGACCGGACGATCACGTCGCCCGCCACCATGCCGGACAGCCTGCCGTCGTGATCCATGATGACATCGCCATGATGCATGCCCTTCATCGCCCGCTCCTCTATTCCGCCGCATCCGGCAGGCGCAGCGCTTCCTCGCCGTAGCGCGCCAGGGCCTCGACGGGTTCCGCGACGCCGATTTCACGCGCACCGGGCTCGATATTAAGATCGCGGAACTTGCGCGCCGACACCAATGCGCGGCTTTCGAAGCTCGAGACGAAATTGTTGTAATTGTTGACTGCGGTGGTGAGGCCCCCGCCAACCTTGCGGAGATCCTCGCCGGCCTTGGCCAGCCGGTCGTAGAGTTCCTTGCCGAGCGCGCCGATGGCACGGGCTTCGGTCGCCAGTTTCTCCTGCCGCCAGACCGCCGCCACCGTGCGCGCGATCGCGATGAGGTTGGTCGGCGTTGCCAGCAATACCCTTTTGTCAAAGGCGTAATCCCACAGGCCGGCATCATGCTCCAGCGCGGCGGAGAGGAAATGCTCGCCGGGAACGAACATCACGACATATTCGGGCGTATCGTCGAACTGCGACCAATAGGCCTTTGCCGACAGGCCGTTGATATGCGCGCGCATCGAGGCGGCATGCGCCGTGAGGCCGATGTGGCGCTCGCTCTCGTCGACCGCGCCGAATGCATCCTGATAGGCGTTGAGCGAGACCTTGGCGTCGATGATCAGCGACTTGCCGCCGGGGACGCGGACGATCGCATCGGGGCGCAGGCGGCCCCCTTCCCCGTCGGCGACGCTGACCTCCATCGCGAAATCGGTATGTTCGGCGAGGCCGCAGGTTTCGAGCACGTTGCGGAGCTGCTGCTCGCCCCAGCGACCGCGCGCCTTGGGCGCGTTGCGCAGCGCGTTGACCAATTTGGCCGCCTCGCCCGAGACGCGTTCCTGACCGAGCCGCATCTGTTCGATCTGGCCCTTGAGGTCGCCGAAGGCGTCGCGGCGTTCGGCCTCGACCTTGGCGACGCCCTCCTCGTAGCGGGCGAGCCGGTCGTTGACCGGCTGGAGCAAGGATTTGAGGTTGGTGCCGGCGAGTTCCTCCGACTGGCGGAAGCGCGCTTCGGCACGGTCGAGGAACGCCTTTTGCGCATCGGTCAGCGCCTTGTTGGCGAGGTCGTTGAACTGCGCCGCCATCTGCTCCTTGGCGTCGCGCATGTCGAGCAGGCGCGCTTCGAACGCCTCGACCTGCGCGCCGGTGCTGGCGAGCGCGGTGCGGGCGGCGTCGCGATCGGCGCGGATCGTCGCGAGTTCGTCGCGCAGCGCGTCGAGGGTAGCCGCGCGGTCCTCCGACTGGGCGCGCAACGCGGCGAGGTCGCGCATCGCCTCGTTGCGCTCGCGCTCGACGGCGTCGCGGGCGCGGGCGACCAGCTCGGCGTCGGCGGCCTTGCTCTGCGCCACGGCGAGATCGGCCGCGAGGCTGCCGGCCTTGCGGTTGGCGAGCAGCGCGCCGACGAGCAGGCCCGCGGCCAGCGCGAGGATGGCGATGATGACGATCGTCAGGTCCACGTTCATTCCCTTTGGCGGCCGGCAAACCGCGCCGGCAGTCTTGTCGTGGCGAGGAACATAGATCGAACGTCGGGGGGAGGACAGTCCCTAAATACGGCAGATGGGATGCGAGAGGCTAGCAAGCCCCGCCCCTTCCTTCAGGGGGGCTGGGCAAACGCCTTAGCGGCGCATCTTCGCCAGCTTCTTCATCACCATGTCGCGCTTCAGGCGGCTGATATGGTCGATGAAGAGCACGCCGTTGAGATGGTCGATCTCATGCTGCATGCAGGTCGAGAGCAGGCCGGTCAGCTCTTCCTCGTGGCGCTCGCCCTGTTCGTCGAGCCAGCGGACGCGGCAGCTCGCAGGGCGGGCGACGTCGGCATATTGTTCGGGGATCGACAGGCAGCCTTCGTTGTAGCTGCTCGTCTCCTCGCTGACCGAGAGGATTTCGGGGTTGATATAGGCGTGGGGCGCCTTGATCGGCTTGTCTTCCTCGTCCTTCTCGTCCTGCAGGTCGATGACGAGGATGCGGCTGTCGATACCGACCTGGATCGCGGCGAGGCCGATGCCGTTGGCGTCATACATCGTGTCGATCATGTCCCGGACGAAGGCGCGCGTCTCGTCGGTGACCTGCTCGACGGGCTTGGAGATCAGGCGCAGGCGCGGATCGGGGACTTCGACGATGGGGAGGACTGCCATGCCCGGTCAGCTAGGTGGCGAGGGGTTTGGCGTCAAGTTCGAGCGTAATCGTCCCCCGGCACGGGGAGGAATTCAGACCGGACGCCGCGCGCGCAGCGCCTGCGCGAGCGTGCCTTCGTCGAGATAATCCAGTTCGCCGCCGACCGGCAGGCCGTGCGCGAGCTGGGTCACGCGTACCGGGAAGCGTTCGATGCGGTCGGCGAGGTAATGCGCCGTCGTCTGGCCCTCCAGCGTCGCGTTCATCGCGAGGACGACCTCGTCGATACCGCCCGCCTCGATGCGCGTGACCAGCGCGTCGATCGCGAGATCTTCCGGGCGGATGCCTTCGAGCGCCGACAGCCGGCCGCCGAGGACGTGGAAGCGACCGGGGAACAGCCGCGAGCGTTCGAGCGCCCACAGGTCCGCCACTTCCTCCACCACGCAGAGCGAGCGCTGGTCGCGGCGCGGGTCGGCGCAGATCGCGCAGGGGTTGGCGGTGTCGACGTTGCCGCAGGTGGCACAGGTCTCGAGCCGTTCGTCGACCGCCTCGAGCGCGGCGCGCAGCGGACCGAGCGCCGCCTCGCGCTTCTTGAGCAGATGCAGCACCGCGCGGCGCGCCGAGCGCGGGCCAAGGCCGGGGAGGCGCGCGAGCGCCTGGGTCAGGGCTTCGATTTCGGGAGAGGCCATGACGGAACAGATAGGGGGTTGCGCCGTCGCCCGCCAGCGCGTTGAAGGCAGGCCATGCGGATCATCTTCATGGGAACCCCCGACTTCGCCGTACCGACGCTGGAGGCGCTGGTTTCGGCCGGGCATGACGTCGTCGCGGCCTATAGCCAACCGCCGCGCCCCGGCGGGCGGCGCGGGCGCGAGACGGTCGCCTCGCCGGTGCAGCAGCGCGCCGAAGCGCTCGGGATCGCGGTGCGGCATCCGGTCAGCCTGAAGGGCGCGGAAGAGCAGGCGGCGTTCGCGGCGCTGGACGCGGATGTCGCGGTGGTGGCGGCGTACGGGCTGATCCTGCCCAAGCCGGTGCTGGCGGCGCCGCGCTTCGGCTGTCTCAACGTGCATGGCTCGCTGCTACCGCGCTGGCGCGGGGCGGCGCCGGTGCAGCGCGCGATCCTCGCTGGCGATGCCGAGACCGGGGTTGGGATCATGCAGATGGAGGCGGGGCTCGATACCGGGCCGGTGCGGATGGAAGGGCGCGTGGCGGTCGATCGCAAGACCGCGGGTGAGCTGACCGCAGAGCTGGCGGCGTTGGGCGCGCGGTTGATGGTCGAAGTGCTCGGCGATCCCGACGCGCATCCGCCGGTGGCGCAGCCCGAGGCGGGCGTCACTTATGCCAGCAAGATCGACAAGGCGGAGGCGCGGATCGACTTCACGCGCAGCGCGGTCGAGGTCGAGCGGCTGGTGCGCGCGATGCACCCGGCGCCGGGGGCGTGGTTCGAGATCGCGGGCGAGCGGGTCAAGGTGCTCTCCGCGGACGTGCTGCCGTTCAGCTTCCCCGGTGGCGAGGGGACGACGGTGGACGACGCGCTGACGATCGCCTGCGCCGACGGCGCGATCCGGCCGACGCTGGTGCAGCGCGCCGGGCGCGGGGTGACGAGTACGGCGGAGTTGCTGCGCGGCTTTCCGGTGCGATCGGGTACGCAGCTTTGACGCGGTTCGCGCTGACGGTGGAATATGACGGCCGGCCGTTCATGGGCTGGCAGCGGCAGAAACACGGGCCGAGCGTGCAGCAAGCGCTGGAGGAGGCGGTGTTCGCGGTGACCGGCGAGCGGACCGCGGTGCATGCGGCGGGGCGGACCGATGCCGGGGTGCATGGGCTGGGGATGCGCGCGCATGTCGATATCGCCAAGGATATCGGGCCGTTCCGGTTGATGGAGGCGCTGAATGCGCGGGTACGGCCGGCGCCGGTGGCGGTGCTCGATTGCGTCGTGGTGGCGGACGACTGGCATGCCCGGTTTTCCTGTCTGGGGCGGGCGTATGAGTATCGCATCGTCAACCGCCGGGCGCCGCTGACCTGGGAGGCGGGGCTGGCGTGGCAGGTGCCGCAGATGCTCGATGCCGACGCGATGGCGGCAGCGGCGGCGGTGCTGGTCGGGCGGCACGACTTCACCACGTTCCGCTCGGCACATTGTCAGGCGGACAGCCCGGTGCGGACGCTCGATCTGCTATCGGTGACGCGGGCGGGCGAACGGATCTCGGTGCGGGCGGCGGCGCGGTCGTTCCTCCACCATCAGGTGCGCTCGATGGTCGGGTGTCTGGCGCTTGTCGGCATGGGGCGCTGGTCGGTGGACGACGTGCGGGTGGCGCTGGAGGCGCGGGACCGGGCGCGGCTGGGGTTGAACGCGCCGCCGGACGGGCTGTTCTTCGTCTCCGCCGTATATTGAGTTCACGCGGAGGCGCGGAGGCGCGGAGATCCCGCCCTTGGCGCAGGTGGCGCGATCAGGAGACATTGGCGTTTGTGGCTGCCGCGAGCGGGAAGCTGGCGACGATCGGTGATCTGCCCGCGGGCGCAACATCTCCGCGCCTCCGCGTGAACCATCTTTCTTTTCAGGCCGATGATGTTTTCGCGCGAAGACGCGAAGACGCGAAGGTGTTGCGATCGGGATAGCTGGGGCGCGTTCCCCATGCGGCGCATTGTCTTCCGGTCGCTTCGGTCGCCGCCTGGCGGGACCTCTTCGCGTCTTCGCGTCTTCGCGCGACATCACCGCACGAAGCGCGCCGCCAGTTCGACGTGGGTGGACCAGCGGAACTGGCCGACGGGCTGGACCCAGTCGATCCGCCAGCCGCCGTCGATCAGCAGCTTCGCGTCGCGGGCGAAGCTGGACGGGTTGCACGAGACGTAGCCGATCACCTTGGCCTGACAGGCGGCGAGCGCCTCGACCTGCTCGCGGGCGCCGGCGCGCGGCGGATCGATCACGATCGCGTCGAACCGGTCGAGCTCGGCCACCGTCAGCGGGCGGCGGTAGAGGTCGCGGTGTTCGGTGAAGACGGGAAGCTGGCCCCTGCCCGCCGCCGCCTTCAACGAAAAGAGCGCGTCGCGCGCGCCCTCCGCCGCGTAGACGCGCGCGGGCAGTGCGAGCGTGAACGTGCCGAGGCCGGCGAACAGGTCGGCGATCGTCGCGGCGCCGCTGGTCGCTTCGCGCATCGCGGCGACGAGCGCGTCCTCGCCCTCCTGCGTCGCCTGCAGGAATGCGGCGGGGGGCAGCGGCACCGGGTGGCCACCCAGCGTGATCGTCACCGGCTGCGGCTCCCAGCGCGTCTCGGCGCCGATGCCGCTGTCGAGCGCGAAGCGCGCGATGCCGTGGCGTTCGCAGAAGCTCGTGATCGCCTCGGCGGCGGCGAGGCCGTCGGCGGTGAGGTTGGTCACCATCACGTCCGGACCCTGGTCGGACAGGGTCAGATGGACGTCGCCGCGCCGCTTGAAGCCGAGCTTTTGGAGCAGGGTGCGCAACGGGCCGACGACCGCGAACAAGGCGGGCGCGAGGATATGGCATTCGCGCATGTCGACGATCGCATGGCTCTTCTCGGCGGTGAAGCCGAGCGTGACGCGACCGCCCTTCCCCTCCGCATGCAGCGTCGCGCGGCGGCGGGTGTTGGGCGGCGAGACGAGCGGCGGGCGCAGCGTGGCGATCAGCTCCTGACCGTCGAGCGCGCTGGCAACACGGTCGGTGACGAAGGCGGCATAAGCGTCGTCGTCGAGGTGCTGGAGCTGGCAGCCGCCGCATTCGGGGAAGTGGCGGCAGGGCGGCGCCTGATGGTGCGGGCCGTGGGTCAGCGTGCCGTCGGCGCCGAGCAGGTCGCCGGGCGCGGCGAAGGCGGCGTGGCGGCCGTCGGCGGTGACGCCGTCTCCGCGCGCCGCGACGCGCAGGATCGTATCGGTGGAGGTCATGCGCCGGCTCTGGCGGGGGTGAGCGCATTTGCCAAGTCGTCGGCGATGAAGCTTTTCCCCACGATCCGGGCGGCGCGGGCGTGGAGCCAGACGCCGGCGTCGGCCGCGGCGAGCGGATCAGCGTGGGGTTGCGCGAGCTGCGCGGCGATCGTGCCGGCGAGGACGTCGCCGGTGCCGGCGGTCGAAAGCCATGGATTGCCGGCGGGGTGGACGCGGGCATGGGTGGGGCTGGCAACGATCGTGGTCGCGCCCTTAAGGACGACGATGGCGGCGGCGCGGGCCGCGGCGCTACGCGCCTGATCGATCAGCGCGCCGTCGGGGGTGCCGAACAGCGCGCGGAACTCGCCGGCGTGGGGGGTGAGGACGACCGGATTGCGGCGGTCGCGCAACGCGTCCGGGTCGAGCAGGTGGAGCGCGTCGCCGTCGATGACGAGCCGGTGCGTGTCGGCGGCGATCAGCGCGGCGAGCCGCGCGCGTGCCTCGTCGTCGCGGCCGAGGCCGGGGCCGATCAGGATCGCGCCGATGCGGTCGTCGGCGAGCGCTTCGGGGTCGTAGGGGCGGTGGACGATCGCGTCGGGACCGCCCTGCCCGCTGCCGCCGTAAAGCGTGACATAGCCCGCACCGCTGCGCAGTGCGGCGACGGCCGCGAGGCGGGCGGCGCCTTCCATCGCCCCCGTGACGATCGCGACCATGCCGCGGGTATATTTGTGCGAGGCGGCGCCGGGCTGCGGCAGCGTCGGCCCGCCGGCGACGGCGACCGTATCGGGGCGGTCGATAGCGAGGTCGATCAGGCGGATGGTGCCGCAGGCGGCCGCGGCGGGGTGGAGGACGTGTGCGGGCTTGAGCGCGCCGAGCGCGAGCGTCAGCGTAACGGGGTGGTCCGTGGCCCAATCTGGGGCCCGGGCGCTGTCGGCATCCGTGCCGCTGGGCAAATCGGCGGCGATGACGAGGCGCGCGGCGCGCGACAGGAGGGCGAGCGTCGCGTCGATCTCGGGTGCGAGCGGACGCGTCACGCCGGTGCCGAACAGGCAATCGATCAGGACCGGCGCGGGTGCGGTCTCGGCGAGCGGCTCGATCGGACCGGTCCAGCCGGCGCGCGCGGCGATGGCGGCGTCGGTCTTCGGCGGGGCGCCGGCGGCGACGCGGACCGGGTGGCCGAGGCGGGCGAGCGTCGTCGCGGCGACATAGCCGTCGCCGCCGTTGTTGCCGGGGCCGCACAGGACGAGGATGTCGGCACCGGCGGAAAGCCGGCGCGCGGCGGCGGCGATGCCCTCGCCCGCCCGCTGCATCAGCGCCGTGACCGACGTGCCGGCGGCGATCGCGGCATCTTCCGCGGCGTGCATCTGCGCGGCGGTGAGGATCGGCTGGCCGTCGATCGCGATCATCGGGCGGGCTTGATCGTCGCGGGGAGACGGTAGCGATCGGTGCCGAGCGCGACGTCGATCAGACCCGGCTCGGGGATCGTCACCCTTGCCGCCTCGGCACCGTCCGCCGCGACCACGCCGCGGCCGTCCCGCGTCACGAGCAGGCGGTGGAAGCCGCCATCGGCGTGGCGCACGGTGAGGATCAGGCCGCGCTCGCCCTGCGTGCGGTCGACGGTGCAGTCGCGCTTCAGCGACTCCCCGTCCCGCGCACAAAGGATGTTGCCGTCGTCCTCCGCCGCCTCGGCCTGCGCCAATTCGATCCGCGCCAGCGTGTTGCCGTCGGCGTGCGGATCGCTGCACGCGGCGAGGAGCAGCAGCGCCGCCCCCGCCGCGCCGCGATCAGATATCCGCATAGACGTGCGTTTCGGCCTTGGCGCCGGGATGGGTGACAGCGCCCTGCCAGGCAGGTCCGACGTTCTGGGCATAGCGCCACAATGCGCCCGAGCCGTAATCGTTCACCCGCGGGCGCCACGCGGCGCGGCGCTCGGCGAGCACGGCATCGTCGACCAGCAGGTCGATCGTGCCCGCCTCCGCGTCGATGCGGATCGTGTCGCCGTCCTCGACCAGGGCGATCGGGCCACCCTCGGCGGCTTCGGGCCCGACATGGCCGATGCAGAAGCCGCGCGTCGCGCCCGAGAAGCGGCCATCGGTGATGAGCGCGACCTTCTCGCCCATGCCGAGGCCGTAGAGCGCGGCGGTGGTCGACAGCATCTCGCGCATGCCGGGGCCGCCCTTCGGCCCCTCGTAGCGGATGATGAGCACCTCGCCCTCGTTGATGCTGCGCGCCTCGACCGCGGCGAAGCAATCCTCCTCGCAATCGAAGACGCGCGCCGGCCCCTCGAACTGGAGGCGGTGCATGCCGGCGACCTTCACGATCGCCCCGTCGGGCGCAAGGCTGCCGCGCAGGCCGACGACGCCGCCGGTCGGGCTCAATGGCGTGGCGACGTCGTAGATGACCTTCTGGTCGGGGTTCCACGTCACCTGATCGATGTTCTCGCCCAGCGTACGCCCGGTTACGGTCATGCAATTGCCGTCGAGCAGGCCGCCGGCGAGCATCGTCTTCATCAGCATGTAGACGCCGCCCGCCTCGTACATGTCCTTCGCGACATACCGCCCGCCGGGCTTGAGGTCTGCGATATACGGCGTCGACTTGAACGCCTCGGCGACGTCGAACAGGTCGAAGTCGATGCCCGCCTCGCTCGCCATCGCCGGCAGGTGCAGCGCGGCGTTGGTCGAGCCGCCGGTGGCGGCGACGACGCGGGCGGCGTTGATGAAGGCTTCGCGGGTGCAGATGTCGCGCGGGCGGAGTTGCTTCGCGACCAGCTCCATCACCTGCGCGCCGGCGGCGACGGCGATCTGCTCGCGCGTCGAATAAGGTGCGGGGACCATGTTGCTGTTGGGCAGGCTGAGGCCGATCGCCTCGCCGACGCAGGCCATGGTGTTGGCGGTGAACTGGCCACCGCAGGCGCCGTGACCGGGACAGGCGACCTTTTCGAGTTCGTGGACTTCCGACAGCGGACAGGCGCCGGCGGCATATTTGCCGACCACCTCGAACACGTCGACGACGGTGACGTCGCGGTCGTGGAAGCGGCCGGGCAGGATCGAGCCGCCGTAGACGAAGATCGACGGGATGTTGAGGCGCAGCATCGCCATCATCATGCCGGGCAGCGACTTGTCGCAGCCGGCGAAGCCGACCAGCGCGTCGTAGCAATGGCCGCGCACCGACAGCTCGACCGAATCGGCGATCACCTCGCGGCTGACCAGCGACGCCTTCATCCCCTGATGGCCCATCGCGATACCGTCGGTGACGGTGATCGTGTTGAAGCGGCGCGGCATGCCGCCGCCCTGGATCACGCCGGCCTGCGCGGCATCGGCCTGACCGTCGAGCGTGGTGTTGCACGGCGCCGAATTGTTGCCGGCGCTGGCGAGCGCGACGAAGGGCTTGGCGATATCCTCCTCGCCGATGCCCATGGCATAATAATAACTGCGATGCGGGGCGCGTTCGGGGCCGACGGAGACGTGACGGCTCGGCAGGCGGGACTTGTCAAACTGGGTCATGGCGACGCCCTATGTCGCGGGAGGCCCCTTCAACGCAAGCTTGTTACGCGTAATATCGGATGCGCGCGCGGCGCAGGATGCGGTCCTCCAGCGAAAAGTATAACGATATCATGCCGTTCTCGATGATCGTCGATGCAGCGAAGGCGATGTCGGTCTTGGCGCGATCCTCGGGCGGCGGCGGCAGGATGACGGGTTCGAGGCCGCGGCCGGTGACGTGCGCGAAGTCCGGCGAGAAACTGATCCAGCCGATCCGCCAGCGCGCGTCGAGCGTCGCGCCATTGTAAAACATCACCGGATCGGCGCCGGGCAATTGGCAGACCGGGCCGGTGGAGAGGTGCCAATTGTCCCAGGAATCAGCGCGGATCGGAAACGGATCGGCGAGCGACGTCCACGGATCGCCGAGCATTTCGGCCCGGGCGATGCCGACGCGCGACGCGCCGATGCCTCGGTCCTCCGCGGCGGCATATTCGTAGAACAGGCGCCAGTCGCCCGCCGGGGTCTGCGCGAAGGTCGCCTCCTTGATATTGCCTTCGCCTGCCGGTGCGGCGAGCGCGACGCGGCGTTTGACCAACGTATCGAGCGACGGGCCGCTGGCGGCGATCAGCACGCCCTGCGAGCGGGCGGCGTCGACGCCGGTGTAATAGACGACATAGCTGCCATCGTCGGCGATCAGCACGGTCGGGTCCTCGCAACCGCCTGCGTCGGCGTCCTGCGGATCGGTCCCCGGCGCAATGGCGAGTTGCGCGTCGAGCGTGAAATGGAGGCCGTCGTCGCTCCAGCCGCTGGCGATCAGCCCGGTCGGATCGTGCGGCCCGAGCGGATCGGGGACGCCGCGCACCAGCATGCGGTAGCGGCCGTGCTCCTGCCACACGAACGGGCTCATCAGGTCCATGCCGTCGATCGGCGAACCCGGGGCGATGGTGACGGTGTCGAGCGCTTCGACGGCGTAGGTGGGCATCGGGCGCTCCTTATGCGCCCTGCGCGACGACGAGCGACAAGGCGCCGTCGATCGTCACGGTGGTGCCGGTGATGTAATCGGCGGCGGGCGAGAGCAGGAAGGCGACGAGCGTCGCAACCTCGTCGGCGGTGCCGGCGCGGCCCCAGGGGATGTTCGCCTCCAGCTTCGCGCGATAGTCGCGATCCGCGACCGCATGCGCGTTCATCGGGGTCAGGATCATGCCGGGGGCGATGCCGTTGACCGCGATCCGCGACGGCGCCAGCTCGAGCGCCAGCGTCGCGGTGAGCTGGGCGAGGCCACCCTTGGCCGAATCGTAATCGGCGCCGCCAGGACGCGGCGCGCGCTCGTGAATCGAGGAGATGTTGACGATACGGCCGCCGGCCTTCGCGGCCTCGGCCGCGCGGACGAAGCGGCGACAGGTGAGGAACGGGCCGTAGAGGTCGGAGCGGATCACCCGATCGAACTGGTCGAGCGGCATGTCGACCAGCTTGGTGCCGGCCATGTTGAGCCCGGCGGAATTGACCAGCCAGGTCGCGGTGCCGAAGCGCGCCTCGGCCTCGGCGAAGAGGGTCTCGACCGCGGCTTCGCTGGAGACGTCGCATTGGACGGCATGCGCGAGGGCCTCGCCGCCGGCAGCCTGCACCACCGCCTGCGCGGCGGCGGCGTCGCGGAAATAGGTGAAGACGACGCGGGTGCCAGCCTTGGCGAGCGCCGCGACGCAGGCCGCGCCGATGCCGGATTCCCCGCCGGTCACGATCGCAATCGGTTCGCCTGCCACGCCTGTTCCCTCCTGAAAGCCTGGACCGTCAATGCGATCCGCAGGGCCTTCGTTCCGGTGACAAATGCGTCATGCGCGGGGGCGCACCTGTCGCTTCGCGCGATCGCCTGCCCGTGTTCCCGCGAACGCGGGAACACGGACCCAAACAGAGAAACGTTCGGTAGCGCACGCGACTCCTGGGCTCCCGCCTGCGCGGGAGCACTGGCAGGATTTGGCAGAGGCCCCGCTTTAGAGCGCTTCGAGGGCCTTCGCCACGCCGTCCATCGTGAACGGCTTCTGCAGCACCGGCCGGTCGCGGAACTGCGCGTCGACGCTGTCGTCGCTGCCGCCGGTGGCGAAGATGAAGGGGATGTCGCGCGCCGCCAACGCTTCGGCGATCGGCGTGCTCTTCTCGCCGCCGCGCAGGTTGACGTCGAGGATCGCGGCGTCGATGCCGCCGTCCTCGACCCGCGCCAGCGCACCGGCGACCGTGTCGACGGTGCCGGCGGACGTCTTGTCCAGGACCTCGAGGAAATCCTCGAGCATCATCGCAATGAGGGGTTCATCCTCGACGATGAGGATCTGCGTAGGAGAAGCCATCCCGCGCCCTTACCCGCGGTCATTGTGCAATGCCAACATATGATTTCGCGCGCGGTGTCCCGTTCCGGCGGCGAACCCGCGATCAGCGTCCAACCAGCACGTCCCTCGCCGCCTCGGCAAGCTGCTGCACGCTGAACGGTTTGGGCAGGAAGGCGACGTTGTCGAGGTCGATCGAGCGGCGCAATTGCTCCTCGGCATAGCCCGACATGAAGATGATCGGCAGATCGGGATAGCGGTCGCGGGCGTGGCGGACCATGGTCGGGCCGTCCATCGTCGGCATCACCACGTCGCTGATCAACAGGTCGGGGCGGCCGTTGCGGTCGAGCAGTTCGAGCGCCGCCTCGCCATTCTCCGCGGTCATCACGGTATAGCCCTGGCGGGTCAGCGCGCGTTCGGCGACGGCGCGGACCATGCCTTCGTCCTCGACGAGCAGGATCGTGCCGGTGCCCCACATCTCGACCGGCTTGGGGCTCGGCCGCGAGGCGGGGACGCGGCTGACGGTGCCGGCGGCATGGACCGGCAGGTACATGGTGAAGGTCGCGCCCTGGCCCGGTTTCGATTCGGCGAAGATCCAGCCGCCCGATTGCTTGACGATGCCGTAGACGGTCGACAGGCCGAGGCCGGTGCCCTTGCCGACCTCCTTGGTGGTGAAGAAGGGTTCGAAGATCTTGGGCAGGATCTCCGGGGGAATGCCGCCGCCCTCGTCGCTCACCACCAGCGCGGTATAATCGGCGACGGGCAGGATGTCGGACGCCATCGCACGCACCTCGGTGGCGGTGACCGACTTGGTCTGGATGGTCAGCGTGCCGCCGCCGCCCGGATTATGCGCGAGCATCGCGTCACGGGCGTTGACGGCGAGATTGACGACGACCTGTTCGAGCTGGCCCGGATCGGCGCGCACCGCCCCGAGGTTGCGCCCGTGGGTGACGTCGAGGCGGATCTGTTCGCCCATCAGCCGCTTGAGCAGGTTGGAAACCTCGGCGACGACGTCGGGCAGTTGCAGCGTCTGCGGCCGCAGCGTCTGCTGGCGACTGAACGCGAGCAACTGGCGGGTCAGGCTGGCGGCGCGGTTCGAATTGGTGCGGATCTGCTGGATATCGTCGTAATCGCTGTCGCCGGGCGAATGGCGCATCATCATCAGGTCGCAATGGCCGATGATCGCGGTCAGGATGTTGTTGAAGTCGTGCGCGACGCCACCGGCGAGCTGGCCGACCGCCTGCATCTTCGTCGCCTGCGCCACCTCGCGCTTGAGGCGGCTCTCCTCGCTATTGTCCTTGAGGCTGAGCAGCACCGCGGCATCGCCGAGCCCGCGCGCGCCGGCGATGGTGAGCGCGACGGGCTCGTCGGGATGGCTCTTGAGGCGGACCGCCATGTCGGAGGAATGCGTCGCGCCGCCGGCGAAGCGGCGGATCGCATCGGCGACCGCGGCCTTGTCCTCGCGCACGACGAGATCGCCCGGGTAGAGCGGCGGCGCCTTCGGCTCGACACCCGCGGCGCGGATGAAGGCGTCGTTCATCTGCAGGAACTTGCCCTCGCGGTCGACGAGCGCCATGCCGAACGGCATCAGGCTGACGAGGCTGCGCACATGCGCCGAGGCCGAGGCGCCGATCGCCGGCGCGCTGTCCTCGTCGTCGAGCAGCGCGACGAGCACCGGGGCGTCCTCCGAATCCATGAAGGGGATCTGGACGACGCGCAGCGGCGTGCCGTCGAGCCCCTCGCGTTCGAAGCGGACGAGGCCGCGGCTGTCGGTGATCAGCAATCGCGCAAAGTCGCGCCCCTCCAGCCGCTCGCCGCCGCCGAGCGCGCGCTGGGCCAGCACCCGGTTGGCGGCGCGGACGCGGCCATCGGGGCAGATCAGCGCCGCCATCACGCCGGCACCGCCGAGGCGATCGCCGGTCGCCCCCTCGATCAGCGCCTCGGTCGAGGCGGCGACGTCCTGCTCTTCGGTCACGCTGAAGCGCCAGACGAGCATGTCGCCTTCGTCGCCGGCGCGGGTGATGCGCGCGCAGACGCGGTGGACGCCGACCTGGAGATTGCGGACGACGCCATTGCCCTCGCGCCAGGCGATGCGGCCGGCATTGCCGAGCAGGGCGACGCCGTCATTGTCGAGCGGCAGGCCGGGCGGGGTCGGGAAGCCGGCGAACAGCGCCTCATAGGCGTCGTTGGCGCAGACCAGCCGACCGGCGCGGTCCGTGATCGCCACGGCGTCGCTGCTCGCCTGCGCGACGGCACGGGTGAACTCCCAGTCGACCGCGCGCGCCTCGCCGGCGTGTTGCGGGGTCAGCAGGCGCCAGGCGAAGACCATGCCGGCGGCAATGATCCCGACCGCGAAGAACCCCGCCGCGGCGACGAGGCTGCCGACGACGGCGAGGATCAGTGCCGCCGCGGCAAGCGTGATCACGCCGGCGATCAACGCGGCGGTGCGGGTGGGGTTATCGAGGATCGGGGACGAGGCCATCTCCGCGCCGTCATCGCGGGATCGGGCCGGTCAGGTCAAGCGATTGGTAGCAGTCCGGCGCAGGAGTAAGCCGTTGCGGCGTATTGGTTCCTGTTTGGCATTGGCCAAATGTCCCGGCCGGCGGGCCGCCCGCTCGTGGCGGCCCGCCGGCCCCCTGCCCTTACGACACCCCGCCATGCCGTCGTTGCGGCATGGCGGGGCAGGACGCAGCTACCAGATGCGCACGCGCTGTTCGGGCGGCAGGACGATCTTGCCGGTCGGTGCCGGCTTGTAGGCGGCATACCAGGGGTCGAGGTTGCGGACGACCCAGGTGCGCTGCTGCGACGGGCTGTGCGGATCGGTCATCAGCCGCTGCTTGAGATTGGCCTCGCGATAATTGCGGCGCCAGACCTGCGCCCAGCCAAGATAGAAACGCTGGTCGCCGGTCATGCCGTCGATCACCGGTGCCGCGCGGCCGCCCAGCGACGTCTTGTACGCGTCATAGGCGACCGACAGGCCGGCGAGATCGGCGGTGTTCTCGCCGAGCGTCAGCGCGCCCTTCACGTGCATGCCGGGCAGCGGTTCATAGGCGTCATATTGCGCGACGAGCTTGCCGGTGAGCGCCTTGAACCGCGCCACGTCCTGCGGCGTCCACCAGTCGGTGAGTTGGCCCTTGGCGTCGTATTTCGAGCCCTGATCGTCGAAATGGTGGCTCAGTTCGTGGCCGATCACCGCGCCGATGCCGCCGTAATTGACCGCCGGATCGGCGTTGGGGTCGAAGAACGGCGGTTGCAGGATCGCGGCGGGAAAGACGATCTCGACCATGCCGAAATTGGCATAAGCGTTGACCGTCATCGGCGTCATGCCCCATTCCCAGCGCTGCAACGGCTTGCCGAGATGGCCGATGTTATAGGCGTAGCGCCATTCCGCGCTGCGACGCTCGTTGCCGAAGGCGTCGCCGGCGACGATCTTCAGCGCCGAATAATCGCGCCAGCGATCGGGATAGCCGATCTTGGGGGTGAAGGCAGCGAGCTTGGCATGCGCCTTGACCTTGGTTTCGGGCGCCATCCAGTCAAGCTTGTCGATGCGCGTGCCCATCGCCGCCAACACGTTCTTGACGAGGCTGTCCGCCGCCGCCTTGGTCTCGGGCGGGAAATATTGCGCGACATAGACCTTGCTGACCTCGTCGGACAGCGCGCCACTGGTGAAGCCGACCGCGCGCTTCCAGCGCTCCTCCTGCTGCGGCGTGCCCGAGAGCAACGTGCCGTAGAAGGCGAATTGCTCCTGATCGAAGGCAGCAGGCAGCACGTCGGCATAATTGTCGAGGCTGCGGATCAGCAGTTGATCCTGCAACACCGCGACCGGAGCATCGGCGATCAGTCTGGCGATGCCGGCGATCGCCGACGGCTGGCTGACGTTGAGGCTGTCGACCGGCGTGCCGAGCGCCTTCAGGTAAGTGACGAAGTCGAAACCCGGCGCGCTGCGCGCCAGATCGGCGACATTGGTCTTGTTATAGGTCTTGTTGGCGTCGCGGCTGTCGATCCGCGTCCAGCTCACCTGCGCGATCTGCGTCTCGAAATCGACCAGCGCCTTCGCGCGCGCCGCCGCATCGCGCTCGCCGGCGAGGGTGAACATCTTCGCGATATGCGCCTCATAGCCCGCCTTCTCCTTGGCGTTCTTGGCGTCGAGGTAATAATCGCGATCGGGCAGGCCGAGGCCGGCCTGACGAACCCCGACGATATAGACTTCGGGGTTCTTGGCGTCCTGGCCGACGCCGGTGCCGAAGGGCGTGCCGACGCCCTGCCTCGCCGCCTTGGCGATCAGCGTCGGATAGTTCGCCTTGGTCACCGCCTTGATCTCGGCGAGCCACGGCTTGATCGGGGCAAGGCCCTTCTTTTCGATTCCCGCGGTGTCGAGATAGGTCGCATAAGCGGTGCCGATCTTCGACCCGCTGGTCTTGGCGGCGGCTTCGAGGATGCCGCGGGTACGGTCGCGCGAGCGGTCGGCGAGCACGTCGAACGCGCCGAAGCTCGACTTGTCGGCGGGGATCGCCGTGGTCTTCGCCCAGGTGCCGTTGGCATAATCGTAGAAATCGTCGCCCGGCGCGACCGCGGTGTTCATGCCGGCGGTGTCGAAGCCGTAGGTGCCGAGTTCGGGCTTGCCCGATGGTGCGGCGGGTGCGGGCGCGTTCTGCGCGTGGACGATGCCGGCGAGCGCCGAGGCGCCGAGCAGACCGGCGAGGAGGAAGGACTTCATGCAAGCTCCCGAAAACGAAACCGCCGCCCGCTCGACGGGGAGCGGGCGGCGGATAAAAACGTAATTACCAGATCTTGATGCGGTCGGCGGGGGCGAGATAATATTTCTGCCCCGGCTTCACGTCGAACGCCGGATACCAGGCGTCGAGGTTGCGGACCACATAGGCGCGCCACTGGCCCGGCGTATGCGGATCGGTGGTGAGCTGGTTCTTGATCGACGCCTCGCGCGCCTTGGTCTGCCAGACCTGGCCGAAGCCCATGAAGAAGCGCTGGTCGCCCGTGAACCCGTCGAGCACCGGCGGCTTCTTGCCCTTGAGAGACAGCTTGTAGGCGTCGTAGGCGACGTTGATGCCGGCGAGATCGGCCATGTTCTCGCCGAGCGTCAGCTTGCCGTTGACGTGGCTGCCCGGGATCGGTTCGTAGGCGCCATATTGCGCGACGACCTTGTCGGTCAGCGCGGTGAAGCGCTGGACGTCGGCGGGCGTCCACCAATCGGCGAAATTGCCCTTGGGGTCGAACTTACGGCCCTGATCGTCGAAGTGATGGCTCAGCTCGTGGCCGATCACCGCGCCGATCGCGCCATAGTTCACCGCCGGATCGGCATTGGGATCGAAGAACGGCGGCTGGAGGATCGCGGCCGGGAAGACGACCTCGTTCATCAGCGGGTTGGCGTAGGCGTTGACCGTCTGCGGCGTCATGAACCATTCGCTGCGGTCGACCGGCTTGCCGATCTTGTTGAGCTGGCGGTTGTATTCGAACTCGGCGACGCGGTCGGCATTGCCCAGCACGTCCCCCTTGACGACGCGCAGCGCGGTATAGTCGCGGAACTTGTCGGGATAGCCGATCTTGGGCGTGAAGGCGGCGAGCTTGGCGCGCGCCTTCACCTTCGTCTCGGGCGCCATCCATTCGAGCTTGGCGAGGCGCGCGTCCATCGCCGCGATCAGGTTGCGGACCAGTTCGTCGGCCTTGGCCTTCGCCTCGGGCGGGAAGTATTTCTGCACGTAGATCTGGCCGACCGCCTCGCCGAGGCTGCCGTTGACCAGATCGACGCCGCGCTTCCAGCGCTGCTTGAGCTCCGGCGTGCCGTTGATCGTCGTGCCGAACAGGGCGAATTGCGCGTTGACGAAGTTCGACGACAGCAGCGGCGCGGCGTTCGAGATGGTATGGAACGCCAGATATTCGCGCCACACCGGCAGCGGCGTCGCCGCGACGATCTTGGCGATGCCGGTCAGCGCCGAGGGTTGGCCGACAATCACGCGGGACTGCGCGCCAAGACCCTGGGCGGCGAGCATCGCCTTCCAGTCGAAGCCGGGCATACTGGTGGCGAGATCGGCGACCTGCGCGGGGTTATAGCCCTTCTCGACCTCGCGCAGCTCGGCACGCGCCCAATGGACCTGCGCGATCTGCTTCTCGAGATCATAGATGCGCTGCGCCGAGCCCTGCGGATCGGGCTGGCCGGCCATCCGCAGCATGTCGGCGATATAGGCGACGTATTTGGTCCGCGCCTCGGCGAACTTGGCGTCGTCCTTCAGATAGTAATCGCGGTCGGGCAGGCCGAGGCCGCCCTGGCCGAGATAGACGGCGTAGACAGTATTGTCCTTGAGGTCCTGTTCGATGCCGGCACCGACCGGCACGTCGATGCCGTGCATCGTCGCCTCGCCGAACGCCTTGGCGAGATCGCTTTGCGAGCGGATCGCCGCGATCTTGGCGAGATAGGGCTTCAGCGGGGTGGCGCCCGCCGCCTCGATCGCCGCGGCGTCCATGAAGGTCGCATAGGTATCGCCGATCTTGGCAGCGACGGGATCGCTGCCCGGATTGGCCGCCGCCCCCTCGATCACCGCACGGGTGCGGGTATCGGACAAATCGCGCAGGATGCCGAAGCCGCCCCAGCTCGCCTTGTCGGCGGGGATCTCAGTCCGCGCCATCCACGCGCCGTTGACGTAATTGTAGAAATCGTCGCCGGGCGCGATCTTGCGGTCCATCGCGGTCAGGTCGACGCCGAAGTCGCCGAGCTGCGGCTTGCCATTGGTGACGACGGGTGCCGTGGCGGAACGGGCGGCGGTCTGCGCATAGACCGCGCCGGATGCGGCCGAAGCGAGCAGAATGGCGCCAAGTACCTGTTTACGCATCAAAATCCCCCATAGTATCGAATGTTATCATGTCTGTTGTACCGGCTTGCCGCCGTCCGTCAAACCCGGTTTGCCGCATGACGATGACGCCATTTGCGGGCGATCCACAATCGCCAGCCGAATGCGCTGAGTGCATAGCCGAGGCCCGCGCAGACGCTGGTCAGGATGACGAGGCCAAGCGCGAACGCTGGCCCCTTGTCCCACAGCCAGCCGAGCGCGCCGGTGACGCGGTGGAGCCAGTCGGTCGCCTCCGCCACCGGCTGGACGATTGCCGGCGCATCGCTGTGCAGGATCCACGCGCCGATGCGATAGGCGACGAACCACAGGAAGGGCGTGGTGAGCGGATTAGTGATGAAGGTGGTGAGCGCCGCGACGGGCACGTTGGCGCGAAACGGCAGCGCGAACAGCGCGGCGATCGCGATCTGCGCGACCGGGAAGAGAAAGCCGGCGACCATGCCGAGCGCGACGCCACGCGGCACCGAGCGGCGGTTGAACCGCCACAGGCCCGGCTCCATCACGCGATGCGCGACCGGCCGCAGCAGCCGGTTCGATTCCATCGATTCGCGGGTCGGCATGTTGCGACGACACCAGGCGACGCTTTTCTGGAACATGCGGTGCGCGTTCGCTCCGGTCAGCCGCGGTCGCGCATGATGCGACCGGCTTCGCGCTTCCATTCGCGCTCCTTGATCGCCGCGCGCTTGTCGTGGTCCTTGCGGCCCTTGGCGAGCGCGAGTTCCACCTTCGCCCGGCCGCGGCCGTTGAAATAGACGCTGAGCGGGACGAGCGTCATCCCCTCGCGCGCGACGGCGCCGTGCAGCTTGTTGATCTCGCGTTCGTGGAGCAGCAATTTGCGCGGGCGCTTGGCCTCGTGGTTGAAGCGGTTGCCGTGGCTGAACTCGGGGACGTTGGCGTTGACCAGCCAGACCGAGCCGTCGCGCACCTCGGCATAGCTTTCCGCGATGCTGCCCTCGCCGAAGCGCAGCGACTTCACCTCGGTGCCGGTCAGCGCGATCCCCGCCTCGTAGACGGTATCGATGGTATATTCGAACCGGGCCTTGCGGTTCTCGGCGACGATCTTCTTCTTGTCGAAGGTGGCGGGTTTGGGACGCGACATGTGACCGGCGATGTAGGCGGTGTTGCGGGCAAGGGGAAGCGGGTCGCAGTTATAACATTCCGGCTTTCCCTTATCGTCACCCCGGCCTTGCGCCGGGGTCCCGCTGTTCATCCGTACGGCAGACCGCAAGAAGCGGGACCCCGGCGGAAGGCCGGGGTGACGGATGGGTGCGTGACGAAGCGGCTTAAACGAGTCCCGCGTGCGCCAGCGCAGCATCGACCGCGTTGCGCGACGCCTCCGACGGCCAGGTCATCGGCAGACGCAGGCCTTGCGGGAAGCCCGGCCGGACGCGGGTCATCGCGTATTTCACCGGCCCCGGCGACGCATCGGTGAACAAAGCGTCGTGGAGCGGATACAGCCGGTCCTGCAACGCCAGCGCGGCGGCATAATCGCTCGCCTGACACGCCGCCTGGAATTCGGCGCACAGTCGCGGCGCGACGTTGGCGGAGACCGAGATACACCCCCTGCCCCCCATCGCGTTGAATGCCAGCGCCATATCGTCGTTGCCGGAAAGCTGGACGAAGTCCGGCCCGCAGCCGGCACGATGCGCCGAGACGCGCGCGATCGCGCCGCTCGCATCCTTCACCGCGACGAAGATGTCGGGGAAGGTGGTGACGATCCGCACCAGCGTCGCCGGCTGGATGTCGGTCACCGTCCGACCCGGCACGTTGTAGAGGACGATCGGCAGGTCCGCCTGCTCGGCGAGCCGGGCGAAATGCTGGTAGATGCCCTCCTGGCTCGGCCGGTTGTAATAAGGCGGGACCATCAATGCCGCGTCGGCCCCCGCCTCCTTGGCGCGGCGGATGTTGGCGGCGGCGACCTGCGTGTCGTTCGAGCCGGCGCCGGCGATTACCGGCACGCGGCCCGCCGCCTGATCGACGCAGATGCGGACGATGCCGAAATGCTCGTCGGCGGTCAGCGTCGCCGCCTCGCCGGTCGTGCCGCAGGGGACCAGCGCCGACGATCCTTCGGTGATCTGCCAGTCTATAAGATCACGATAGACGGCTTCGTCGAAGGCCCCGTCGGCGGCGAAGGGCGTGACCAGAGCGGGGATGGAACCAGAGAACATGGGACTTTTCGGGCTCCTGCTGCGCCGGGTCGGGATTTTCGTTCAGGACAGATACGGGTCGAGACCGTATGATGTCCACATGCACCCGACCAGCCTGCCGATCTCGATCCTCATCGCCGCCTTCGCCGGAGTCACCGCGGCGCCCGTACAGCAGCAGATCCCGCCCGGCAATCAGGCGAGCAGCCCCGACGCGCTCGAACGCTATCGCACCCAGATGGCGAACATGTCGCCGCAGGCGCCGCAATCGCCCGCCGACGGCGCGATCGCGGCCGCGATCGCGCAATGGAAGACGATCCAGCAAACCGACGCGCTGCCCTTCGACAGCTATGCCGGCTTCCTGATGGCGCATCCCGGCTGGCCGAGCCAGACCGCCAACCGGCGCGCTGCCGAGCGGCAGGCGGTCAATGCCTCGCCGAGCAACGTGCTCGCCTTCTTCACCCGCTTCCCGCCGCAGTCGACCGCGGGTCTCGTCGCGCAGGCGCGCGCCTATCAGGCGGTCGGGCGTAGCGCCGAGGCCCAGGCCGCCGCGCGTGCGGCGTGGCGCAAGGGCGGACTGTCGGCAAACGACGAGGCGACGATCCTGACGAGCTTTGCCAGCGCGCTGACGCCCGACGATCACGATGCGCGCATGGATGCCTTGCTGTGGCAGAATGCGACCGGCGTCGCCGGCCGGCAGATCGCCTATACCAGCCCGGCACGGCGGCCCGTGTTCGAGGCGCGGCTCGCGTTCCGCACCAATGCCGCCACCGCCGCCGATCTCGCGATGCGCACGCAGGACCAGTTCGCCAGCGACCCCGGCTATGTCGCGGATCGCGCGGTGTGGCTGCGCAATTCGGGCGCGTCGCCGACCGCGCGCAACTGGCTGGCGCGGCCGCGCAGCCTCGCCTCGCGGCCGGGCGCGGTCGAGGCGTGGTACGAAGTGCTGCTGACCAACGCGCGCGGCGCCGCGGCGGACGGGCAATATCAGCTCGCCTATGACATCGCGCGGCAGGTCGACGACGCCTATCCGGCCGGCACCGACGTCTCGACCAAGCCCTATGGCGAGCGCGACGATTATACGAGCCTCGTCTGGCTCGCCGGGCAGACCGCGATGAAGCAGCTCGGCCGGCCCGCCGATGCGATGGTGATGTTCGACCGCTACGGCCGCGGCAGCCAGGCGCCGCAGACGCGCGCCAAGGGCTTCTACTGGGCCGGCCGCGCCGCCGAGGCGGCGGGCAAACCGGCGGAAGCGGCCGGCTATTACGCGCAGGCGGCGGGCTATCGCGATCAATTCTACGGCCAGCTCGCGCTCGAGCGGACTGGGCGGCCGCTGGTGGCGCCGCCCGCGATCGGCACGCCGGCGATCGCGCCCGAGGTGCGGCAGGCCTTCGCCAGCCGCGAGACCGTGCGCGCGGCGCGCTTCCTCGGCCAGATCGGCCAGTGGCAGGACCAGACCGCGTTCATCCGCCAGATCGCGGTAGACGCCACCACGCCGAACGATCATCTGCTCGCCGCCGAGCTGTCGTCGCAGATCGGCCGGCCCGATCTCGGCGTGCTGGTCGGGCGCAGCGCGATGCAGAACGGGCTCAGCGATTATTCGGCGACCGGCTTCCCGACGGTGGCGGTGCCGGTCGGTTACGAGGACAATTGGACGCTGATCCACGCGATCGCACGGCAGGAGAGCCAGTTCGACAAGACCGCGGTCAGCCATGCCGGCGCGCGCGGGCTGATGCAGCTGATGCCCGCCACCGCGCGCGAGCAATCGGGCAAGATCGGCATCGCCTACGACCCCGGCGCGCTGACCACCGATCCGAAGCTGTCGATCATGCTGGGATCGAGCTATTTCCAGCGCATCTTCAACATCTACGGCAGCTATCCGCTCGCCATCGCCGCCTATAACGCGGGCGGCGGCAACGTGAACAAATGGCTGCGCGCCAATGGCGATCCGCGCACTGGAGCGGTCGACATGGTCGACTGGATCGAGGCGATCCCCTATCAGGAAACGCGCAACTACGTGCAGCGCGTGATCGAGAATGCGGTCGTCTACGACCTCATCAATCCGGCGCGTGCGAAGAGCCGCGGGCCGGCGAACACGAGCTGGTATCTCGGCAAGGGCCGTCCGGGCTGAGCCATGGCGATGGAGCAACGGCCGAATTACATCACGCCCGCGGGCTATGCGGTGCTGCGCGCGGAATATGACCGATTGTTCGGCACCGAGCGGCCGGCGCTGGTCGAGACGATCGCCTGGGCGGCGGGCAACGGCGACCGGTCGGAGAACGGCGACTATATCTACGGCCGTAAGCGGCTGCGCGAGATCGACCGCCGGCTCGGCTGGCTGTCGAAGCGGATGAAGGCGGCCAAGGTCGTCGATCCGGCGCGCGCCGAGGACCGGACGCGCGTCTGGTTCGGCGCGACGGTGACGATCGCCGACGAGGACGACAACGAACGCGTGTTGACCCTGGTCGGCGACGACGAGGCGGAGGCGGGTGCCGGCCGCATCGGCTGGAACGCGCCGATCGCGCGCGCGCTGCGGGGCGCGACGGTGGGTGATCTGCGCCGCGTGCTGCTGCCCGCGGGCGAAAAGGAATATGAGGTGATCGCGATCGCCTATCCCGCGGCATAAGCGGCAACGGACCGTTTCGGCCCTTCGTATTGCGCCGTTTGCCGGCCGGCGCGATGTTTCGGGACGACAACGAAAGGTCTCCCGTCATGCCGATCCCCGACCGCTGGTCCCCCTATCTCCTCAGCGTCTTCCGTTTCGTGCTTGGCCTGCTGTTCCTCGGCCATGGCGTATCGAAATTTTTCGGCCTGCCGCCTTTTCCGATGCCGCTCAATCCGCTGCTCACCGTCGCCGGGGTGCTCGAACTCGTCGGCGGCGCGCTGATCGCGGTCGGGCTGCTGACCCGGCCGGTCGCCTTCCTCCTGTCGGGGCAGATGGCGGTGGCCTATTTCCTCGCGCATGCGCCGCAGGGCTGGCTGCCGCTCGCCAATGGCGGCGAGGCGGCGATCCTCTATTGCTTCGGCTTTCTGTACCTTGCCGCCGCCGGTGGCGGGCGGTGGAGCGTCGACGCGCTGCGCTGGCGGGGCTGAGCCGGCTCTGATAGGCCGGGCGGATGCCCGACGACAACAATCGCAACATCGCCCTGCTGATCGATGCCGACAATGCCTCCTGGCATGCGATCGACCCCGTACTGACCGTGCTCGCCGAGCTGGGTACGGTCAACATCCGCCGCGTCTACGGCAATTGGTCGAAGCCCGCGCTCAAGGGCTGGCGCGACATGACGCTCAAGCACGGCATCGAGCCGCAGCAGCAGTTCGACCTGACCAAAGGCAAGAACGCCACCGACATGAAGATGACGATCGACGCGATGGACCTGCTGTTCCGCGGGCGGATCGGTGGCTTCGGCATCATGTCGTCGGACAGCGACTTCATGCCGCTGGCGATGCGCATCCGCCAGGACGGCATCCCCGTCTACGGCTTCGGCAATCTCAAGACGCCCGAGGCGTTCAAACAGGCGTGCACGCGCTTCATCGACGTCGGCGCGCTGGTCAGCGAGGCGAAGGCGGAGGCGACCGCCCCGGCGGCTGCGGCGGCGAAACCGGCGAACGTCGACGTCCCGATCGGCGATGCGCTGCCCCCCTCGATCGCCGCACCCAAGGCGAAGAAGCCGATCGATCCCGAACTGATCGCGCTGCTGATCGACGCCTATCAGTCGGTGAAGCGCGACGAAAAGGGCTATGTCAGCCTGTCGGCGATGGGCCAGCTCGCCGGCAACCGTTCGAGCTTCGACGCGCGTAACTACGGCTATCAGCGCCTGTCAGACCTGATCCAGGCGGTGCCGAACTTCCAGAGCGAGCGGCGCGAGGATGGGCGGGTGTTCGTCAAGCGGGTGCGGTAGCGTCGCGTTCGGCTTGGTGATAAAAGGCCGCCATGGCTGGACTGGTGCCGCGCATCACCACCCCACGGCGGGTCAAGCTGCGGGTCGAGGACTATCTGGCGCTCGACGCGGCGGGGGCGTTCGATGCCTATGGCAAGACCGAGTTGCTCGATGGCGAAATCGTTCACGTGAACGCGCAGCATCGTCCGCATGCCCGGATAAAGTCGCGCCTGTTCCGACTGCTGGCGGACGCACTTGACCGGATCGACTCTGGATTGGAGGCGCTGGTCGAAGGATCGATCGCGATGCCGCCGCATAATGTGCCGGAGCCAGACATCGCGCTCACGACCGAACCGGAGGGCGATGGCCTAATTCCGCTCGCCTCGCTCGCACTCGTGATCGAGGTTGCCGATACGTCGCTCCGCAACGACCTCGGACGCAAGCGCAAGGTCTATGCGCAGGAGGGCGTGCCGGAATATTGGGTGATCGACGTGAGGGGTCGTGTCATCCATCAGATGGCCGATCCCAAGGGGACGGGCTTTGCGACGCAGCGACGCGTTCCGTTGGGCGAGGTGATCACTGCCCTGACGATTCCCGAGTTGACCATCTCCACCATCGACATCTGAACGCGATGCCCGAAAGGGGCAGCTCCGTCCCCGGAGCTGCCCCTTCGTTCAGCGCGTGAGCTTCTTATACGCCAGCCGCGTCGGACGATCGGCCGCGTCGCCGAGGCGACGGCGCTTGTCTTCCTCGTAGCTCTCGTAATTGCCCTCGAACCATTCGACGTGGCTGTCGCCCTCGAAGGCGAGGATGTGCGTGCAGAGGCGATCGAGGAAGAAGCGATCGTGGCTGATGACCACCGCGCAGCCCGCGAACGTCTCCAGCGCCTCCTCGAGCGCGCGCAGCGTCTCGACGTCGAGGTCGTTGGTCGGTTCGTCGAGGAGCAGGACGTTGCCGCCCTCCTTGAGCATCTTGGCCATATGGACGCGGTTGCGCTCGCCGCCCGAGAGCTGGCCGACCTTCTTCTGCTGGTCGGGGCCGCGGAAGTTGAACGCGCCGACATAGGCGCGCGTGCCGAGTTCCTGCTTGCCGAAGCGGAAGACCTCGAGCTCGTCGGAAATCTCCTGCCAGACGTTCTTGTTGGGATCGAGATCGTCGCGGCTCTGGTCGACATAGCCGAGCTTCACCGTCGAGCCGACCTCGATCGTGCCGCTGTCGGGCGTTTCCTGGCCGGTGATCAGCTTGAACAGCGTCGATTTGCCCGCGCCGTTCGGCCCGATCACGCCGACGATGCCGCCCGGCGGCAGCGTGAAGTCCAAACCATCGAACAGCAATTTGTCGCCATAGGCCTTGGTCAGGCCCTTGGCCTCGATCACCTTGCCGCCGAGCCGTTCGGGCAGCTGGATGAGGATCTGCGCCTTGCCGGCGACGCGATTCTCCTGCTTCGCCATCAGCTCGTCGAATGCGCGGATACGCGCCTTGGACTTGGTCTGGCGCGCCTTGGGAGTCTGGCGCATCCAGGCGAGCTCGTCGGCGATCGCCTTCTGCTTGCCGGCCTCCTCGCGCTCTTCCTGCTCGAGGCGCTTCGCCTTCTTCTCAAGATAGCCCGAATAGTTGCTCTCATAGGTGTAATAACGCCCGCGATCGAGCTCGAGCACCCAGTTGACGACATTGTCGAGGAAGTAACGGTCGTGCGTTACGAGGATGACGTTGCCGGTATATTCCTTGAGATAATTCTCCAGCCACGACACGCTTTCGGCGTCGAGGTGGTTGGTCGGTTCGTCGAGCAGCAGGATGTCGGGCTTTTCGAGCAGCAGCTTGCACAAGGCGACGCGGCGCTTCTCGCCGCCCGACAGGCGGGTGACCTCGGCGTCGCCCGGCGGGCAGCGCAAGGCCTCCATCGCCTGTTCGAGCTGGCTGTCGAGCGTCCAGCCGTCGACCGCATCGATCTTGGCCTGAAGCTCGCCCATTTCCTCCATCAGCGCGTCGAAGTCGGTGTCGTCCTTGGGATCGCCCATCTCCGCCGAAATGGCGTTGAAGCGATCGACGAGGTCGGCGACCGGGCGGACGCCGTCTTTGACGTTGCCCATCACATCCTTGGTCGGATCGAGCTGCGGCTCCTGCGCGAGATAGCCGACGCGCACGCCTTCGGCGGCCCATGCCTCGCCGGTGAAATCGGCGTCCATGCCCGCCATGATCTTCATCAGCGTCGACTTGCCGGCGCCGTTGGGGCCGATGATCGCGATCTTCGCCGACGGAATGAACTGCAGATGGATATTGTTGAGGACGGGCTTGTTCGCGCCGGGGAAGGTCTTGGTCAGACCCTTCATGACGTAGGTATACTGGACGGCCATGTGCCGACGGCTCCTGATCGATAAGGACGGGAAATCTTGGAGCGGCATGTAGCGATCCGATGCCCCCCGTGCAAATGCCGCCGCCGCGGCCCGCCCCGGCTTGTGCTTGACGCGGCCATCGCTCACACCTGGCGATACGATCGAACAGGGAAACGACCGAATGACGCGCATCGCACTGACCTTGCTGGCCCTCGCTTCTTCCACCGCGCTGGCGGCGCAGCGCACCGCGCCGCCGCTGCCCGCCCCGGTCGATGCCAAGGTCGCGGCGCTGCGCGACGCGGCGCTGAAGGACGACGTCGCCTATGACATCGTCGAGGGGCTTACCACCGAGGTTGGCCAGCGGCTCGCGGCGACCGAGGCGGAGGCGCGGGCCCGTACCTGGGGCGTCGCCAAGCTCAAGGCGCTCGGCTTCAAGAACGTCCATGTTGAGACCTATCAGATGCCGGTCTGGCTGCGCGGCGAGGAGCGCGCCGAGGTGCTCGCCCCCTTCCCGCAGACGCTCAAGCTGGTCGCGCTCGGCAATTCGGGCGCGACGCCCGCGGCGGGCCTGACCGCGCCGGTGGTGGTGTTCCGCACCTATGGCGATCTCGCCAACGCCCCCGCCGAGGCGGTGCGCGGCAAGATCGTCTATGTCGGCAATGCGATGGTGCCGACGCAGGACGGATCGAGCTACGGCGCCTACGGCCCTGCCCGCTTCGTCGGCCCGGCGCTGGCGGCGCGGCTCGGCGCGGCGGCGATCGTCATCAAGTCGATCGGCACCGATCATCACCGCAACCCGCATACCGGCGTCACCGACTTCCCCGCCGGTGTCGTCCCGATCCCGTCGGCGGCCTTGTCGGTCAGCGACGCCGAACTGCTCGAACGGATCGCCGACCGCGGCAAGCCGATCACGCTGAAGCTGGTGCTCACCCCGCGCTTCGCCGGCACCGGCACCTCCGGCAACGTCATCGCCGAAGTGCCGGGCAGCGATCCCAAGGCCGGGATCGTGCTGATCGGCGGCCATCTCGACAGCTGGGATCTCGGCACCGGCGCGATCGACGATGCCTCGGGCGTCGCGATCACCACCGCCGCCGCCAAGCGGCTGCTCGACGGCCCGCGGCCGAAGCGGACGATCCGCGTCGTCTGGTTCGGCGCGGAGGAGCCGGGCGGCTATGGCGGCAAGGACTATGCGCGGGTGCATGGCGGCGAGCGGCATGCGACCGCGGGCGAGAGCGATTTCGGCGCGGACCGCATCTGGCGCTACGAGGTCAACCTTCCCGACAGCGCCAAGCCGATCGCCGACCGGCTGCAGACCGCGCTGGCGCCGCTCGGCATCGGGCGCGGCGCGGGCGTGGGTGGCGACGGTACCGACGTCGGCCCGACGCTGGCGCTCGGCGTCGCCGCGATCGACCTCAACCAGGACGGCACCCGCTATTTCGATACCCACCATACGCCCGACGACACGCTCGACCGGATCGACCCCGAACAGCTGCGCCAGAACGTCGCGGCGTGGACGACGATGCTCGCGATCGTGGCCAATGCGCCGGAGGAGATCGGATCGGTCACGCCGCGGCGATAACGGCCAAAGAATGTCGGAACCTTTCGCCCCGGTGAATTTCGTGATTGACCGGGGGGAGTCGTGCGGTATTTGAGCTGTCTCGCGACGGCGATCGGGCCGGCCGCGATTTTGCTTTGCTTTGCTTGGGAGCAACCGAATGAAGAAGATCGCTTTCGTTCTCGCTGCCGCCGGCCTGATGTCCGTCGCTGCCTGCCACAAGTCGCCTGAAGCTGCTGCCGTTGAGAACAACGGTGACATGCTGGCCGACAACATGGAAGCGCAGGCCGACAACATCGACGCGCTGGCCGACAACACCTCGAACGCATCGGCTGCTGCCGCGCTCGAGAACGTTGCCGACAACACGAACGCCGCAGCGGACAACGTCCGTGACGCAGCCGAGGCCAAGGCCGACAACCTCTAATCGCGCGGCGTCGGGTTCGCCCGACGCGCCGATCGGGCTGTCGCACGATCTCGAAGGGCGCTTCCCATGCGGGAGGCGCCCTTTTTCGTGGCCCGCGCTCCCACGCACCGGCTTTTTCTTTGCCGCCGGTTGCGCTAGCGAACGCCGAGGTGGGGCCTGTAGCTCAATGGTTAGAGCTGGCCGCTCATAACGGCTAGGTTGCGGGTTCGAGTCCTGCCGGGCCCACCATCCTTCGCCAAATGCCCGAGAAAATCTTACGCTTTCCGGCAGGTTGGGCACGAACGGATTGAGGCGGTCAGGCAACCCACCGACACTGGGCGAAAGCGTTGATCATCGCGGCGCTGGCCATGTGGCCTTGCATCCTCCGATGCAGAGAGTGCCGCCCGAATCGCCGCGCCAGCGGGCGACACCCTTGATCTTCCCTGAGTCGCACCGCTCTGAGCGATTGCTTTCCGAAGGCCGTGCGAGGCGCATTGGAACCGCGTCATCAGATCAGCGCCGCTTCCGGGAACGGTGCGGCGGCAAGTCGACCTCGCGAGATGCTCGTTTGGCATCAGCAACGCGGCACGTCCTCACCAAGGGCGCCGGGGATCGATATCAAACGCTCAACCAGTCGGCCGTGATCTCCCCTCGGTGCCCCTCCGGGGCAAGCATCGCGCGCAACGCTTCCAGCAGAGACGGCAGCGCCTGCATGAAGGCATAGGGCGGATTGACGATGAAAAGGCCCGCCCCATTGTAGATGTCGGGCTGATCGCCATCGTACAACCAATGCTCCACCTCCAGCATTTTCGGAATGCGGAGCTTTTTCAGCTGTTCCTTCCATCGCCCGTGCGCGGCGCGGTCCTTGAGCGGATACCAGACCACCGTCACGCCGTGCGCCCATTTGCGGTAAGCGGCGGCGAGGGTCGCGGTGATACGGGCGCGTTCATCGAGCTGTTCGTACGGCGGGTCGACCACCACGACGCCGCGTGCGGTTCGGGTCGGCAGCATCGCCAGCCAAAGCTCGTAGGCGTCGCGTTCGTGCACGGCAGCGGAAGTATCGCGCATCACCTTGCGCAGGGTATGAGCCTCCTCGGGATGCTTTTCGTTCAGGATAAGGAGGTCTTGCGGACGAAGAAGCTGCGCGAGGACCCGCGGCGAACCAGGATAGAAATGCGGCTCGGGTCCGATATTCACCGCCTGTACCGCCGCGCGATAGTCGTCCAGCAAGGGGTTCGGGTCGGCAAAAGCTCGAAGAACGCCTTCGGTGGATTCGCCCGTGCGTTGGGCTTCCGCGCCGTCGAGGTCGTACAGCCCGCGGCCGGCATGCGTGTCGATCAAGGTCAACGCGCCCGGTTTTTGTTGCAAGGCCTTTATGAGAGCTATCAACAGGCTGTGCTTGACGACATCGGCACTATTGCCTGCGTGGAAGGAATGGCGATAATTCATCGTGAACTCGGATCCTGCCGATCTACCTTATACGTGTATGCATGCTGCTGAGCGCCAGATGAGCGCGAAGCAATTGAACAACCGATCCACGTTGAGCCCGCGCCAGCAATCGACGCGAAGGCGCATGGGAATGTCCGATGATCGAGGCTTCGGTCGCGGCCGCTTCAATTGCCTTGGGCATCGACCTCGAACACGACCGGCTTGCCCCGCGACATCGGCTCCCAGCCCGCCGACATCGCGGCGCGCACGCATCGCGAAATCGTGGCGTCGTCCAGTTGCAGACGGCCGCGCGGCAAGCCCTTCAAAAGCCGCTTCGGCGGCGGGAATTGCACCCATGCTTCGCGTTTTGCATCGCGCTGGAGAAGGGCGATGATCATCCCCTTCCACCCTTCATCATCCGACTGATGCGGTTCACGCTGGAGGTGCCAATCATACGTGGCGCCATCGATTTCGACGGCGCCGCCGTTGCTCTGGGATTTCGACATGGCGGCGGCCCTAACATGCTATGCCGCCCAAAGCACGGGTCCGGGGGCGTATCGGATCATGGCTTGGCAGACGGACGTGCAAAACGCAGTGCGGCTGCAACGACCCAAAGCCGGTCACTCGCAGGCAAGTTTCGCGCACCCGACTTCCACCATTCGTTCAGTTTCCGCATGGAAGGCCTGTGGCCCGCGTCGATCATGTCCGACGTTGCGCGGGGCAGCCCCGCCCCGTAAGCTCACCGCAGGGGGAGAGACTATGCGATCGACGTTGGTTTTGCTGGCGGTTGTGCCTGCCGGGGCATGGGCTCAGGCTGTGCCGCCTTCGGTTGCCGGCCGCAGCGCGCAAGGCGACGTGGCGGTCACGATCTATGCCAACGACACCGCGCTGATCCAGGACACGCGGCAGATGACCCTGCCGGCCGGCATCTCCCGGCAGGAATTCCCCGACGTGTCGAGCGAGATCCGCCCCGCCACCGTCCGCCTGTCGGCCGAGGGCACGACGATCGTCGAACAGAATTACGACTATGACTTGTTATCGCCGCGCGCGCTGATGGAAAAGGCGGTGGGACAGACCATCACCCTCGTCCGCACCAACCCGGCAACCGGCGCGGAGACGCGCGAACAGGCCCGGGTGCTCGCCTCCAACGACGGCGTCATCCTGCAGATCGGCAGCCGGATCGAGGTGCTGCGCGACGATGGCCTGCCCGTGCGGGTCGTCTTCGATTCGTTGCCGCCCAACCTGCGCGCGCGACCGACGCTGTCGATCACTTTGGATGCGAAGAACGCCGGGCGGCGGCCGGTGACGATCAGTTATCTGACCGGCGGCCTGTCGTGGTCGGCCGACTATGTGGCGCTGTTCGACGAGGGCAAATCGACCGTCGACGTGCAGGGCTGGATCACGCTCGGCAATAGCGGCGGCACCACCTATGTCGATGCCGACGCGCTGCTGGTCGCGGGCGGTCCCGGTGGCAACAGCAGCCGCAGCCTGGGGCTGGCGCCGGGCACCCGGCCGGGGACGCAGAGCGCCGGCCGTGCGCGGCTGGGCGATTTCTACCTCTACCCACTCGGCCACCGCACCACCATCGCCGCCAACCAGCAGAAGCAGGTGAGCTTCCTGTCGGTCGGCGGTGTCGCCGCGCGCAAGCTGTACGCGTTCCGCAACGGCTGGATGGGCAGCGATCAGGAGCCGCGCTCGGCCGACACGGTGATCGGCTTCTCCACCGCGCGCGAGGGCGGGCTCGGCGACGCGCTGCCGGCGGGAACGGTGCGCGTCTATATGCGCGACGCCACGGGGCAGCCGCAGTTCGTCGGCGAGAACGGCATCGGCCACACGCCGATGGGCAGCCAGCTCGCAATCAAGACGGGCGAGGCGTTCGACGTGAAGGTTCAACCCGCGGTCGACAAGCGCGAGAAGATCCTGGCCGACGAGTGGGAACGCACCGCCCGCTACCGGATCAAGGTTCAAGGCGCGCCGACCCGCACGGTCGAGGAATCGCGCAGCGTCACCTACTGGCGCACCGCGATGCGCTACGTCCTGACCAACGCCCGGCCCGAGCCGGTGACGGTCGACGTCAGCCAGACGGGCCTTGGCGACAGGTGGGAAGACACGCGCGTAACGGCGGAGAGCCAGCCGGGCGAGCAGCGCTCGCTCGACGAGCGGATATGGCATGTGCGGGTGCCCGCGAACGGCACCGCGACGCTGACCGCGACCTTCGACACGCGGTACTGACGATCGTGCGCCTCGCCTGGCTCGCCCTGCTGCTGGCAGTGGCTGCGCCGACGGTGCTCGACGCGCAGGTGGTGGTCACCTCGACCAAGCCCGACGACGTCAGCGTCACCGTCTATGGCGCGCCGGATCGCCGGGGTCGCGAGATCGACCGCAACCACCCCGCCGGTGTCGCGCTCATCACCGAACGGCGGACGATCACCCTGCCGGCGGGCACGGCGGTGATCCGGTTCGAGGGCGTTGCGGGCAACATTCTGCCCGAGTCCGCCGTCGTCGCCGACCTGCCGAGCGGGGTCATCGAGAAGAATCTTGACGCCGACCTGCTCTCGCCGCGCTCGCTCTACGACCGGGCGCTCGGTCGGCGGGTCATCATCCGTCGGACCGACCGCGCGACCGGCAAGGTGGTCGAGCAGCCTGCGACGATCCGCTCCGCCGCCCGCGGCGCCGCGCTGGTCACTTTGGCTGCCGGCACCGAGGCGCTGCGATGCACCGGCCTTGCGGAGGCGATCGTCTATCCAGAGGTGCCAGCCGGCCTGTCCGACAAGCCGACGCTGTCGATCCGAACCACCAGCGCGCACGCGGCCACCGCCACGCTGACCCTGTCCTACCTCGCCACCGGGTTCGACTGGCAAGCGGACTATGTCGTGACGATGCAGCCCGATGGTCGCTCCGCTGATCTGTTCGCGTGGGTGACCGTAGCATCGAACGACGTCACCAGCTTCCCCAACGCGCGGGGGGCGGCCGTGGCCGGCAAAGTCAATCGGGTGGAGTCAGACCGGCTACCGATAGTCGGCATCGACCGTAATCGCGCGCTGACGCTGCGATGCTTCCCGACCGGCGCCGACTATTCCTCGCCATTGCCGCCTCCCCCGCCACCGCCACCGCCGCCACCGCCGCCCCCGCCAGCGCCGATGGCTCAGGAAATCGTCGTCACTGCCGCCAGAATCGCGAAGCAGGAGGAACTCGGCGACCTCAAGCTATACCGCTTCCCCGACCGGGTCACCGTCGCGGCGAAAGCGCAGAAGCAGGTGGCATTCCTCGCCCGGCAAGGCGTGGCGATGCGCCTCGTGTATGTCAGCGACGTCTTCGACGACGACGCGAGCGCCCCCCGCCTGATCCTGCGCGCGCGCAACACCACCACCGGTGGCCTCGGAGCGCCATTGCCGGCGGGGCAAGTCGAAGTGTTTCAGGAGATGGGCGGTCGGCGGTTGTTGATCGGCTCCACGAGGACCGACGACAAAGCGGTGGGCGAGGACGTCGAGTATCGGCTCGATGCCGGCCCCGGCGTGTCGGTGGAGATCGCCGATCGGCCGGCGCGCCGTCACGCGGACGGTCATCTGCTGACGGTCACCAACGCCAACCCATGGCCGATCGAGTTCGAGGCCAGGCTCGGGACCAGCGGTGACGACCAGCATCTGCGATTCCGGCAGCCCCTCCGTCGGCGCAACGGCCGCTACGTCTGGGCGACGACGGTGCCGGCGAACGGGCTGGCGACGTTCGATTACGAGATGCTCGGTTCTCGTTAGATTGTCGGACGTGCTGACCCAGAAACCGAGCTGATCGCGGTGTCCCCATTACTCGCCCCAACCGCGAACGTCGCGACCTCCAAATACCATGCGCCGAATGGCGAGCGACGCCAGCCCGGCGCTGAAGCCGGGCGGAGGAGCGCTTACCTCATCCAATCGTGCCATCTGTTCGTGGTCGAGCGTCAGCGGGGCAGCGGCCAAGTTGCCGGTCAGCTGCTCGACGGTCCGCGCACCGATCAGTGGCGAGGTGACGCCCGGCTTCGCCATCGCCCAGGCGAGCGCCACCTGCGCGACGACGCCAGCCACGGCCCCGGCTATCGAATGCGGGGACGACGGACGGCGTCGGGAAGAGCATAGTTTGCGAACGAGCCGAGTCGACGGCAGTCGTTGCGATGGAGAGGACCTCAACCATGCCCAAGATGATCTTCGTCAACCTGCCGGTCGCCGATGTCGCGGCATCGACCGCTTTCTACGAGGCGATCGGCTTCGCGAAGAACGCGCGGTTCAGCAATGCGCAGTCGTCGTCGATGGTGTGGTCGGACGCGATCTACGTCATGCTTCTCGCCAAGCCCTTCTTCGCGACATTCACGGAGAAGACGATCGTGGATGCGGCGACGCACTCCACCGGCCATTACGCGCTGTCGTTCGACAGTCGCGAAGACGTCGACGCGATCACGCGCGCGGCGGTCGAGGCGGGTGGACGCGAACTGCACGAACCACAAGACATGGGTTTCATGTACAGCCGCGCGTTCGAGGACCTCGATGGCCACGGGTTCGGGCCGTTCTGGATGGATTCCGCCGCCATCGAAGCGGGGCCGCCGGATCAGGCTTAGGCATCAGCTCCCGGCTGGCGGCCGGACATCCGGTACGGACGGCGCGCGGGATCATCCGTCGCCGGTGAACACCGACGGGCCGGGCGGCGCGACGTCGGTCGGCGGCAGCAGCCCGCCGGTGTCGGGATCGTAGCGGAAGGTCTCGCGGATCGCGTTGGTGTCGACGGTCAGCAGGCCTCGCGCGAGGTCGTCGGCGACGGTGATCCGCCGCGGCGCCTGCCCCGGACAGGCGACGATCGCACCACCCGCGAAGCCGCCGGCGCCGGCCGGGCGGATATGGCAGGGCGGCCCGTCCGCCGCGCCGAGATCGAGCCAGCCTTCGGCGGTGATGCGATGGGTGTAGACGGGACGCCCGTCCGCACCGATCGTCGTGAACGCCTCGCCGCGGCCGAAGCGCCGCTGCGGCGCTTCCAGCCCTTTCACCCCCACGACATTGTGGCTCAGCAAGCCGTCCGGCCCGATATAATAATGGCCGATCTGCGTGCCGATATTGTCCGGCCAGCGCAGATGCATGTGGATGTGCGGCGGGGAGTCGCGATGGTCGTGGGGGGCGTTGGTGTCGAAGCCCATGATCTGGATCGTCCCCAGCCCCGCCCGCCCGACATGCGCGCCCAGCCCGAGTTCGCGCACCACCTCGCGCTGCGCGAACTCCAGCGTGTCGGCCGCGGCGCGCTCGACCGCGGGGAAACGGCCGCCGGCATAATCGCCCGCGCGCCGCGCCGGGTCGGCATGTTCGAAGCGCAGCACCATGCCCGGCTCGACGATATGCGTCGCGACCTCGCCGGCGGTGATCGCATCCGCAGGCACCGGCGGCAGCGCCACGACCAGCCGCGCACCCGCGCGCCGGAACGGCAGGTCGCCGCCCTCGAGGATCACCCGCCGGATCGTCGCGGCCGGGCCGGCGAAACCGAGCTCCAGCGACCGCATCCGTGGCACCGACACGGCGACGACCGTCTCGCGGGCGTTGTCAGCGTTCCAATTGGCGTCGGTGACGATCCGGCACGCCGGACAGCTTGCCGGATCGAAGCGGACACCCCCGCCCGCGCCGCGCTTGACGAATTTGAGCACGACGCGGACCATCGGTTCGACCGGCACTTGGCCGACCTCCTGCGCCGCAGCCGCGGTGGCGGCGAGCATCAGGGCCGCCACCATCACCCCCGGCAGCGGCCTCATAGCTTCGGCGTCCACGACAGGCCGAGCCAGATCGTCCGCCCGACCGGGAAGAAGTAATTGACGTCCTCGCGCCGGCGCCCCTGACGGACGACGAATGCCTCCTTGGTCAGATTTTGCACCTGGCCGACGAGATCGAGCCCGTCGCGCACCGCAAGCCGCGCCTGCACGTCGAATTGCTGGCGCGGCTCCTGATAGAGGTCGCGCAGCGGCGTATCGCCGTCCGCCGATTGCAGCGCGCGGCCGATGCGATTGTACGAACCGCGCAGCTCGACCGGGCCGGTCACGTAGAAGACGGTGAGGTTGGCGATATAATCGGGCTGCTGGATCAATCCGCTGGTTCGCCGCGTCGCGGGCAGCCCCGTCCTGATCCCCGCCGCGCTGACCGGCTGGCGATACGATCCGTCGAGCAGCGTGACGTTGGCGTTGAAGCCGAGGCCCGGCACCGTGGCGATCCGATCGATCGTATAGCCGATCTCCAGCCCCTTCACCCGCGCCGACGCCGCGTTGCGCGGCGTGGTGACGAAGACATTCTGGTAAGTGACGCCCTGGAACGGCGTCGCCGGCCCTTGCTGGCTGCTGGTGAAGATCTCGTTGCGGATAGCCTTGGTGAAGGCGGCGACCGAGATCATGCCGGCGCCCGGATACCATTCGTAGGACAGGTCGTAATTCCACGCCTCGCGCGGCTTGAGGTCGGGATTGCCGGTAGCGATCGTCAGCGTGCCGTCGGTGCCGATCCCGAACGTGTTGCGGACGGCATATTGGCTGTAATCGGGTCGGCCGATCGTCTTCGACACGCCGGCGCGCAGCCGCATGCCGTCGCCGAGCTGATAGGTGGCAAGCGCCGAGGGCAGCCAATAGGCATAGCCGGTGGTGCGCCGCACCGCGCGATAGGCGGTCGCCGCGGTGCCGGTCGGCTGGTTGGTGTCGACGACGAGATGCGTATCATCGTAGCGCACCCCGGCCTGCACGTCGAAATCGTCGGTGCGGAACAGCGCCTGCGCATAGGCGGCCTTCGTCGTCTCCAGATCGCGGAAATCGTCGGCGGCATTGTTGGCGACCTGATTGGTCGCGACGAAGGCGCTGCGCGTCGCCGCGAACCGCTGCCACGCCGCCTGCCGGTCGATCAGCAGATAGGGGACGGCGGGCGTCATATAGGCGCCGGGGCGCCGGTCGTAGAGGATGCCGCGCATCGTCCCGATCGTCGTCTGCCCGGCGGCATCGGCGGGGACATATTCGGCATAACGCTGGTCATAGGCGAGATCGGTGCGCGTCACCGCCGCGCCGACCCGCGCGCCGAAGCCGCGGTCGGCCGCCGCGGCGTTGAGGCCGAGATCGACCCTGGCGAAATCCACCGTCGAATCGAGATCGCGATCGATGCTGCGATAGTAGAGCGCGCGATAGCTGTCCGGGTTGTTCGCCGCGGCGCCGTCGTTGAACGTCAGCCGCGGCCGGCCTTTGACGATGCGATAGGCATAGCCGAACGCCGGCAGATAGCCTGCCGTGGCGCTGCCCGCCTGCGGATTGGTGCCATATTTGATCATCTCGCGCAGCTCGCGATAGGTCGCCTGCGAACGCGCGAGCGTCGTGTCGAGCACGACGCCACCGCCGAAGTCGTGATGCCCCTTTGCGTCGACCAGCCAGGTGTCGCGCGTCACCGGCTGATAGGTCAGCCCCTGCTGCAGGTCGCCGCGCGCGAAGCGGCCGCTGCCCGGCGTGACGTCGGTCGGCGCGCCGGTCGGAATGGTCAGCATCTCGTACCGCGTCTCGGTATCGGTGTCGTGATAATAGCCGCCGAACAGCGCCAGCGCGGTCGCATCGTCGGGTCGCCATTCCAGCTTCAGGTTGCCGCTGAGCCGGGTGCGCATATTCTCGAAGAAATAGTCCTGGTTGCGCACCGGCACCGGATAACCGGTAGACAGGGTGGCGAACGGCGTGCGCGCCCCCGCGGCGGTGAAATAGGACCAGCCCGCGCCATTGCTGTCGCCGGGCAGTTCGGCGCGCGCGGTCGACGGCAGGCGCTGATATTCCGCCGAGGCGACGACGCCGAAATCGCGGTTGGCGCCGAACCGCGCCGCGGCGGTCGCATCGGTACGGATCGTCACGCCACCGCCGCGGATGAGCTTGCCTGCGGTGTCGTTGTCGCGGCATTGGCGTTGAGCACCAGACTGCGGTCGCCGCGGCCGTCGAAGGCGCTTTTCGACACGATGTTGATCTGGCCGCCGAGCGCGTGCGGATCATATTGCGCGCTGACGCTCTTGATCGCCTCGATCCGCGAGACGAGCGATGCCGGCAGCATCTCGAGCCGCGCACCGCGATAGACCCAGTCGGGCGAGGCGAGCGGAATGCCGTCGATCGTGACGAGATTGTAGCGCGGATCGAGGCCACGGATCGTCGCGCGCTGGTAGATGTCGCGGTTCTTGGTCGCGTCCGCCCCGCCGACCACCGACACGCCGGTGATCCGCCGGCTCGCCTCGACGATGTTGAGGTCGGGCAGCCGGCCGACATCGTCCTGCGCGACGGAATCGAGGATCACCGCCGCCTCGCGCTTCGCCTTGGTCGCCGAGCGCTGCGACGCGCGGAAGCCGGTGACGACGATGTCCGGCTGGTCGCCGTCGCTGTTCGCGTCCGGCGCGACGGCCGCGCCGTCCCTCACCTGCGCCTGCGCCTGCGCCGGCATTCCCGCCAGCATCGTGCCGGCCGCCAGCGTCAACAGCATGGAATGCCTCGATAGATATGTCATGAGCCCCCCGACTTCGTCAAATACATATCATCCTGTACGATATATATTTGACAGTCTGAAGACGCCGGGGCTAACGCCAGGTAGGTCGTCCTGTGCGTGAGGTTAGTGAAGATGAACCGCCTCTCCCTGACCCCGCGTGCACGCCGCGTGCTGACCCTCGTCAGACGGCACGGCAGCCTGTCGCGGTCGACGCTGATCCGCGACACCGGCCTGTCGGGCACCGCGATCTTCCGCGCCACCGAGGAGCTGGAGGCGGCGGGGCTGGTCCGCGCCGGCGAGGCGGTGGCGCAGGGTCGCGGCCAGCCGAGCGCCACGATCCACATCGCCCCCGATGCCGCCTTCAGCCTCGGCCTGTCGGTGATGACCGACCGTGCCGACGTGCTGCTGCTCGACCTCGCCGGGGCGGTGCGCGCGCGCCGCGAGATCAGCCTGCCGGGGATGCCGCGCGACGGGCTGCTCGACGCGGTCGTGCGGTTCCGCGACGAACAGTCCCTGCCCGACCAGATCGTCGGCATCGGCGTGGCGATCGCCGGCTTCTTCACCGCCCCGCGCACCGTCAACCCCGCCCCCGAGCTCGACGACTGGGCGCTGATCGATCTGGAGGCGCTCGTCAGCCGCCGCCTTGCCTTGCCCGCGATGGTAGAGAACATCGCCGCGGCCACCGCGATCGGCGAGCACCTGCTCGGCGTCGGCGCCGACTTCGGCAGCTTCTGCTACGTCAACGTCGCGGCCGGCTTCCGCGCCGCGACGGTCGTCGATGGCCAGCTGCTGCGCGGCCATCACGGCAATGCCGGCGAGATCGCCGGCCTGTTCCCCTTCGCCGGCCGCACCACGCCGAACCTCGGCGACCTTCGTGCCATGCTCGCGGCCCACGGCACCGAGTGTGACGGTATCGGCGATCTGGTGGCGCGGTTCGATCCGCGCTGGCCCGGTGTCGAGCCATGGCTCGACGCACGCCAGGAGTCCTTCACCTGGCTGTTCCAGACGCTGCGCTACGCCTTCGACTGCGAGGCGATCGTGCTTGGCGGCCGGCTGCCGCGCGCGCTTGCCCGCCGGATCGTCGACGGCGTGCAATGGCCGGTACTCACCCTGCCGGAGCGGCGCGGCGTTCGCGAACCGCCGGCAAAGCTCGCGGTGGCGGCGCTAGAGCCCGATCTGGCGGCACCGCTGGGCGCCGCGGCGCTGATCCTCCACCACCAGATGTTCGACTGATGGAACCGCCGTCGCAAGATCGCCCTCCCGCATGACGTACGATGCCGTTCGTTCGATTGGGACGATACCGCGGATACTCCCAGCCCAACGGCTTGCAAGGCGGTCGATCCACATTCCACTCCCGACCGCCCGACCGCTTTCAAGAACCGATCGCGGACGAATGACTTACTATGTGACGGCCCTCGACGCGGGCGTTGTCGACCATTATATACCGAGCGTTATGCAATCTGCTCCTGCCGTTGCGACGCGTGGCCGTCCACGCGAATTCTGCACCGAAGCGGCGCTGGCCGCCGCGCTCGGCGTATTCTGGGCGAAGGGCTATGACGGCGCGTCGATGGCGGATCTGACCGCGGCGATGGGCATCACCAAACCCAGCCTCTACGCCGCGTTCGGCAATAAGGAACAGCTGTTCCATCGTGCGCTCGATCTCTACGGCGCCGAGAAGATGGCCTATACCCGCGATGCCCTCAAACAGCCGACCGCCCGCGCGGTCGCCGAGCATCTCATGCGCGGCGCGGTCGTGGCGCAGACCAGCACTTCCGATCCCAAGGGCTGTCTGGGCGTCATCAGCGCCACCGCCTGCGGCGCCGAGGCCGAGTCGATCAGAGGCCATATCATCGAGCGTCGCGCCGCCGCGCATGCAGCGCTGGTCGAGCGCTTCCGCGCGGCGCAGCGCGATGGCGACCTTGCCCCCGGCGCCGATCCGGAAGGACTCGCGCAATATCTCTACGCGATGCTGCAGGGCATGGCGGTGCAGGCCGGCTCCGGCGCGACCCGCGCCGATCTGGACCGCGTCGTCGACATCGGGCTGATGATGTGGCCCAGCCGCTGAACGCGAAATAAATTACCGCCCGGTACAGAAATACGTTGATCTTCTCGGAAGCGGTTAATATACCATGCGGTACGGAATGAAACGCCACGCCGGCGGTTCACGATCGAAGGAGCCGACATGGATCCTGGACTGACCGGACGACCCGACGCGACCTGACGGTCGCGCCCGCCACTTCTCATCACGACCTGCCGCAACGGGCCGCCAGCGCCCGCCGGCTCCGTGCGCCCGCCACCGATCGATCGGTGTGCCCCGTCGTCGTCCGCGATGGCGGGCGGTGTTCGCGCACGTCCAATTCAGGGATCTCGCATGGCCTATCTGATGCTCGACGCCGACCGCCTCCCCGCCCTTCCCCCTGCCACACCGGCCGCGGTGCCGGCGATCGACGACCAACCTGCCGCCCGACTCACCGGGCTGGAATGGTCGGTCGTCGCCCTGGCACGCAAGGACGCCTTGTCGTCGCTCCGCCGCCCCGGCCGCATGGCCAGCGCGCTCGGCGCGCTGTTCCGGCAGCCGCACAACCCGATGCTCGCGGACGAGCGTCTGGAGGCGCTGCGCCGGATCGCGGTCTTCGCGTGGCATTACGGTTATACGATACCGAGCGCCGAGCTGACCCGCTTCCTCAACGCCGGTTTCTCGCCGGCGCAATATGAGCTGATGACGGACAGTATCGGCGTCGCCCGCCGCAAGACGATGGGAGCGCGTCGATGACCGTGCACGCCCCCGTGGACACGACCCACGCGACGCCGCTCGCCCCGCCAGCCGCGTCGTCGCCGCTGCTGCGCCGGTCGCTGTGGATCGGCGTCCCCGCCTTGCTCGCGATCGCCGCCGGTGTGGCGGTCAATCGCAGCGAGCCGGCGACTGCCTCGGCCGCCCCCGCACCGACCGTCACGGTCGCCGCGCCGCTACAGCGCGACGTCGCGCAATGGGACGATTTCGTCGGCCGCTTCGAACCGAGCCGCACAGTCGAGGTGCGCGCGCGCGTGTCCGGCGCGGTGACCGCGCTGCACTTCACCGACGGCGCGACCGTGCGACCGGGCCAGTTGCTGTTCACGATCGATCCGCGCCCGTTCGCCGCCGCGCTGGCCGAGGCCCGCGCCGGGCTGGCAAGCGCGCGCAGCGACCTCGCGCTGGCCCGCGCCAACCTCGACCGCGCCAACCGGCTGGAGGCGGAGGATGCGGTGTCGAAGGGCGAGCTCGACCAACTGAGCGCCCGCGTCCGCGCCGCCACCGCGGCAATCGCCGCCGCGGAGGCGCGCATCCGCGGCCGCGCGCTCGATGTCGAGTTCACGCAGGTCCGTGCGCCGATCGGCGGGCGGATTTCCAGCCGGCGCGTAGACCCCGGCAACCTCGTCGCGGGCGGCGACACCAGCGGCACATTGCTCACGACGATCAACGCGCTCGACCCGATCTATTTCACCTTCGACGGCTCGGAGGCGCTGTTTCTCAAGGGGAAGCGCGCGCGCGCCGTCGGCAATGTCGCCCCGGCGGTCGACGTACGGTTGCAGGACGAGAGCGATTATCGCTGGCACGGCAAGCTCGACTTCACCGACAACGGCTTCGATCCGCGATCCGGCACGATCCGCAGCCGTGCCGTGCTCGCCAACCCGGACATGTTCCTGACCCCCGGTCTGTTCGGCAACATGCGGCTGGCCAGCGGCGGCACCACGCATGCGCTGCTGGTGCCGGATGCGGCGGTGCAGACCGATCAGGCGCGCAAGACGCTGCTGACCGTCGCCAGCGACGGCACGGTGGTGGTCAAGCCGGTGACGCTCGGTCCGGTGGTCGATGGCTTGCGGATCGTCAGCGGCGGGCTGTCGCGCGGCGATCGCGTCGTGATCGGCGGCACGCAGATGGCGATGCCGGGAACGAAGGTGAAGGTGCGCGCAGGCCGCATCGCGCCGGTCGTCGCCGCCCCCGCCCCCGGCGGCCTGTCGCCGACCACCGGCGAGGCGACCTTCACCTCCTGACGCTTCGCCGACCCACGTCCCGGCCGTCTTCATCCTCGGAAAGGGGGAGCCTATCATGCGCCTGTCGCGCTTCTTCATCACCCGCCCGATCTTCGCGGGCGTCATCGCGGTCATCATCACGCTTGTCGGCGCCATCGCTTACTGGGGGCTGCCGGTCGCGCAATATCCCGACATCGTGCCGCCGACCGTGACGGTTTCCGCCAGCTATCCCGGCGCGTCCGCCGAGACCG